>JAPOSR010000002.1:0-90837 GCA_026709625.1 Chloroflexota bacterium
AAAATGGCGCGCGCATCATGAGGCGGCACTTCTTGGCGGGTAAGCGACACCTGTACCCCGCCACCCTGCACATCCCTGACGTTCAGCCGGCGCTCGATTACATCGACAGCATGCGCGGCTTGCGCGAGCCGGGCTTGCCTGCCGAAGTCGACTGGGACGACATGATGCTCATTATGCGCCAGCAGATGACCCAGCTCAGCAAGATACTCGGCAAGCTGGAGCTGAGTGTGGTAGTTGGCGCGATAATCGCCAGTGACAGCGGCGGCTTCATCAAAGAGTTTGTGGCGCGCGGCGGTGGACGGGCTTAATCTGCGTGCCTGCTATCCGCCTCGCCGCCGGCTGACTCAGCAGGGAGAAGGCAAATGCCTGTCTTGTCTTTCGGCGAATTGCTGATCGACTTTGTCGCGCAGGAAATGGGCGTGCCAGTCGGTGACGCGTCTGGTTTCGTCAAAGCGCCGGGTGGCGCGCCCGCCAATGTCGCTGCCGCTGTGGCGCGCTTGGGCGGTCGAGCCGCTTTTATGGGCCAGCTGGGCGATGATCCTTTCGGGCATTATCTGGCTGGCGCGTTGGCTGCCGAAGGCGTCGATATCCGCGGCATCACCTATTCCCGTGAAGCGCGCACCGCCCTGGCCTTTGTCAGCAACACAATGAAAGGCGACCGCAGCTTCATGTTTTATCGGCATCCCAGCGCCGATATGCTGATGCAGCCGGCTGATGTCGATACGACGATCATCGATGCCTGCCAAGCCTTTCATTACGGCAGCATCACATTCATCTGCGAGCCGGCCGCTTCGGCATTGCGGCTGGCGCTCGACCATGCGCTGTCCGCCGGCAAGTTTATTTCTTACGATCCCAATCTGCGCCTGCCGCTGTGGGCGAGCGCGGACGCGGCTCGAGCCGGTATGCTGGCTGGCTTAGAGTATGCCAACCTGCTCAAGATCAGCGAAGAAGAACTGCGCTTTCTCGCTGATGGCGATGTCGGCGCGCTTTGGCGAGAGCGCATGCAGCTGATCTGCGTTACTTATGGCGCGGATGGCGCGGCAGCCTATCTGCGCGATGGCTCTTGCATCAAGGTCGCTGGCTATGCCGTGCAGGCGCTGGACACGACTGGCGCTGGCGATGCCTTTGTCGCGGCGATGTTGACGAGCATCCTGGCGCGCAGAGGCCTCTGGCGCGAGCAACTGCCGCAGATTCTTGATTTCGCCAATGCGGTCGGCGCGCTCGCCTGCCTGCAAAAAGGCGCTATCCCTTCGCTGCCAACGCGGGATGAGGCGCTGGCTTTCCAACGCGAACGCAGCTCGCAGTGAGTTCTGCCGACCCCAGTGGGGTTGTGGACGAGTCGCCGCCTCGCCCCTGCGCTGCCGAGGAGCCGAGGGCGAGGCTCGACCTCTCGATTATCATCGTCAGTTACAACACGCGCGAGCTGCTGCGCAACTGTCTGCGTTCCCTGCGCGACAGCCAGGGACTGGTGTTGGAGATCATCGTCGTCGACAACGCTTCGTCCGATGGCAGCGCCGATATGGTGCGGGCGGACTTCCCACATGTTCGGCTGCGCGCCCAGACGGTGAACAGCTGGTTTTGTGGCGGCAACAATATCGGCAGCGCGGTCGCCCGGTCCGACTATGTGCTGCTGTTGAATCCAGACACCGAAGTTTCGCCCGACGCCCTGCCGCAAATGCTGCGCTTCCTGCGCGAAAACGCGGGCTACAGCGGGGTTACGGCGCAGTTGGTCTATCCCAATGGCGCAATACAGCAAACCTGCGCGCGCATTCCGCGCTTCGAGAATCTGCTGCTGGACTACACCTTGCTGGGTTGGCTGCTGCCGCGGCGCAAAAAGCGGCGTCATGCCGAGCTGGTTTATGCCGATTGGGACCGCGCAAGCGACCGCGATGTCGAAGCGATACCGGGCAGCTGCACCCTGTTGCGGCGGGCAGACGCGCAGCTGGACGCTGACCTGCTGCTATACTTTCCCGAAGAAGATCTAGCGCGGCGACTGGGCGGCCAGATGCGCTATTTGGCGGCGGCGCGCATCGTCCACCACGAAAAATCATCGACGCGCAACTGGCTGGCCACTCGCATTTTCTTTCGCGACATGCTGGTCTACGCGCGCAAACATCACCGCCTGTTGCGCATGCTGCTGCTGTGGCTGTTGAGCCGCCCCCTCTATTGGGCGATGTGGCTGAAGAATCGCTAGTGGGGATTTATCCAAACACCGCCAGCGGCATGTGAAAAGACACCACCCAGTTGGGCGCATCGACAATTTCGCTGATCGTCAAGTCGCCAGCGACGCTGCACAAGATATATGCCTGGCTGCGATTTAGACGCTGGTTCGCCACCAGCCAGTTGATCATGGCGCGAACGGCATTCTTGGCGTTCGTCATCAGATCGGGGCCATGCGCGGTGGTGATGTGATAGCCGCAACTGTCCAGCCGGCTCATGGGGCTGGGGCGCTGCAGCTGCGCCTCGCGCACTGTCAGGTCTTTGCGCAGGCTGATGCGCATCGTCATGATCATGGGCGCTTCGATGCCAGTAACACAGACTTCTCCCTGCCCTTGGGCGGCATGACAATCGCCGGTGGCAAAGAGCGCGCCTTCTACCAGCACTGGCAGCCATATCCGCGAGCCAATGACCATGTCGCGCACATCGAGATTGCCGCCATTTTCGCGTGGCGGAAAGGTGTTGAAGCGCCCCGACTCGGCCGGCGCAACACCGACCACGCCCGGATGCGGCGCGAAGGGCAGGCTGATGCGCTCGATTTCTGTCGAATAGCAGGTAGCGCCGGCGATGCGCCAATGATGCAGATAGGTATAGTCGAAGTCTTCTGGCAGCAAGCCACTGCCGGGTCGATGCGCCGACCAGCCCCAGCCTTTGTGCCGCATATCCAGAATGTCGATCTCAAGCGTATCGCCCGGCTGCGCGCCTTTGACCCAAACCGAGCCATTCAGCGCGTGAATCTTGCTGCGGTCGACGCGCTCATAATCGGCGGCTGTCCAGTGCGGCTCAATCTGCCCATTCGGCTCGGCGCAGTCAAAAACGACAATATCGCCGCTGTCGATCTCCAGTCGCGGTTTGATGGCATTGTCCCAAAAAGGCTGGGCAACGCTGTCGTCCAGATAATGTTCGCGCATGGCAGGCAGTATAGCGCATCCGCAGCCCGCTGGACACCGCGTTGTTGTCCTTGGCAACTGGCAAGCCACGTATGGTGATGGAGAGGCAAAACTGGTATCATCTAGGTAGACTCTCGCGGTCGAGGACTATAGATGCGCATCCTGGTCATATCTGACATTCATGCCAATCTCACCGCATTCGAGACTGTGCTGAAAGACTGCCAAGGCGAGTGGGATTTTGTCTGGTGCCTGGGCGATGTGGTTGGTTATGGTCCCGACCCCAACGAATGCGTGGAACGGCTGCAAGAGCTGCCTATGCTGTGTCTGGCGGGCAACCACGACTGGGCGGCGCTGGAACGGCTGGATGTGCGAACTTTCAACCCCGATGCTCGTCGAGCCGCCGAGTGGACGCGCAACACCCTCACGCCCGCCAACACGCGCTTTCTCGAAGACCTGCCGGTAACCTTTGTCATCGGCGACTATACTTTGGTGCATGCCAGCCCGCGCGAGCCGATCTGGGAATATATCTTGGAGCCAGCCATTGCCGAGGCCAACTTCCCGCACTTCGACACGCCGTATTGCCTGGTGGGGCATACGCATCAGCCAATCATCTACAACGAGGTGAATGGATCTGGCAAGGCGCGCAGCGAATCGCCACAATACTTCAATGGGCGCGCGCTGAATGGCAATCGGCAGATCATCAATCCCGGCAGCATTGGCCAACCGCGCGATCGCAATCCCGATGCCGCTTACGCCCTTCTTGATCTGGAACGCGGCTTGTTTGAACATCGGCGCATTCCCTACGACATTCGGGATGTGCAAAACCGCATGCGCGAACACCGCTTGCCTGAACGCTTGGTGACGCGTCTGGAACATGGCGTCTAGGTGTCCGCGCCCAGCATGAAAACCGAGCTCAGCAGCAAGATGCGCGCCTATCTGGCCGAGATTGTTCGCCTGCTCGAGCAGCAGCCGACCGAATATGTCAGCAGCTCACAGCTGTCCGCGGCGCTGGATATCAGCCCGCCAGCTGTCAACCGCATGGTCAATCGCCTGGGCGATTTGGGCTTGCTGAAGCACAAACCCTACCAAGGCATCGCCATTACAGAAGCCGGACGGCGCGTCGCCTTGAAGCATATCCGCCGCCAGCGCATCGCCGAGGTCTTCCTGGTGCAGGTTATGGGAATCAACTGGGTGGATGTCCATGGCGAGGCGCGGCAACTGCGCGACGGACTGAGCGAGAAAGTCGTCGCGCGTATGGAGCGGATGACGGGCGCGCCAAGGACCTGTCCGCATGGCGAGCCGATACCCGCTGCCGATGGCACATTGCCGCCCATGACCGATGTGCCGCTTGCCCAGCTGAAACATGCCGCGCGCATCCGCATCAGCCGCCTGGTCACGCGCGAATCTGACCGACTGGCTTACATGGAAGCGCTGGGACTGTTGCCCGGGCAGCGCTGCGAGCTTATCCATGTCGCGCCTTTTGACGGACCCATGCAGCTGAAGCTGGGGCGCGAATACCGCATCATCGGCCACAGCCTGGCGCGCCTGATCCGCGTGCGTGTCGAAGACGGCTAATCTAGCCCAGCACAAAGCGCGCCCTGTGTATTGGCGGGCAGATGTGGTTGAATCTGCCGACACGGTCTACAGCAGGAACAGCTATGAAAATCGGCGTACTCGCCTTGCAAGGCGCTTTTATCGAACACAGCAAGATGCTGGCTCGTCTGGGCGTGAAAGCAGTCGATGTGCGGCTGCCGCATCAGTTGGCAGATCTGGACGGGTTGATCATCCCCGGCGGTGAAAGCACGACCATTGGCAAGCTCGCCAGCGCCTATGGCTTGGTTAAGCCGCTGCGTCAATTCGCCGCTGCCAAGCCAACCTGGGGCACCTGCGCCGGCATGATCTTCCTGGCGAAGGACATCGGCAGTCAGCAGCAGCCGATCCTCGGCTCGATGGATATCGCCGTCGACCGCAACGCCTTCGGCAGGCAGATCGATAGCTTCGAAACCGACCTGGCGATTGCCGAACTCGGCGCGCTGCCCTTTCATGCCGTCTTCATTCGCGCGCCAGTCGTCAAAGCTGTAGCGTCGTCGGTCGCTGTGCTGGCGCGGCTCGCTGATGGACGCATTGTGGCTGTGCGGCAACAGCGTCTCCTGGCGACTGCTTTTCATCCCGAATTGACCGATGATTTGCGATTGCACGAGTATTTTTGCGGTATAGTGAAATGCACAATAAAACCACATGCCTAGACCGAGACAGGTGAATATGTCCAGCCAGCCGCCCAATGATGAACCGCCGGGCAAGTCTCTGCTTGATTTGCTGCGGGCAGGCGCAACCACCCATCTGGATGATATCGGCGAACCTTCGGCGGAAGAACTGGCGGCGCTGGACAAGGAAGAACTGGACGCTGGCCTGCTCGACCAGTCCGCCGACCTGCCGCAGTTCGCTCTCTCGCTTTTTGCAGAGATCGACAAGCCCGAGTTGGTCTCGCTGGAAGGCTTGGACGATATTGGTGAAGCCGAGCTTGGCGACGAGCAAGAGGCCGCTGGCGAGCCGCTTGATGAAGGCGAAGCGCTGCTGGAAGACTTTGTCGATATTGACCTGGATGATGCCGAGCTGGCTGATGAAGGCTACGACCTGGACGATGAGGATATTGAAAGCTACCACGATTTGTATGGCGAAGACGATGCCATCATCCCGTCTTTCCGCGAGGGTGAATTTGCCGAAGAAGACGACGGCGACAGCGCCTATTATAATGAACTGCGCTGAGCGCGCCTGACTGTGGACGGCATAATTTTGGCAGCGGGGCATGGCAAACGCATGCGCCCACTGACGCTGGAAAGCCCCAAGCCGCTGCTGCAACTGCGCAACCGTCCACTGTTGGAGTGGTCGCTGCGCAGCCTGTGTGGCATCGTGCGGCGCGTGCTCGTGGTCGTGAATTATCGCAAAGAACAAATCGCTGCTTTTATGGCGACTCAGCGCATCTTCACCGACTATGCGCTGGTGGAACAGCAGCCAACGCCGCTGGGCACGGGGCATGCGTTGCGCTGCTGCCAGCCGCATCTGCGCAGCGAAGACTTCTTGGTCATCAATGGCGACGATCTCTTCCCGCGGGCTGGGCTGCTTGCCTTGAGCCGGGCAGGCTATGGCATCTTGTCCATGCGGCGCGCCGACTACTCGCGCTATGGCGTGATCCAGCGCGATGACAAGGGCGATTTCATGCGCATTGACGAAAAACCGCCCGCCGAACGCTACCCATCGCCCGCGCTTTGCAGCATCGGCGCGTACAAGCTGCAATCGGGCATTTTTGACAGCGAGCCCCCGGCGTCTGCGCGTGGCGAAGTCGAATTAACCGATATGGTTACAGCCATCGCGCGCAGACAGCGGGTCGAAGTCGTCGATTCGCCGTGGTGGCTGCCGATTGGCGACCCCGAGGCTCTGGCGGCTGCCCAGGCTGTGGATGTGATGCGGCATCTGCTTGCCCTGTAATTCCTGACGAGATTCTGCGACAATGCGCCTTCGCCGTCTGTAGATGAGCTGTGCGCAAAGCCATGATCCGCATCACCTATGCTCCCGCCGACGAGGCGCTCGCCCACAGCATCCGCGCCGACCTGAGCCACAGAGCAGCGCAGACGCAATCGCTGCTCATCGTGCTGGCAAGCGAGGCCGCGCTGGCAGAGCCATCTGTGCAAAGCGAAATCGGGCGGGCACAGCAGGGAGGGGCTCTCATCCTGCCGATTTTGACGGGCGATGTCGAGCTGCCGCCAGCGCTGACAAAGTTGCGTCCGCTGGACTTTCGCGCTGGCTATAAAGGCGATTTGCTGCGGAAACGCGTGGATGCGTTGCCGGCCCACCACCGGGCTGCCCGCCGGGCGAATCGGCGCGCGCTGCTGATTTTCGCCGGTCTCGCCGCCATTATGTTCAGCCTGGCGATCGTAGGCATGTCGGCTGGGCTGGTGGCTTTCCCGGTCGCCGAATACAACGAAGAAGCCACTTTTCAAGCGCAGTGGATCAATGGCTTAATCCGCGAGACGCTGGAATATGTGCAGCCGCGCAGCACGGCCGACGCCATGAACTTCGCCGCGACCTATGAAGCAGCGCCCACGCGCCTGCATTTTTATGTGCGCGGCACCGCCACCGCCATGTCACAGCAGCCCAGCCCATGAAGCCGACTGCCGATGTGCTGGTAATTGGGGCGGGGCCGGCCGGCATCAACGCCGCGTATGCGCTCGCCCAGGCGGGAATCGACTATCGCATCATCGAACGCACGCAGACGCTGGCGCCCACCTGGAGCAATCTGTATCCCTCGCTGCGGCTGAATACCTCGCGCTTTTACAGCCACCTGCCTGGGCGCAAGTTTCCATTGCACTGGGGCATGTACGCCACTGCCAGACAATATCATCGACATCTGGTCGCATGGACAGCTGAGCGGCAGCTGCCAGTTGAATATGGGATTGAGGTATATCGGGTCGCGCCGCGCCGCGATGGCTGCTGGCAGGTCGAAAGCAGCGAGGGCACGCACAGCTATCGCGCTGTCATCCCGGCCACGGGCGTGTTTGACAATCCCCAGCTGCCGCAGATCAAAGGCTTGGCGGACTTTGGCGGCGAGGTCATCCACTCGCGCGATTTTCGGCAGCCGCGGCAAGCCCGGGGCAAGCGCGTTCTGGTGGTCGGCAACGGACCCAGTGGCACAGATATCGCTGTGGCGGCGGGCTCTGAGGCAGCGGGTGGCTTTGTCTGGCTATCGATTCGCAGCGGCGTCGATTCGCGCCCACGTTATCCGTATGGCTTGCCGCGACATCTGTGGATGCTCTTGGGCGAGCGGCTGCCGGCCAGAGCCTGCGCCTGGCTGCTGCGGCACACGGGCGCGATTGAATACAACCAGGCTGACTTTGGCTTGTGGGCGGCGTCATCCCAAAGCGGCAGCGCAGTCGGTTATCGGGGCCCCGAATTGCTGAATGCCTTGCGCGAGGGGCTGGTCGTGCCAGCGCGGCATCCTCTGCGCTTCGCTGCCCGTGGCGCGATATTGGCGGATGGCGCGCGACTCGAGCTGGATATGGTGATCATGGCGACTGGCTATCTGCCGGTGCTGCATCAATACTTGGATATCGACATGCAATTCAGCCAGGCTGCTGCGGTTCCCACAGCGGGCTGCGATTGGGATATCGGTCCGAATGGCGTGCGCGGCTGGCCCCTGCGCGATACCAGCGAGCACAAAAACGGCCGGCAGGTTCTGGGGCATCCGGGGCTGTATCTGGTCGGCGTGTTTTATAAGGGGCGCGGCGCATTTTATAATATGGGCGTCGAAGCGCAGATCGCCGCCGAGCAGCTGCGCGCGTATCTGAAGCGGCGGCATTTCCCCACAGCTGTCCCATGCGCGGCCGCAATCTAGGCGCTGGGCGAGATTGATGGCGAGGCATTTGCCTGGCGCTGTTGAGTTTTCTATGGTCTTCAGCAGCACGATTCTACGAAGGCGGCGCCTCGCCCATTTATCGTAAGCTCCTCTTTCATTTCGGGTGGGGACAAAGCGCTCATTATCGTATCTGTGTCATCTTGATCCAGTCTTCAGAATGCTCCTCGACCAGGTAGATGCCCGGGATGGTGATGATGCCAAAGACCAGCCGCACGATGGTCACGCCGATGAAGAGCTCCAGGAAGCGGTCGATGGATATTGTGCCAGCCAGCGCCAGAACCAGGAATAGCATGCGGTCCAGCGGGATGCTGATAATGTTGCTGGTCAAGACGCGCCCCCATTGATTCCTTTGCCCAAAGCGCCGCGCCCAACGCGTATAGATCTCGGTATCGACCAACTGACTGATCACCGATGCCAGCACAGCTGCCAGCAAAAAGCGCCATTCCGGCGTCAGCAACGCGCCCAGAGAAATGCGTTCGGCTTCGCTCATTTGCGGCGGCAGCCCGGCAATGATGGCGAAGAATGCTTGCGCGACCAGGTAGGTCACGGCGGCGGCGATGATTAATGCGCGCGCAACATGCGCCCCTGCCAATTTGTGCGCCATATCGCGCAGGGTGAAGGTCATCGGATAGACGATTGAGAAACCATCGGCGGCGATCCCAAAAAGGATCAGATCGCGCAAACCGGCTATGTCGGCGACCATCTGCGCCGCCACATAAGCAACGCTGACCAGAATCAGAATGTGCAGATTGCGGATGGACATGGCTCGCCTCGCTGCTGTTATGCGCTTGTTTGTATTGTAGCCCCGCCAGCTTCAGCCACTTGCTAAGCAAGATCAGTCTTGTGGCGCGCTTCTGCTTCGAGCAGCCGCCGCTTGCGTCCGATGCCCCAGCGATAGCCACCGAGCTCGCCATCTTTGCGCACGACGCGATGACAGGGGATGACCAGGGCGACCGGATTGCGCGCGCAAGCCTGGGCCACGGCGCGAGTCGCTTTGGGCTGGCCGATGCTGGCGGCAATCTCGCTGTAGCTGCGCGTCTCGCCGACCGGGATGGCTTGCAATGCCGCCCAGACTCGATGCTGAAAAGCTGTCGCGCGCAGATCCAGCGGCAGATCTAGCGCCGGCTGCCAGCCTTCCAGCCAGGCGATGACCTGCGAAGTCCAAGCACCCAAGCCTTCATCATCGCGCAGCCGCTCGGCTTTGGCAAATTCATCTGCGAAGTCGGCGATCAGCGCGGCGCTTGCATCGCCCAGGCTCAGCTTGCAGATGCCGCGATCGGTCGCGCCAACCAGCAGCCAGCCCAGCGGACAGGGCAGCACGCTGTAGAAGATTGTCAAGCCCGCGCCGCGTTTGCGATAGGCTGTGGGAGTCATGCCGAGCTGCTGGTCGCTGTGCTCGTACAAGCGGCTTGTCGAGCCATAGCCGGCGGCATAGATGGCATCGGTGATGCGCCCGCCGCCCCGCACCTCGGCCTTAAATGCCTCCAGCCGCAGCTTCGCCGCATAGTCGCGCGGTGTAAAGCCGGTCGCTCGTTTGAACAGGCGCTGCAAATGCCCGGGGCTGAGGTGAAAGCGCTCGCCCAGTTGCGCCAGGCTGATGCTTTTGGGCTGCGCCGAGCGCAGGTACGCGCACACCTGCGCCGCCAGCTGGCTGTCATGCTTGCCGATTGCTTCGCCGTTCATCGCCGCGTCCTCCATTTTTGCCTGCGCTGCCAACATCTTGGCGCAACCGGGCGAGCGCGACACTCCGATTCTTGCGGACTTGCCGGCGAGTTTAATTTTCGCCCAGCTATCGATGACCTCTTCGCGCTCTACACCCAGCCCATCGGCGCCGCGGTTGACGAGGCAGGTGGCCTGCTCGCGGGGTATCGGTTTGATGTAGGTGCCTCATTAGAATAGGTCGGGCGGCTGGATGCAGCCAGCGCTGATGAGGTCGGCTGGGTCTGGATAGTCGTCAGGAATGCCCGGCGCTGTAACGGGCTCGCCAGCCTCGATTTTGGCAGCGACTTCAAGATTGAGCGCCAGCAGCTGCGCGAGGGTGTCGCCGGCGGGGTCGAATCCATAGGCAGCCAAGGCAGCGGCATCAAGCGCGGTGTGCAGGTCGCGGAGGCAGTTCGTTCCAGGCAACTCAAGTGTTCGGTACATATCGCGCAGGGTGAGATTGGACCCGTCTTGCGCCATGCGTTCGCGGCGAAACTCGTGCAGGTCGCGCGCGGAGTCGGCGACCGCTTTGACCGCGTCTGCTGTTGGATGCTGTGGGAAAGGGTAGGTATCGAAGACACTGTGCGAGGTATAGCGGAAATCTGCCTTTAATGTGGAGGCTTTTTCCACAAACCATTGCCAATGCGCGTTGGACTGCAAGATGCCAAAGGTGTAGTCGTCTTCAAACGCGAAGACTTTCAGCGCTGAATCAGGACGGATTGAATTGGCGGCAAAATCAAAAATCGGTCGCTTGGTCACACGCGAACAAACGATATAGCGAGGTATCTTCTCTAGGTAGTCTGTCATCGCCTTTCTGCCAGTCATGTGCTGCCACCAGCTTTCTAGCAGCCGCTGTTGAAACTTGCTGGTATTTGAACGCGGATTCTTTTTGAGCGCTGCCTGATTAGCTGTGATTTCGCCCTTTGCCTGCTGTTGACGGTGTGGAAGCACCTCGCGGGATAGGTGCGCAAATGGCGCGGAATAGGCGCGCGCCTGCAAAATGTCAAGACCAAAGAAGTCAATGACATACCGAGACGGCTGCCCCTCTGACTGTCCTAGCAGGTCTTCGCCAATCAGATAGGGCTTTACAACTGCGGCACTCAGCCTGCTGCGCTCTACAAAACCGCGAGCGACCTCTTTGCTGACTACGAACCCAGGTGCCCCTGGCTTTATTCCTTCAAATACGCGCTTGGGTTCTGTATTGACGGTGAGCTTCTTGGCGTGGCTGATAAATATCTTCTCGGATAAGGCCGCGTTGATTTTCTCCTTTTGCACAGTGCGAAACATATACTCGCCAACTTCGTTTCGCCCTGTAAAGAAATGCAGGCGACACGGATTGATCGGCGCTGCGCCTCTCGCCCAATTTGTTATGGAGACATGCACCTTGGCATCCCCCGACCACGGCATGGACGAGACGGCATCGTAGATATGCCCATCATTGTCAAGGATGTAATCCAACCCGCCGATGCGCGAGTAATTCTGGCGGATGGTATTCGTACCCACCAAACCAGCTCTTGCCCCTGGTTTCATATTCTGATGCGCCTTGCGAAACCAGTACACACAATAATCTGCGCGCCCGGGCACATCCGCATACTGCTCGCGTACCTGGCTGGTATAGGCAATGCCGCGCTCTTTGCGCAATAGCGAAGCGCCCAAATATGGCGGATTGCCGATGCAAGCGTCGAAATCAACCCACTCGTTGAAGAGCGCGTCTTCGGCTTTGATAGTCTCGTCAAGGTTGTCCAGCGGCAATGGATCCTCGTCTGTCTCAAATTCGTCCACCGCCAGTTTCTTGGCGATCATCAGCGAGACCTTTGCCAGCTCGACCGCGAACTCGTTGATGTCATAACCGTAGAACTGCCTGGCTGTCACGCGCCGCTTTAGCTGCGCAAGCTCGCCGCCCAATTCCGCAATCCGGTCGCGCAGTTCAGCTTCCAGCGACTTCATCTCTCGGTAAGCCACAAACAGAAAGTTGCCCGATCCGCAAGCTGGGTCCAAGACCACATAATCGCACAGGGCGTCATAGAGATTAAGCGCATCCGACAAGTCATTTACTGAATCGATGTCATTGCGCCATGGCTCTGCGATGACAGGATCGACAATGCGCTTGATGTCGGCTTCGCTGGTATAGTGCGCGCCTTCTTGATGGCGCTGGCGTGTATTCAGGCTGTATTCAAAGATATTGCCAAATATTGAGGGATTTATCTTAGACCAGTCTTGCTCAGACGCGTTCTTCAAGAAATTGAGTTCATGCCCGCTTAGTGAAATGGGGTGAATCTCTTGGAAGAGGCCGCCATTGAAGAAGGCGACATCATGAAAGGGTCCTCGCCGCTTTTTGCTGGAATAATTCATCATAATAAAGAGCATGGCAATCTGTGACTGGGCAAAGTCCCTTTTGTCCTCATGGCGATCCCATGATCTCAAAATGCGTGTAAGCCTTGCTTCGGGCAGCAGTCCCACATCTTCGGCAAACATCGCCACCATACACTGAAGGGTAAAACGCTGGGCGATGTCTTCTCCCGCTGCGGACGCGAGCGAATGAAAAAGCTCCGTCAGTTGATAAGCCGCTTCGCGCGTTACCTCGACCCGATTGTTCCTGAAGATGGGCGTGAACTTGGAATTGGGAATCAGGAACTCTAGCGCGGTTCGTCTCTCGGCTATGTCGTCGATGGGGACTCTATCAACGGGCTCATAGAATTGGATGTTGAAATCGTAGATCCAGATTTCATCGAAGTTGCACAGCAAGGCATAGCGAGGGCGGACGGCGTAGTCCAAGTTTTTGTAATACTCTTCTAATTGCGTATAGTGCTTTTTCAGGTTTTCGCCGCGCTTCTTCATCTCAATCAGCACGCGCTTGGGCGCCAGATAATCCGCAAATGCGACAGGCGACTTGCCGTTGCGCCGACGGCGGACTCGCGACTCGTATTTGCCGCCAGCTTCCAATGCGCCTTCGTGGCCGAATGCGCGCATAAGATGATCGAGGAAGATCTGCGCCTCGCCTCTTTCGTCTCCCGCAATGTTGGCCTTCCACCAGTCGACGAATTCGCGGAGTGATTGTTCTATGGACATGTCCTAGACCGACCTGGCGCTGAACGAAGTATGTTGGCAGGCGGCGTCGCAGCAGCCGAGCGCCACTGTCTCTGTGCCCTCTGCGCCTCTGTGGTGAATCCCTACTTCCGCAAGCGGGGATCCAGCGCATCGCGCAGGCCATCGCCGATGAAGTTGACGCAGAGCACCGTCAGCGAGATCAGCAGACCAGGCCAAAACACCAAAGTCCAGGTGATGGTCAGGTAATCTTTGCCATCAAAGAGCAGGCGTCCCCAGGTGGGGAAGTCGGGCGGGAAGCCCAAGCCCAAAAACGACAGCGCCGACTCGGTGATGATGGCGCTGGCGATGCTGAAGGTGGCGGCCACGATGACCGGGCTCATCACATTGGGCAAAATGTGGCTGGTCAAGATGCGCCCATCGCGCGAGCCGACCGCCGTGGCTGCTGTGATAAATTCGCGCGACTTCACCGAGAGCACTTCGCCGCGCACCAGACGGGCAGTCGGCATCCACTGCAAGCCACCGATGACGGAGACCATCAGGATAAAGACGCCGCCCTCGACGCCAAAGGCGGCTTTTAGCGGCTCGCGGAAGAGCATCATCAACACCAGCAGCAGCGGCAGCTGGGGCAGGGCGATGAAGATGTCGGTCAAGCGCATCAGCGGGTTGTCCAGCCGGCGGAAATAGCCCGAAGCCAGCCCGACGATCGTGCCTATGGAAATGGAAACCAGCATGGCGGATACGCCGATCATCAACGAGACGCGGCCGCCTTGCAGCGCGCGCGCCAAGGTGTCGCGCCCCAGACTGTCGGTGCCAAAGGGGTGTTCGGGCGATGAAATCTGGTAGGCGGCGATGATGTCGATATAGGTCGGGTCGAGCGTCCAAAAAGCCGGGCCAATCAGCACGCCCAGCACGATGATCGCCAGCACGGCAACAGCTATCAGCGCCAGGCGGTGCTTGCGAAATTGCAGCCAGGCATCGCCAGCGAAGGTGCGCGCTTGGACGAATTCTGCGGGGTCGAGGTTTTTGGGTTTTGCTTTGGCTGTCGCGGTCATGTTCGGCTGCCCATCACAATCTTAGGAGTAAGTCACGCGTGGATCGAGGATGCCATAGAGCACATCGGCGACGATGTTGAAGACGACCACGAGCACCGCGAAGATGAAAGTGACCGTCTGGACTGTCGGCAGGTCGCCACCTTGGATAGCGATGATCAGATACTGCCCGATGCCATTGACGCGGAAGATCTGCTCGGTGATCAGCGCGCCAGCGAAGATGCCCGGGATTTGCAGGGCGATGAGTGTCACCACCGGGATGAGGCTGTTGCGCACGGCGTGGCGCGTCACCACAGTGCGCTCTGTCAAGCCTTTGCTGCGCGCGGTGCGGATATAATCCTGCTGCAGGTTGTCAAGCGTGGACGCGCGCGTGTAGCGGCTCATCTGCGCGGTCGTATAGAGCGTCAGCACCGTCACCGGCATGAACATCTGCCGCAGCTGCTGCTGGAGCGATTCGATATCGGTGACCACAAGAGTCGTGTCATACACCGATGGAAACCACTTCAGGTTCACGCTGAATATGACGATGAACATCAGCCCCGTGAAGAAGGTCGGCACCGAAAAGCCCACCATCATGGCGAAAGTGCCCACCTGGTCGAAGATGGAATACTGCCGATAGGCGGAATATACGCCGACTGGCACGGCGATCAGCACGCCGAGGAAATAGGACGAGCCCACCACCCAGAGCGTCTGGGGCAGGCGCTCGGCGATGATGTCGATGACCGGCCCACGCGTCGCCCACGAGATTACGCGAACGCGGTCTTCGCTGCCCGGCAGAGAGATGCCCAGCGTGCTTTCCAGGAAATTAAGTGGCTCGGCGATGAAGAATTGCTGCAGCCATTTGACATATTTGACAGCGAACGGATCGTCGGCACCGAGCGCTTCGCGGATCTTCTGGCGCACCTCGGGCGGAATGGTCAGGGGCAGGTTGCCGGTCGGGTCGCTGGGCGACAGGTCGACGACAGCGAAGATGATGAAGCTGATGACGAGAATGGTTGGTATGGCGGTCAGCAACCGCCGAATCGTGTATTTTCCCATGCTGCCACCCTCGTCTTGTTTAGGACCGATGCAAAGCCGCCATGATGATTGCGAACAATCTACTCAACAGAACCCGTCTTTTCGTGAAGCAACTTTCTTGCACAGTGCTGACTATAACACTTTTCTGACGATTGGACACAAATTCAAGCCTATTCGCGTCGCAAAGCAGAATGCCGCCCTCCCCCAGTGATGGCGGAGGAAGGCGACACCTAGCGCTTCAGCGGACTAGCTGCGAGTCCACTCGGCGATATTCCACAATTCGGAGTCCCAGGCATTCATGGCGACGCCGTTGATGCTGTTGTGATGCGCCGAGACGCTGCCGCGATAAACCAGCGGGATCATCACGCCGTTCTGCACGAGCATGTCATTCATCTCGATGGCCAGCGCCGCGCGTTCTTCAAGCACGGCTGTCTGCGCCATCTGGGCGAGCAGGGCATCATACGCTTCGTTGTACCAGCGCGGGATGTTGGAGCCGTTCCAGTTGTTTTGCGGGCCAACGATCTCGCTGGTGTGCCAGTTGCCCATGTACGCTTCTGGATCCGTGCCATTCGAGCCGTTCGTGTACATCTCGATGTCGGTATAGAACTTCGAGTAGGTATCGGGGCTGGCGATATCGCCACCGAAGAAGACAGCCGCATCGATATTGCGCAGTTCGGTCTCGATGCCGATCTCGCTCCACCACTGCTTGATCAGCGCCTGCGTATTTTGGCGGACGGCGTTGGTGCTGGTCTGGTAGGAGACCTTAAGCGGAATGCCTTCATATTCGCGGATGCCATCGCCGTCGCTGTCGACGATGCCGGCTTCATCCAGCATCGCGTTGGCCGCGGCAACATCTTGCGCCAGGCAATCATCGTTATTGGGCGAAGCATAAATGGGCGGGCCGGGCAGGACATTGCAGGTGGGCGTCCCGCCAGCGCCATAGAGCTGTCCAGCGATGACGCTGCGGTCGATGGCTTTCGACATGGCTTGCCAGACTGCGGGAACCTGCAAGAAGGGATGGCCGTTGCTGTCATCAGCCATCCACACCGAGCGCGTATCTTCACCCAATGCCGGGTCTGGATTGGTGTGATTCATAATCAAGCGCTCGACATTGGTGGCGAAGGCGACGATGACCGTGCCTTGGCCAGCCGCTTCCATGGCGTTGAGCACAGCCGGCGAAATCTGCAAGTTCCAGGCATAATCGGCTTCACCGGTTTCCAAAACAGCGCGCGCGGCGCTTTCTGCATCGCCACCGCCCTTGAAGACGGCGCGGTCAAAGGCCGGTTGTTCCATGTCGCGGTAGTTGGGGTTGGCGGTGTAGGTGACCACATCGTTGGTGCGGAAGTCGTCCACGACGAAGGGACCTGTGCCGATGGGCGCGAAGTTCTGCTCGTTGCAGCCGAGGGCGGCAGCGCCGATGCAGTCTTCAAATTGCGCCTTCTGGATGATCGGCGTGAAGTAGCCGACAAATGCGCCATACGGGAAGGGCTTGGGCGCGTCAAAGTTTATGCGGACAGTCAGATCATCCACGGCTTCGATAGAGTCCACATTGGCGAATTGCGAGAGCACTGTGCAGCCGGTATCCGGATCCATGCAGAAATCTCCGCTGAATTTGACATCGTGCGCGGTCAGCGGCGAGCCATCCGACCAGACAATGCCTTCGCTCAATGTCCAGGTGATGGAGGTCAAGTCGTCCGCGACGCCGCCGTTGGCGACTGTGGGGATCTCATCGACCAGCCACGGCACCATGACGCCGTCCGGGTCATAGCGCGCCAGGGGCTCGAGCACGAGGGCAGCGGCTTCAAATTCTTTTGTGCCATTGCCAAGGTAGGGGTTCAAGTGCGACGCCGCCTGCCAAAACAGAATGTTGACGGTGTCGCCATCTTGCGCCACGCCGATGCCAGTAAAAGCCGACAGCGCCATGACGACGATCAACAAAAGGGTAAACTTGGACTTCATGGCTACCTCTCCAATGCGTTTGGATAAACAGAAGTTTCACAGCGCGCTGAGTATAGCGGCATTCGCGCGGTTATGGCAAACGACAGCTTGAATGGGATTGGCGAATCTGTTGGATACGCGTTGCTTTGCCCCCCACCCCAAACCCCTCCCCGACCGCCTGTATCTGCGCGGCGCAAAAGTGAGGGAGGGCTTATATGCTGCGGAAGCGCAGGAAAAACTCCCCTTCCCTCGTTCTGGGGATGGGGGGGGCTTGGCTGCTATATTCACGCCAATCGCCAATCCCTAATCGCAGAATCGCGGCGGACGCACGCGCATTGCCTATAAGGTTTTAGGTGGCGAAGTCCGTTGCCGCCAAGCTACAAAAAAAGGGGTATGGCATTGCGCCACACCCCTGGTATTGCCTTTGGCTTGCGATCGGCTCGCTGGCGAAATTACATGCGATACCAATCCTGGACATTCCACATTTCGTAGTCCCAGCCATTCATATCGACGCCGCCCAGCGTGTTGGAATGGGCGGAGACGCTGCCACGGAAGACCAGCGGGATGATGACGCCATTCTCGATGAGGATGTCATTCATCTGCTTGACGATTTCACCGCGGGCTGCCACGCCGCCGGTGCGGGTCAATTCTTCGTAGAGCGCGTCATATTCCGCGTCGCAGTGCCGCGGCACATTGCGCCCCAGCCAGCCGTTGTCCGGCGTTGGCGCAGCGCCGCAGATCCAGCGCACCATGAAGGTCTCGGCATCGGGGCCGCTGGTGCCGCTGGTGAACATCTGCACATCGCTGTAGAACTTCTGGTAGGTGTCTGGGCTGGCTGGATCGCCACCGAAGAAGACCGCGGCGTCAATGTTGCGCAGCTCGGTCTCGATGCCGATCTCCGACCACCATTGCTTGACCAGCGCCTGGGTGTTCTGGCGCACGGCGTTGGTGCTGGTCTGGTATTGCACGACCAGGGGCATGCCATTGGCTTCGCGGATGCCATCGCCATCGGTATCGAGGATTTCGGCTTCGTCCAGAATGGCGTTGGCCGCGGCGATATCTTGCTGACAGCCCAGATAAGTCTCCGAGACATTGATGGGCGGTCCATTGACCACGTTGCAGGCTGGAGCCCCGCCAGCGCCGTAAAGCTGCCCGGCGATGATGTCGCGGTCGATTGCCAGGGACATGGCGTCAGCTACAGCCGGGATGGTCAGGAAGGGATGCGCGTTTTCGCCATCCATGTAGATGCTGCGATTCGGGTTGTCGGTGCTGACATCGGTCTGGTTCAGCATCAGACGCTCGACGCTGGAGGAGAAGGCGACCACGACCGTGCCTTGTCCGGCTGCTTCCATCGCGCTCAAGACGGCGGGCGAAATCTGCAAATTCCATGCGTAATCGGCTTCACCGGTTTCCAGCACGGCGCGCGCGGCCGACTCGGCATCGCCGCCGCCCTTGAAGATGACGCGCTCAAAGTGTGGCTTGCCCTCTTCGCGGTAGAGCGGATTGGCTACATAGGTGACCACATCATTGGGGCGGAATTCATCGACCATGAAGGGACCAGTGCCAATCGGCGCGAAGTTCTGCTCGGTGCAGGCCGACATCGCCGCGCCCATGCAATCGGCGAATTGCGCCTGCTGCAAGACCGGCGCGTTCTGCGTGACGAATGGGTCGTAGGGATAGGGCTTGGGCACGCCAAAGGTGATCTTCAGCTGGTTGTCGCCGATGTCTTCCATGCTGACCACATCGTTATAGAAGTGCGCTGTCGAGCAGCCGCCTTCAGGGTGCGTGCAGTACTGCCAAGTGAAGATAAAGTCATCGATCGTCAACGGAGTGCCATCAGACCAGACGACGCCATCCTTGACCTTCCAGGTGATGGTGGTCAAATCTTCTGATACGCCACCATTTTCCAGCGTGGGGATGAACTCGGCCAGATCGGGCACGAAGGTGCCGTCGGGCGCGATATTCGCCAGTGGCTCGACAATCAGCGCTGCGGCATCAAAGTCCTTGGTGCCGCCAGACAGGTAGGGGTTCAGGATCGAAACCGCCTGCCAGTACAGTATGGTGACTTCGCTGGAATCCTGCGCGACAGCCACGCCGCCAAACAGCGTGCTGAACAGGAACAAGCAAAGCACAAGTGCAAGTTTGATGCGCATAGTGTATCCTTTCGGTGAACGCTTGCTAATTATGATAGAGACTTGCAAGTTCAGTATACACGCTTTGCGGCGCTTTTGGCAAATGTGGGCGCGCAACTCCGCAGGGCAGCGCCTCTGTGGCGAATTTTTACGTCTTTTGGGCTTGGCTTTCGCGCGCCACCCTTGGCGGCTGCTAGGTTTTGGGCGTCTTGCGCAGCAGGTGGATCAATATCGCCAGGATGACCTTGAGCATATAATAGACGCTGCGCAGGGGCGTGATGGATGAGCGGCCGTGCTGGCGCGGGATCATCTGCGCTGGCGTTTCAATCTGCCGCAAGCCGCTGCGCCAGGCGATCAGAATGGCTTCTGGCTCGGGATAATCGTGCGGATAGGCGCTGGCGAAAAGCGCTATCGCCCGCCGGTTGAAAGCCGCGCAGCCCGAGGTCGGGTCGGTGATGCGCTGTCTTGTGATCGCCGAAAGCAAATGCGCCAGGATCGCGCTGCCCAGCCGCCGCAGCCGTGGCGTGCCATAATCGCCCGCTCCCACGAATCGCGAGCCAATCACAATATCGGCTGTGCCTGCTGCCAGCGCCGCCAGCAGACGCGGGTTGTTTTGCGGCGCATGCTGGCCATCGCCATCGTTGCGCAGGACAATCGCATACTCATGCTGCGCGGCGAATTGAAAGCCGGCTTGCACAGCCGCGCCAATGCCGACATTGTAGGGCAGGCGCAGCACAGTCGCGCCAGCCGCCTGTGCCGCGGCCGCTGTATCATCGCGCGAGCCATCGTCGATCACCAAAGTGTCGGCTTGCGGAAGCTGCTCGTGGATGCCGTCCAGCGTCGCGCCGATGCTGCGCCCTTCGTCCAGCGCCGGCAAGATTACCAATATGCGCGAGCTTTCCATACGCGGCATGGTAGTCTACTTGGGCTATGCTGCACAGGTTTGACCCCGACAAGCCCTGCGCCAGTCATCAACTGCCCGGCGCGAAGCTGGGGTCGCATTCGGGGATGACCGCGCTGATGTCGGTGATGAGCTGCGGGTTGTTGATGTCTCTCGCCAGCTGCAAACCGGGTTCGAGATAGGCCAAGGCGCGCGAACAGTCGCCCAGCACAATCTGCGACCAGCCCGCCCAGTAATGATGGCGCGGCTCTTGGCTGCCCAGCTCAATGGCTCGCGCGAAGTTGTCGGCGGCGGCGCTTGTTTCGCCCAGGCGGTCGTTGGCGCGCCCCAGCATATAATGACAATGAACATAGCCAGGGTTGAAGTCGATGCAGTCTTGCAGGGTCAGTCTGGCTTGCGTGAAATTGCCATCGCGGGCGATTTGGATCTCGCCCAGACGAAACAGGGCGCGCGGGTTGTAGGGATCGGCTTCCAGCGTCTGCCGCAGGATTTCCAGCGCTGGTTCAAAGTTGCGCAGGTCTTTCTCGATCGTGGCGATATCCACAGCGATGAGGTTCATGTGGCTCGCCAGTTCATACGCAGCGCGAAAGTCGGCCAGGGCAGCCGCATAATCGCTATTCCAGTTGACCAGCCCGCGCGCGCGATAGGCTTCGGCGCTTTGTGGGGCCTGCGCCAGCAGTTCGTCCAGCAGGGTTGCGGCGCGCTGGCTTTGCCCCAGACTGTTATAGATTTCGCCCAGATAGGCGCGGGCGCGGCTGTTCTGCGGGTCGAGCTCCAGGGCGTGCAGGGCATAAGCCAGGGCTTCGGCGGGCTTGTCTTGCCAGTCCAGCGCCCAGGCTCGGATCGCCCAGGCTTCGGCGTCAAGAGGGTCGGCATTGATGGCGCGGGCGGCTTGCTGGCTGGCTTCGGCATAGCGGCTGGCGTTGATCAAACCGATGGCGATGCGGCGGAAGACCTCGACTGTGTTGGGCGTTGACGGCGCGATTTCCAGATACAGATCAGTCGCCCGGCTCAGCGCGCCTTGCTGCCAATAATTGTTCGCCTCGATCAGGCGGTTGCGCGGGTCGGGCGTGGCGGTCGGCTCGGGCGCAGACAGGGTCGCTGCCTGATTCTCGACCTCGGCGACGAGCCGGCCGAGAGCATCCTGAACGATGGGCGCGGCGATCTGGCGATTGAGATAAATGCCCACGCCAGCCGCGACCAGCGCCAGCAGCAGCAGATACACAAAGAGCCGCCGGCAACTGATGATGCTTCGCCGCTGGACGCCGCGATACCTTTTGGGCGTGCGGATCTGCATAGGCTTGCCCGTTTATCTACAGGCTACTTGCGCCACGATATGAAGTCAAAGGATTCACCGCAGGGGAGTGGTGAATGCGTGGATATGGCAACCAAGACCCCCATCCCCCGGCCCCTTGCCCCCAGGACGAGGGAAAGGGAGTTTTCCCCAGAGCCTCCGCAGCATGCTAGCCCCTCCCTGATTTTTGCGCCGCTTAGACACAGGCGGTCGGGGAGGGGTTTGGTGCCGGGGCAAAGCAATGCGTATCCACCAAGATCACCGTCCCCACCACAGAGAGGATTAAAAGCAAGTGACCATGAACTCGCGCAGGTCCGCCAGCAGAAAATCGGGCTGGCTGGCGACCAGCGATTCGCGCGGGGCATAGCCCGTTTCTACAGCGACCGCCACAGCATCGATCGCGCGAGCCGCTTGGATATCGGCGGGCGTATCGCCAATGACGAAGATATCGCGCGGGGCGAATGCTTGCCGCGCCTGCTGCTGCGCGCGCCGCAATGCCAGCCGTGTCAGGTCTGCGCGCCGCGGCGATTCGTGCCCATAGGCTCCAATCGGAAAATGCGCCGGGTCGAAGCCAGCCATCTCCAGCTTGATTTGCGCTGTCGCCCTCGTGTTGCCGCTGACGATGCCCAGCAGCACATCCGCGCGCGCTCGCAATGCCGCCAGCAGCTCAAGCGCGTCGGGCAAAGCATCTGCGCGATAGCTGGCGCGGACGGCATTCATGTGGCGAGCCATGGCTGCTTGGTATTGCAATATCTCCGTGCCGATATCAGCGCTGCTATACCCATGCGGCGCAAGCAGAGCGGCCAGTATGCCCCAGTCGGTCTGCCCGCCGAAGTCATAATTGTCCAAGTCGCCGATTGTGCCGAAGCGCTCGGTCATGGCGCGGCGTTTGGCTTCGCGCCCGATGCCTTGGCTGATCAGCAGCGTGCCGTCAATATCAAAGAGGACGAGTTTCACCGCTCCCCCTAAACCTCTGCCTCAACTCAACATGAAGGCGGGGTTTCGGCATTGAATCGCCTGGCTGGCGTCAACACGAATGAATGCTTTGCGCTTGCCGCTCAGCGCTCGCCGCCTCGTTTGCGCTGATGATGGCGCGGCGATAAACCAGACAGGGACGATATGCGTCCGCCCCTGCGCGCGCTGTGCAACTTGACAACCTGAAGTCAACCATGGGCAAGCCGCCCATGTGTGCCTACGAGTTCGGGATCGTAACCTTGTGCCTCACGAGGCGGATGCGCTTGTCCGCGTCTTTATTCACTGCCCAGATCCTGACTTGCAAGGATTGCCCGCCTGCGAAGTTGCAAGGATTTGTCGAGTTCGTGCCGCGGATAACGAGCCTGCCCCAGTCCATGACCTGCGGTCTTTTGTACCATGCGCTGCCGTTTGCATCCATCTTGTGGTAGGCGGGCAACGCTAGCGGGTTGTCCACGTTATCTCGGTAGTACTTCGTCGTCTTTACGGGTCGGCCGTTTTTACGGTATCGCGCTTCAAGCTGCCATTGTCCGCCATACTGCGCCCAGTCCTTTTTGCCCAGGACTGAATCCCACGCTGTCGTTATGCACCAGCCGCCTTCGTCATGCGCATAGACAGTCACGCTTGAAGGCTCATCCCAGTCCCTCGCCTGCGCGGGCATGGCAATCATCGCCAGCATGACCATGACCGCCGCCAGCAGACCGGCCGTCTTTGTTACAGTCGATAAAGCATCGGTAAACATATCCGTTCTCCTTTGCTCGATTCGCGTGCCGCAACCTATCACATTGGCATGATGGCTACAAGCCCAAAAACCAGGCCAGACGTGGTGAATGCGTGGCTATGGCAACCAAGCCCCCGGCCCCTTGCTCCCAGAACGAGGGAAGGGGAGTTTTGCCTGCGCTTCCGCAGCATGGTAGCCCCGCCCTCATTTTGGGATGGGGGCAAAGCAGCGCCTATCCATCATTCAATTCCCTCCATGACAATGAAGGAGGCTTCTGCCGCGCCGTCGCGCAGCTTGATGGCGGCTTGATATTCCGGCGAATTGTACATGGCTTGGGCGGCCTGCGCGTTGGGGAAGCGGATAAGCACGATGCGCTCCCCCGAATCAGCGCCTTCCAGCACGACCTTCTCGCCGCCGCGGACGAGGAATTCGCCGCCGTATGTCGCCAGGATGGCGGGCGTCTTCTGCATATATTGCCGATATTGCGCCATGTCATGCACCTGGGCGCGGACGATGAGGTAGGCGGGCATGGGCTGTCCTTTGCGTGGCTGATTTGCAGCGCATGATAGCGGGGAAGGCGGGCAGCTTGCCCCCACCCTAAATCCCTGCCCCAAAATGAGGGAGGGGCTTTGACTCCGCATCGCGTGGAATTATAATCGAAAATCTAGGGGAGTGGATGTGTCCCGGTGGATGCCCCGGTCTTCAAAATCGGTGGTCGGCTGCGCAGAGCAGGCGATGGTGGGTTCGACTCCCATGCACTCCCGAATCTTCGTGATTTTGTGATCTCCGCTTAACGGTTTCAACTGATCTAATCACTTGCTAGTGGCGCATGCTCAGTTGATAGGCAAGGGTTGTCAATATGCCGGCCTGCCGGAACTGAGGGTGGTGATTTTGCTGGATACGCGTTGCTTTGCCTCCACTCCCAACGCCTCCCCAAAAATGAGGGAGGGGCTTACAGGCTGCGGAAGCTCTGGGAAAAACTCCTCTTCCCTCGTTCTGGGGTCAAGGGGTCGGGGGCTTGATTGCCATATCCAAGCATTCACCACTTCCCCAGAACTTGAAACCTTGTCGCTAGCGGAACTTATGGAACGAGGAGAATCCTGCGGCCGCGGGTGTGCTGGGCAGATAGCTTGACAAACAGATCGCTCTTCTGATCTAATTGATCCTATGAATGATTGTGCGCAGCTCTGCGCCGCACGCATTTTGAAAAGGATGTCTCATGGCAATCAGTCGCAGTGCAGCAATTGATGTTGAAGTTTGGCCCGTTAGTAAACTTATGGATGCTGTTGATGTCAACCCAACTGGCGGCAACCGTATCGCGATACCTTCATTCCAGCGCCAGCTGGTGTGGAATCAGCAGAAGCGCAAAGCGTTGATTGAATCGATTCGCAACGGCTATCCCTTCGGCTCAATTCTGCTGTATGAAGATGTAAAGCGCGGGCAAGAGGCCGGCGATGGCAGGCATCACTTCAGCCTCATTGACGGCTTGCAGCGGACGCAGGCGCTAAAGGACTATGTCGAGCGACAAAATGGTTATTTTACGCGTACCGACTTAGACGACGACTTCGTGAATACAATCGCCAAACATTTGGGAAAAGAAACCGACGAGCATCGCGACCGAATCCGCAGCGCCATTGTGGAGTGGGTCAAAGGCAAGCGCAGCTTTGAAGCCGCGAGTGGCTGGAGCGACTCCCAACTAACGATGACGCTGGTAGAGAAGGTGCTGCGTTATCCTGCCGATTCGCTGCTGTTGCAAGGGATGTACTTTGAACTCAGCAGCAATACCGGCTTCAACCAAGTATTGGGCAACTTTCTGGACGAGACTAGCAGCCAGGTGAAGGTTGTCTTGGATGCCAAGATACCTGTGCTGCGCTTTGCTGGCGATGCATCGAAACTGCCCGACATTTTTGAACTTATCAACACGCATGGCACACAGCTCAGCAAGTACGAGGTCTTCGCGGCGCGCTGGGTTGACGAGCGCAACCCCATCAGCAATCATCGCATAATCGAAGCGATATGGAAGAAATATGACGCGCTGGCGGACGAAGGCTTCGCGCTTGATGTCGTCGAAGACGCGCCCGACCCTGCCAAACGGCTTAACCAAGAGTATTCCTTGTTTGACTTCCTGTCCGGTTTTGGGCAGGTGCTTGCTGACGATTACCCGCGCCTATTCAAAGCCCCTAAAGACGGCAGACCTAGTTCGGCAGGTTTCAATCTGGTTACAGCATGTGTTAACTTGCGCATACAAGAAATGGACAAGCTGGCGCAATGGCTTCAGGGCATGGATCTCAATAAATTGGAAGCGTGCATTGTCGAGTCAGTTAAGTTCGTTGATCGGGTTATGCGCCCCGTGCTGGGTCCCGTGCGCAGGTACAAAACGCAGCCAATTTTTCACTCTGAAATGATGATTGTCGCTTTTGTGGCCACAGTGTTTCAAGCTCGCTATATGCTCAAGGGATTGCAGGAAAATGACACCTGGCCACGCGACAGAAAATTGCTAAAGGGCAACCTGTTGATGTTCTACTTGTCAGAAATCTTGCATGATGACTGGCGCGGCTCTGGCGACAGCAAGGTCAATGACCGACTTAGTGATTTTCGCTATCTCAATACGAAACCGCCTACCGAAGAACGGTGGCAGCAGATTCTTGACGATTGGCATGCTGAGCATCTGCTTGAACGCAGCGACAAGAAACAATACGTAGCTGACAAGAGACCAGAATATCTGCTGCTACGCTACATCTTTGCCGACCAGCTTGGGCCAAATGCAAAATACCATGTTGAGCATGTCATACCCATTGAACAGTTGTTGCCGCTAAGACCCAAAAACGAGGGCTGGCTATACAATGCCATAGGGAATCTGGCGCTTATCAAATCGGCCGGCGAGCTGAAATACAATAAAGAGACCTACATTGAGATTCTGCGCAAGCGCCTTCATTCGGGAAAAATCAGCCAGCGGGAGTTTGACCGGCAATGCGCCGACTTTGCCGAGCAGTTGCTTTGCGCGCCCAGCACTTTCCCGACTCCGTTGACGGCTCAAACCTATCAACAATTCTTGGATGATCGCTGGAGGTTGCTGAAGCAGGAATTTATCGGCCGCTATCGCAATTTCATCCCCGCCCCAGCCTGACCACCCGCCACAGCAGCCGCCAGGCGCGCAGGATGAGCTAAATCAAAGCGAGTTCGCTAAGAATGCGGCGAATTTCCCAGGTCATCACTTCATCGCATTTTGGCTTTAGGCAGACAGCCAGCAAAGTGATTTGCTCCGCCCCAACATGGTAGGCGACGCGAAAGCCACCGGACTTTCCTCTCTGCCCAGAGGGATTCGCAAGTCGAACCTTGTATACTTGGCTGCCCACGCCCCTCAGCCTGTCGCCGGGCGTTTCTCCCTGTGCGAGCCTCTCTTGAAGAGCGCGAAGTTCACTTGTGAGTGAAGGGTGCCGGCGAGCGAGACGATTTGCTTTTCTTGTGAATCTATTGGGGAAGACGACCGTCCAGCTCATCATCATCCAAGCCTAGCTCAATCAGGTTCAGCGCGTCTTCGGCTGGCAGCACTTTGCCTGCTTGCATCTCTATCAAGCTGGCTCGAATATCGTCAAGAAACTCTGTTTGGGCAGTTTCATTCTCGTGGGATTCTTTGGCCAATGTTTTGATTCCTGGAGCGACCTTCATGATTTTTCCTATTGTGCTATGCAGACAGCCGCCTATCGCTTGACTATGTCTACAAGATACCCCACTGGCAGGCGATTTGCAACTTGTTCATTTCATCCCCGCCCCAGCCTGACCACCCGCCCCAGCAGCCGAAAGGCGCGCAGGATGAGCAGGTAGCCCTGGGTTTCGCTGTGGTTGTCGTATTGCCGGCCGCCGCCACTGCGCAGGTAGTGGCTGAGGTCGCTCACCGCGCCATCCAGGTCGAGCCGCCGCGCGCGCAGCCGTCCCCGCGCCTCCCATGCCCCCAGCAGGTCGGGATTCAGCTCCAGCGCCCGCGACAGGTCGGCTTCGGCGTCGGCGAAACGGCGCAGCTCTTCGCAGCATTGCGCCCGCGCATAGCAGGCTTCGGCATAATTCGGCTCGATATGCAGGGCAGCGCTCAGGTCGGCTATCGCTTTGTCGCGCTGGTTTTGTCGGTGCCGCAGTTTGCCGCGCGCCAGGAAAGCCGCCGCCCGATACGGCTGCGCGAGCAAAGCGTTGTGGATGCTCTGCTCGGCGGCATCGTAGTCTCCCAGCTGGGTCAGCGCTTCGCCGCGGGCAACATGCACAGCCGCCAGATCGCCCAATCCCAGCTTGAGGGCGCTGTCGAAGTGGGCGACCGCGCTGTGATACTCATGCGTCTCTAGCAGCGCCAGACCTCGCTCAAAATAATTATCCGGCGGCGGATTCACATACGCCTCCTTTGCCCGCTGCCTATTCTAGCTTGCGCGGGCGCTTGATTTCACCACAGCGGCGCAGGAGAGTGGTGAATGCGTGGATATGGCAACCAAGCCACCAGCCCCGGCCCCCTGCCCCCAGAACGAGGGAAGGGGAGTTTTTTCCTGCGCTTCCGCAGCATGTTGACCCTCCCTGATTTTGGGGTGGGGAGCCGAGGGGCTATTGTACAATAGGCGGCATGGCTTACTCGACTGTCGCTCGGAGTCCGCTGTGGCGCGTCGCCTTCTGACTTTGCTGCTGTTCGCTCAGGCATTAACGAATCTGCTTTGGCTTTCGCCAGCTGCGCATTCCGGGCAGGTGACCATCCCTTGGTTGATGCTGCGCGGCAAAATACTCTTCGGCGATATTTGGGAGCAGCATGCGCCGGGCAGTTCGCTGCTGGCGGCGGCAGCCCAGGCACTTGTGCCGCTTGACCCCGTTTTGGTCGCGCGCTTGTTGAATGCGCTGCTGGTCGGCTTGCTGACGTTGCTGGTGTTTTGGCTGGCGCGGCGCCTGTGCAGCGAGGCGGCGGGGCTGGCGGCGGCGCTGGTCTTTGCCTGGTGGACGCCCGTCTATGGCAATATCTTGCTCTACTTCGATACGCTGCTGGCGCTGTGTGTCTTGGCGGGGCTGTGCATCTATTTCAGCGCCGCGCGGCTTTCGTGGCGCCGTTTGCTGCTTATCGGCGTCTGCATAGGCGCGGCGACGCTGTTTAAGCAGCAGGCATGGCTGGCAGTCGCGATCATGTGCCTGTGGCTGCTGGGCGCTGGCTGGCGGCAACTGGCGATTTATCTGCTGGGCGCGCTGCTGCTGTCGCTGCTGCAATGGGCTGCGCTGGCGGCGGCGGGTCTGTGGGACAATTACTGGTACTGGAATTGGACATTCAACCTCAGCGGGCTGATGGATGGCGTGCCGCTGGATGGCGATTTTTTGCGCAAGCTGCTCTTGGGCGATTTGCTGGTCTTGCCCTTTGCGCTGCTGGCTTGGCGTGGCGAGCGCCGCTGGTTGCTGCTGCCGCTGTTGTGGCTGGCGGCATTAAGCACGCTCTATCCACGCGTCGGCGAGATTCATGCCATGGCCCAGCTGCCCTTCGCCGCGGTGATGTCGGGCGTCGTCTTGGCGAAGCTGCGCCGCGCTATGCGAGAGCCGCCCAGCTGGGACGCGCCGCGACTGACACTGGCGGGGCTGGCGCTGGGCATCGGCATCGGCTGGCTGTGGACGGGCGCGGTCAGCTATCTGCCGACCGATCTGGGCATCGGCGCGACACTGGGCTATGACGAATTTCGTCCGCTGGCGGAGGCGCTGAAAACCCGCGCGCAGCCCGACGATACGCTTTTTATCTTGCCGCAAGCCGACAGCACGCCCCAGCTGCACCCGCTGACCGGTCTGCTGCCGCCCGGCACCTGGGTCAAAGGCTGGCGCTGGTACTTCCGACCGCCGCATGTCTTGCCCCAGCTGCAGCGAGAATGGCAGGCGGCGCCGCCCGACTGGATTATCGTATTCCCAGAGCTGCTGCCGGCTGGCGCGCCGGGCATCGATGAATTGTGGGCTATCGTCAAGCGAGAGTACCAGTTGGTGTTCAGCGAAGACGATATGTATGGGCATGGACGAGCCGATGTCTATGCGCGCGCGCCGTGATCCAGCTGTCGCCGCGCGGAGAGGCGGTTTATCGGCTGCTGACACTGCTGGTCGGCTTGGCCGCGCTGTATGGCTTGGGGGCTCTGCTGACGGCTTCGTATGCGCTGCCGGGCAAGCCCCTGGCCAAGCATGTGGACGAGGCAGTCATCAGGGCGTTGACCAATCGCGCATTTGACCTGACGCTGCTGTCGGGTTTGGTCGCGGCGGGCTTGCTGATGGCTGGGGGAGCGCTGTCGCCACGCGGGTCGCGTTGGCTGTCGCGCGGCTGGATTGGGCTGGCGCTGGGCAGTTTGTTGGCGACTCCCTTTGCCAGCGAGCTATCGCTGTCGCTGTCGCTGTCGTTTGGGGTTTTGCTGGTCGCGCTGCTGCCGAAATCGACCGGCCCTGCCGAGCGAGACATTCAGCGGCTGTGGCGGCTGGGTTTGCTGCTGGCTGCGCTGAGTCTGCCGCTGCCGCATCTCCTCGACTCCGCGCCGGCCGCTGCCTTGCGCGCTGTCCAGCTGCAAGTCGCCTTTGCCCTCGCCATGCTGAGCGTCGTTTATTGGCTCTTTGGATGTTTCAGCCGCGTCGAGCCGGGCTGGGCTCTGGATAGCTTGCGCATCTGCTCGCTGCTGCTGCTGCTGGGCGGCGGATTCCTGTCTGCGGGGCGTTTGGGTTTGTCGGCGGCGGCTGCGCTGGCGGCGGGCGCGCTGGTCTTGCCCTGCTTCGTCATCATCGCTGCGCACTGGGCTCGGGCGATCAGCCATCGCGATGCAAATGCCACCTTGTCGCCGCACTGGCTGGCGCTGGCGACCCTGCTGTGGCTGGTGAATGGCTTGCTGGGCGCGTTGAGCATCCAACCGGGCATCCAGGCGGCGATGCGCGGCAGCGAGCTGATGGCGGCGCAAGACTGGCTGGTGGGCTGTGGGCTGCTGTGCGTGCCGCTGGCGCTGGTCAACCAGGCGGCCAGCGATTTGCGCGGCGACAACCGGCGCATCACCGGCTATATCCCTTTTTGGCTTTGTGGCTTTGGCGCGGCGCTGGCGACCATCGTCCAAGCTGGGCGGGGCTTGCTCCAGCATTATCTGCGTCTCGACGCCACCGCCGAACTGCTGCTGCCGCTCAGCGCGCTGTGGATGCTTTGCCTGCTGGCTTTCACGGCGGGGCTGCAGATCTATGCGCTGGGCTATCTGGCGCGCTTGCCTCGCATCCACGTCTTGGCGAGCTAGACCTCGCCGACTGGCAAGAGCGCAGCCAACAAGACGCTGGCATAGCAGAGCAAGAGCCATGCGCCAAAGCTGCCCGCGGCCGCCGCGTTCATGTTGGGGAAAACGCTCACGAAGTTTTGCGCCACCACGGCATCCAGCGCCATGCCGGGCAGCACGAGCAGCACAGCCGCTTCGAATCGCTGTGTCCGCCGCAACCGGGCTCTCACAAACAGCAGAGTTGCCAAGCCGATCATCGACATGCCGCCCAGCAGCCACAGCGCCGCCAGAACCGCGGGGTTGTCGTGCAAGAAGAAGTCTTGCCCGGCGGCTCGCACAGCCAGCGTCGCCAGCAGCCATACGCCGAAGCCCACCCCTGCAAAAAACAGCCGGTTCACTTGCGCCAATGCCTAGCCTCGCAATCTTCCGCGCATCCAGTCGATGTGTGGATGCCCATCCGCCGCCCAGCCCCGCAGCGCCGCTTCCATGTCATAGGCCGCCCGCCGCAGCTCAACGATCAGCTCGCCATCCTGCCATGTCAGCAGCGCCCATTCCGCCGCGCCGGGATTGTTCGCCGACATGCCCACGCTGCCCGGATTGATCACGCGCCAGCCCGGCAGGGCGCGGTCGAAGGCCTGGTGGGTATGCCCGCACAGCGCCAGCCTTCCCGCGCGGTCGAGCAGGGCATCGGCGGCTTCTTCATCGGGACTGTCGGGTCGCAGCGCGGTCGCTTCGTCATCGCCGGGGATAGCGTGAAAGCCAATTACCTGCCCATAGCCCGCCACATCCAGCTTCAGCTCGCGCCCCAGGCTGTCGCGCAGCAGCGCAAATTCGTCCCAGCCCAGCTGCTGCGTATTCCAGGCGTAGATCGCGCTCATCTGCAAAATAGCCTGGCGATGCGCGGCGTAGTCGACCGCGGCTTTGGGCGGCGAGAGGGCAATGCGCTCGCCAGTGACCAGGTAACGGTCGGTGTTGCCGCCTGCAAGCATAAAGCGGTCTTTTCCCCAGCCTTCGCGCCGCCGCGCAATCGTTTGAATACACTCGCGCGCATCGCCACCCAGCGCCGCCAGATCGCCCAGGCACCAGATTTGGTCGAAGTCGCCGCAACTGTCCATATCCGCCAGCGCCGCGCCCAGGGCGGGCAAGTTGCCGTGAATGTCGCTGAAGACCGCCAGTCGCATGGTGACTCCATCATTGTATCGTCTTGTCGACAAGTGTAACATGGATCCGCCATGAAAATTCTCTTTGACGAAATCGCAGTTTGAGCCAGCCCAACAGCTTCAATACATTCTTCACGATAGCCACAGCCTTGTCATGCGCAGACTGTGAAATGTATTGAATGTCGCATACATGCGCTGTCTGCATCGCGCTTTGATGCGGCTGCCAGCCCCAAGCCGTAAGATGCTCGCCTGTCTCAGCGTCATGTCAATGTGAAGTTGACACAGTTCCCAATGCGACACTATGATTTGGCGCAGGATATGCGCCGCGCGGAGAAACGCATGACTCCTTGCACCTGTTGTTGTAGCTGGCAAATGAACGGAGCCTAGCCGCCTGCGGATCCATAGTCGACAGCAGCCGAAACACAACCAGCCAACTGGCAGAGGCGCGCAAGGCATTGCCCCAATCGCGCGTTTGCGCCAGTTGGCTTTTTTGTTGGCTCGCCACGAGGAGACGATGACCCCGACTGCGGAAGACCAACTGGACACCCTTCAGACCACAGCGCTGGCGCAGGATATTGAGCGGCAGGTCGGCAACACCGCGCTGCTGAGCTTTCGGCGCATCACGCGGCGCTTGCCGGCTGCGGTGCGCGTCTTTGCCAAAGCCGAGTGGCAAAACCCCGGCGGCAGCGTCAAAGACCGCGCGGCGCTGAGCATCATCCAGCAAGCCGAACGAGCCGGCCAGCTGTATCCCGGGCGCGTCATCCTCGACAGCACCAGCGGCAATACGGGCATCGCCTATGCGATGATCGGCGCGGCGAAGGACTATCGCGTCAAGCTGTTCTTGCCCGAAAATGTCAGCCCCGAACGCGTCGCCATCCTGCGCGCCTATGATGTGCAGTTGACTTACACCGACCCGCTGGAAGGCTCAGACGGGGCGATACGGGCGGTGCGCGAACTGGCGGCGCGGCAATCGGACAAGTATTTCTACGCCGATCAATATAACAATCCCGCCAACTGGCAGGCGCATTACCGCGGCACCGGCGCAGAGATCTGGCGGCAGACAGCCGGGCAGGTCAGTCATTTTGTGGCTGGTTTGGGCACGAGCGGCACGCTAGTCGGCGCGGGACGGCGGCTCAAGGAATTGAACCCGGCGCTGCAAGTCGTTTCGGTCGAGCCCGATTCGCCTTTTCATGGGCTGGAAGGCTTGAAGCACATGGGCACGGCGCTGCAGCCCGGCATCTATGACCCGCGGCTGGCGGACAGGCAGCTGGCGGTGCGAACCGAAGAGGCTCACAGCATGGCGCTGCGGCTGGCTCGCGAAGAAGGCTACTTGGTGGGCATCAGCGCGGCGGCGGCGATGACAGGCGCGCTGCGTGTGGCGGAAGGGCTGGCAAACCGCGGCGAAGCGGGCACAGTCGTCACGCTTTTCCCCGACAATGCCTACAAATACCTTAGCGAGGCATTCTGGCGAACATAGGCGGATTCACCATAGAAGGCGCTTCAGTATGTTACAATTTCCTAATGCTTGTGCCGCCGACGGAGATGAATGGCAGGGACGCTGCCTTGACTCGCCCGCCAAGATAGGAGGCGCGACATGTCCGCAAACCGCAACCTGCACACAGCGAAGGTCAAGAAAAAAGACGTGTTCTACACGCAGCTCACCGACATTGAAAGAGAGCTGCGCCACTACACAGCGGCAAATCTCCTCTGGGTAAACAAGCATTGACTCGACCAAAGCGCAAGGAGCCTTTATGTCCATGGCACCCGTCAACATCGGCATTGTCGGCATCGGCAATATGGGGGTGGCGCATGTCCGGCATGTGCTGGATCTGCCCAATACCCGTCTTGCCGCCATCTGCGACCAGAACGCGCAACGCCTGGAAAATTGCGCAGCGCCCGCCGATGTCGCTCGTTACCGCGACTATGCGCGCATGCTGGACGAGAGCCAGTTGGACGGCGTTATCATCGCCACGCCGCATTTTGACCACCTGCCCATGAGTCTGGCGGCTTTTCAGGGCGGCATCCATGTGCTGGTAGAAAAGCCCATCGCCGTGCATGTGCAAGCTGCCCAGCGCATGATAGACGGCTGGCGCGCAGCCAAGCGGCAGCATCCCCGATTGGTCTTCGCCGCCATGTTCATGCAGCGCACCTGGGGGTTTTGGCGCAAGATCAAAGCCATGCTCGAGGCGGGCGAGCTGGGCGCGCTCATCCGCACCAGTTGGATCGTGACCGACTGGTTTCGCACCCAGCATTATTATGACAGCGGCGGCTGGCGAGCGACATGGCGGGGCGAAGGCGGCGGCGTGCTGATGAACCAGTGCCCGCACAACCTGGATTTATACCAATGGATGGTCGGCTTGCCAGCGCGCGTGCATGGCTTCGTCAGCTTTGGCAAGCACCACCGCATCGAAGTCGAAGATGAAGTGACCGCTTATTTTGAACACGGCAACGGCATGGTCGGGCATTTCATCACCACCACGGGCGAATCGCCAGGCAGCAACCGGCTGGAGATCGTTGGCGAAAATGGCAAGCTGATCTATGAAAATGGCGAGCTGGCATATTTCCGCAATGCCTGGTCATCACGCAAGCAGATCGCCGAAGCGCAGGCTGGCTTCGAGCCCGTGCCCATGACGCGCGAGCTGGTCGACTTTGCGCATCATGGCACGCAGGGGCATGAATTGGTCATCAAGAACTTTGCCGACGCGATATTGCGTGGCGAGCAGCTGATTGCGCCGGCGCAGGAGGGGCTGAACTCGGTCGCGATTAACAACGCCATCATTTTGTCTGCGCACAAGGGCGCGCCGGTGGATCTGCCGCTGGATGGCGCGGAGTTTGTGGCGCTGCTGCAGCAATACATCGCCCAGCCGCCCATATAAAGCTGGTTGAGGAGTGGCTAGTTGCGTGGCTATGGCAACCAAGCCCCCCATCCCCCGGCCGCTTGCCCCCAGAACGAGGGAAGGGGAGTTTTTCCTGCGCTTCCGCAGCCTGGTAGCCCCTCCCTCATTTTGGGAGAGGGGCTTGGGGTGGGGGGCAACGCGTATCCATAAAAATCGCCACCCCCTTGGCGCAAGGTGTTGACGATTGCCGCATTTGTTTCTACCATTGCGAATGATGTTGGCGCTCTCGCAAGTGGCGCGTTGATACGTGATAGTATCTTGCATCATAGGCAGCCGGTTCATCGCATATCACTTGTCGCGCCACCGCTGCCAAGTATTCAAACGGCAAGCTACAAACAGGGGAGCAAGCTATTGACGAAATCGCTCCTGAATATAATGAGCTTTGGGATATGCAAGGATGACGACCGCCATAGAATTCTTTGCTGGCATGGGGCTGATGCGGGCTGGTCTTGAACAAGCCGGCCTAGAAACAGTCTTTGCCAACGATATCGACAAGACCAAAGCAACGCTCTATGCCGACAACTGGGGCGAGAAAGAGTTGCGCGTCGGCGATATCCGCGACCTGAATGGCGCCGACATTCCTGAAGCGGATTTGGCTACCGCGTCTTTTCCATGCACCGATATGTCGCTCGCTGGCAAGTATAAGGGGCTGAAGGGCGCTCAATCTGGGCTGGTCTTGGACTTCCTGCGCATTCTTGACGAAATGGGGGAGCGAGCCCCGCGAACTTTGATGATTGAAAATGTCATGGGTTTCCTGACAGCGAATGGCGGCAAAGATTGGGAGACAGTCGTAGGCGGCATGCAAAAACTTGGCTACGCGACTGAACATATCGTTGTCAATGCCAAAGCATTTGTGCCGCAGAGCCGCGCAAGGGTGTTTCTCTTTGGCAATAAAACGCCATTCTCACTACCAAAACCACCAGCGGCGCGCAGCGATGTCCGTTTGGCGGACGTCGCGGAAACGGAAGGCGACTGGTGGCCCCGCGAACGTGTTTCGGCATTTGTCGACACGCTGTCTCCCTTGCAATTTCGCCGCGTTTCAAACTACAGAAGCCGCATGTGGCCCGCATACTTCGGCGCGTTTCGACGCACACGAGGCGGTCGAGCCGTCTGGGAAGTGCGGGCGGATCAACTGGCGGGGGCTTTGCGCACGACGCGCGGCGGCTCGGCTAAGCAGGCGATCGTGCGAGCAGGCAGCGGAGAGCTTGCCGTTCGCTGGATGAATGTGAAGGAATATGCCCGACTGCAAGGCGCTGGTCATTTGCGCTATGATGCGGTAACGCCTTATCAGGCGATGTTCGCCTTGGGGGATGCCGTCTGTGTGCCCGTTATCGAATGGCTGGCTGTTCATTGCCTATTGCCAATGATGAATCAAAATGACTAGACAGAAAGAGCCGCCAGAAGTTACAGCCCTGTATGAAGGCGTGACGAATGCGCTAAACGCGGACTATGGAGATGGGCGGCGCGTCGGGGATTGCCAACACGGAGTATATCTATTTTATGATTATGATGGCGAACCCATTTATGTTGGCCAATCTCGTGAAAGTTTGCGAGGTCGTATCCGCAGGCACTTAACTAACCAGCGAACAGATGCTGTTGCGATGAGCGTACTAGACCCGTTTGAAGTTGCCGAAATTGAGATGTGGCCCTTTTGGGAAATAAGTAGGCGCGATGCGCGCGAAATATTGAATCGAGCTGAGTGCACAATCTATCAGAAGGCACTCAAGGGATCGAAGTTTTCCGTTATTTTGAACGAGAAAGAAATCAAAGCCGCAGAAGAGATTGATTTGCCAAAATCGATTCGCGTATCCGTGCTGCCCACCTCTCTGCGCAGGCAGCGCGAACACCCTGATATCCGCTTGGCGCGCCGGGCAAGGACAATCGCCAATTTGGCGCGTGTAATAAGCGAACGGAGCGTTCGCCCGGGTATTCGGCAGACGCTTTGGGCGCAGGCGCAAAGGCTGGAATACCTTGCGCGAACCAGGCTCGAAGAATTTGCGCGTGGCCACGAAGAATGAGCCTCCGACCCCCCGCCCTCACGCGCCTCTTCTTCTTGCTGCTGCCCATCGGCATATCGCTGGCGGTGGCGGCGGCGCTGGTCATCGCGGTCGGGCGCGACCCGCTGGATGTTGTGGACGCGCTGTGGCAGGGCGCTTTCAAAGACAGCCGCAAGCTGGGCGGCGTCTTCAATTTCTGGATTCCACTCAGTCTGGTGAGCATTGGGCTGGTGGTCACGTTTCGCGCTGGCTTATGGAATATCGGCGTGGAGGGCCAGATGATGATGGGCGCGCTGTTTGCCAGTTGGGGCGCGCAGTATCTGTTGCTGGATGAGCGTCTTGCGCCATTGCTGCATGTGTTGCTGCTGTGCCTGGCGGCGCTCGGCGGCATGGTTTGGGCTTGGCTGGTCGGCGCGCTGAAGATCCGCCTGGGCGTCAACGAGATCTTTGGCGGCGTCGCATTGAACGCGCTGGTCAATGTCATCTCAATTTATCTTATATCCGGTCCCTGGCAGCCGCGTATCGGTGGCTCGGCGCAGGGCACAGCGCCATTCCCCAAGCCGGCGCTGCTGCCAGAGTTCGCGCCGACTTTTCCGGTCAACATTTTTATGATCGCGCTGGTGGCGGCGGCTTTTTTCATCATCTATGTCTTGCTCAACCACACGCGCTGGGGGCTGAATCTGAAGGCGGTGGGCAAAAATATGCGCTCGGCGCAGTTGCTGGGCGTGGCGACACAGCGCACATCCATGAGCGCCTTTCTGGTTTGCGGGGCGCTGGCGGGAGTGGCGGGCAGCTATCGCGTGCTCTTTACTTTTGACAACCTGCGGCCACTGGCTTCGGGCGGCATCGGCTTTTTGGGGCTGCTGGTGGTGCTGCTGCTGAGTATCCGCCTGCTGTGGGTGCCGCTGGTCGCCTTTGCTTTCGCCGCGATATTGACGGGCAGCACGCGCTTGCAGATTGCGCCGTCGCTAAAGCTGGACTCGTCGCTGGCTGGGGTGATGCAGGGCATGCTCGTTTTGTTTGTGATCCTCTTTCAGGGCCTGCGGGAGACGCTCTTCCCAGTACCGAACTCCAGCCCCTCCCCGCCGAGTCAAGGAGAGGAGTCGCCGAGGCAGCCGGGCAGGCTCCCGCCGGGTGACGGTGAAGCGGAGCAAAGTTAATTGTGTGGATTCTAGGCACGATGCGCAGGCAGGGAGTGGCGATTTTGGTGGGTACGCGTTGCTTTGCCCCTCCCCCAAAAAATGAGGAAGGGGCTACCATGCTGCGGAGGCGCTGGCAAACCCCCTTCCCTCGTTCTGGGGGCAAGGGGTCGGGGGGATGGGGGGCTTGGTTGCCATATCCACGCATTCACCACTCCCCGCAGACACGATATTGGCGCGGGCTGCGCTTCTTCTTCGCTGCCTCGGGGGGCCGAGGGAGTAGGCAGGCGTCTCTGCGGTGAATAAGACAAGATGAACCCCGAACTTCTCAACACGCTCGGCAGCATCGTCGGCACAGCCACGCCACTGGTCATCGCCAGCCTGGGCGAGACGGTGACCGAGCGCGCCGGGGTGGTCAATCTGTCGCTGGATGGCAGCTTGACGCTGGCGGCGGTCTTGGGCTTTGCGGCGGCTTGGACTGCGCAAGAAGCGGGCGTGCTCGATGTGCCGGGGCAGATCGCGCTGGGCATCGCAGTGGCTATGCTGGTCGGCGCGTTGATCGCCCTTCTAATTGGCTTTTCCAGCATCAAGCTGCGGCGCGACCAGGTGGCGGTCGGCTTTGTGCTGACTCTGCTGGCGGCGGATCTGGCGCGGTTTTTGGGCGCAAACTTTACGCGCATACCCGGTCCACAGATTACGCGCTACGCTATCCCGGTCTTGTCCGACCTGCCTGTCATCGGTCCAATCTTCTTCCGCCAGAATCTGCTGGTGTATTTCAGCTATGCGCTGATGTTCGCGATCTGGTATTGGCTCTTTCGCACGGGCGGCGGCTTGACCCTGCGCGCTATCGGCGAACGACCCGAAGCGGCGTATGCCCGCGGCGCGCGCGTGCAGCGTCTGCGCTATTGGTATACGGCGCTGGGCGGGGCATTGGTCGGCTTGGCGGGGGCGGCGTATTCGCTGAATGTCAAGCCAGGCTGGAGCAGCCCGCCGGCTATGCAGGGCGATGGCTGGATCGCGCTGGCCATCGTGATCTTCGGCGGCTGGCATCCGTTTCGCGTTGTGCTGGGCGCGTATCTCTTCGCGGCGCTGCGGGCTGTTTCCAGCAATATCCAGACAAACGGCTTGTTTATATTCGGCCAAGAAATCAGCTTTCCTTTTGTGCTGCTGAATACATTGCCCTGGCTGCTGATGATCGTCACGCTGCTGGTGGTGAGCAGCGGCTTGACCGAGCGCCTGCTGCAATACATGCCACGCGCAGTCCGGCGGCGGCTGCGGGCATTCCTGCGCTCCGACCCGCCCAAGGCGCTGGGCATCCGCTTTGATATAGACTGAAGCGACCCATGGGCAAGCGATCCAAACGCAAACAGCGAATCCGCCCATTGGCGCTGGGCATCTTTCGGCGCGGCGACCGGATTCTGCTGGCGCGCGGCTATGACCGGTCCAGCGGCGAAACATTTTATCGTCCCATCGGCGGCAAGATCGAATTTGGCGAACCTGGCGGGCAAGCTGTCGCGCGGGAAGTGATGGAAGAGCTGGGCGCGGAGGTGACCAATATCGCCTATCTGGGCGCGCTGGAGAGCATCTTCGTCTATGAGGGCAGGCCCGGCCACGAAATCGTGTTGATCTTCACCGGCTGTTTGGCAGACGAGTCGCTGAACCGAGATGACGCCATTCTAATCGGCAAAGACGGTGATGAAGCGCTCTACGAAGCCAGTTGGCAGCGCCTGGATGCCTTTCGCAGCGAAGCTTCGCCGCCGCTGTATCCAACCGGGCTGCTGCAACTGATTGACGCCAGCGTCTAGCTGTCACAGGCTCTCCACGAGTCGCCGCGTGTAGACGCGCAGGGCAAGCAAGCCGCCCGTGAATCGCTGCTATACTATGCTTGCCGTCAATCAATGAGGCGAGGCAAATGGACATTCATCTGCCGCTGCCGGCTGCCTTGCGACAACGGGTTCAATACGAAACGCATTTGTGGGCGCATATCGTTTCGATCATCATCAGCCCGCCGCTGGTTTGGACACTGTGGACGCTGGCGGTGACAGTGCCGCCGGCCAGCGACCGCGGCGCGGCTTTGCTCTTTGCCGGGCTCTTCGCGTTTTCGGTGTGCATCTTGCCGATGTGCTTCGTGGCTTATATGGTGCGCATTGGCAAGATCGGCGATATGCACATGCGCCAAAGCAACGAGCGGTATATTCCCTACTCCATCGCTATCGGGGCTGGCGCGCTGAATCTGCTGATTGCCCTGTATTTTGACGCCAGCCCGGTCATCGTGCTGGTGACGCTGGTCAGCATTATTGAACTGTCGATCATCTTGCTGGGGACTTTTTTCAGCCACATCAGCTTGCATGCCATGGCTCTTAGCAGCGTCGTCGCCGCCACAGCGATCGTGTATGGCGTGGGCGCGGCATTTGTCTATGTGCCGCTGCTGCTGCTGGTCATTCTGGCGCGGCTGGTGCTAAAGCGGCATACGCCAATACAGATTATGCAAGGCACGGTGATCGGTTTGCTGACCCCCCTGGCTGTAATCGCAGCTGTGGGACTGCTTTAATCTGGGGGCGGGAGTGGTGAATGCGTGGATATGGCAACCAAGCCCCCATCCCCGGCCCCTTGCCCCCAGAACGAGGCAAAGGGAGTTTTGCCTGCGCCTCCGCAGCATGGTAGCCCTTCCCTCGTTTTTTGGAGGAGGGGTTTGGGGTGGGGGGGGGGCAAAGCAGCGCGTACCCACCAAAATCACCCCTCCCCTGGGGGCTTTGCTAAGGAGTCCAGACTCGGGCTGTTTTATCCCAGGACCACGACAGGATGCGCGTTCCAGCGCTGTTCCAGGTTGCGCCGCGCACCAAGTTGTCATGTCGGAAGCGCTGCGCCTGTTCGTCCTGCCACAAATAGACATAAATGTGCGACCAGGACAGCACGCGGCTCTCGTCCGCGTTCCAACGCGCGCCGACCACCCAGTCTTCATGACGGAGCAGCTGCTGCCTCTGTCCCGTGTCCGCCGCCCAGATATGCACCGTATCATCGCCCGCCCAAGACATCACCCGCGACTCATCGCGCGACCAGATCGCCCGCTGGACGAAGCTGTTGTGCCGCGCGCCGCTGATGCGCCCACGCCCGACATGGACGCCATCCGACTCGTAGAGGTTGACAAGCCCGTCGCTGAACCAGGCGAGCACGCGCGTGTCATCGGCATTCCAAGCCAGCCCGCCCAGCAAGCCGCGATGGGGCGGCCGCGCCGCGGTCGCTTCGCCCGTTTGCAGATGCCAGCTGTAGACATCGCCCGCCTCTGACCAGGCGCGCGCCCGGTCTTCGCTTTCATTCCAAGCCGCGCCGCTTATCTGCGCTTCGACCGCGAAATCAGCGACCGTGCCGCCGTCCGCCAGCGAAAGGATTGCGCCCGCGCCAGTATCAGTAAAGACCAGCGCCTGCGTCCCCGCCTCGTTGCCTTCCAATGCGACCGGTTTGCCTGCCATCTGCCAGCTTTGCAGCGCCGCGCCCGTTGCCGCGTCGTTCAATCGCACCAGACCGCTTTCATCCGCCGACAAGATTGCGGAGCTGCCCAGCCAATGAGCATGCGTGAGCGGGCTTGACCCATGCTCTATGGTCAGTTGCAGCGCGCCATCGTCCGCAGACCATATCTGCAGCAAGCCGGCTTCGCTAGCGGTGAGGATCTGGCTGTCATCGGCATTCCAGGCGGCATTGACCACGCCAGAACCGTGCATCAGCAGCAGGCCCGCCTGCTGATCTTGGGCGGTCGCGGTCGGCGCAAAGAGAGTTATCGCTAGCAAAACAAACAAAAGGCGCATGGGTATCGAGTCCTTTTTTCTACGGTCGCCGCCAGCTTAGCACAAAATGCTTACAAACAGATGACAGGGCTGCCCCATTGCCACGGACACTTGCGAGGCAGGCTGGGCGCGGGTAAGCTCCACCCGATGCCCAAATAGGAAAGATAGACGCGCAAATGAGCCGACCCAACTTCTTATTTATCATCGCCGATGATCATCGTCACTCGGCGATCGGCGCGCTGGGCAGCGAAGCTGTGCGCACGCCAACCTTCGACCAGTTGCTGGCGGAGGGCACAGGCTTCACCCAGGCGCACATCATGGGCTCGACATCGGGCGCTGTGTGCATGCCCAGCCGCGGCATGCTCATGTCGGGACGCCACCTTTTCGATACGCCCGATCCCCTGCCGGACGATGCGCCGCTGCTGCCGGAATTGCTGTGGGCGAATGGGTATTCCACCTTTGCGACCGGCAAATGGCACAATCGGCGCGGCAGCTTTGCGCGCTGTTTTGCTGGTGGCGGCAAGATCTTCTTCGGCGGCATGTCCGACCAGTATGCGGTGCCCGTGCAGGATTTCGACCCCAGCGGCGCGTATCCAGCTGCGGATAGTTTTGTCGCTGATGGATTTTCCACGACTATTTTTGCGGAAGAGATGATCCGCTTTTTGGATGCGCAGGCGAGCGCGGCGCAGCCTTTTTTCGCTTACATCAGTTTGACTTCTCCGCACGATCCGCGCACACCGCCAGCGCCCTATGACCAACTGTACGATCCGGCCGACATCGCGCTGCCGCCCAACTTTGCGCCAGAGCACCCTTTTGATATCGGCGTGCGCGATATTCGCGATGAATTGCTGGCTGGCTATCCCCGCGGCGCCGACGAAATCCGCCAGCACATCGCCGATTATTATGGCATGATCTCGCATCAGGATATGGAAATCGGGCGCATCCTGGCGGCGCTCGATGCCAATGACCTGCGCGAAAACACCATCGTTGTTTACACGGCGGATCATGGCTTGGGCGTCGGGCAGCATGGTTTGATGGGCAAGCAGAATCTCTATGACCACAGTATGCGCATCCCGTTAATCATGCGCGGTCCGGGCATAGCGGCTGGGGCGCGCTGCGACGCCCGACTCTATCTGCACGATCTGTGTCCCACCTTGCTGGAGCGAGCGGGAGCGCCAACGCCAGCAGCATGCGCCGGACAGAGCATCAACGCCCTGTTGGACGGCAGCCGCGACAGCCACCGCGATGTCATATTTTCGGCGTATCAAAGCCTGTTCGGGCACCCCGGCACAGCGCCGTATCAGCGCAGCGTCAAAGACCAGCGCCACAAGCTGATCCTGACGATGACCGCCGGCGCAGAGACCTGGCAGCTCTTCGACCTGGATGCCGACCCTTGGGAGACGACTGATCGGATCGCCAGCGCCGACCATGCCGATATCGTGGCGCGGCTGAAAGAAACATTGCGTTTGCAACAGCAGCGGGTGAACGACCCGATCGCCGAGCAGAATCGGGAGACTCGACCATGAGCGAGCATCTGCGCGTAGATGGCGCGCGCCTGTGGCAAAGCATCATGCAGATGGCGGAGATCGGCGCGACAGCCAACGGCGGCAGCCACCGCCTGACATTGAGCGACGAAGACAAAACCGCCCGCGACCTGTTCGCCAGTTGGTGCGCCGAGGCCGGCTTGGCGCTGCAAATTGATGAGCTGGGCGACATGTTCGCGCGGCGCAGCGGCAGCGATGAGGCGCAAGCCCCCGTCGCCATGGGCAGCCACCTGGACACGCAGCCTTTGGGTGGGCGCTTTGATGGCGTCTTTGGCGTGCTGGCCGGCCTGGAAGTCGTGCGCAGCCTGAACGACCGCGGCATCGCTACGGTCAAGCCGCTGGAAGTGGTCAACTGGACGAATGAAGAAGGCGCGCGCTTTGCCCCAGCTATGCTGGCCTCAGGCGTATATGGCGGCGTCTTTGATCTGCATTGGGCGCAATCGCGGCGGGCGGTTGATACGGGCGCGACGCTGTTGGACGAGCTTCGGCGCATCGGCTATGAGGGACCGCTGCCAGCGCGCGAACGCGAGTTCTCCGCATTCTTTGAATGCCACATCGAGCAAGGGCCTATCCTCGAATCGGCTGGCATCCCCGTGGGCGTGGTTGATGCCGCGCAAGGGTTTCGCTGGTATGACATCTCGCTGGACGGGTTTGCTTCGCACACTGGCTCGACGCCTATGGTTGGCCGGCGCAATGCCTTGCTGGGCATGGCGAGGGTAGCGCTGGCGGTGGACAAGATCGCGGGCGACCATGCCCCATTAGCGCGCGGCACGGTGGGCAGCCAAATACGCGTCGAGCCGGGCTCGCGCAATATCATCCCGAGCCGCGTCGACTTCACGGTCGATCTGCGTCATCCATCCGCGGCGGCGCTGGCGGCTATGGATGCGGAGCTGCGAGCAGCCTGTCGAGAAGCAGCGGCAAACTGCGGGCTGACGCTGTCTCTGGCGCAGATCTCGGATACGCAGCCGGTCGCATTCGATGCCGATTGCGTCGCGCAGCTCGAGTGGGCTTGCGAGCGACTGGGCATAGCGCACCAGCGCATCACATCGGGGGCTGGGCACGATGCCTGCTATGTCGCCAAACGCGCGCCCACGGCGATGCTCTTCGCGCCCTGCAAAGACGGCATAAGCCATCACGAATCGGAAAGCGCCGAGCCCGCCGACCTGGAAGCCGTCTGCAATGTGCTGCTGCATGCTGTGCTGGACCTGGCTGGCGTGGCCTAGAGGCAACTCTTGCGCCCCTGTGAATAATCAGCGCCAAGACGCGCGGCGGCGACTCGTCCGCCCGAATGAAGCGGGAGAGTGGCTAGTTGCGTGAATATGGCAACCAAGCCCCCATCCCCCGGCCCTTGCCCCCAGAACGAGGGCAGGGGAGTTTTTCCTGCGCTTCCGCAGCATGGTAGCCCCCCTCATTTTTGGGGTGGGGGCAAAGCGGCGCGTATCCACAAAAATCACCACTCCCGAAGCGGCGCGGCCTCGCTATGGCAAGCAAACCCGCTATGCTATAGTTCGGTTTCGTTTGCGTTGAGGAGGTCTTTCATGCGTTGGCGCGTTATCGTCCTCTTGCTATTGGCTGCGCTTGTCGTCATAGCCGGCATCAGCTTGATTGAACCGATGACCAGCGGCGCAGTGAGCGCGCGAACGCAGTTGGATGCGCCGCCAGCTGACACCAGCGGGTTCGCGCAAGCTATCGAACCTTGGGACTGGCAATTTCCGCGAGACCATGGCGCGCACCCTGAGTTCCAAACTGAGTGGTGGTATTATACGGGCAACCTGGCCGACGCGGCCGGTAGACGATTTGGATACCAGTTCACGATCTTTCGCCGGGCGCTTTCGCCGAGCCCCGCCGCAGCCAAATCAGAATTCCGCAGCAACCAGATCTATTTTGCGCATTTTACCGTGAGCGATATCGCTGGCGGAGCATTTCATCACGATGTGCGGTATGCGCGTGGCGCAGCCGACCTGGCCGGCGCGGCCATCCAACCGCGCTTTCATGTGTGGCTGGAAGATTGGAGCGTTCGCGCCGAAAATGACGACGCCACAGCCATGCGCATCCAAGCCGCCAGCGGCGATTTTGCTGTCGACCTGGCGCTGCGGCAGGTCAAAGCGCCGGCTCTGCAGGGCGACAAGGGACTCAGCCCCAAGAGCGCCGAGATCGGCAACGCCAGTTATTATTACAGCTTGAGCCGACTCGAGACGCGCGGGCAGATCACCCTGGGCGAGCGACGCTTCGCTGTCAGCGGGCACAGCTGGATGGACCACGAATTCAGCACATCGGCGCTGGGCGGAGATGCGCAGGGCTGGGACTGGTTTGGCTTGATATTTGATGATGGCAGCGAGTTGATGGTCGGGCAGATTCGCTTGACTGGCGGCGGCTTAGAAACCGCATTCGGCGGCTTGCTCATTGATGCGGACGGCAGCACGCGCAAGCTCGAAGCCAGCGACATCGCCATCCGCGCGCTGGATGTCTGGCGCAGCCCCCACACCGATGTCGAATACCCGGCTGGCTGGGATATTGCTGTGACTGGCGATGATGGCTTTCGCCTCACAGTCGCGCCCCTGCTGGCCGACCAAGAATTGTATACCGGCGGCATCATCTATTGGGAAGGCGCGGTGGGCGTCAGCGGCGACAAGACGGGCTATGGCTATGCCGAGCTGACGGGCTATGCCGAGTCGATGCAGAATCGCTTTTGAACGCATGACACAGTTGGACAGGCGCGCGCTCTATGACCAGGCAGCGGTTCGCTACGATCGCGCGCGGCCGGCCTATCCCAAAGCGCTCTTTGATGACATCCTGTCATTTGCGCAGCTGGACGAAAATGCGCGCATCCTGGAAGTTGGCTGTGGCAGCGGGCAAGCCACCTTGTCTTTGGCGCGACGTGGCTGGCAGATCGACTGCATCGAATTGAGTGCGCGGCTGGCAGAACTCGCTCGCGGCAAACTGGCGCGCTTTCCCCATGTGCGCATCATCAGTGGCGACTATGACGAGATGCCGTTGCCGGCGGCTGCCTATGACCTGCTCGTCGCGGCAACTGCCTTTCACTGGCTGGATCCCGCCACGCGCTTTCACAAGGCGCACAGCGCGCTCAAACCGGGCGGCTGCATCGCCCTGTTTTGGCATCGTCCCGCGAGCAGCCAGCTAAGCCGCGACTGCATGGCGACTTTGCAGGGCGCCTATCGCGAACATGCGCCAGCTTTGGCCGCCAAGTGGCAGACTCCGCCCCCGCCCGACCAGATGCCCGATGAGTTCAGCGCGCCAATCACCGAAAGCGGCTGCTTTCAACCCGCCCATGTCAAGCGCTATGCTTATAACCTCAGCTACAGCGCCGCTGCCTATATTGATTTGCTCGGCACCTTCTCCGATCATCTGGCGCTGCCGCCGGCCACGCGGAAAAACCTGCTGGCGGAAATAAAGAGGCTGATCAACGAAGCCTGCGGCGGCTGTGCTATCCGCGAGCAAGTGACCACGCTCTACCTGGCGTGCCGCCTTTGAAAAAATTGCGCCTGGCTGCCGAGCGGTGGCGGCTGTTCGCGTGTAGAGTCCTCGTTTACACTGTATCCTGCAAACACGAAAGGACATCGGCATGATCCGCGCCTTAATCACTGGCGGCGCCGGCTTCATCGGCAGCCACCTCGCCGAGCGCCTGCTGGGGCAGGGCTATCAGGTAACCATCATCGACAATTTGTCCACGGGCCGGCTGGAAAATATCCAGTTGCTGGAATCGCAAGCCAATTTTCGTTATGCGGTCGAAGATATCCGCAACATCCATGTCATTGACCGGCTGGTCAGCGAATGCGACATTATCTTTCATCTGGCGGCGGTGGTGGGCGTGCGCAATATCGTCGACCGTCCCATCAATACCATTGAGGTCAATATCGGCGGCACCGAAGTCATCTTGCAGACAGCGGCTCGCTATCGGCGGCGGCTGATGCTGGCGTCGACCTCCGAAGTCTATGGCAAAGGCGTCAATTTTCCGTTCCGCGAAGACGACGACACGCTCAGCGGCCCCACCCTGCGCAGTCGCTGGAGCTATGCCGCATCCAAAGCGATTGACGAATTTCTAGCATTTGCCTATCATGCCGAGGTCGGCTTGCCGGTTACGCTGTTTCGGCTCTTTAACACAGTCGGTCCACGCCAAGTCGGGCAATATGGCATGGTTGTGCCGCGTTTTGCGCGTTGGGCGCTGGCGAACCAGCCCATCCAGGTTTATGGCGATGGCAATCAGCAGCGCTGCTTCGGCAATGTCTATGATGTCGTCGCGGCGATCCAAGGCTTGGCAGAAACCGACAGCGCCATTGGCGAGCTCTACAACATCGGCAGCACCGAAGAAATCAGCATCTTGCAGTTGGCGCGACGCATCCGCGACCGAGCCGACAGCGCCTCAGCGATACAAATGGTGCCTTACGAACAAGCCTATAGCCAAGCGGGTTTTGAAGACTTTCGCAGGCGCGTGCCCAGCATCGACAAGATCCACAAGGCGATCGGCTGGCAGCCGACGACCCCGCTGGACGAGACGATCGACCAGATCATCGCCTACTTCCAACAGCAGATGCTTTGACGCGGCGTAACCGGTTTCGTCGTGAACAGCCATGCGCATCGCGATTAACGGCTGGTTTTGGGACCAGCCAGCCACCGGCAGCGGTCAGTACCTGCGGCATCTGCTGGCGAGTCTGGGCAAGGTCGCGCCCGAACTGGACTTGGCGCTGGTGCTGCCGCCACACATCCAGCAGCCGGCGGATTTGCCAGGCGGCGCGCGGGCAGTCAACGCGGGCAGGTGGAGCGGCAAACCGGGCAAGGTGTTCTTTGAACAGCGCGCCTTCCCCCAAGCCGCTGGTCAGTTGAATGCCGATATCGCCCATGTGCCCTACTGGGGGACGCCACTGGCTTGCCCGGTCAAACTGGTGACGACTGTGCTGGATGTCATCCCGCTGCTCTACCCGGTCTATCAAAGCGGTTTTTTCACCAGTCTCTATACCTCGCTGGTCAGCTCGGCGGCGCGAGGCAGCAGTCGCCTCATCACCATCAGCGAGACCGCCAAGCTGGATATTGAAGAGCGGCTGGACCTGGCCGACGAGCAGATCGCCGTCACTTATCTTGCGCCGGACGAGCGATTTCATCCGCAGCTGGGCAGGGCGGGCGACGCAGCTGTGCGCGAAAAGTACGACCTGCCCGAACGGTTTGTGCTCTATCTGGGCGGCTTCGACTGGCGCAAGCAAATCAATATGCTGCTGCTGGCGTATACCTATGTCGGCGAGGCCGACGGCGAGACATTTCCGTTGGTCATCGCCGGGCGCGAGCCAGCCTACGACAACCGCCTCTATCCCGACCTGCGCGAATACAGCCGCCGCCTGCAAATCGACGACTATGTGCGCTGGATCGGCTTTGTTGACGAAGCGGACAAGCCAGCGCTGTATCGGCTGGCTGATGTGTTTGCCTTTCCCAGCCTCTATGAGGGCTTTGGTTTGATGGCGCTGGAAGCTATGGCCTCGGGCACGCCAGTGGTCACTTCCAACGCCATCGTCTTTGAGGAGATACTGGAAGATGCCGCCTATATCGTAGATAATGCGCGGACAATGGCCGGCGCGATCATCGCCCTGCTCGTCCAGCAGCCGCTGCGCGATGCGATGATCAACCAGGGGCTGGCATTGGCCAGTCGCTATAGCTGGCGAAAGACGGCGCAAGAGACCCTCGCCGTTTATGAACAGGTGATGCGCGGCAAATGACCGGCAGCCACATCAGACAGCCAACCGCTATGCGGGCAGGCTCTACCCCAACAACGAGACTCCGCGCATGACCGCCGACCGCCGCGAAATGAGCCTGCGTCAAAAGCTCGCCAGCCGAGAAGAGCCGCCGCCCTGGGGACTGCCGAGCGCTTTGCTGGCTTGGCTGGCTTTGTTTATGTGCCTGACCATCGTGGGACCAGCGCTGGCCTCTATGATGCTGGGCAGCGCAGAACCAAGTCCCGCATTGCTGATGCTCAGCTGGGCGCTGGGCATGGCGTTGTGCAGCGCTTTTGTGCTGGTAAGCCGCCGCAGCAGCTCCGCGAGCTGGCAGGCATTGAAACTGCGCCGCGGCAAGCAGCCTCTGACGCTGGCGCTGCTCTATGGAGTCGCCATAGGGCTGAGCTTGGATTTGGTCATCGGTTTGCTGGGCGGGCGCTTCTTGCCCATGCCGACGATTTTCGGCCTGCTCGATGCAGAAGCGGGGATAATCGCGCTGGGCGGTCTGCTGGCGGTCTTTGCCCAGCCAATCGCCGAATCGCTGGTGTTCCAGGCGGCGCTGCTGCCGGCGCTGCGGGCGCGGCTGGGCGCATGGGCGGGCATCATCATCACAAGCGCTTTGCTGACTCTGCTGCATCTGCTGGTATTCGTGACTGCGCTGGGCGACGCCTATCAAGTGCTCTGGCACGGCATCGTCTTGCCCGCTGTCTTGGCATTTGCGTTTTGTCTGCTGCGCGTGCTCGCCGATTCCAGCCTGGCGGTGATTCTGGGGCGGATGGGCGCTGGGCTGATATTCTTGCTGACGGCATTGACGTTGGGCAGCGCCTAGGTGGATGGTCTGGCAAGCGAATGTAGCAGAGAGATACCGAGGCTGAGCGAGTCGTCAGTCTGCCTGCGCAATCTCCCGCTCCTGCCGCGCCTGGCCCAGATGCTGTCGCTCCTGCTCGACGATCTCCGCGTCCAGTTTGGTGAATAGCGGGCTGGGTTTGCGCAGCTTTTGCCCGGTTGGCAGTTCACTTGCCTCCCACTTGCCCATCGCCGCAGCGCCATCATAAATCAACGCCAGATGATCGCGCGTCGCTTCGCTGTAGCTCTCGATGCGCTGCTCGCCAAAGAGCTGTCCGTCATAGCCCAACATCTCGTGCGCCTGCTGCGAGCTGAACGGCGTGAACGGCGCAAAGAGCATCTTCAGGTTGTCGATGCAGCGCAGCGCTGTATACACCGAACGAGCCGCATCTGCCCGGTCATGCTTGATGGCCTTCCAGGGTGCGCGCTCGTTGAGCCAGCCATTGACAGCCCGCGCCAAGCCCAATGTCTCTTCCAGCGCTTCTTTCAGGCGCACATCGGCGATCAGCCCGCCGACCAAATCGAAGCCGGCTTCGCAGCGAGCGATGATGGCTTCATCCTCTGCCGCCAGGCTGTTAGGCGCTGGCACGACCCCGTCAAAGCGCTTCCATGCGAAGCCCAGCATGCGATTGACCAGGTTGCCCCAAGCCGCCAGCAGCTCGTTGTTGACGCGCGCCAGGAAACCCTCCCAGCTGAAGTCGCTGTCTTGCCTTTCGGGCAAGCTGCGGGCGACATAAAAGCGCACGGCATCGGCTTGGTAGCGCTCGAGCAGGTCGGGCAGCCACACCGCCCAGTTGCGCGAGGTCGAAAATTGCTGCCCCTCGATATTCATGAATTCGTTGGCTGGCACATCATACGGCAGCTGCAATGAACTGTCGCTGTAGGTCGGATCATCATCGTTGTAGATGCCATCCATGCCCAGCAGCTCAGCCTGCCAGATGATGGTGTGAAAGGGGATGTTGTCTTTGCCGATGAAATTGTAGATCTTCGCTGCCGGATTGTACCACCACTTTTTCCAGGCGTCGGGCTGGCTCGTGTTCCGCGCCCACTCGATGCTGGCCGAGAGGTAGCCCATGACCGCGTCGAACCAGACATACAGGCGCTTGTCTTCCCAGCCATCCAGCGGCACGCGAACGCCCCAATCAATGTCGCGGGTGATGGGCCGGCCGCGCAGCCCGTCCTTGACAAAATTTTGGCTGAAGCGGCTGACGCTGGGACGCCAGTGGTGCGCATGCGTGGCGAGATAGTCGAGAATTTGCTCGGTGAACTGCGCCAGATCCAGAAAGTAGTGTTCCGATTCGCGGCGGATGAGCTTTTCATCGGGGTTGTTGCGGCTGCGCGGGTCAATCAGTTGCACCGCGTCCATCAGATTGCCGCAATGATCGCATTGGTCGCCGCGAGCCTGCGGATACTTGCAAATGTAGCAAGTGCCTTCGACATAGCGGTCGGGCAAGAAGCGCTTTTCGCTCTTGCTGTAGAGCAGGGTCTGTTTTTCTTTGTATAGATAACCGCGCTCCAGCAGCGTCGTGAAGATGTCTTGCGCAATCTGATGATGATTCTCGGTATCAGTATGGGTGAACAGGTCATAGCTGATGCCGATTTTGCGCTGCGTCTGCAAATAACGCTTGTGATAATGCTCAAAGATGGCGCGCGCTGTTGTGCCGCGTTTTTCCGCTTCGACTGTGATCGGCGTGCCATGGCTGTCCGAGCCGCTGACCATCAGCACTTCATTGCCGTGCAGGCGATGATAGCGAGCGAAGATATCGGCGGGCAGATAACAGCCAGCCAGGTGGCCGATATGCAAGTCGCCATTGGCGTAGGGCCAAGCCACCGATACATGAATGGTTTCTGTGGACATGCTCGTTTCTCCTGCTCGGCGCTGATCTCCATATACAAAAAACCGCCTGTCGGCGACAGACGGAGTAGCGAAATTGCTGCCAGTTGCCCGGCGCAGCCATCAATATCTGCCTCTATGAGGGTTGGGCATCGACATCGTCATCGTATGTTCACCGCGTTTCAACATGGCGCGAGTGTATCACGGGCGGGGCGCAAGCGTCAAGCTGCCTGGTTATACAACCGCGCTTGCATTACAATCGCCGCTGATTGTTCATCTGGGGCACGATTAGTTGAATCCGCCGCAATCCAATCTGGGCAACCCGGAAATCCGCCGCCGTTCGCGCTTGAACAGCTGCCTGCTCTGGGTGGTCGGCGCGGCCATCTTCTTTTTTATGGCTGGCTTGGTTGCGCTGGCAAGCGCCTACGCTGGCTGGAGCAGCGGCGCCGTCATCGCGAGCGCGAATGCCAGCAGCGCCGCCGAAGCCGAGGTGCGCCAGCAATGCGCCCTGCTGCCTGACGATCTGGCCGCCGGCAACCTGGCGCTGGCAGGAGCCAGGATCGAGTCGCTGCGCAGGCTCTCGCCGCCGCCCGACTGTCTGGGGCAATGGTCGCCGATGGCCACGCAAGCCTGGTTGGCATCGCTGCCCAGCCCCACGCCCACCATCGCCGAGCGGCTGCCCACAGCGACTGCGCTGCCAACCCAAGTCGCGCCGGCCATGCCCACTATGATCCCCAACAGCGCCTACGACCTGGACGCCTTGCTGGCAGAAGCGCAGCAAGCGCTGGCGGCGAGCGATTATTACGCAGCCATTGATACGCTTGACGCCATCATCAGCCTCGACCCCAGCTATCAGCGCGAGCTGACCCGCGAATTGATCTTGCAGGCGTTGACAACGCAGGCGCGCTTGCTCTTTGAAAGCGGAAAGTTGTCAGAAGCTGTCGTGCTCAGCGAGCGCGCCGAGCTGGTCGGCAATATCGGCGAGCTGGCATTCCTGCGCGAAGTGGCGCTAATGCTGCAGAATGCCCGGCTCTTCGTCGGCAGCAATCCGTCCGAAGCCGTGCGACTGATGCGGCGCATCGTTTATGACTTTCAAACGCCGCGGCTGATGACCTTCGACATGGTCGGCGAATTGCAAGCGGCGCTGGCTGCGTATGGCGACTGGCTGTTGCCCAGCGATGCCTGCGCGGCGCAAACGCAATATGCCGCTGCTCTGGACTTGCAGCCGCTGCGCTGGACAGTCCGCCCCGATTCGCTGACAGCCAAGCGCGAGCGCGCGACACAGGCTTGTGATTCGCAACCAGGAGCCGACAGCCAGTCCAGCGGCTGATGGTCAAAATTGTGACCTGCAATGAATGATTGCAGTGGTCTTCGGCGCATCGGCGCGGTGGAACAACTGCCAGCTCTGATTAGCGCGCAGCAGCCTATTCAGATGGGCGGATGCTCATTGCCATAGGTGGCGTATTCGGACTCGTGTCCCAGCTGACGCAAGGCTTCGAGCGCGGCGCGGCGCGTTTTATCGCGGCTATCGGCGGCCAGGCTCTCCAGCGCTGTGATCGCGCGCGGATCGCCGATTTTGCCTAAAGCCTGGGCGGCATGATAAGGAGTGAGAAAACCGGGCGCCTTCAGAGCGCGGATGAGGTGCGGCACAGCGCGTTCGTCTTTGAGTTTGCCCAGCATCAGAGCGGCGCGTCCACGCACGATCAGGTCTTCTTGCTGGTTCTCGACCAGGCGCATGAGGGTACGCAGGGCTTGTTCGCCACCGATCATACCCAGCTTCATGACAGCGCTGCGGCGGCGCGTCTTGTTGACATCGCGCAATTCGCCCAAGATGGCTTTTACCCTGATTGTCTTTGCCGGATCATCCATCTGCCACTGCCTTTCGTTTTGAGACAATGCACGCTTGCAGACAAGCCATTTTTTCTATTCTAGCGCGTTATTGGAAATTTTCACAGCCGACCGGTTGGCGCTTGCAGGCGGCGCAATCGTTTCGATATGCAGCTGTCCATCAGCGATGCGGCAGACACGGTGCGCCAGCGGGACGATTTCGGCGCTGTGCGTCGCCATGATCAACGTCTTGCCGGCATCGCGAGTCAGGCGCAGCAGCAGTTGGATCACGGCGCGGCCCGTGTCTTCGTCCAGGTTGCCGGTGGGTTCATCAGCCAGCACGATTTGGGGCTCGTGCAGCAGGGCGCGACAGATAGCCACCCGCTGCTGTTCGCCGCCGCTGAGGTTGTCCGGATAGTCGTCAGCGCGCTCTGCCAAGCCGACTTCCGCCAGCAATTCGCGCGCTCTTGTCTCGATCTTGCCGCGCGCCGCGCCCCCCAATTCTTGTGGGAGGGTGATATTTTCCAGCGCTGTCAAGGTGGGGATAAGGTTAAAAAACTGAAAGACGATGCCGATATGGTCGCGGCGAAAGCGAGTCTGCTGCAAATCATTCAGCGCGGTGATGTCGGTATTGCCAATGCGGATTTGCCCGCGCGTGGGGCTGTCGATGGCGCTTAGCAGGTTGAGCAGGGTGCTTTTGCCACTGCCGCTGGTGCCCAGCAGCACAAAGAATTCGCCGGCGTAGATATCAAAGTTGACGCCGGCCATGATACGGCGCGAACGAGCGCCTTCGCCATAGTTTTTGTGCAGGTCGCGGATAGAGACGATCGCGCGTTTTGTCATGGGTCAGCTGCCACCTTCGCAATCAAACCGCAGGCTAGCGCAAGCGCGCAAGCAAATACAGCCTCAAGCTGCAAGAAATCGCCCAGCGCCGCGCATCACTCTCGCGCCAGCCTGGGCGGGTCGCGCATTGCGCATCTGCGCCAAGCAGAGTATGCTAGTGTATATGAAAAAATGTAACGACAGAATTCTGCCCGCGCTTGAATTTCAGGAGGAAGCCTGACAATGCGATTTCGACCACTCATTTGTATCTTGGCAGCATTGTTGCTGCTCGTCCCTGCTGCGGGCGCACAAGACAGCCGTCCGCTTATCGAGCCTGCCGACGCCGACGCGATGGACCCGCTGGCAAATATCAGTTTCCCTCCGCCAGTTTATGTCGTTAGCGACAGCGTCGATATCCGCGGTACCGCCAACTTGCCGGATCTGCGCAACCTGTACATCGAATTCCGCGCGCTTGATTTGGGCATGATGGATATGGAGGGCGAAGAGCCACAGTGGTTCCCGGCGACGTTGCCGCGCATCGCCGCTGTGACTGACGATGTGCTGGGCACATGGAACACGGCGTCGCTGCCCGATGGCTTGTACGAACTGCAGCTGATCATCAACTTGGGCGAGGGCGCGCAATCCGTGGCGCGCGTCAGCCCCATCCGCATCCAGAACAATTCGCCCGAATTCGCCATGGACATGATGTCTGAAGACGCGGACGCTTCTATGTCAGATGCCAGCGCTGACGACATGGCCGAGGACGCGACTGATGAGATGGCGGATGATGCGGCTGCCGACGATGCATCTGAAGAATCAACCGACGACATGACATCCGAGCCAGTTGACGACACGCCTCAATATGCAGGTCCGTATGTTGTGGTCACAGTGCCCGGTGCCAATGTGCGCAGTGGCGATTCGACTGCCTACCCCAGAATAGGCGCGCTGTTGGAAGGCGATACAGCGCCTATCCGCGGCGTGAGCACCTGGAATACGGGCTGGTGGTACATCGAGCTGCCCAGCGGACGCAGCGGTTTTATCGCGCCCTTCATCGTGGATGTGGTGGGCGAAACCATCAATGTGGCCGCCATCCAGCCGCCGCCTCTGCCGCCAACGCCTATCCCGACAGCTATTCCGCAGCCGACTGCGCCACCCCCGCCAGCGACTGGCCCCAATTTGATCATCGAGGGCGGACCGGTCATCAATCCGCATCCCGCTACCTGCAATCAGACCTACTCGGTCAGCGTACGCGTGAAGAATATCGGCACTGCCCGCTCTGGCGGTGGTTTGATCGAGATCGTCGACTCGCGGCATGATGGCGCTGGGCGCGAGGTGACCTATACGCCATTCCGACAGTTGGATCCAGGTCAATCGGCTGTGTCCGAGGCGCGCATTACGCCCAAGGTGTATCACAGCGAATTGCACCATATCAACTTCTATGTCGACTATGACAACCGCGTCGCCGAGACGAATGAAAACGACAACCGCTCGGCTGCCGCGCCCTACATCTTGCAGAAGGGCAGGTGCTAGCCAGTTGCCACAGCGAAGCCCTCTCGCTTGGCTGGGGGGGGCTTTTACGCGGCTGGATCGCGCCGCAAGATTGTGTAGCGATTCAGCCCGCCATCCTCACGGTAATCATCCACAACCGGCAAGCCCGTCGCTGCGATCAAACAGTCGTGTTCCGCGTCGTCGATGTGATGGCAATAGCGGATCGCCCGCGAGCCACGCCGCCAGTCGAGCAGGTAATCGCCCGCTTCCACCACAAACTCGGCGCTCCAGGGCACGATGCGCCTTTGCAAACGCGCGCTGTCCAGAAATCGCCAGGCGGTGAAAGCCAGCCAGCCACCGGGCAGCACACAAGCCGCCGCTGTCCGCAGCAGGTTTTGGCGTCTTTCCAGCCCTGGCACATGATGCAGCAAGCCAAACAGCGCCACGAGCCGGACGCTGCATTGCGGCCAGGGCTGCATGAGAATGTCGCGAGGCAGCAAGTTGGCGCGGACATGTGGATAACTTTGCAGCTGCGCGCTCGCATACGTCAGCAGATCGGCGTTGTTGTCGATGCCGCAATAGTCAAGCTCGCGCGCTTGGCGAGCCGCTAGGAACCGCCCAAAGCGTCCGTTGCCACAGCCGATATCCAGCGCCGACTCGACAGGCAGCTGAACAGAGCGCAGCAACCGATCCCAGCCCGACCAAGGGGCTTGGCGAGTCGTGTCAAAGTCGCGCGCTGTCTGGCGATAAAAAGCCTGGTTGAGCGTGTTCAGCCGCTGGGCAGTCGAGTCGTCCATCGCGCCTCTCTTAACCACAATTTTATGCGTTTCTAACACAGCTTCGGTTCGATAGCAGGAAGTTCTTGGCGGTTTGCCGCGTCTTGTTTGTTTGTGCCTGCAAGCCTATTGATTGCGTATTGTTTGACGGACTTTGCTGGCAAACACAAGGACAAAGTGACCGCCGATGTCGGAAGAAACCAATTTCTTCACCTTCTACAAAGAAGGCATCCACAAGTTCCAAGCTATCCAAAATCGAGTGTTTTGGCAAGAGATGCTGAACCACTTGACGGGGCGGCACAGCGCGCTGCTGAGCTTTGACGAAGTGCGCAGCCGCCTGCGCCTGCACGAAGAGCATTACGAAGGCCTGCATGATATTCCGCTCGAGAATATCGTCGGCAGTGTGGGGCGTTACAAAGACTTCACAGCGACCTTCCTGCCCAAAAACAGCGCCTTAAAAGAGCGTTGGAGCCGTGTATACGCCCTCGCCAACGGCCAGGCAGGCCCACCGCCGATTGATCTGTACAAGGTGGGCGATGTCTTTTTCGTGCGCGATGGCAACCACCGTGTCTCGGTCGCGCGGCAGCTGGGCGCGAAGACCATCCAGGCGCATGTAGTCGCGCTGCCGACCACTGTGCCGCTGCGCCCGGGCATGACCGTGCGGCAACTGGCGGCGGCTCAAGCCTATGCCAACTTTCTCGATGAAACCGGCTTGGCGCGCGCTGTGCCCGAACATGAGTCGATCGAACTGACAGCGCCTGCCCGTTATCACGAGCTGATGGGGCATATCTTCTTGCACGAACGAGCCCTGGAGAATCTGTGGGGACGCGCTCTGACCACCGAAGAAGCGATCGCCGACTGGTATCGCAATGTCTACAAGCCGGCGATTGACTTGATCCGCAAATACGATGTGTTGAGGCTCATCAAGAGCCGCAAGAAACAGCGAACAGAAGGCGACCTCTTCTTGTGGCTGATGAATGTTCTGCTGGAGCTCTGCCATCAATATGGCGAAGAAGCGCCCGTCAAGTCGTTCAGCGAGGCGATCGTCGCCTATCTGGAAGCGGGGCATGCAGCCGTGCCAGACGCGCTCGAAAACGAAGGCGACCAGTCGGTGCTGCTGACGCGAACGCAGGTGATGGCAGAAATGCGCAAGCGCCGCGCCCACGGTCTTGCGCCCGGAGCAGGATGATCAATGAAGCTGCCGCCGCAGCTTCCGCGATAGCCCAGCCTGTCAGGATTTGTCGGGCAGGGTCAGCGCGGTGATGCGCATAAAAGCGATCTCTTGGCGGTGCATATCCAGCGGATATGCCGTGTCGTCTGGGTGAAGTTCATCAAGGATGTCATAGGCTTGCCGGATATAGTCGCGCACGGTTTCGACTTCGATGTCCATTTCGTGCGCGACCAGCTTCTGTGGCATGCCTTCCACCGCATACAACTCGATCGCCTGGCGGATGCGCGGCGTCATATTCCTGTAGGGGCGTGGCTGCGCCAAGAAGCGCGCCCTCTGCAAGCGTGAGTGTCGCAGCTCGGCGGCTGCGTCGGCCAGTCCCGCGCTGATAAGGAAGCCGTCGTCTGTCAGCAGCGCCACATGACAGAGCGCCCAGGCGATATGAATGCGCGTGTCGGCTTTCAGCAGGTAGGCTTTTGCGCCGCTGTCTGCTGCCGCCAGCAGGCAATCCGCGTCCACGAATGGCGCTAGGCAAACAATGTGAAGCGAGGCGACCGCGGCATGCAGCTTCTCGATTGCCTCGCGCAGATGCTCGGCGGTCGCGCTGTCGCTGGCGTCTATAATCACCACATTGGGCTGCGCCTTGAACGCGCCCGACCGCAGCGCATCGTGAAAATCGCCCAGCTGCGCGAACTTGCCTACCACGCGCGTGCGCCGATCCCAAGCCAGGTAGGCATTGATGGCATGGCGAGCATAGAAGTCGCTGTCAATCACCGCTACATTCAGGTTGATCGCGCCAATGCCGGGCATCGCGCCGGTCTGCATCATGGAGTGTCTCCCCGCTCTCGGATGTGCGCCACCACTTCTGCCGCCAAATCATAGTCGCCGGACGGGATGATGTAGGCACCTTGCACCAAGCCCGCCATCGCCGCCAGCAGTTCCTGCACGATCTGCAAGCCTGCGCGCGGCGCCGCCTCGCCGGCCGCGGCCAAGCGTGTCATGATGTCGGTGGGAATGCTGATGCCAGGCACTTCGTTGTGCAGATAGCGCGCTTGTCGCAGGCTGCGCAGCGGCATCACCGCCATCAGCACGGGCAGCGCCAACGGTTCTCCGCAGAGCTCAATATAGCGCTGGCGAAAGCGATGTATCCGCTGGGGATCGAAGACCGCTTGCCCCAGCGCGAAATCTGCGCCAGCTTGCAGCTTTTTGCGCAGAATCCGTATCTCGCGGTCGATATCATCCGCGCCCATATTCAGCGCGCAGCCGACCGTGAAGCTGCTGGGCTTGCCGATGCTGTTGCCGGCCATATCCATGCCGTGATTCATGCCCTGCTTGATGACTTGGATGAGCCGTGATGGCGCGATGTCGTTGAGATCACTGGCATCGGGGAAGTCGCCGATGCGCGTGGGGTCGCCCAAAACGACGAAGAGATTGCGCAAACCCAGCGCGTGCGAAGCCAGCAAGTCGCCCTGGACGCGCAGCATATTGCGTCCGCGCGTGGGGAAGTGCAGGACAGTTTCAATGCCGATCTGCGTTTGCAGCAAATGCGCGACCGCCCAGGCGCTCATTTTCATGCGCGCAGCCGGTGTATCAGCCACATTGATGAGGTCGGCTCCAGCTGCCCGCAGGCGTCGCGCGGCTTGCAGCAGCGGCTCGGTGCGATAACTGCGCGGCGGCGCCATTTCGATCGTGGTGGTAAAGAGACCAGCCGCCAGTCGTTCAGCCAGCTCGGTTGGGGCTTCGGGCTCTTGCGATTCAGCTTCGTCCACGACTTCAACGATATGCAGGGCGGTCGTAGCGCGGGGCGGCGCATCCAACACAGCGCGCATGGCGGCGATATGCTCGGGCAAAGTGCCGCAGCAGCCACCCACCACCAACGCGCCCAATCCGACTGCGCTAGCAGCGAACTCGGCGAAGTAATCGGCGCTGGCTGGATAGAGAATGCGGCCGCCCACCACCTCGGGAAAGCCGGCGTTGGGCATGCAAGAGAAAACAGCATCGGGCATGGCAAAGCGCATCTGCCGCAGCGCTTCGGTGATCCCGGCGGGACCGCTGCCACAGTTGACGCCAATGATATCCACGCCAGCCCGTCCCAGGTCGTTGGCGACGCGCGCTGGCGGATAGCCCGCATAACTCAGATTCTCATGATAAAAGGTGGCTTGGGCGATAATCGGCAACGTGGGCGACATATCACGCAGCACCGCCACAGCCAGCAGCAGCTCTTTGTGCTCGCGGAAGGTCTCGAACTGGATCAAGTCGACGCCCGCTTCCAGCAGCGCCGCCAGCTGCAGCGCATAGGCTTCACGCGCTTCTGCTTGCGAGACCGCCCCAAATGGCGCGATGCCCACGCCCAGCGGCCCCACCGAGCCAGCGACATAGGCGGCGGCACCGCTCTGCGCGATGGCATCTCGCGCCAATTGCGCACCGGCGCGGTTGATCTGCGCCAGCTTGTCGGCTCTGCCAGCGCTCGCCAATTTGAACTGGTTGGCACCAAATGTATTGGTGGCGATGAGCTCCGCGCCCGCTTCCAGATAGGCTTGGTGGATGCTGCGCACGACATCTGGCGCGTCCAGGTTCATGGCGTCAAAGCAGGCATCGGCGCGCGTGTGGGCATAGGCGTGCAGCATCGTGCCCATCGCGCCATCCGCGAGGACAGGCGCGCCGGTCTGCAATCGCTTGCGAAATGAGAGCTGACTCATGCCTTGGCTGTCTGGGTCATTACCCGCTTCCAAAAGAACATTGTAATCGCAAAAACGCGCGCGGCACAGACAGTAGTCGACGCGGGATTGGCGATTTTTGTGGATGCGCGTTGCTTTGCCCCCACCCCAAACCCCTCCCCCAAAATGCGGAAGGGGCTGCCATGCTGCGAGAGCGCAGGGAAAACTCCCCTTCGCTCGTTCTGGGGGCTGGGGATGGGGGGCTTGGTTGCCATATCCACGCAACTGGCCACTCCCGATTGTCTGTGTTACCATCGAGTCCACAAAAATGTCCAGCGAACGAGGCAAATGGCCAAGTGACCTTGCAGACACAGGGCGCAAGCAAGCTCGCGGCGCGGGGCTGGCGGCAGCGAGCGTGGCGCGGCGCGTCGGCAAGTCTCCGCTTGCTGCGTTTGGTCGTTGCGCAGATGCGGGGCGGGTGGCGCGTCATCAAGCGAGGCGAGGTCTATTATGTGCCGCTGTGGTTGCCGGTCGCGCTGGCGCTGCTGCTGGCTTCGACGCCATTTTGGGATGACGCGGCGAGTTTCGCGTTGCGATTGCGGCCTGGGCAGAACGGGTTCGAGCTGGCGGGTTTCTTTGCGCCCTCGGTGCGGCGCTGGACAGACGAGATCGGCGAATGGGCGGCGCGCGCGGATGTCGACGCGTACTTGCTGGCGACTGTGATGCAGATCGAGTCTTGCGGGCATCCCCGCGTGGTCAGCAGCGCTGGCGCAAGGGGCTTGTTTCAGGTGATGCCATTTCACTTCGCCGAAAATGATGACATGCTGCAGCCCGATACCAATGCGCGGCGCGGCGGCGACTATTTGAATTATTGTATGGAGGCTTCGGGCGGGGTGATCGGCTTGGCGCTGGCTTGTTACAATGGCGGACCATCTGTCATCAGCCAGGCTCGTGAACATTGGCCAAGAGAAACGCAGGCTTATTATCGCTGGGGAGTCGGCATCTACAGCGCCGCCACAGCCCGCGCCGCAACGAGCGATACCTATGAGCAGTGGCTGGCGGCTGGCGGAGCCACGTTGTGCCAGAGCGCCGAACGTGAATTGGGAATCGGCTCGCGCTAGGCGTAGGCGCGCATCACCGAAAGCACCTTGCCCTTAATCTCGCAATTTTCGGGCACGACCTGCAATGGCTGATAGGCTGGGTTGGCGGGTTGCAGCTCAATCATGTCGCCGCGGCGATAAAAGCGCTTCAACGTGGTTTCACTGTCTTCTTTCAGCCAAGCCGCCACCATGTCGCCATTCTCGGCGGTGTTTTGCCGGCGCAGGATGACGATGTCGCCATTTTGGATCATGGCGTCGATCATGGAATCGCCGCGCACCGCCAGCGCGAAGACCTCGCTCGCGTCATACTTGCCCAGCAGCGCCGGCGGCACATTGATGTAATCGTCCTCGTCGATGTGATGGGCGATATCGTCGGGCAGCGAAATCGGCTCGCCAGCGGCAATGCGCCCGACCAGCGCGACTTGCAGCGGCGGTTTGGTTTCCGCTTGCATACCCGGAATGTCGCCCACAATGCGCAAACCGCGCGACACCCTGTCCGACCGCTGGATGTACCCGGCCTCGACCAGCTTGTTCAGGTTGTAATTGACCACCGATGTCGAGCCAATAAGGCATTCATCGCCAATCTCGCGGATGCTGGGCGGATAGCCATTCTCGCGCACAAATGCCGTCATGAAGCGCAACATGTGCTGCTGCCGCGCCGATAGCCGGTGAAATTCTTTCATTCGCTTCACCCTTGTCTTAACTATGCGCCCTCAGTATACAGGAACATCTGTTTTATGTCAAATGTTCTAAGCGGCATTTTTTGGGGATGGGCAGCTTGCGCTTTGCCGGCAACCTGTGTTACTCTGCTGCGGTCAAGTGCTTGTGGCTCTGTTATGCTGCGCAATCCTGCTCGCCCTCACCCAATCATTCGAGATCTGCTGACGGTGCCATTCGCGGCCTTCAGCGATGCGCGCGGACGGTTTATGGAAACCTTTCGCAGCGAGTGGTTTCCCCAGGTCAGCTGGGCGCGCATGCAAAGCAACCGCAGCGACAGCAGAGCCGGCGTCTTGCGTGGTCTGCATTATCATTTTAAGCAAGTCGATTACTGGTGCGTAACCAGCGGGCGCATCCGCGTTGGGTTGTTTGATCTGCGGCGCAGCTCGCCGACTTATTTGCAGTCGGCTGTGATCGACCTGGGCGGCGAAAACCAGTTGGGCGTCTTCATCCCGGTCGGCGTCGCGCACGGGTTCGCCGCTCACACCGACTGCACGCTGCTTTATATTGTCAACAACTATTATGATGGCGCGGACGAGTTTGGCGTCGCCTGGGACGACCCACAGGTCAATATCGACTGGGGTTTGACAGCGCCAAAGCTTTCGGCGCGCGACCAGGCGAACCCGCGACTCGCCGAAATCTCCGCGGCGCAGCTGCCAGCCTAGCCGCTATACCGCGATCTGGTCATGCCGCGCCACTGTCAGCTCGCGCATGCGGTCGAAGACATTGACCCCTAGCTGGGCATATACATCCAGCAAGTCGACCAGCACCCAGTTTTCGCGGATCAGCCCGTTTTCGCAGCGCCAGAAGTCGAGGCTGCGCATGGTGATCGCCTGGCTTGATGCCGCGATGCCCAGCCAGCCATCGCCGCTGACAGTCATTTGCATGCCCGGGAAGGCGGTAAAGCCGACATAGTCCGCATCGCCAAAAAATGCTCGGTTCCCCTTGTCCAAGAAGGTGTCGCGGTCGGGCATGGCGTTCAGAAAAGGTATCTGATGCCAGTTGCGGAAGCCGCTGATGCGCCGCATCGAGCCGATGCCCGCTGGGCCATACCACATCATCTGCGGATGCCAGTACTTGTCCAACTGCATGGCGGCCACGCTTTCTTCGTTGCGCTTCAAGCCGATGAGCATGTCGCGCACCAACTCCAGGCTGGCTGCTGACTGCGCTGCGTTGTAGGGGCTGCTGATGATGCCATCTTCGGTAGCAGGCCCGGGCACAACCCATTCCACCGCCAGGCTCGGCGACATCGCCCAGGCGCCCGCTTGCATCATCACCTGCGGGATATCCCACAGCGCTTGCATCTCGACAATATGACCTGCTTCCAGGCGGAAGAATTCGTGATAGCGCATCGCCATCAGGTGCTGTGTCGGCGGGATGCCCAGCCAGGCGCGCTCGAAGACGCCCATATAGTGCCCACAGCAGCCAACCCAGTTTTGCCCGTTGCTTTCGCCGGCCATGACGATGAAATCGCGCCGCTCTAAATCGGGCACCGCATGCAGCAAGGGCGCGTACGCTTCTGCATAGAGCTGGGCGGGCCCGGTCATGTTCTCCAGTGGATTCGCCAAATGCACAGCGCAGTCGACCGCGAAGAACTCAGCCAGATGTCTGCGAAATGCCGCCGCGTCAATATCATAGAGAGCGGCGCGCAATCCGCCGATTCGCTGTTTGTTTGCGTTGTGCGTTGCCTCGCTCATCCCGTCTCCTTCGCCGCTCAGTTGCCGACCAGCCACTCGCCAGCCGACAAGGCCTTGCGATTTCGAAACTGATGCCGCATGCGCCCGAAGACATCCACGCCCATCTGCAGCAAGATATGCGGCACATCAATGGGCACCCAGTTCTCGACGATGGTTTTGTCGTCGCAGCGATAAAAGTCCATGACGCGCATGTGGATTCGTTTGCCTGTCGCTGGCATGCCAAAAAGCCCGCCGCCGGTGTGTGTCGCCCGCAGATAGCCCCAGCCGCCTGTAACCGCGAAATACCCATCGCCGATGCGGATGAAGTGCCCCTGCTCGCTGCCCGCGCGGTCGGGGAAAGCCACCAGAAAAGGAATCTGGTGATCCTCTTCAAAGCCGCGCAAGCCGCGCGTCGTGCCGATGCCGGCGGGTCCGTACCACATGAAATTGCGATGCCAGTGTTTCGCCTGTTCCATTTCATCGAGGACGGAGCGGGTCGGCGGCTCGCCACTGTAATAGCCCAGCGCCGCGTGCATGCGCAAAATTGTTTCGATCGTCCTGCGCGAACGGGCTTCGTCTTGCGGCGAAAGGACAATGCCGTTCAGTGTGCGCGGCGGCAGCCAAGCCATTTCTCGTCCTAGGCTGGGCGCGATCGGGAAGTAGCCAGCCTGCCGCATCAAATCCAGCGCATCCAAAAAGATATAGCTCGCTGTGATTTTGTCGTTGCGCAGGTTGTGCGCCTCGCAGTACCGCAGCTGGGCGACGCCGCGCGTAGACGGGATTCCCAGCCAGTCATCGGCGAATGTGCCCAGATATTCGCCCATGCAAGCCACCCAGTCGCCATCGCGATAGTGTCCGCCGGCTACAAAAACATCGCGCCGCTCCATGTCGGGCAGCGCTTTTCGCAAGGGCAGCCACAGAGCCGACAGACCCGCGGCGGCGCCACGCAGCTCGTTGATGGGGTGCGTAACATGCAGCGCGGCATCGACGGCATACCCGTCTCGCGCGACTTCTTCCAGGCTTTCGACCGGCTGCTCGGCCAGCGCCTGCTGGATGGCGATAACGCGCCGCTTGTTGGCGATGTTGCGCGCCTGGTCGATCGGGCTGTAGCGAAACGAATCGATGAAATACTTGTCTGGAGACTGAGTCAACTATAGATGCCTTTCTGCGGCATCAGCCTTAGCCATGGAGCTGCATCAACAGGGCGAATTCGTCAAAGACTGTCCACTCCTTGGCGATCAGCCCATCCTGGATCAAATGATGGGTGATGCCCAGCAGGCGCACTGGCTGGCCGGTTGGCTCGCCATAGCGTCCATAGCCCGTGTGCGTGCCGCGCAGAGTCCAGCGCGTCGCAACCCGCCAGCCCGCATCCACATCGCCAACATGACAAAAGTGGTCGGCGCTGATGGCGAGATCGGGGAAGGGCGAAAGCAGCGACAGCACATAGTTGTGAAAGTCATCGATGCCCAAGAAGGAGCGCCCCGTGGGGCCCACAAAGGCGAAGTTTTCGTGATAAAACTCGCGCGCCTTGTTCAGCAAGCGCCAATTCCAGATTTCGTGAAACATCTGCCCGATGAAATCTTCGGGGTCGAATGCTTCGCCAGGCCGAGAGACCCACTCGGCGGGTGGCAGCTGGCCAATGCCGCGCTGGATATCGCCAGCGACTCGCTCTGCAAACCCATTCGTATCCCGTTGGCGAGCCGCCATCTCTTTGGCTGTGGCGACTGGTTCCAAACCCAGCTGCAGCACCTTGCTGAGTTCATCGCGCACGACCCATTCTTCGACGACCATGTTGCGCTTGCAAAGACAATCAGCGATAGCGAGATAGCTGACGCGCTTGCCGGTGGGCGGCCCATAATTCGACCAGCCGCGGTTGGTGCCTTCGTGCATCAATCGATGCGAGGAATACAGCCCTGTCTGGTCATCGCCGCCCCAGATCACCTCATGGCCATACAAGCGCCGGTCGGGGTAGGCCGCCATGGCTTCGATGCTGCTGGCAAAGACGGCTCCGCGGCCATAAATCGTGCCGTTTGCTGTATGAAGATGAATCGTGTTGGCATAGTAGTTATAGAGCTTGCCGATGCCTTTTTCTTCCCAGATTTCGTGCGTGATGCCGATGATATAGTCCACGAAATCACGATAGCGCGGGTTGAAGCCTGCCATCGACATGGCGCGTTCACCTGGTTCGGGCATAAATTGGATATCAACTTTATCAGCCAGCGTGATTTTTTTCGGACTGCGCGCGTTGTCTGCGTCTCGTGGCAGGTCTCGCGCTGGTTTGGCATGTTCCGCCATTGTTAAATTCCTCGATGCCGCTGTGACTCTCGCCTGGCGACTCTACCAGCAGCGCCCGGCAAAATCAAACGCTAGGCCAGCGCCCAGTCCAGCGCCGCCAGAGCGTGCAGCTCTGTGCTGTCGTAGGTGGGCAGCGCCGAGTCGGCCGGTTTGATCAATAGGCTGATCTCAGTGCAGCCCAGGATAACTGCCTGCGCGCCAGCCGCTGCCAGTTGCTCGATAACGCGCTGATATTCGCGGCGCGACTCAGCGCGGACCTCGCCGCGCACCAGCTCGTTGTAGATGATGTCGTGCACGGCTGCGCAGCTGGCTTCGTCTGGGATGAGCACGTTCAAGCCATGCCGCTCGCCAAGGCGCCCGCGATAGAAATGTTGCTGCATGGTAAAGCGCGTGCCCAGCAACCCGACTGTCTGCAATCCCGCCTGCAAAATTGGCTGGGCTGTGGCATCGGCGATATGGACGAGCGGCAACTCTGCGGCTGCTTGCACGGCGTCGGCCATCTGATGCATCGTGTTGCTGCAAATGACGATGCAGCCCGCTCCCGCCTCGGCCAACTGTCGCGCTGCCAACGCCATGCGCTGGGTTGCCGCCGCCCAGTCGCCCGCCGCCTGCAAAGCCTCGATCTCGGCGAAATCGAAGGACAGCATGACGCAGTTGGCTGAATGCAAACCGCCCAGCCGCCGTTGCGCTGCCTGGTTGATGATGCGATAGTATTCGGCGCTTGATTCCCAACTCAAGCCGCCGATTAAGCCAATTCGCCGCATGGCCGGTCGCTCCCGCGCGCGAGTATAGCCGATTTTATACACAGGCGTGCTACACTATCTCAATGGCTTATTATCGCAGGATCGACCGCAGCAAAAAGCGGCTCTTTTTCAATCGGCGGCGCGGCTTGACGGGCGCTCCGCTGGCGCTCTTCGCCGGGACGATCCTGGGCATCTGCGTCACGTTGCTGGCGCTCACTTTTTTCTACTATGACGAGATGCAGGGCGCGGCGCTGTCTTTTTTGGGCTGGGCGCCGACGCCGACGCTTTTCCCCAGCCAGCATGCCGAGCAGGGCCTCGCGCTGTACAACGAGGGCGATATTGAACTGGCGCTGGCAGACTTTGAACTGGCCATCAGCCAGCGGCCCAATGACGTGGCGTATCTCTACGAATATGGGCGCGTGCTGATCGAAGCCGATCAATACGAACTGGCGCGCGAGCTGGGCGACCGGGCGATTGCCGCTGATCCGGATGACCCGCGCGGCTATGCCTTGAAAGCGCGCTCTCTGATCTGGTCTGACCCCGGCAGCGCTATCCCGGTGGCTGTTTCGGGCTTGGAGCGCGATGCCGACTTTGCGCCTTTGCATGCCGCGCTGGCTGTTGCCTACACCAATATCGGCCGCTATGCGGAAGCCTATCAACGCGGCTTGCGCGCCACCCAGCTCGACCCGCTCGATCCCTTCGCTCACCGCGCGTTTTCGATCCCGCTGATCTACACCGGGCGCAGCAGCGAAGCAATCGCCGCGCTGGAACAGGCTGTGGCGATCAACCCCAACCTGACCGCACCCTACTTCGAGCTGGCGGGCCAATATCGCCAGCAGAATTATCAGGAGATGGCGGTGGGCATCTACCGGCGCATCTTGGAGCTTGAGCCAGACAACGCCAAAGCCTACCTGCGCATTTGCCAGACGTATGCCGAAGTTGGCGAATTTCTCGAAGGCAGCCGCTATTGCGAAACCGCCACCGAAATCGACGACACATATGCGCCAGCCTGGCAGTATCTCGGGCAGCTGCAATACAACCGCCGCAACTATGAAAGCGCGCTGGACTCGCTTGAGCGCTGCGTCGAGCTGGGGTCGACCGCGGTCGAATGCTATTACATTCGCGGCTTGGCCTATTACTTTCTCGATCAATGCGATACGGCGTGGCGGGTGCTGCAAGAGGCGCTGCAACTCACGCGCCAGCCAGGCATCATCGCCATCATCAACGAGGGCTTGAGCGGCATCCGCGCCAATTGCCCGGGCTATGAAACTGTGCTGCTGCCCACCGCCATCCCGCCGACGCCTATCCCGCCTACGCCCATCGGAGGCATCTAGGGCATGCAGATTAAGCGTGACTACACGCAGCCCTTCTTCCGCCAGCCCAAGCGCCGCCGCATCCGCAATCTGATCGTTTTCGCCATGCTGCTGGGCTTGTTGGTTGCGGCGCTCGTCTGGCAGTGGGATCAGCTGGCTGCCACTGTCACCAGCCTGGGCGCGCCGCCGCCCACGCCCACGCCACGCCCCAGCCAACGAGCCGCCCGCGCCGCGCAGTTGGTCGCCGCCAACGACTTGCTGGCTGCCGAAGCTGAATTGGCGCTGGCAGTCGCCGAGCGCCCGCGCAGCATCGCGTATCTGTATGCGCATGGCCGGCTGTTGATCGAGCTCGAGCGCTATGCCGAAGCGCTGGAGCTGGGCGTGGCCATCACCGATTTGGATGCTCGCGATGAGCGGGGTTTCGCCCTGCAAGCCGCCGCATTGACCTGGCAGGGGCAATCGGCCTCGGCTATCCCGATCGCCTTGTCGGGCTTGGAGCTCAACCCGCGCTATACGCCTCTCCACGCCGCATTGACCCGCGCCTATGTCGATACGGATCGTTGGACGGAAGCGCTGGAAACGGGCGAACGCGGCTTGTCGGTCGACCCTGATGATGCGGATCTGCTCCGCGCCTATGCCTATGCCTTGCAGTCGGTGGGCTCGCACAACGACGCCATCAACCACTTGCAGCGCGCCATCGAACTGCGCCCGACGTATCTGCCGACCCATTTGGAGCTGGCTGGCTTGTACCTGGCGCGCGATGAAAACAGCAGCGCCATCGACCTCTACAACCGCGTCTTGTCTATCGACCCGCGCAACGCCCGCGGGCTGCTGCGGCTGTGCCTGGCTTATCGCAAGGTGGGTGAATTCGCCCGCGCTCTGGGCTTTTGCAAAGACTCGGTCGACAACAACCCCGCCGACGCCGCCGCCCAATTCCAGCTGGGGCTGCTGCATTATCGAGAACGGCAGTTCAATGAGTCGCGCGCGGCATTCGCGGCATGTCTGGTCCATGATGATGGCGTCTACGATCTGTCTTGCCGCTACCGCCTCGGCTTGTCGCATTATTACACCGGCGATTGCACGCGTGGCTGGTCGCTGCTGCGCGAGTCGCTGGCGCTGGCGCAGGCAAATGGCGACGAAGCGACCACGCGCAACGTACTGCAGGGGCTGGCTGCCATCGAAAGCGATTCCGACTGCATTGACGATGCCGCCGCGCCGGTCGCTCTGGGCGAGTGACTCCCCTCAAAAAATGCGGGAGGGGCTACCATGCTACAGAATCACTGCAAAGACTCCCTCTTCCCTCGTTTCTGGGGGGATGGGGGCTGTGGCCGCGCGATTTACCTGCGCTTACTTCTGCGCCTCTGCGGTGAATCGATGTTTCACGACCTGCTCGGACGGCTATGTGGCATACTACAGAAGCAGCCACAGGCAAAACGAAGGCGCAGCGCAGCCTATGAGCGCAATACGCGACTATCTGAGCGAAATACAGGCTGAATACAAGACCAGCATGGCGGGTGAGCATGCCTATCGTCCGGCGCTTAAGAGCTTGCTGGAATCCACAGATGGCAGCCTGCAAGCCGTCAACGACGCGGCGCGCACAGCAATCGGCATGCCCGATTTCGTCGTCCTGCGGCAGCCGGGCAATGTGCCGATCGGCATCGTCGAAGCAAAAGACATTAGCAACCAGTTGAGCCGAACGGAAAAATCACAGCAAATCAAGCGCTACCAGGCGCATGGCAACCTGATCCTGACCAACTACCTCGAGTTTCGCTGGTATGTGAACAGCGAGATGATCGACACTGTCCGCATCGCCCGAGTCAAGAACGGCAAGCTAAATCGCGTCTCTGCTGCCTATGCCGACTTGCTCGACATGCTGCGGCGCTTCGCTCGCCAGACGACCCAATCGGTGAACAGCGCTCGGGAACTGGCGGAGCGGCTGGCTCGCAGCGCGCAATTCATCGCCCATTTCATCGAAAAAGACCTCAAGAGCGGCGCGCCCAGCACAAACTTGCAAAACCAAATGGCCGCCTTCCAACGAACCTTGCTGCCCGGTCTGGACATCCCCCGTTTCGCCGATATGTACGCGCAGACGCTGGCTTATGGCTTGTTCGCCTCGCGTGTGAACTTTCCTGGCGACCCCGCCAGTTTCAGCCTGCGCGGCGCGGCTGAAGACATCCCCCAGACCAACCCCTTCCTGCGCGACCTCTTTTATCACAGCCGCTTCGACATCGGCGCCCGGTTGACCTGGATGGCGGAGGGGCTGGTCGAGATTCTGCGCCACACCGATATGGATGGCATCCTCGCCGACTTCGGACAACGGACAGGCCAAACCGACCCGGTCGTGCATTTCTACGAAACCTTCCTCGCCGCCTACAACCCCAGCCTGCGAGAAACGCGCGGCGTTTATTTCACGCCCGAGCCAGTTGTCAAATATATCGTGCGCAGCGTCGACCACATCTTAAAAACCCGCTTTGATCGTCCGCGCGGGCTGGCTGACGAAAACGCGCTCATCCTCGACCCCGCCGCCGGCACGGGCACATTCCTGTATTTTGTCATCGAGACAATCAAAGAAGCCTTTGCCGGGCAGCAGGGACTGTGGAAGAGCTATGTCTCGGAGCGCCTGCTGCCGCGCATCTTCGGTTTTGAGCTGCTGATGGCGCCCTACACGGTCGCCCACATGAACCTGAGCCTGCAGCTGAAAGAAGCCGGCTACGCGTTCAAAGCCGGCGAACGGCTGGGCATCTACCTGACCAATGCGCTGGAAGAAGCCAAAGAAGCGCCCGAGCTGCCTTTCGCCGAGTTTATCACCGCCGAGGCGAACGAAGCAGTCGCCATCAAACGCGACAAGCCGATTATGGTTGTGCTGGGCAATCCGCCTTATTCCTACGCCTCGCAGAACAAGGGACAGTGGATAAGCGACTTGGTGCGGGATTATTACTTTGTCGATGGCAAACCGCTGGGCGAGCGCAACCCGAAAGCGCTGCAAGATGATTATGTCAAGTTCATCCGTTTCGCGCAGTGGCGCATCGAGCAGACGGGCGAGGGCGTGCTGGCTTTTGTTACGAACAACAGTTATTTGGACGCGCCGACATTTAGGGGGATGCGAAAATCTCTACTAAACTCATTCTCCGAGATATATGTACTCAATTTACATGGTGATAGTCGCAAGTCTGAACAGACTCCAGATGGTAACAAGGACGAAAACGTCTTTGACATTATTCAAGGCGTGGCAATTATAATTCTAATACGAAAGCAAGAAAATAGCATAGGTCCTAAGTGTATTCACTATAGCGACTTGTGGGGATTGCGAAAGGAAAAGTACGAATACTTAAGTCGTTATGAAATTGAAGCGACAGAATGGGAATGCGTATCACCTTTATCCCCAAACTACTTCTTCAAACCGTTCAATCTCACAAATTTTATCGATTATCGTCATATGTGCGCTGCGCCCCAGATTTTCAAAGTACAGAGCATGGGTATTACTATTCAAAAGAAGCTCGTGTCATTTGTGAATGACCGCCCAGATTCAATTCATTACCGTGTATTTGACAAAAGATTTATCGACTACGACATCGGTATCATACAACGCGCCCGATACGAAATAATGCAACACTTGCACGGCGTTGAAAACTTGGCTCTTGTTACGCTAAGACGGCCAAGGATCCCACTTGTAGGCAACTTTTTCGTGACGGACGACCTCACTGACAAATCTGTAATATCGTCCAAAGATAACGCCAATGTATTCCCACTCTACCTCTACCCCAGCAAACAGCAAGAACTTACAGACGCAGACGAATTCCCCCTAAGCCACAAGGGCCGCCGCCCCAACCTTTCAAAAGCCTTCGTCAGCGAAATCGAAGCCAAGCTCGGCCTGCGCTTCGTCACCGAAGGCAGCGCTTTTGCTACCCCCCATCCCCCGGCCCCTTCCCCCACAAGGAGGGAAGGGGAGCTTGATATGAGCGAGCTCGATTCAGGCGACGAAAGCCCCCTCCCTCTTTATGGGGGAGGGGGTTTGGGGGTGGGGGAAGATACCTGGTTCGGTCCCGAAGACATCTTCTATTACGCCTACGCCACCTTCCACAGCCCGACCTACCGCGAGCGCTATGCCGAGTTTCTCAAAATCGACTTCCCCCGCCTGCCCTTGACTTCGGATCTGGGCTTGTTCGCCGCGCTGGTGCGGCTGGGCGCGGAGTTGGTGGGCTTGCACCTGATGAAATCGTCCAAGCTGTCAAACTTCATCACCACATTCGATGTCGAAGGCGACAACGAAGTCGCGCGCGGCTTTCCCAAATACAACGAAGCCGAGGGGTGCGTCTTCATCAACAAGACGCAATACTTCGGCGGCGTCGCGGCCGAGATCTGGGACTTCCACATTGGCGGCTATCGCGTGGCGGAGAAATGGCTCAAAGACCGCCGCGGCCGCAAGCTGTCTTATGATGACCTGACGCATTATCAGAAAATTATCGTCGCCCTGTCGGAAACCCGGCGCGTCATGTCGGCGATCGACGCGGCGATTCCGAGCTTCCCGATTGGGTAATCTCTCAGTAAGTGAAAGCAAGTCTTGTGACAACAGCCCCCATCCCCCAGCCTCTTGCCCCCAGAACGAGGGAAGGGGAGTCTTTCCAGAGATTCTGTAGCCTTAAAGCCCCTCCCTCATTTTGGGGAGGGGCTTGGGGTGGGGGCAAGGGGGTCGGGGGCTTGTATTCGCATGACTTGCTTTGTCTTACTGCTGTGGCAAATATATTTTGATGCGATTGTCCTGCTAGGGTCGCGGATAGCTGATCGCCAGCATGCCCTCGATATCCAGTGGGTCGACTCCATAGTTTTCGCGCAGGCTCGCCCGCAGCGCCGCCTCTGATTCCAGCTCACCAGTCAAAGGCAGCTGCAGCCGTTTGCCTGTCTGCAGCGCCGATTCGCGGGTGGCGACTTCCATCATCATCGCCATCAGCGCGTCTTCGTCCGTATATTCCGATGTGCGCAGGCCACGCACAGCCTCGGCAAAGTCGACGATGTGCCCGATGACGGCGGCGCTGTAATAATTGCGGCGGTGGTAGGCGCTCGCGCCCAGTCGATACGGGTTCACATGCTCAATGCGCCTGCCCGGCAGGTCGACATGCGAAGACAGCCAGTCGCGTCCATCGCCAACATGCGCGATCGGATAGCTCAAGTCGTGGACTCCGCCCGCCGCCAAAGCTTCGTCTGTGCAATAGCGCACTTCGCCGCGCCCCTGCCAGTCAGCCGCCGCTTGCTGCACGACCACCCCGCGCGCGCCGGCCAGCTCGGTATAGCCGGGCCGCGGGTACCGCCCCAGCATGCTCTTGATGTTGCCGGCATGGTCGATCACCAGCGCATCATCGGGAAACCAAAAGAAATGCGCGCGATACCGTTCGGTCTCGTGATACCGATGCGCCAGCTGATAATGTCCAGCGGTCGGCATATCGTGGGCGATAGCTTGCGCCGCCGTCGGGTATGCGCCAAAAAAGTGGATCCAGCGGGAATTGTTGTGAAAGCCAGTGTGGTCGTGCCAGCAGGTCAGGCGTTTGACATCGCCGATGAAGCCGTCTGCCGCGATCAACTTCATCATGCGGTCGAAGGGGAAGCGGAAGAAGTTTTCGGCGATGCGCAAGATAGTCTGGTTTTGCCGCGCCGCCGCCACCATCTCTTGCGCTTGCAGCAGCAGGCTGCACATGCTCGTCTCGACATTGACGGGCACGCCATGCGCCAGCAATGCGCAGCAGATGCTGTGGTGCGAGGGGATGGGGCTGACGACAAATGCCGCTTCCATGGGGCGGGCGCGGATTAGCTCGTGCAGATCGTAAAAGGCTGGCACGCCAAGCGACTCGGCGAAGGCATCAGCCGATGCGCGCACAGGATCGCAGACGGCAGAGATTGTTATCCAGGGCTTTAGATAATCAAAGAGCGGTCGATACGTTGTCTTGGAGCGGTTGCCTGTGCCGATCAAGGCGACGGACAGAGGTTCAGCCAGCCCCATCGTAGAGCCTTTCTATCGTGTCTGTCGGGATTTCCACTTCATAAACCTGCGCTGTGCCGGTGCGGTCGCTGGTGTAGACGACGCGCCGGCTGTCGGGCGAAAAAGACGGGTGTGGATGCGTATGCTGGGGCGCATAGACGGCTATTGGCCCGTTTTCATACGGGAATGGTCCCGCCCAGTGCGCGCCTTCGTTCGTAGCTTCGGGATGACACAGCGTCAGGGGAGCGCCTTTGCCATCGCGCGGGTCAAATAGCTGGATGCCAATATCGGGGAAGTTGGTATCTGCCACCATCAGCCGGCCGCTGGGATCGCAGACAGCATGCCAGGCGTTGAAGGAAGTGACGCGGCGTTCTGCGCCCGTATCGACCTGGATGGCGCGGATGCCCTTATTCCAGTCGACAAAAGCCAATTCGCGCCGGCCGGGGATCCACACCTCATGCGTGATCCATTCGCCGGACTGGCGTTGATACACACGCCGATTGCCGCTGCCATCGCGCCCGATGATCCAAACGCGGTCGGTCAAAGAGCCGGCATAATAGAGCAGGTCGCTGTCATCGGGGCAAAAAATCAAATGAGCGATGGTGTCGGCCTGCAGGATGACATTGTGTGCGCCGCTGGTGGTGTCGATGATGACCAGATTGGCGCGGCCAGCCTGGCTGAAACGCAGCGCCCAATAGCGGTCGTCGCAACTGAGCGCGGTGGTGCCCATCGCATCGGCCACCATGCCATCCTCGCGCAGACGCACATCGCCAAAATCCAGCAGTTGCTCTTCGCGCAGTGTTTCGGTGCAGACGCGATAGCCGCCTGTCCCGGCTGTATAATAGACCCAGCGTCCATCGTGTGAAGGATAGACAGAATATTCTGCCAGCCCGGCGCGTTCGGTCATCTGCAAGATCTTGCCAGTGGCGCGGTCTTCGGCATGGATTTCTGGGCGGCCGCTGCGGTGGCTGACGAAGATCAGCCGCGCCATGGCGTCATCATAGGCGGGCACGAAGAAGAAAGGATGGTGATGGATGCTGGGCTGGTCGGTCACCTGGCGGATGCGCGCGCCCGTGCCGGCATCGTGGAATATGCGCGCCTCGGACGGGTAGGCGCTGCCACGCGCCATCTAGGCAACCGCCTTCGCCACTACGTCAAAGCCGGCCGCTTCCAGCTCGTTGGCGATCCGCGCGACTTCTTCGGGTGGCAGCGGTCGCAGCGGTCGGCGCATGCGCATGGACGGGAACTTGCCCATCAAAGTCATGGCGCATTTCATCCGCTGGTGCGCATCGCTGGAAGGCTCGCCGAACCGGTAGACAATCTGTGAAAGCGGCCGCACCTTGTCTTGCAGATGGTTGGCTTGTTCCAGGTCGCCCCAAAGCGCCGCGCGCACCAAAGCGGTGATCAGCTCGGGCACGAAGCCGGCAAAACCGACCAGCGCGCCATCCGCGCCATCCAGCAGGGTGACAAGCAAGTACTCGTCTTGGCAGCTGATGATGCTGATTTCGGGCGCGGCTTGCTTGAGGTTGCGGTAGTCATAGGCCCAGCGGGACATATCGCGTGTGCCCATTTTTATGCTGACGACGCGCTTGATCTTGGTCAGGTCCAGCATCTCAGCCAGGCTGTAGCCCGCTTTGGTCCAGGCGGGATACTGATGCACGATGATATCGATATCCGCGCCTTCCGCCACATCCTGGAAGTAGCCGACGGCGGTTTCGCTGGCGCGTCCAAAGCGCAGCCAGTGATGCGGTGGCATCAGCAAGATGGCATCTGCGCCGACATCTTTGGCAGCCAGCGCCTGGGCAATGGCTTCATCGCTGCCTTCGGCACAGACGCCAGAAACGACTTTTACGCGATCGCCTACTTCTTCGGCGATGATCTGGGTTACCTTAGCGCGTTCGTGGTTGCGCAGCGACATGACCTCGCCGGTATGTCCGTTGCAGACCAAGCCCGTCACGCCATCCACCGCCGCCAGATAGCGCGCATATTCGCGCAAGCCGCCTTCGTCTATGGAGTCGTCGCTGTTGAACGGGCAGAGCGTGGCTGGCAGCACACCCGTCCAGGGTTTGTTAAACATGAAATGCTTCCTCTCGTTGATATGTTCTTCTGTGTCTACATGCCTATGTGGCGAATAATCTCTGTGCTGATGGGTTCTCTTTTCGCCTGTTCAGGTATTGCGGCGCGGGTCGAGGGCGTCGTTCAAGCCATCGCCCAGAAAGACAAAAGCCACCTGGACGATGCCGATCGTCACGGCTGGGATGAGGATCAAATGCGGGAAAATCTGCCAATAACGGCGACCCTCTTCCAGCATAGAGCCCCAGCTGGCATTGGGCGGCTGGATGCCGATGCCCAAAAAGCTCAAGCCGGCTTCCAAGGTAACGGCGCCGCCCATGCTGGCTGTGACCGCGACCACCAGCGGACCCAGCGCATTTGGGATGACATGGCGCAGCATGATATGGACTTCTGAGGCGCCGATCGCCCGCGCCGCCAGCACATAATCTTCTTCGTTGATGCTCAACACTTGCCCGCGGACGAGGCGCGCCAGCCCAGGCCAGCCGATCAATGCCAAGGCGCTGAAGACCAGCACATAATCCAGCCACAGCGTGTTCAAGTAGAAGGGGTTGCGCGTCTGCATGTAAAGCGTGTCAAAGGCGTTGATTATGGGGCGGCGCAGGGTGGTGTTGATGAGGATGACCAACAGCAGACCGGGCATGGCTTGGATCAAATCGCTGATCCACATCAGGAATTCGTCGGCGCGACCGCCGCTGATGCCCGCCCAGGCGCCGACCAGCACGCCAATCAAGAGGCTGATGGCGGTGGTGAAAAAAGCGACCAAAGCGGCTGTGCGCGCGCCATGCAGCATACGGCTGAAGACATCTCGCCCCAGGTCGTCCGTGCCCAGAAAATGCTCTTCAGAAGGACCTTGAAAGGCGTGGAAAATATTCTGTTCGAGAAAGTCATAAGGCGAGATATGGGGGCCGACCAAGGCGATGACGAGGAAGCAGAAAACCACCACCAGCCCGCCGACAGCCAGCCAATTCCTGCGGAATCGCCGCGATGCGTCTTGCCACAAGCTGCGCTGCTCGCCACTGTTGATGCCATCTGCCACGACGCGCGAGATTTTGCCGCCCGGCGCGCTTTCGCTCATTGCGCCCGCACCCGTGGATCCAATATGGGATAGATGATATCGACCAGGAAATTGCTCACAAAAATAATCAAAGTGCCGACGACCGCCACCGCCATGATGATCGGATAATCGACCTTTTTGATGCCCTCAATCGTCAGCAAGCCAAAGCCACGGATATTCAGAATGTATTCCACAAACAAGGAACCGTTTACCAGCCCGATCATGATGAGCCCCAATGCGGTCACCACCGGCGTCAATACGGGTCGCAGCATATGCCGCAAGATGATGCGCGATTCTGGCACCCCTTTGGCGCGGGCGGTGGTTACATATTGCTGGCTTTTGACCTCCAGCATAGCTGAGCGGGTCTGGCGCACAATGATGGGCAGCACGCCAATGGCGATCACCGCCACTGGCAGCGCAGAGTCAATGTGAAACAGCCCGTTCCAGCCATAGGGCACATCGATCAGCTTAAGCTGTAAGACGAGCAAAAGCAGCAGCATGGGCAAGATGACAAAAGACGGAATGCCATTGACGAAAAGCACGATGCTGACGATCAGCCGGTCGAGCAGGCGGTTGTGATACAGCGCCGCCCATACACCCAAGGCAATGCCCACAACCGCGCCGATGACAGTCGCAGCTATTCCCAGCTGCATAGAAATCGGCAAGCGAAAGCGCACGATATCCAGCACGGGACGGTCGACTTCTATGCGGATTGAGCGCCCCCAATCGCCTTGCAGCAAGTTGTTCATATAATTCCCGAATTGCGCGAGGAAGGGTTCGTCCAAACCATATTTCTTGCGCAGCGCCAGCATGACGACTTCGTCTTCGGTATCGAAGTCTTCGCCCTGGATGAACATCATGCGGATGGGGTCGCCCGCGCCATAATACATCATGGCATAGGTGATTAAGAGGATGAGCAGCAGCCCAACCGACCAGCGCAAGAGGCGAATGAGCAGGAATGTGGCCATAAAACGCGCTACCTCGTCCCCCCATCTCCCAGCTCCTTCCCCCAAAATGAGGGAAGGAGCGCAGCAAACTGCGAGTTATCGCCAATCCTCCCGCCTTCTTGATGGAGGAGGGGGGTAGGTGATGGCGGCAACCGTCTTACATCCGTTCAAGATAGATCTTCCACGGTTCAATGACGCTCACATCGGGTCCGCTGTAGTATTCCTTGACATGCTCGCGGGCATTGGCGGTGCGCAGCGGTTTGCCGAAGTGCATGATGACATAGTCGCCCTCGTAGTGTTCCTGCGCTTCGAGCGCCAGTTCACAGCGCAGCGGGTCATCGGGCGCCAGAGTCAGCGCTTCGTCGACCGCGGCTTCCAGCGCCTCGTTGTAATAGCCGTTGAGCATGGGGCTGCTGGCGACAGGTCCCGCCGAGTGTCCGGCTGCCCACATGTAGGTCGCGGCATCGGGGAAGCGGATGACCACATCATCGCGGCTCAGGTTAATCAAGTCGTAATCATCGCCAAAGCTGTTGGGGTCCTGCTGGAACTCGACATTTTCGATGCCCAGGTTCTGACGCCAAAATTCGATGACGGCTGTCAGGGCGCGGTTGTTGAACTCGTTGCTGCCACGCGGGGTCACGCGCAGCTTGGGCAAGTTCTCGGCGCTGCCATAGCTGGATGCGGCGAGCGCGGCTTGGGCGGCTTCGACATCGTAGGGATAGCCGCTGGCGTCGGGGTTCTGGCAGGTGGCGATGTCGTCAAGGGTCTGCGTTGTCATGACGCCGCTGCCTTCGATCGGGAAGGCGGCTTGGAAGACGGCGTTCCAGTCGACCGATTTGACCAAAGCTTCGCGCACATGCGGGTCGCTGGTCGGCTCGCGCGTCGGCTGCATCCAGAAGGTGTTGAAGCCGATGGCGTCGAACTGGCGGAAGTAGTCGGGCATCTGGGCGCGCAGCACAGACGGCGCCGCTGCCAAGCTGGCGTCTATCTGGTCATTCAAAGCCATCGCGCCGATATTCGTCTGGTCGGTTACAAACATGAAAGCAACCTTGTCCAGCAGCGGACCATCCTTCCACCATTCGGGGTTGGGGGTCATCTCAGCTGTTTGGTTGTCGGGGTCGAAGCTGGTGAGGATGAAGGGACCGTTGACGATGGGGTTGTTCTCGGGCTTCCAGAATTCATTGAAGCCGTGCTCAAGCACATCTTCGGCGCGGGCGATTGCCATGTGCGCGGTGGCGATGCGCCAGAAGAAGATCGGGTCGGGCAGCGCCAGCTCGACCGCCACAGTCGAATCATCTGGCGCAGAGAAACCGCTGACCCCGACGGTCATGGCATCGGCAGCCGCCATCTCGCGCGCCTCGGCGAAGCCAACCACATTGCCGAGGTAGGTGCGGATGCGCCCGACGCTGTTCAACGGCGCGGCTTGCACCTGCCAGGAATCGATGACCTGCTGCGCGGTGATGGGTGTGCCATCCGACCAACGAGCGGACGGGTCGACCGTGAATGACCAACTCCTGCTGTCTTCGCTCTGCGTCCAAGCGTTGAAATAGCCGGTCTGCAGGTTGAAGTCGACATCAAAGTAGAGCGGCGGCACCGACTGGAATGTGATCCAGTTTTGTTGGTCGCCGCCAGCCGAGAGAATCTGAAAGCTGAAGCTCGCCACGCCCGACGAGCCGGTGGCAATGCGCAGTTCCTGGTCTTGCGCCAGCGCCCCAGTCGCGCCGAGCAATAATAGCAACGCTACAAGAAGTGTACTAAAGCATCTGCGATTCATACTTGCCCTCCATTAGGAAAATGAATGATTTGCCACGCGGCAACTGTGGCTGGGATGCAGATTTCAGCCACCCGTATTTTGCTCACTCGCGCGCAGAAAATGCAAAAAGTCAGCACGGTGACAACAACCTTTTGTATTTGGTGGGCAATCGTGGGTAAACTGATGCCATTGTTCCCCGAATGGCAGGGAGATATGTGGTGCCTGAATTATGCCTGCGCCATGGCGCGATGCCCATCATGCTGACCGCCTTTGACGAAGAGTCCCGACTCGATCTCGCGGCGATGGGCGCTATGTTGGATTTCTATGCCGCGTTGGATCTGCCCGGCGTCTTGGCGCTGGGACAAGCCAGTGAGGTGCTGCTGCTCGACGACGCAGAACGCCGCCAGGTCGCGCAATTTGTCGCCCAACACCCGCGTGGCAAGATACGCCTGGCGACAGTCGGCAACTTCGGCGCGACACTAGAAGAGCAAGCGCACAGCCTGCGGCGCGTCTATGAACAGGGCGCGGATGTCGCGGTGGTGGCACTGTCATTGCTGCCCAGCGCGGAAGACATGGGCGCGCAACTGTTGGAGATCGCTGACCGTCTGCCTGCGCATGTGCGCCTCGGCATCTATGAACTGCCCGAGCCAGAGCACCGACTCCTGACGCCAGCGGAAGTCGGTGAAGCCGCAGCCAGCGGACGCTACTTCTTCATGAAAGAGACCAGCCGCCAGTTGGAGGCATTCTGCGCCAAGCTTGCCGCCAGCGCCGGACGCCCCCTCAAGATATACCAAGCCAATTTGCAGATGCTGCCAGCCTCCATGGCTGCGGGCGGCAGTGGATTCTGCGGCTGGATGCCCATTGTCGCGCCCGAACTGTGCGCCCAGGTCTGCGATATGTCGCTGCCGGCGGAAGTGCGCGTCGCGGCACAAGAGGCGCTGTTGTCCTTCTATGATGTCATGGTCGCGCATGGCTTCCCCGCCAGCGCAAAACATATTCTGGCGCTGCGTGGCCTGCCTATCGCCCCCTACAGCCGCGCCCCTGCCGCCCAAACTTTCTTCCAGCGCGAAACAGCCGAGCTAGACGACTACATCGCGCGCGAAAATCCTTTCGCCGGCATCAGCCCCACCCGCGAATCCTGAGATCCGCATGAAAATTACTGGCATCGCCGAACGCGTTGTGCCCATCAAATCCGCCATCCGCAATGCCTTCATCGATTTTTCGCAAATGACGGTCTCGGTAGTGGGCATTCGCAGCGACATCAAACGCGCTGGCAAACCGCTCATCGGCTATGGATTCAATTCCAACGGGCGCTATTCTCAGAGCGGCCTATTGCGCGACCGCTTTATCCCGCGCTTGCTCAATGCGCCGCCAGACGCGCTGTTGACGGACGATGGAGATAACTTCGACCCCGCCAAAGCCTGGGATATCATGATGGCCAACGAGAAGCCGGGCGGGCATGGCGAACGGTCGGTGGCGGTGGGCGTGCTGGATATGGCGCTTTGGGACCTGGTCGCCAAGATCGAAGGGCTGCCGCTGTATCGACTGCTGGGCGAGCGCTATCGGAATGGGAAAGTCGACAAAGATGTCTTTGTGTATGCGGCTGGCGGATATTACTACCCTGGCAAAGACCTAGTCGCGCTGCAGGATGAGCTAAAAAGCTACCTCGACATGGGCTACACCACGGTCAAGATCAAGATCGGTGGCGCATCGCTGGACGAAGACTGCCGCCGCATTGAAGCTGCGCTGGCTGTCCTTGGCGAAGATGGCGCGCTGGCTGTCGATGCCAACGGGCGCTTCACCCTCAAGCAGGCGCTTGACTATGCCGAGTCCTTGGAAGCCTACGACTTGTTTTGGTACGAAGAGCCGGGTGATCCGCTGGATTACCGCTTGAATGCTGCGCTGGCCAGCGTGACGAGCTTGCCGTTGGCCACGGGCGAAAATCTGTTCTCGACCCTAGACGCGCAAAATCTCGTCCGTTATGGCGGCATGCGGCCTCGGCGCGACTTTTTGCAGATGGACCCAGCGCTGAGTTATGGCTTGGTCGAATACCTGCGCCTGCTGGATATGCTGGCGGCGCATGGCTGGTCGGCGCGGCGCTGCATTCCGCATGGCGGGCACCAGTTCGCCTTGCACATCGCGGCTGGGCTGGGCTTGTATGGCAACGAGTCTTATCCGCATGTCTTCCAGCCCTTCGGCGGCTTTGGCGATGACATCCCGGTGCGCGACGGGCGCATCCAACCGCCGCAGACGCCCGGCATCGGCATGGAGCGCAAAGCCGATTTGCTGCCCGAACTGGAGCAGCTCTTTGCCTGAGCGCATCACTCCTGCCGCTTTTATTATAGATTTCAGCGCGGCGACCTTGCGGGCGGGCTATAATAAGCGCATTTGACAAGCGTATTCAGGAGGCGCGACATGACAGATTGGAGAAAGCGCATCGCCATAATCAGCGACGAAGCTGCCGACTCTTTCGCCGAGGCGGTTGGTTTCTGCCTGCCGCTGGGCATCCGCGCTTATGAACTGCGCAAGCTGGAAGGCGGCCGCTTTCCGCATGTGACCGAGAGTGCCATTGAAGAAGTCGCCGAGACGGTCTCTCGCCACGAACTTGAACTCATCGGCGTCAGCCCTGGCTTTTTCAAAGGTCCGCTGGATGCCGAGGTCATCGCCCGCACCTTTGATCATGATCTGCCCTTGGCATTCCGCTTGATGGAGCGCCTGGGGCTGCGACAGATGACGCTGTTCACCTTCCGCCGCGGAAATCGCGACGAAGCCATCCCCGACGAGATCTATGAGCACCTGGGACGCGCCGTCGAACTTTGCGCTCGCGAAGGCATCGAGGTGCTGTTGGAAAATGCCTCGAGCATCTACAGCGACACGGGCGCAAACCTGGCAACCATCGCGCGTGCACTGGGATTGGGCATCGTGTGGGATCCGTGCAATGCCGCCCAGTCTGGCGAACTGGCATTTCCTGATGGCTATCGGCAAGTGCGGGAGGCGCTGGCGGCGGTGCACTTCAAAAACTGGTCGCAGGAGCAGGGCGTGGTGGCGATCAACGCCGGCATTGTCGATATGGCTGCGCAAGTTCGAGCGCTGCAGGCGGATGGCTATGCTGGCTACTACACATTAGAGCCGCACCAGTGGCATGACCGCAAAAATGCCGTGCGCAACAACCATGAACAGCTGCTGGCGCTCCTCGAAGGCTAGCCCAACGGAAGCACAAGGAGGGTGGGATGAGAGAGGCAGCAGGCGGGTCAATCCGCTCTATCATCGTGGGCGCTGGCGGCGTAACCCGCTCGATGCTGCGCTCGCTGACGCAGAAGCCCTGGCACGAAATCGCGGCAGTTGTCGACACCAACCCAGCCGCTTTGCAGCGCGCGGCGGACGAATATGGCTTGCCGGAGTCTGCGCTCTTCAACGATCTGGACGTGGCGATCCAGCAGATACCAGCCGATGTCGCGCTCATCAATACGCCATCCGAGCTGCATCACAGCCAAACAAAGACAGCGCTGCTCGGCGGACTTTCGCCTTTGGTCGCCAAGCCGCTGACCAACAACTATGCCGACTCCTGCGCGTTGGTCGATCTGGCGGCGGAGAACGGGTTGCGGCTCTGTGTCGGACAGCAGATGCGCTACTTTCGTCATTATCAGGTTGTCGGCGAATTTGTTGCGAGCGGCGAGATGGGCAGCATCGAGCAGATCTTCTTTTTCAACGCCAAGCCGCGTCACCAAGCCAAAAACCTGGCGGGATTCGACCAGCCGGCGCTGTGGGAGATGACCTGCCACCACTTGGACTGCCTGTTTGGCATCTTGCCGATGCTCGTGCCTGATTCCATTGTCTGCGATGGCTTTATGCCCAGTTGGTCGGTTTATGACAGCGCCTGCATGATCAACGCGCTGCTGCGCTGCCAGGGCGGGGCGCGCCTGCTCTATCATGCTGGTTTTTCATCGCAGTCGGATTGTTATGAGCTGCGGCTGGAGGGGTCGCGCGGGGCGCTGCGCTGCCGCGGCTTGCACATGTCAAAAGATCAAATGACTTATGAATTTGCCCGTCGCGGCGAATCGTTCTCAGAAATCGACCTCAACCAGGGGCGAGCGCCCACCCAGCCTTGGTCGCTGTTCTTTGACCGCTGGCGCGATTATCTGCGCGGCGGCACAGAGCCACATTTCAGCGGACGCAAGAACCTGCGCGTGCTGGCAGTCATCCAGGCAGCCATCGAGTCGCTCGTCAGCGGCGCATTTGTCGATATTGCTGATCCACTGCGTCAAGAAAGCGCTGTATGAGCCTAGTCATCGATTGTCAAAGTCACATTTTTCCGCGTGACTATGCCGAATTGCTGCTGAGAAATCGTGGCAGCCTGCGCGCGACCGGCGGCGATGGCGTCTATGTGATCGACTATGGCACGCAGCGCTTTCGCTTGTCGCTGGACGAGTATCGCCCGGCGCGCAAGTTGGCGGACATGGACCGCTGCGGCGTGGATATCAGCCTGCTCAGCGTCAACATCCCCAGCCCCGACCTGCTGGATGAAGAACTGGCTGTGGCTGGCGCGCGCATCTGCAACGATGCCATCGCCGAGCTTTGCGCCCATCATCCACACCGTTTCGCTGGCATCGCCTCATTGCCGCTGAATGATTTGCCGGCTGCGCTTGACGAGCTGCACCGCGCTGTGCACGAACTGGATTTGCGGGGCGTCTTCACCCCTTCGCACATCAACGGCGCGCCGCTGGACGACCCGCGCTTCGATCCGCTGTATGCCGAATGCGCCGCGTTGGACCTGCCGCTGGTGCTGCACCCCAGCGTGCCGACCTGGGGGCAGGCCATCCAAGCGCACAGCATGATTCCCATGTTTGGCTTCATGGTCGATACTTCCATCGCCATGCTGCGGCTGATATTGGGTGGCGCAATGGAGCGGCATCCGCAGTTGATCGTGGTGCACCCGCATGCTGGGGGCGTTTTGCCTTATGTGATGGGGCGCGTTGTCGAGCAAACCGAAGTCAAACGCCGCGGCCGCGAGCAGATCACGCAGTCGCCTCGTGAGACTTATCGGCGCGTCTATTTGGATACTGTTTCGCCCGATGCGCTGGCGCTGCAATATGCGCTGGACTTCGCCGGGTCCGACCGCTTGCTCTTTGGCAGCGATCATCCCTGGGTCAGCATCGATGTCATGCTGGATTATGCGCGGGCAACCAAGTGCAGCGAGGCGGAAATGCGCAAAATCCTGGGCGAGAATGCGCAGCAGCTGTTTGGAATCGTTTAATCAAGAATGAACAGACTGTATTGAGGGAGAAAAATCATGCGTCTCTTCGACTATCCCGAGGCTGTATCGGGCTGGGAAGCGACATTCACCCGCTATGCCATGCTCAAAACCGACTATGGGGCGGAGAGCGTCGCCGACAAAATGGCGGAAATCTAGGCGGCGCTGCAAAAATTGCTGAAAGCGGCTGGCGCGGGGCTGAACGGCGTCAATGACGCGGCGATTCCGCGCTTCTCAATCATATAGCTGCGCCAGCCAGCCGGCCTTGCCATTGATTGCGGGCAACAGCCTTTGCCCGCCTCAGAGCAAGCGGTCGTGAATGAATTGCTCGAATGGCTCAAAAGCCTGGGGCAGGCTGCGTCGGCCAAAGCCCAGGCGAAAGTAGTTGCCGGCGAAGCGCATGATATTGCCTGGCAGCGCCATCACGCCTTGTTCGTTAACGATCGCTTCGGCAAATTCGCTGACGGGCATATCGGCTTTCAGCTCAGCCAGCGATATCGTGCCACAGCGCGGATAGTCCACCCAAAACAAGTCTGGATAGCGCCCGAAGAAGGCTTTTGCGCTGATGATGTTCCGCTGGACGATGTCGATGGCGCGCGCCGCTAGCGCCTGCCAATTTTCTAGCGCGATGACCGCCAGGATCTCGCCAGGGGCGCTCGCGCAGATGGTCGTGTAGCTCTTGAGCTCCTGGCATTCGTTCAGCAGTCGCTCGTCCCGCGAAATCAGCCAGCCTGTCCGCAGGCCGGGCGCGCCAAAGCACTTCGATAACCCGCCCAGCGCGACCGCCTTTTCATAGACTTCGCAGGCCGAGGGCAGGCGCGCGGCAGGGTCCTGCTCGGCAAATCGGTAGATCTCGTCTGAAAACAGCAGCAAGCCGCGGGCGCTGGCGAGCTCAACAATGCGCGCGAAGTCGGCATGGCTGGGCAGGCAGCCGGTCGGGTTGTGCGGGAAGTTGATGATCAACATGCGCGTATCGGGGCGGATGAGCGCCGCCAGTTCGTCGACATCAAATGCCCAGCCGTCGTCTGTGCGCCGCGGCTGCCAATACGATAGCTCGCAGCCTTTCACGCGGGCGATTTCATAGAGCGATTGAAACGCGGGATAGATGGCAACCACATGGTCGCCGGCTTCCAGCAGCGCGTTCATCGCCAGGAAGATGCCTTCTTCTGGCACGACTCCCAGCGCCTGCCGCGGCTCGATGCCCTCGTGCATATCGGCGATGGCGGCCAGTAGCTCAGGGTGTCCCTGCGACTCGGTATAACCCAGCCACAGGCTCTCGAATTGCTGGCGGCGCGCCGGGCTGGCATATTCCAGCAGCTCGGGCAGCGTCAGCGGCTCACAATCCGACGCGCTGAGCTGATAAGGCGAGCTGAACTCGTACTGGCGGAAGAAGTTTTCGATTTCGAAGGGCGGATAATTCATTTTGCCTTTCACCTCGCGCTACACGAATTAATGCGCTGGTCGGATTTCCAGCAGACTTCTTTTCCGACTCCTTCGATTGGCGCCCATGACCAGCGTGATTCTGCTCACCGGTCTCTCCCGCGCAGTTAGGCTTACAGCCGCTCGCGCAGCATGGCAGCCATGATGGCGGCGCGTTCGGGCAGGGACGAGATTTCGCCATACTCATGAATGGCATGTCCGCCGTCGCCGACAATGCCCATGCCATCGAGGGTCGGCACGCCCAGCGCGGCGGTTTTGTTGCCATCGCTGCCGCCACCGGTGCTGCCTTCGTCCAAGGCGATGCCCATTTCCGCGGCGAGCGTCTGCGCTCGGTTGAACAGCGCGGCGATTTCCGGCGTCCGTTCCATCGGCGGCACGCCACCCACGTGCTTGATGATCAACTCGGCTTCGGGATGGCGCGGCTGGAGGCGCATGATTTGCTCGTGGATGGATTGCTGGTTGGCGCGGGTGCTGGCGCGCGTATTGATCTCCATTTGCGCTTGGGCTGGCACGACATTGGGACGTGTGCCGCCGCGGATGACGCCGACATTGGCGGTCGTGCCGATGCTGTAATCAGTCATGGCTTCGACAGCCAGCGCCTGGTGCGCCAGTTCCGCAATGGCGTTGATGCCGCGAGCATGGTCCGCGCCGGAATGCGCCGCCCGCCCCTTGGCTGTAACAATATAGTGAGCGGCGCCTTTGCGCTGCGTTTTGTATTTGCCATCTTGCGGCGGCTCGGTGACAAAGACGACAGCGTGCGCCAGCGCCTCGGCTTCGATCTCCGCGCTGGAATGACGGCTGCCGGTTTCTTCGTCCGAGTTGAGCAGGTAGGTGATGGGCTGCGTGGGGAAAAGCGCCAGTTCGCGCAGCGCTCGCAATGCCCATAGCGCGATGACGATGCCGCCTTTCATGTCCATCGCGCCGACTCCATAGATGCGGTCGCCATCAATGCGGGTGGGCCGGCCCGGCACCGTGCCGACGTCCCAAACTGTGTCCATGTGGCTGAGGATGAGCACGCCGCCAGCGCCAGGCTGCCAGCGCGCCCACAGGACATCGCCGACTTCGGCTTTGTGGATAATATCGAGCTCCGCGCCCAGCCCGCGCAGCTCGTCCGCCAGCGCCGCGCCAAAGGCATCGACCGCCGGTTTGTTCGAGGTTGGCGATTCCAACTCGATGAAGCGCTGCAGATCGACCACCATCTGTGACTGATGTCGGCGAAGATAATCCAGAACGCGGCGATTGTCGGCGCTAGACATGGAGAAACCGTCCTTTGCTGTGTATGGACATCGGGCTAGTGTAGCACATTCGCGCGAGGCGGGCGGGGCGCGCCCTACGCTGCGCACCTTGCCTGTGCTTTAATCGATCGTTGACCACCGACCGGAGCGCCCTGTCAGCGATGTCAGTCCCCCAGCCCCAGCCAGCGCCGCGGCCCATACCGGTATCCAGCCAATTCGCGGCGGGTACCCAGATGGATTGGCATTTTGCTGCCTTGCGGCAGGGCGGAGTTGGCTTGCTTTGCCTGCCAGGTGTTGGGCTGGTGTCTGCGCGGGCAAGCTGGCGTGGCGAGTTCGTTTCGTTTTTTCGCGCCGCGGACGGCTGGTATGCGCTGTTGGCTGCCGATATGGATGCGCTGCCTGGCGCGTATCCGCTGGTGGCGCATGCGCAAATGGAGCCTGGCGCAGCGACGTTTGCGCGGCGCGCGCGCATTGTGCCGGGCAATTTCATTCGCGAGGCTATCGCGTTGCCGGCGACGGCGGCTGGCTTGGTCGATGCGGCGGTCGAAGCGGCAGAGATCGCTGCCATCGCGGAGTTGACCGCCTGGTTTGGCAGGGCGCCGCTTTGGGATGCGGCTGGCTTTGCGCTGCCTCTGCCCAGCGCGCTCACCTCTCCATTCGGCAGCTTCCGCGCGATGAATGCCGGCATACAGACGCGGCACAGCGGCTGGGACCAACAGGCGACGACCGGCACGCCGGTGCGCGCGATGGCGGCTGGCCGGGTGGCATTCGCCGGCCGGCTGGAGATCCGCGGCAATTATGTGTTGATTGACCATGGGCTGGGCTTGTATACGGGCTGCGCGCATTTTTCGACGCTGCAGGTGCAGGCGGGGCAGGCGGTGGCAGCCGGGCAGATCATCGGACTCAGCGGCAACACCGGGCGCAGCAGCGCGCCGCATCTGCATTGGGAGGTTCGCTTGCGCGGCCGCTGGGTGGATGGCTTGACGCTGTTGGAGATGTGGCTGCCACCGGCGCAATCGCGCATATAGCATTTGCAGGTGGGACGCGCTATACTCAAGCCCAGCAATCATCCCGCGCAGAAGTCGGCAGGCGCAGGGGGAGAAAACAATGCAGCAGGATGACAGTTTCCGCTTGGTTGTGCGGCGGGGTCCGCAGCCGAATGAGAGCTTCAAAATCGGCGCGGACGCCACCACGTTGGGACGCGGCATCAACAACGACATCGTCATCAACGACCGCGAAATCAGCCGCAGCCACATGCGCCTGCTGCGCTCTGGCGATAGCTTGACTTTGGAAGACCTCGGCTCGACCAATGGCACGTTTGTCAATGGCAAGCGCATCGCTGGCATTACGCCTTTGCAAGTCGGCGACATGATCGGCTTGGGCGATACAGTTGTTCTGGCGCTGGAACTGGCACGGGATGAAGCTCGGCTGGGCGATTTCCTGCCCATCGAGCCAGCCGATGCCCCTACGCCCGGCCCACAGCTGGGCTATGGTTTGCAGCCGCCCGGCGAGACAAATGCGCCGCCGCCTGATGAACCCTACGCCGAGCCCGAATATGCCGCTTATCCCGAACAGCCGGCGCCGCTTGCCGAAGATCCCGCCGCCCCGCCTGTGCAACCCGCCGCCTATCCAGCGCAGCAGCCTGGCTATGCCGCGCCGCCACCGCCCCAGCAGTACCCCGCCTATGATTATGACCCTTATGCCGCGCGCGAAGAACGCCGAGGCGCTTCGCCTTGGTTGATATTGGGGTGTTTTGTGTTTTTTATCCTGGTGTTTGTGTGCTTTGCCGGCATCGCCTTGGTGCTGGTCGATATGTTGAATCTATGGTGCGATCTGCCGGTGCTCAGCGATATCGTGGCCGCGCTGGGGCTGGGTTGTTAAAGCCACTGCCATCCTGACACGCGCCCAAACAGTCGCCACGGGCGTCCTCGAGCTTGCTAGCCTGCTGCAAAACCCACAAGAGGAGCAGCCGATGTTCAACTGGCTTGGCAGTGTTCGCGACCGTCTGCGCAGGCGCGCCCCACATATCGACATGATTTCCGCCCGACAGCGGATTCCCCAGAGCGCCCCGCTCGATGCCCATTCCGCGCGCGTCTATGAGCAGTCGCCCTGGGTCTACATCGCCATCAACCGCATTGCCGAGGCCGGCGCGCTCGTCCCGCTGAAGGTCTATCGTTTGCAGGGCGAGCAGCGCATCGGCATCGACAATCATCCGCTCGAAGAACTGCTCAACAGCCCCAACCCGCTCACCAGCCGCTTTGAGCTGATCGAGCAGACGCTGGGCTCGCTGGAGCTGCACGGCAATGCCTATTGGCTGCTGGTGGGCGATGACCGCGGCAGCCCGCGCGAGATCTGGCCGCTGCGCCCCGACCGCGTCGCTGTCGTGCCCGATGCCGCGCGCGTGGTGGCTGGCTATTTGTATCAGATTGACGGGCAGACTATCCCGCTTTCGGCTGTGGAAGTGCTGCACTTCCAGCGCTGGCACCCCAGTAATGACTTCTATGGCTTGTCGCCGATCTCCGCAGCGCGCAATGCTGTTTTGTCTGACCGCCACATGTCCGACTGGAATCGCCACACTTTTGGAAAAGACAGCGGCGTGCCAGCCGGCATCGTCAACATCCGCGACTTCATCAGCGACAGCGACTTCGAGCGGCTCAAGCGCGAATGGCGCAGCAACTATGGCGGCACATCGCGGCGGACGGCTTTTCTGCGCGGCGGGGCGGTCGAATGGCAGCATATCGGGCTCAGCCACAGCGACCTGGATTTCTTGCAAGGGCGGCGGGCGCAGCGCGACGAGATCCTGAATATCTATGGCATCCCGGTCGGGCTGGTCAGCGAGAACGCCACCGAAGCCAATGCGAAGGTCGCCGAGCGCCAGTTCGTTGAGCGCACGCTGTATCCCAAGCTGGTGCGCCTGGCGGAGAAGATCAGCGCCGAACTGCTGCCTTTTTATGGGCAGGGACTGGTTGCGGCATTTGATGACATCCGCCCCACTGATGCCCAAGCTCGCCTGGACGAAATCCGCGCGGCTTATCCGCTGCTGAGCATCAACGAGCTGCGCGCGCAATACTTTCAGCTGCCGCCGGTGGCTTGGGG
>JAPOSR010000002.1:90847-93155 GCA_026709625.1 Chloroflexota bacterium
GGCGATAACCCCGCTTACCCTCACCCCAAAGCCCTCTCCCATGAAGAGGGAGGGGCTTCAAAGCACGGCCCTGAAAATCGTAACAGGGAGGCTTCTGGTCGGAAATCCGCGATTGAAACGGAGCTGGCGCAGTGGCAGCGCTTCGCACTGAATCGGCTGGGGCAGGCGGGTGGACGGGCATTCGAGGTGCGCGCGATTCCCGACGAGCTGGCTTTTGAGGTCAGCGCGGGTCTGATGTTCGCGCGGGATCGGGAGAGTGTGAAGCGCGTGTTTGCTGGGGTGGGGGAATAGGATTTGTCGCGGAGGGGCTCGGAGAAAAACGTGCGAGGGGGCGGATCCCTCGCGCTCATGAAGTTGCTTCGTCTTTCATGGCTCTGGTGGTCCCGTACGTTCCCAAGTTCGCCCCGGCTTTTGGGTTGGAGGCAAAGGTGAGTCCCCTGGTTCAATGGTCACAATGCGTGGATTAGGCACTTTGCCACCGCGCGGGCCCCGTTCAATATATTCACCGGGTTTATTGGGCTTATTTCCTGGTCTTTGTCGCTTTGCCATTCTTGCCTCCTGAAAATCAATGATTTTAGAATCCGTCAAATACCATTTTTTCAAGTCTTCGACTCGAATCCTAAGTAGCTGTGCTAGTTCCTCATCTGAGTATCCTAACTCTGTTTTGTATTTGTCCAAGAGATCGCCAATGAGGCGAGGCTTTTCGTGAGGTATTGGAAATGGTTCCTGTTTGCGATAGCCGAATCGGCTTAGCTTTTGGAATAGCGAAGTATAGCGCCTTTCGGATATAATTTCTAAACCCTTCGCTCGGTAGATGAGGGCTTGCATTGACACTTTCCAATACTGCTTGAGTTCGAGCATGTGTTGAATAGTAACCGGCGCAAGTTCATCAATTATGTCATGCTCCGGCATAAGAAACGCAGAAGCAAACTGGTTAGCCTCATTCTCCATCTCCTTATAAGGCAGTTCATTGCGATGCATTACCAAATGACCCAATGCATGCGCCAATGAAAAGCGAACTCTATCAGACGGGGCACTGCTGTTGACTAGGACAATTGGAGGCGAGGGGGGAATCCATTGAACGACTTCGTCAATTTTGTCAGTCTCAAAATCAACACTGAAGACTAGACACGAAGCTTTTTCTAGCCGGGCGATGATGTTCTTCACGGGGCCTCCTGGCATATTCCAAAATGCCCTCACAGCATAAGCAATATCGCTGATGTTACTGAAACTGCTTGTCGTAAGTGAAGGTACGCTAAGAGACCCCACTTGCTGAAAGGACTGAAGCAATCGTTCGCTCCCGATACGATACAGATTCACTAGTCCGTCTATGCGCTTGAGGTCGCGAGCAGGCACAGAGCGTCGCCGCCGATGGAAGATCTCCGTTGACTCTGCACCGAATCTTTGCCCACTTTGATAAAAGAAGTCTTCAGGGAATTCAAGCGTGTTAGCAATGCCTAGAAGATCCTCAGTGTCAACTTTGGCAAGATCTCCTTCGTAGCGCGAGATCTTCGTCTGGCCAATACCGCTCTCTTTCCCAAGCTGCGTTTGTGTCATTCCACGCACTTCGCGCGCCAATGTCAGCATCTCGGGATTGACACGGTTAATCATCTCCCGTCCTTTGTGCTCTAGGCATATTCGAGTATTGCTGGAGTCGTCGATTAAGCACTGGCATCGCGTGCGGACGGATAAGTATGGCCAAACATGCTGAGAGGCTGCATCGCATTTACGTAATCTCCATCTTGACTCAGAAAGTATAGTTCTACAATCTCACGGCGGCGCACGAAATACCCAATATCGTACACGGATAGATCTGCGAGCGGAGGTATGAAGCCGCCTTCAATTTCATCTGGCGGAACTAGTAGGCGAGGTGAAGGCAGCTCTCTAGCTCTGCGTACAATTGTGGGTTCGCGACCGATGCGTGGTCCACCTATACATGTTTCATCAATAGATCCTCTAAGCTTGAAGAAGCGGCAGAAATGCGCGCGATCAAATAGGATCCCTTGCATATTGTGGAAATCACATGTCTCAACGCAGTCATCATCCGACAATGACTCAATGATGTGGGCCAATACCCAAGAGCGCTGGCTCATCGCTATATGCCAAGCACTCATATGCTGAATCAGGTGCAGCCGATGTTCACGAATTAACTGATCATCTTGATTGAAGCTCTTTACCCCCGATTCGATCGCACGGAACCTTGCGGGTGTCATAAAGGAGAATGGGTCGTACGGTTGTATTTGGTACATTATTTTGGGGAATTACATACTTGACTAGCCAACGATTTCTACCCAGTTGTCTCGGAATT
>JAPOSR010000061.1:0-27722 GCA_026709625.1 Chloroflexota bacterium
CGCGTCCTGGATCCCCCAGTTGGACGAAGCCTCGCCATGCATGCCCATCATGCCGATAACCAGCGGATGATCTTCGGGCAGCGCGCCTTTGCCCAGCAACGTCAGCGCGACCGGGATCTGCGCCCGTTCCGCCAGCTCGCGCACTTCTTGCGTCGCGCCAGACATGATGATGCCGTGCCCAGCCAGGATGATGGGCCGCTCTGCCTGGTTAATCAGGCGCAGGGCCGCGGCGATCTCATGAGAAGCGGCCGCGGCTGGCGGGTCATAGCCCGGCAGAGTAAGGCGCCCTTCGGGATAGATGAATTCGGTTACGGCGTTCTGAATGTCTTTGGGCACATCGACCAGCACGGGGCCGGGCCGCCCTGTGCGCGCGATATGAAAGGCTTCTTTCATCGTGTACGCGAGCTCGTCGACATCGGTAACCAGGTAATTGTGCTTGGTAATGGGCAAGGTAACGCCCGTGACATCCGTCTCTTGAAAAGCGTCCGAGCCGATAGCTGGAATCGGCACTTGCCCGGTGATGGCGACGATGGGCGATGAATCCATCATCGCGGTCGCCAAGCCCGTCACCAGATTCGTCGCGCCTGGCCCGCTGGTGGCGATGCAGACGCCGACCTCGCCAGTCGCCCGCGCATAGCCATCCGCCATATGAGAAGCGCCTTGCTCGTGCCGCACCAAGACATGATGCAGGCGGTCGTCATACTTGGCCATCGCGTCATAGGTGGGCAATATCGCGCCGCCCGGATAGCCAAATATGACATGCACGCCCTCGCGCAACAGGCACTCCATAATGATTTCTGAACCCGTGAGCCGCATTATCGCCTCCCGCTTCGGTTCTTTGCGCCGTCCACCGCCGCTCCGAGCCGTACTAGACATGCGTCAGCCAGCCATGCTTGTCGGGCGCTTCGCCAGCGGTGATAGCGAAGAACTGGCTTTGCACCGCTTCTGTGATAGGACCGCGCCCGCCGCAGCCAACCGGAATGCGGTCAACCGACTTGACCGGCGTGACCTCCGCCGCTGTGCCCGTGAAAAATATCTCTTCCGCCATATACAGCATCTCGCGAGCGACTGGCTGAAAGCGCACTTCCAAGCCCATATCGGCGAGAATCGTCAAAGCGCTGTCGCGGGTGATGCCCATCAAAATGGACGACCAGGCGCCAGGCGTATACACAGCGCCATTCAGCACAACGAAGATATTCTCGCCCGCGCCCTCGCTCACATAGCCATGCACATCCAGCGCGATGCCCTCTTCAAAGCCATTGTCATGCGCTTCCATAGAGACAAACTGGCTGTTGACATAATTGCCGCCCGCCTTCACCAGCGCCATGTGCGTGTCGGGCGCCATGCGGCGGAAGCTGCTGATCTGTACATCGACGCCCTGCTCGATGGCTTCCGCGCCCAGATAGCGCCCCCATTCAAAGGTGAGAATGACTGTCTCAGTCCTGGTGTTTTTGCGCCCTTCCAGCCCCAGCGCCCCAGCCCCGCGAAAGATGATGGGGCGAATGTAGCAGGATTGGTGGCGGTTGCGGCGCACGGTTTCGAGGATGGCGGCATCCAGCGATTCAGCGGTGTTGTCGTGGTCGATGCGCATGATGCGCGCGCCATGCAGCAGCCGCTCGCTGTGTTCGCGCAGACGAAAAACCGCAGCGCCATCGGGGGTGCTGTAGGCGCGGATGCCCTCAAACACGCTCGAGCCATAATGCAAGGCGTGGGCGCTGACATGCACAGTCGCCTCGTCCCATTTCACAAACTCGCCGTTGCGCCAGATCCATTCAGCACTCATATTCGCTTCTCCGCGATCAAGTCCCAATAAACAGAAAACGCTTGCTTCACGCCAGCAAATGGCACAAAACAAGCGTTTGAGACAGCCCGCCGCAACATCCGTCAGCCGCAGTTCGCCTGCATTGCCTGCTCATGTGTTGCGCGTCGGTCGTTTTCATTGCCCTACCCGCCTATACAAAACAAAAAAGCCCCCCGTGGCTTGGGAGGCTGTTGTTGCTGTTTCGCTGCGCTGCGCCCGCCCAAGCCCTTAGAGTCCACAAATAATCACGAGGACGACAAGAAGGACGAGAATAAGAACGCGACTGGTTTGCTGGCGCATGAGTCTCTCTTCCGCGCAGTTGCAAACTATAATCTACCTTGTTCCATGCGCTGTGTCAAGGGTTTGCCTGGGCAAACTGAAAAAGTTGCTGGCGTCCTTACTCTTCCGGTCCGGCCATTCGCTGCTTTGCATGGGCGATCTGTTCTCGAACCGCAGCCGGCGCGCTGCCGCCGAAAGCCCGCCGTTGCGCCACCGACCGTGCAAAGTCGAATACCTCCGCGACATCGGCATCAAAGGCTGGGTTGATGGCTTGCAGCTCCGCCAGGGGCAGCGCCGACAAGGGCAGCGACAATGCTCCCGCCCGCCGCACGACCGCCCCCACCGCATGATGCGCCTGTCGAAACGGCAAACCCTTGCCCACCAGATAATCAGCCAAATCAGTCGCCAGCAGATCTTCGGTGAGCGCCGCCGCCATGGCCTCGGGCTTGATTTGCAAGCTGCGGATGGCCGCGCTCATCACCGGCAGCAAGCTCGCCAGCGCGCCCAGCGAATCAAACAGCGCTTCCTTGTCTTCTTGCAAGTCTTTGTTATAGCCACTGGGCAGGCTCTTGAGCGTGGCCAGGAAGCCGCTCAGGTTGCCAATCAGCCGTCCGGTCTTGCCGCGCATCAGCTCCATGGGGTCGGCATTGCGCTTCTGGGGCATCAAGCTGGAGCCTGTGCTATAGCGGTCGTCGAGAATGATGAAGGCGAACGCTGGGTTGGAATAGATCAGAATATCTTCCGCCAGCCGGCTCAAATGCGCGGCGCAAAGGGCGCAGACATAAAGCAGGTCAGCGACAAAGTCACGGTCGCTGACCGCATCCAGGCTGTTCTCGCTAGGGCTTTGGAAACCCAGCGAAACGGCAAGCGCATGGCGATCGATCGAAAGCGGCGTGCCCGCCAGCGCGCCCGCCCCCAATGGGCAGGCGGCCATGCGGCTTCGCGCCGATGCCAAGCGGTCGATGTCGCGCGCCAGCATCCAAAAAAAACTCAGCAGCCAGTGGGCGGCGGTGATTGGCTGCGCCGGCTGCATATGCGTATAGCCGGGCATGATGCAGTCGACATGCTGCTCTGCCGCTGCCACCAGCGCGGTTTGCAGCCCACGCAGGTCGCTCGTCAGCCGGTCGGCAGCGCGCATCGCCCAAAGTCGGAAATCAGTCGCGACCTGGTCATTGCGGCTGCGCCCGGTGTGCAGCTTGCCGCCAACGGCGCCCACCAATTCAATCAAGCGCCGTTCGACAGCCGTGTGGATGTCTTCATCGCCGGGCATCAGCGCGAAGCTGTCGCTGTCGAATTCAGCAAGCACCTGCCGCAGTCCAGCGACGATCGCGCTCGCTTCATCAGCCGTCAGCAGGCCAGCCGGGACCAATGCCTCGGCATAGGCGATGCTGCCCGCGATGTCTTCGGCATACAGCGCGCGGTCAAAGCCGATGCTGTCGTTCAGCCGCCGCAGGTCTGCGTCGCTGGGCTCGCCGAAGCGCCCGCCCCAGAGTGTCATCGCCGCTCGCCTCTAATCGCGTTTGAAGCGGCTGTAATCGGGCCGGCGATAATCGGTTGTCGCGCCGCCTTCTGCCTCGAGCATGGCCTCGACCTTAATGGGCAGGCCAAAAAGCTGAATGAAGCCGTGCGCGTCCTGCTGGTTATAGACATCTTCTTCGCCGAAGGAAGCGTAATCTTCGCGGTACAGGCTGTAGGGGCTCTGGCGGCCCGCCACGATGATATTGCCTTTGTACAGCTTCAGCCGCACGTTGCCCGTAACCGCCGCCTGCGTCACCGCCACAAAGCTGTCCAGCGCCTCGCGCAACGTGCTGTACCACATGCCGTTGTAGACGAGTTCAGCATACTTGGAAGCGACGATGTCCTTGTATTGCATGGTGTGTTTGTCCAGGCAGATGCTTTCTAGCAGTTGATGCGCGCGGTGGATGATGGTGCCCGCCGGCGTCTCGTACACGCCGCGGCTCTTCATGCCCACCAAGCGATTTTCCACCAGGTCAATGCGCCCGATCGCGTGTTCGCCGCCCAGCTTGTTCAGCGATTTGAAGAGGTCGACCGCGCCCATCAGCTCTCCATCCAAGCTGACAGGCGCGCCCTGTTCAAAGCCGATTTCAATATACACCGCTGCGTCGGGCGCAGATTGTGGATCGCGCGTCAGTTGAAACATGCCCGCTTCGGGTTCATTCCAAGGGTTTTCCAGCAAGCCGCCTTCGTGCGAAAGGTGAAAGATATTGCGGTCGCGGCTGTAGATGTCTTTTTCAGTATGCGAAACAGGCACGCGAAATTCTTCGGCATACGCCAGGGCATCTTCGCGGCTGCGGATATCCCACTCGCGCCAGGGAGCGATCGTCTTGAGCTTGGGGTTCAGCGCCATAGTCGATACTTCAAAGCGCACCTGGTCGTTGCCTTTGCCCGTGCAGCCATGCGCGACAGCATCGGCTTTTTCTATCGCAGCGATTTCGACCATGTGTTTGGCGATCAGCGGGCGCGCAAACGAGGTGCCCAGCAGGTACTCGCGCTCGTAGACTGCGCCGGCGCGCAGGGTGGGAAAGACAAAATCGGTCAAAAACTCATCGCGCAGGTCGCGGATATAGAGCTTTGACGCGCCTGATGCCAGCGCTTTTTCTTCCAAACCGTCCAGCTCTTCTTCTTGCCCGAGGTCGGCGCAAAAGCAGACCACTTCGCAGCCATAGTTGTTCTTCAGCCAAGGCACAATCACCGAAGTATCCAGCCCGCCGCTGTATGCCAGGACCACTTTATTCACATCAGCCATCGTCACGCTCCGCCATGCTGTTATGTCGACAGGCGGCGAGTGTAGCGGAAACTGCGCGGCAAATACAGGGGCGGGGGGATGAAGGCGAACGAAAACGCTTGCGTTTCGCGCCGAGCGCCGCTATTGTTGCGCCAATGCGCCAGCGCACGCGAGGTAGAAGCTATGCCGACAGTCGATGATCTCAAGCGCAAGCGGGATGCCAAAGCGCGCCCGCACCTGGAACAATACGCGCCCGTCTGGATCCTGCAAGAAGAGCTCTTCGCCGAAGACGAGTGCATCCAGTTTCATGTGCTCTTTCAGCACAACCTGCATGGCTGGGTCAATCGCCGCTATCGCTATGATGGCTTCAACGACACGCTGTATCACAAGGGGCAGACGCTGGTGGCGGAAGACGCTGCGCTGGAGCGCATGCTGGCAACCCCCTATATCGCGGCGCGGGTGGCTGATATTCCCAATTCCTATGGCGGCTAGCGCTGTTTGCGCCCCTGCCCCGCGACATGTTCAAAGACTTGCAGCAGACGCTGGGCGATGCGCGTCCAGGCATAATCCTGCGCGATGCGAGCGGCGCTTTCGCCCATCAATTCGGCGCGCGCCGAGTCGCTCAACAGTTCGATGATGCAATCCGCCAGCGAGATCGGTTCGCGGGCCGGGATGTGATAGCCAGTTTCTTGGTCGCGCACCAAAAATTGCAAGCCACCCACCTGCGAAGCGATGACCGGCGTGCCTGATGACATGGCTTCCAAAGCCACCATGCCAAAGGACTCATAATCCGACGGCATAATCACGGCGGTGGCTGCGCGGTAATATCTCGGCAGTTGCGCCTGCTCTTTTGCGCCGACAAAACTCACCAGTTTGTCAATGCCGAGCTTGACGCTGAGGGCTTGCAAGCGAGCCATCTCGCGGTTGGATCGGTCGCGCAGGTCGCCACCGATGATCATGAAATGCAAGCGGCGCAGCAGATCGGGCGCGCGCTCGCGCAGGGCATGCAGGGCTTCCAGAATGGTATCGACGGCTTTGAGCGGCTCGATGCGACCCACGAACAGCAGGAGTTCGGCGCCTGGTTGCAGGCGCAGGCCAGCCCGCGCAGCCGAAGGCGAATCGCCTTGCTGGAAGCGGCCAGGGTCCACGCCCGGCGGGATCACAACGATTTGTCGGCGGGACGCGCGATACAGCCACCGCAGCTGCGCTTGCTCAGCCGGCGTCGCCGCGATGATGCGGTCGGCTGCCCGCTGTACCTGAATCTCCGTAAGCACGCGCTGGTCGGGCTGAGTCAAGGCGTTTTCGGTAATGCGCTGCTTCATCAAACCCAGCGTGTGATACATGTGCACAAAACGTATGCCCCAAGCCTCTTTCAGCTTGGCGGCCACCCAGCCACTGAGCCAATAGTGGCTGTAGACGATGTCATAATGAAGGCTGCGCAAAGTGGCGAACGCGATCAGGCTGGCGGTGAACTCTGACAGATGCGGATACTGTTCATCGGGCGCAAGCGGCTGGAGGGGGCCCGCTTTCAGATAGACGACGCGCGCATTTTTACCCAGCGCATAGTCGATTTCCGGCTCGTATGCCAAACTGCGCCGCGTAAAGACATCGACCTGGATGCCGAGCCGCCCCAGTTCGCGCGCCAACTCGCCGATATACACATTCATCCCGCCGGTCTTCGCGCCGCCCATAGGCGCCAGCGGGCTGGTGTGCACGCTGATGAAGGCGATGCGATTGATCGGCACAGGTTCGCCTATTCCGCGCGAATGTTCATCACGGCGGTATCGCGGCCGCCCATGCGATACTTGTATGCCTCATCGCCACGCAGAAAGTCGAAATACTGGTAGCCCTGCTCGATGGCATGGCGGATATTGTAGGCAAGCAGCACGATGCCCGGGCTGAGGTCGCCAAAGTCCTGATGGTCGTGTCCAGAGTTGTAGACCATGACACGATCGCCATAGATGAAGTTGATGTAACTGGCGGCGGGGGTTTGGCCCACTGTCAAGAAATTTAGTTGCAGCCAGCCACGCTCATGCATCATTGGCACGATAGCGCGGAAGAAACGCTGGTTTGCCGCATCATTCAAAAATCGTTCTTTTTCCGGGTCGCTGGCCGCCATCAAACGCGCAAATGTGTCGATCTCCCGCGACAGATTGTGCTGTCCGTTGACGATATACCAGTCGACTTCGCGCGCGCTGCCTTGGATGCGGCGGATCTTGCGGCGGACTTCATGCCGTTGCTTCTTGTCCAACGACGCCAGGTAACTGCGCCAATCGCCCGGCAGGCTGATGACCGGACAAACTTCCTGCTGCTCAACTTCGACAGCGAAGCCACGCTCCGCCAGCAGCTCGGGCAAGATCTGTCTAGTCGGCGAGTCGGCGGGGATATTGCACAGGTCGAGCGCTCCAATGCCAGCGCGCTGGTCGCACAGACAGTCGGCAAAGGCAGCCAGCGCCGGCTGCAATTGGTCGCGGTCAACGACAAAATCCAAATAATCTGTAACATCAACGCAGCCGATGATTTGCGTCGATTTGCCGCGCGCCGACTCCGTGGTAAATAGCGGCGCAATGCCCACAAGCTGGTTGCCGCTGTGGCAAGCCAGAATCAGCAATTCGCCGGGCTGATACGCCTGCCACCAAGTCTTCTGCCACTCCCAGGTATAAAAGACGCAATTGAGCGGCGCGCGCGCCAACAGGGCATTCCACTCATCAGCAAGCTCGTCAAATGCCGCGGCATCGTTGTACACAGTGATCTCCACGGCGGCTCCTTTCGCTGGCTTGGCTCACACCTTGTTTGACACAGCAGCGTGGCACTGTCTTACATGCGTTCTTTGGCAAACAAGGCAGAAAACCAAGCTGCTGTGATTTGCTGGAACAGCGCCAGACTGCCTAGCGCGCCTTGGGCGTGGTTTCGTCACCGCCCCACTCTTTCCATGAACCATCATAAATGCGCAGATTCTGCGCGCCCGCCACCTCCATCGCCAGCATGCCATAGGTCGCCGAAACGCCAGAATTGCAATACAGCACAGTATCGGCGGCATCCAGGTCAATGCCATGCGCTGTGAAGATACGGCGCAGTTCATCGGCAGATTTTAACCGCATATCCGCAGCCACCAGGGTTGATCGCGGCAGGTTGATGGCGGTCGGGATATGCCCGCCATGTTGCGCGCGAGAAGCGGCGCCACTGTACTCGCCAGGCGAACGCGTATCAATCAACTGCATGCCGCCTGTCGCAAGTTTCGGCAGGATGTCGGCGGCGGTGGCTTTGAGGCTGGGGATAGGCCGCGCATCAAATTCGCCACGCGGATAGTGTGGAATCGCCTGGCTGGTTGGCCGCCGTTCTTTCCGCCACTTCGTCCAGCCCCCATCCAGGGTCTGAACCTGCGCGTGCCCATAATAGCGCAGCGCCCAGCGCAGTCGAGCCGCGAACATGCCGCCGGCGTCATCGGCGACCACGACGCGCGTGTGGCTGTTGATGCCCAGCGCCTGCATCAATGCCGAAAAACGCGCCGGCGCCGCAATGTCGTTGGATGGCGAGCCAGGCTCGACGATATCAACCTGCCAATCAACATACACAGCGCCCGGGATATGAGCGGCTTCGTAACCGGCGCGGTCGGAGAGGTAGTGCGGCGGTGGCTCGGTCGGCGGCAGCACCTTGCCGCGAATCTCGACGACCCGCAGGTCGGCATCATCCAAGTGTTCATGCAGCCAGTCGGTTTGTACGAGGGTTGAGGTCATGCGCGTGTTCCCTTCGCTTTTTGCGCTCGCAGACGCCTATTCTAGCGATACTTCGCGCAGGCTGCGATGTTTTCTGCGCGTCCAGCGCCTGCAAGACTTCCACTGTTTGCAGTATAATCAAGTGTATAGGCAGGCGTCGCCTGGCCAAATGGCTCGAACCGCGATTGCGCAAATCACCAGACGATGCGCTTGCCCATGGACGAAAGCAGTCCACAACCGCTTGAAAGAGAATTGGTCAAGTCTATCCCAAGATGGCAAAGCTGGCGCTCTTTCCGCTGAATACCGTGCTCTTTCCGGGCATGCAGGTTCGCTTGCACATCTTCGAAGACCGCTACAAGCTCATGATCAACCGCTGCATCGAGACGGGCGAGGCATTTGGCGTGGTGCTCATCCGCCAAGGCAGCGAAACGATGGGCAAGCTGGCCGAGCCATTCATGGTCGGCTGCACAGCCAAGATCAGCGAGGTGCAGCGATTGCCCATGCAGCGCATCAATATCGTCACCGTCGGGCAGCGCCGCTTTCGAATCCGCGATTTAAATTACAGCGAGCCGTATTTGGTCGGCGAAGTCGAATACTTTATGCCAGCCGATGATGACCCGCCACGGGTCAGGCAATGCGGACGTATCTTGCGCCCTCTGCTCGCGAAATATCTGGAGGCGCTGCACGCCGACAACAGCAGCCAATTTGATGCCGAACAGCTGCCCGATTCGCCGCGGGCTGTCGCGCAGATCGCCTCGATCTTGCTGCACAGCGACAACTATCAGAAGCAGCATTTGTTGGAGATGGACAGCTTGAGCAAGCTGTTGGAAGCGCTCATTGAGATCTATCGCATCGAGACGATGCTGCTGGATATCCGCTTGTCGCCGCCTGGCAAATACTTTGATATTGGCCCGTTTTCAAGCAACTGACGCTGACATGCCGCCTCTTTCACAGTATCATGCGGCTTTGCATCCACACAGACTTGACAGTAGCCTCTGAGGTCGAAAAGGCTTTGGTGCCAATTTGATGAGAAAACTGGTTGTCTTGGCGCTGCGCGCATTCGTTATCGCCCTCTTCACCGCAATCCTGTTGGAAATCGTCTTGCAGCTTGCCTTTCCCTACTTGCCAAAGGTCATCATTGAACACATGCCGCAGTATCAGGAGCGAATCGGCTATGACCTGGAAACCGAGCATGGCGCGCGCCAACTCCCCGCTTTGCAGGCTGTAGACTACTTCATCACGCCGCCGACCGGCGACTTGTACAGCTATCCTGGCGCTTGCGTGTCCCAGGCGGATATTCAGCCCTTTGAACCGTATGGCGTTTCCTTCAAGCGAGACTCGCGCGGATTCCGCAATCAAGAGCCCTGGCCCGACGATGTCGATCTGGTGGTGCTGGGCGACTCCTTCACCGCCGCCGAAATCATTCAACGCCCCTATTGGCAAGGTATCGCAGAGTCCATGCTGGTTCTGGCTCTGCCAGGCAGCGGCACGGTCGAACAGCAGCTGCTCTTCGATTATTACGCTTTGCCACGCAAGCCAAAAACGACCGTGCTTGCCTATTTTTCAGGAAACGACCTAGCCGACAACGGCTACATACCCTGGATGAAATCCATAGGGCTGACCTGGCGCGACCTGCCGCATCTGTACAAACACGCGCATGACTACTCGATGGTGTTTCGCCTGGCGCAGTATCTAGCTGACTCCCTGCGGAAGGCAAGCCAACGAACATGTCATTATCCGCTCGTCGCCCGCACCGAGCCGCCGACTCCAGTGATATTCTACCGGTACTTTCTCCCGCAGCTTCGCTTAAACGAGGAGCACATATTGGAAACTCACCTGATGCAGCATACCAAGACGAGCATCAGCGAGATAGCGGCTGCCATGAAAGCGGCGGGTGGCGAACTCGTCTTTATGTATATTCCAACGAAGATTGAGATCTATTGGGACTATCTGGATGATGAAAGCAAAGACAAGTTTATTGCCACCGAGTCGCGTGACTATGCTGTCGGGGGATTGAAGTATTTGGAGCCAAACCTGCATGTTCAGCGTCGGGTCATGCGCGAGTTTGCCGAAGAGATTGGCATCGCGTTTTTGGACCTGACCCCGGCGCTGCGAGCGGCTGTCCAGGCTGGCACAGCGCCCTATTTCGTCGCCGACACGCATTGGAATCAACAGGGGCACGATATCGCCCGAAATGCCTTGCTTGGCTTTCTGAATGCCACTACCCTAGAGTCGTCATCGTAAGCCAGCGCCTGGCTGGGCGCGTCATGGATCAACGCATTGAAGACAATCTGGGATATTGCCTGGCGGCGGTTTAGCGAAAACTCCGCCATAGTCGCCGAGATGAACGGGCGCTTTATCGCCACGCTGTTTTACTGCACGATTCTCGTGCCATTTGGGCTGCTGTCGGCGCTATTCATGGACCCGCTGCGCATCAAAGGCGGGGCTGTGCGCTGGCAAGAGCGCGAGCCAATCCCCACGGACATCGACTCGGCGCGGCAGCAAGGCTAGCCATGTACATCCTCGGCATCTCTGCCTTTTATCACGACTCTGCGGCTGCCCTGCTTAAAGACGGGGCGCTCGTGGCCGCGGCGATGGAAGAGCGCTTTTCGCGCAAGAAGCACGACAGCGACTTTCCCAGGCAGGCCGCGCAATTTTGCCTTGAACAAGCTGGCATCAGCCCGCATGACCTCGAATATGTCGTGTTTTATGAGAAGCCGCTGGTGAAGTTCGAGCGCATCTTGCAAACTTCCTTAAACGCCTTTCCGCGCTCCTTGGGGCTCTGGCGCGAGTCCATGCTGACCTGGCTGGGCGACAAGCTGTGGGTGCGCAGCCATGTGGCGCGCGGCCTCGGCGTGCCCTACAGCAAGGTGCTGTTTTGCGACCACCATATGAGCCACGCGGCCAGCGCCTATTTCGCCTGTCCGTTCAAAGACGCGGCGATCTTGACTGTGGACGGAGTCGGCGAATGGACGACAACTGCGCTGGGCATAGGAACAAGCGGCCTCGGTGATGAAGACGGCGCGCGGCCAAGCATCGAACTCTTCGCAGAGCAGCGCTTCCCGCATTCTCTGGGCTTGCTGTATTCGACATTCACCGCCTGGCTGGGCTTTCGCGTCAACAATGGCGAATACAAGGTGATGGGCATGAGCCCGTATGGCGAGCCGCGCTACATGGACAAGCTCGCCAAGTTGGCCACAGTCGACCCATCCAGCGGCGCATTTCAGCTGAATATGCAGTATTTCGCCTTCCATCGCTCAGCGCAGCGCAGCTACAGCCGCAAATTTCTGGATCTCTTTGGCGACCAGCGCGATGCCGAAGCCGACTTCTTCACTGCGCGCACCAACCCGGAGCGGCGCTCCGAGCGAGCGATGATGGAATCCAACCAGTATTACGCCGATGTCGCCGCCAGCGTTCAGCGCTTCACAGAAGACACGCTCATCCAGACCGCGGCCTATCTGCAGCGCAAGACAGGCTTGGACAAGCTGGTCATGGCGGGCGGCGTGGCGCTGAATACCAAAGCCAACTGGCGGATCCTCAACGAGACGCCCTTCCAGGAGTTGTGGATCCAACCAGCGGCTGGCGATGATGGCGGCGCTCTGGGCGCGGCGCTTTGGGCTTGGCATACGCTGCTGGGCAAGCCGCGCAAATGGGTGCAAGAGCATGCCTATTATGGGCGCAGCTACAGCGATGACGAATGCCGCGCCTTCCTGGACGAGGCGCAACTGCCCTACGAAAGCTATACGGACGAAAGCAAACTCACCGAGCGCATTGTCGACGCGCTGACGCGACAGCAGGTCATTGGCTTTCACCAAGGGCGTTTTGAATGGGGACCCCGCGCGCTGGGCAACCGCAGCATCTTGGCCGACCCGCGCGGGGCGGACATGAAGGAAATCGTCAATACCAAGATCAAATTCCGCGAGCCGTTCCGCCCCTTTGCGCCAGTCGTCCTGCGCGAGCGCGCCTCGGAATACTTTGACTATCCCCAGGTGGCCGAGCACGACTCGCCGCGTTATATGCTGATGGTCGCGCCGATCAAAGAAGACAAACAGGCGGAAATTCACGCGGTCAACCATGAAGGCACAGGCCGTCTTCAATCTATCGACCGGCGCACGAACCCGCGCTATTATGACATTGTCGAAGCATTTGGCGAGGCGACTGGCGTGCCAATCGTGCTGAACACCTCGTTCAATCTGCGTGGCGAGCCGATCGTCAACACCCCGCGCGAAGCCTGCAACACCTTCCACAACAGCGATATCGATCTGCTGGTGCTGGGATCGCATATCGTGCGCAAACCCACCTAGTGCAAGCGAAGCCAGAAGGAGAATTCATGGCGACAGAATCCAAGCGGCGCGGCGATTCGCCCAGCGCAATGCAAGATTTTTTTATGCGTCTCGGCATTTTGGGCGAGCTGCTGGCATTCCTGTGGAAACGCAAGCTCTATTGGATGCTGCCAATGGTCATCGTGCTGGTGGTATTCGCCCTGTTGATCGTGGCGGGCTCTTCGACGCCGGCTGGCGCATTCATTTACACGCTTTTCTAAGGGGTTGCAGCGGCTAATGACGGTGGAGGCGGAACATGTAATCGCGTTGGCGGGGCTGGTCTTGCTGGCGCTGCGGCTAGGCTGGCTGGCGCATAGACGGTCGGCATCGCGTCAGCCCATCTATGGCGGCATGCTGTCGCTGATGTTCAACTACTTGTCCAGCGTTTGCTTCGTGGCGATTTTGCCGACTGTGCTGATGACTGCGCTGGTCTTGCATCCGCCGCCGGTTGAGCTGGCGGGCATCATCTGGAGTCCGCTGCTGCTGGCGGTCGTGGGGCTGGGGCTGGGCAGCCTGGTCTTTGCGATTTTGCACGCCTTGGTCGAGCGCGCGCCACTGCAAAGCGCCGAGGCGCAACAGGCTGTCAGCGAAGCGCGCGGCTGGACGGAAGCAGACGCCCGGACCTCGGGCTTGTAAGCTGCCTAGATATCCAGGTTGCGCACCTGCCGGGCATGCGTCTGGATGAAGCGGCGGCGCGGCGGCACATCCCAGCCCATCAACGTGGCAAAGGTCTTGTCGGCTTCGGCGGCATCTTCGATGCGCACCTGCAGCAATGTGCGCTTTTCAGGATCCATCGTCGTTTCCCACAGCTGGTCGGGGTTCATCTCGCCCAAGCCCTTGTAACGTTGCACAGCGATCCTGTCGGGATTCTTGTGGGCGGCGAGTGACTGCCGCAGCAATTCGTCATCGGCGATGCCGGCGCGAGGGTAGATATATTGGCGTTTCTTGCCATTCTTCAGCTGGAAGATCGGTGGCTGGGCAATATACAAATGCCCCTGCTCGACAATCTGTGGCATATGGCGGAAGAAGAAAGTCAACAGCAGCGTGCGGATATGGCTGCCATCGACATCGGCGTCGGTCATGATGATCACGCGCCCATAACGCAGGCGGTCCATGGTCAGGTCGGCATGAAAGCCCGCGCCCAATGCCGAGATCAGCGCTTTGATTTCATTGTTGTCCAAGATTTTGTCGATGCGGGCGCGCTCGGTGTTGAGGATCTTGCCGCGCAAGGGCAAGATAGCCTGGAAGTGGCGGTCGCGCCCCTGCTTGGCGCTGCCGCCGGCTGAATCGCCCTCGACGATATAAATCTCGGCATTTTCGCCGCGCTGCGAGCAATCTGCCAATTTGCCCGGCAGGGTGCTGCTTTCCAACAGGCTTGGACCGCTGCGCACCAGGTCGCGGGCTTTGCGGGCGGCTTCGCGGGCGCGCTTGCTGGTCATGCACTTGTCAATGATGCGCCGCGCTTCTCGCTGATTCAATTCCAGAAATTCGTTAAATGCCTCCGTAACCACCTGCGAAACCGCGCCCATCACCTCGGGGTTGAGCTGCTTGACTTTGGTCTGGCTTTCAAATTGCGGGTCGGGGTGCTTGACACTGACCACAGCGGTCAAGCCCTCCAGCGTGTCTGTGCCCGAGAAGTTGCTGTCGCGTTCTTTCAGCAGGCCAGTTTTTTTGGCATAGCGGTTGATGACGCCCGTGATCGCCGAGCGCATGCCGGTGATGTGCGTGCCGCCATCGGGCGTGTTGATGGTGTTGGTAAATGCCATCTCGCTGGTCGTGGCGACATCGGCATATTGCATGGCGACCTCTACGCCGATCATGAAGGTCGCGCCTTGCCGGTCCGTATGCTCGACCTCGCGGTCGATGTGTATGATGCTGTGAATAGGCTTGCGGCTGCGGTTGAGATAGCGCACGAAAGAGCGCAGTCCGCCATCGAAATAAAAGGTCATCTCACGTGGGATCGGCATGACTCGTTCGTCGCGCAGTTTGATGGTGACGCGACGCGTGACAAATGCCATCTCGCGAAAGCGCGTCATCAATGCGGCAAAGCTGAATTCGTTCTCGTCCATAACCGAGAAATCGGGCTGAAAACAGATTAGCGTGCCGGTTTCTTCGTCCGCCCGCAAGGCGCGCCGCTTCTCGACCGGGCTTGTGGGCAAGCCAGCCTGATAGGACTGCTGCCAGACATTGCCATCGCGGAAAATGGTCGCGGTCAGCTCAGCCGAAAGCGCATTCACAGCCGAAACGCCAACACCATGCAGCCCACCGCTGACTTTGTAGACATCGTTGTCAAACTTGCCGCCCGAGCCAACTTCGGTCATGACGACTTCCAGCGCCGAAACGCCGCTCTCGTGCAGGTCGACCGGGATGCCAACGCCATTGTCGCGAATAGACGCGGAGCCATCGGCATGCAAGGTTACTTCAACGCGGTCGCAGCGCCCAGCCAGCGCCTCGTCGATAGAGTTGTCGACCACTTCATAGATGAGGTGATGCAAGGCGCGCGCATCCGTGCCGCCGACATACATGCCTGGGCGCATGCGAATATGCTCGCGCGGGGGCAGCTTGACGATATGACTCGCGTTGTAATCCTGCTCTTGCTGTAAAGCCAGGTCCCGGCCCATAAGCGACACTCTCGTCGGTGGATTCATGTGAAAAAACGGCGCGGCGCGCATCGCCCCTTGCTGTGATGCGCTGAATAAACTATAGCACAGACGCGGTATTCAAGCAACCGCCACAGCCTGCAATCAGGGTGCGGGGCTATTGACAGCAGGGGCAAGCAAGCCTAGACTCTTGGCTGCTGCCTCTGTAGCTCAGCGGACAGAGCGCCGGTCTTCTAAACCGATGGTCGCAGGTTCGAGTCCTGCCAGGGGCGCTTCTAGTCCATTTCGGCTTCCATCTGCGCCAGTTCGCGCCGCAAGGTCTTGCCGACAGCTGTTTTGGGCAGCTCGTCTATGAAAGCGATGCGCCGCGGGATTTCGTAGGGCGCGAGTTTGTCACCCAGAAATTCGATGACCTGCTCGGCTGTGAGCTGCGCGCCGGGCTTGCGCACGATCCAGGCTTTGAGCGCTTCTTGGCCAGCGCGCTCAGGATGCGGGATTGCCGCCACGCCGACCTCAAGCACAGCCTCGTGCGCCGAAACAGCTTTTTCGACTGTGGCTGGATACACATTGAAGCCGCCAATCAGCGCCATGTCTTTCTTGCGGTCGACGATATAAAAATAACCGTCTTCGTCCATGCGCGCGATATCGCCCGTATACAGCCAGCGCTTGCCACCTTGCTCGCGCAGCGCAGTCTGTGTCTCTTCCAGCATGCCATGATAGCCAACCATGAGATTGGGCCCCGCCATCAGCAATTCGCCGATTTCGCCGACGGGCACATCTTTTTCACCGTCTTCCAGGCTGACGATGCGCATATCCATCCCGGGCAGCGGCAAGCCGATCGAAGCCGGGCGAGTGTCGCGGAAGACGGGGTTCACATGGGTGGCAGTCGGCGCTTCGCTCATGCCAAATCCCTCGCGCAGGGTCGCACCAGTCAGCCGCTCAAATTCAGCCTTGGTCGATTCAGGCAAAGGAGCAGAGCCACTGATGCACAAAGAAAGCGAACTGAGGTCGACATCGCCGCTTTGGACGAGCGGATGGTTGTTGATGGCGTTGTAGAGAGCGGGCACGCCCGGAAAAAGCGACGTGCGGAAAGTTTCGATGTTGCCCAGCACCTCGCCAATATCGCGCGGATTGGGCACGAGCACGATCTTGCTGCCGCGGTAGACGCTGGTGCTGACGACGATGACCAAGCCATACACATGAAAAAATGGGATCGCGCCCAAGAAGATTTCGGCTTCGGGCGGAAGATCAAGCAGTTTGAGTATGCCCTCGGTCATCAGCATATTGGCGACCAAAGCGCGGTGTTGGGACATGGCGGCTTTTGCCACGCCGGTCGTCCCGCCCGTATACTGAAAAATCGCCAGGTCATCGGCGCTTACAGACACATTTGGCTGCTTGCCATCATACTTTGACAGCACATCCTGGAACCAGTGGTCGCCATCGGCGAGCTGCTCGACAAAGTGGCCGTCTCTCCTTTCGCGGGCGATCGTGAAGAGCAGCTTGGCGAGCGGCGGCAGGTATTCCTTGATATTGGCGGCGATGACCGTTTGGACCTTGGTGCGCGGCTGGATTTCTTTGACGAGTCCATAAAACAAGGTCATGGCAAGCACAAATTTAGCGTCGCAATCGTTGATTTGATGCGCCATTTTCTCGGCTGGATACGTCGGGTTGGTGGCGGCAACGACGCCGCCGGCTTTCAATATCGCGTAGAAACTGATGACAAAAGCGACTGAATTGGGCATGACAATGGCGACGCGGTCGCTCTTTTTCAGCCCCATATCCAACAACCCCGCCGCCAGCGCATCCGACGCGCGGTCCAGCTCTTCATAAGTAACCGACTGGCTAATGCGCCCGAGCAGCGGCAGGCTGGCTGGGGTGATCAACGCGGTATGGTGCGGGATACGCGCCCGTGTGTCCTTGAGCAGCTGGTGCAGCGGGACTTCCGGCACATCCAGTGAAGTCGGCATACCGACATCGTAACTTTGCAGCCAAGGTCTTTCCGCATACGTTGTCATTTTGCGCCGCTTTCTACTAATCGCCAGCCCACGAACCCTACCAACAGCATAACACATCTTGTCGCTGCTGGCGCCTTAGGCACGCAGCCAGGCATTCCACGCCAGCGGGATTCTGGTGATTTCCCCTGCCGGGTTCAAGCAGAGCAGCTTCAAGCTGGCGCTGAACAAGCAGCCTTGCGAGTCGCTGTCCACGACTTCGCAGGCGAATGTCAGCTGCCGCGACTTCACCTGGGCGAGCCAGACGCGCACAATCACGCGCTGGTCATAGCGGGCGGCTTTGAGATACCTGGCGCGCAGGTCGCTGGCGACCAGAAAATATCCCGATCGTTCGATCTCCGCATAGCTCCAGCCTTGCTCGCGGATGAATGCGCTGCGGCCTTCTTCAAACCAGACCAGGTAGACAGCATGATGCACGAAGCCCATGGCGTCGGTTTCGGCATAGCGCACATGAAAAGTCGTCTCACAGGTATAGGCGGCATCCTTAGGCATTGGCAGCTCGCGCCGGGCTGGCTGGGCGGATATTGGTTGAGTCTACTGCGAGTCGGGCAGCGCATACAAGCATTGAAATCGCGGGCATCTGTGCGACACTTGCGTCAAGCCAACTGGGAAGGGGTTTCATGATGACTGCCAAATACCGAGCCGCGTTTGCGTTGATTCTGCTTTGCTTCGTCAGCGCCTCGCCGCTGGCGCAAAGCGCCGACCCCTACGCAGACATCGCCAAGTCACGCGCGCCTGATGGCGGCTTTGTGCTGGGCGATGCCGATACCGCTGTGAAATTAATCGAGTTTTCCGACTTTTTGTGCGGCAGCTGCCAGCGCTATGAGCCGATCATCGCCGGCTTCATCCGCGATCATGTTTTGACCGGACAGGCGCAATTCGAATATCGCATCTTTCCAGTCATTGATCCGCAGCTGTCGGTGCAGAGCGCCAGTCTGGTGGAATGCGCCGATGCCTTGCAGCCGGGCGGTTTCTGGCGGGCGCACGACGCGATGTTTCAGATGGCAACCGAGCAGGGCTTCACCGCCGAATCGACAGCCGCTTTCGCGGAGATGCTGGATATGGATGCCGAGGCGCTGGGCAGCTGCGCCGAAACAGCCAGCCAACATGCAGTCGATGCGCAATATGGCATTGAGCTGGGCGCAGCTGGCACGCCATCGCTCTTTGTGCAATATGGCGCGAGCGACCCGCTAGCCATCCCCTTGGCGCTGCCCGAGCAGCTGGATGCGCTAGTCAATGCCATTCGCCCAGCATCCACACAACCGGTAATCATCGAGCATGGACGCTATGCCGGCATTCCCGCTTTCCGCCGCGCCGATGGCGGCTTTGTTTTGGGCGACCCAGCCGCGCCGCTGACCATCGTGGCTTTCGAGGACTTCCTGTGTCCGCATTGCCAAGCCTATCAAGACACGCTGCATCGCTTTGCCGAGACGCATATTGCGAAGGGGCTGGCGCAGTTTGAATATCGTTTCTTCCCGGTGGTGAATCCCGACCTGTCGGTGGCCAGCGCCACGCTCGCCGAATGCGTTGCTGTGCAAGACCTGGGCAAGTTTTGGGATGGGCACGACCTGCTGTTTGAATTCGCCCGCGCCGGCAGCCTCGGCAACATGAGCGAGTCGCTGGCGAATCTGCTGGGGCTGGATGCGGCTGCGCTGGAAGATTGCGCCGCGCGCGCTGCGCAGCACCTGATCGACACCCAGCTGGCGCAATCTACAGGCGTCACCGGCACACCGGCCACACGCGCCCGTGTCGATGGCGGCGGGTTGGAGATCGTCTATGCCGGTGGGCAGCCGCTGGACCGCGGGGGGCTGCCTTACGAAATGCTGAGCGCGCTGGCAGCTGGCGCGGGCGATCTTTCGGTCGGCGCGCCCGAAGCAACCTTGCTGAACCAGAGTTTCCTGATGGACGACAGCCTGCTGACTGGCGAGCCATGCGCGGCACCCTGCTGGCAGCGCATCACCCCCGGCGAAACTTCACTGGCAGACGCGTTGGAAATCGTGCAGCGGATAGACGGGCTGACGGTGGTCAACAGCAGCGATGCCGCCATTGTCTTCGCCAGCGCAAGCGGCGCCCCCTGCTGTCAGATCTCCAGCCAAGGCAGCGAGCATGTCGCGACCATGCTCTTTCAACATGCGCCGAATATCACCGTTGGCGAGCTGATCGCCACGCACGGCGAGCCGAGCTTCGTCACCGGCCAGCCTTTCAGCGCAAGCGAAAGTGTGTTGATGCTCTATTATCCCGAAACGCCCATGCTGCTCTATGCCATGGTCGCGGGCTTGGAGGGGCAGCTGCGCGAGTCATCGCCGATTGTTTCAGCGATTTATGCGACTGACGAAGTCTTCGCGGGCGCATTCGTGGAAACGCCGTTTGACAACTGGAAAGGCTACTTGACCTACAGCGCGTATATGGACGGGCAATTCGACCGCATGCCCTAAGTTTCTTCGGGCGGCTGGTGCCGTTGCCGCAGACGCGCGCGCACATCGTCCAGGCTGATATCCAGCACCCGCATCAAAACCAACGTGTGATACAGCAGGTCGGCGAGTTCGTCGACCTGTTCATTTTGGTCTTGCGCCAGCGCGGCAATCACCACCTCGACAGCTTCTTCGCCCACTTTTTGCGCGATAGCTGGCACACCGCCTTGCAGCAGTCGATTCGTATAGCTGCCCTCGCGCGGGCTGCGCTGGCGGTCGCGGATGATGGCTTCAAGCTGGTTGAGCATGTCGGCCATTGGCAGCCTCCTCAGAGTCGCTCTGGAGCGGCCGCAAAGTCGCTCAAGCTGCGGAAGAAGCAGGTTTCCGCATTGGTGTGGCAGGCGGGGCCAGCTGGTTCCACAAGCAGCAGCAGGGCGTCGGCATCGCAGTCGATGCGGATTTCAATGACGCGCTGTGTATTGCCGGAAGTCGCGCCTTTTCGCCACAATTCGCCACGGCTGCGGCTCCAAAACACCGCCTGCCCTGTTTCCAATGTGCGCCGCAGCGACTGGGCATTCATATAAGCCATCATCAGCACCTTGCCGGTGTTGGCGTCTTGGGCGATGGCTGGTATCAGCCCATCTTTGTCCCAGCGCATCGCCGTCAATGTCGGTTTATCCAGCATCATCCAGCGCCTCCCAACCTGTCAGCCGCACCGGCACGCCGCGTTCGCGCAGCTCTTGCTTGAGCGCGCCCAGCCGCAGTTCATTAAAGTGAAACAAACTGGCTGCCAGCGCCGCGTCCGCCCCGCCTTCTTGCAGCGCCTCGCGGAAATGGTCTGCGCAGCCAGCGCCGCCAGAGGCTATCACCGGGATAGAAACAGCCGCGGCGACGGCTGCCGTCATGTCGATGTCATAGCCAGACTTTGTGCCGTCCCTGTCCATGCTCGTCAGCAAGATCTCGCCCGCCCCGCGCGCCTCGACTTCCCGCGCCCAGTCGACAGCTTCTTTGTCGGTAGGGATGCGCCCGCCATTGATATGCACCACCCAGCGCCCGTCAATGCGCCGCGGGTCGATCGCGACCACGATGCACTGGCTGCCGAATCCCCATGCGCCCGCCGAAATCAATTCGGGATCGCGGACAGCCGCGCTGTTGATCGACACCTTGTCGGCGCCGGCCAGCAATGTATCGCGGATGTCATCAATGGCGCGGATGCCGCCGCCGACGCAAAAAGGGATGAACAGGCTGTCTGCTACCTGACGCACCATTTCCAGGCGGGTGGCGCGCGCTTCGTGCGATGCGGTGATATCCAGAAAGACCAATTCATCCGCGCCTTCGCGGTCATAAATCATGGCTTGTTCGACAGGGTCGCCGGCATCGCGCAGGTCGACAAAATTGACGCCTTTGACAACTCGTCCATCTTTGACATCCAAGCAGGGGATGATCCGTTTCGCTAGCAAGCTCAGCCGCCTTTCGCCGCCGCCAGCGCATCCGCCAGCGTGAATTCGTCTTTATACAGCGCCATGCCAATGACCGCGCCAGCTATCAAACCGCTTTCCGCCAGCAGCCGAATGTCGTCCAGCCGACTCACGCCGCCCGAGGCAATCACCCGCAAGCCGGTTTGCCGCGCGAGGGCAGTCGTATCAGCGATATTGACGCCGCGCAAGCCACCATCCCGCGCCACATCGGTATAGAGCGCATGCCGCGCGCCGCGTTCGCGCAGCCAACTGCCCAGCGCAATCGGGCTATGCTGCGAGACCTCCGTCCAGCCATGCGTGGCGACCCGGCCAGCGCGGGCATCCAGCGCCAGGCAAACAGCTTCCGCGCCAAACTCTTGCACAGCCGCCAGCGCCGATTCGGGCGCGCGCGCCGTCATTGTGCCGATAACCAGCCGATCCGCGCCAGCATCACGCGCTTGACGCAGCGCCGCCAGGTCTCGCAAGCCGCCGCCAAATTGCACAGAGATATCCAGCCGGGCGATTTTTTCCAGGATGCGCAGAGTCTGGTTGGCTTGGTCAAATGCGCCGTCCAGATTAACCAGGTGCAGCCAGCTCGCGCCTTGGTCTCGCCAGCCTTTCGCGGTCGCCAGCGGATCGTCGCTGAAGGTCTGCTGCCGCGCCGGATCGCCTTCACGCAGGCGCACGACCATTCCGCCGCGCAGGTCAATTGCCGGGTAAATGATCATCCACTGCCCTTCTGCGCTCTCGCTGTAATTCCATTCCAACTATAGCGCTTGCGCCAGCTCACAAACGCAGAAAGTTCGTCAAAATGCGCAAGCCGGTTTGCTGGGACTTTTCGGGGTGAAATTGTACGCCAAAGATATTGTCTTGGTGGATCGCAGCCGCAAACTCCACGCCGTAGTCGACGGCAGCGGCGATCGTCGCGCGCTCAGTCGGCGCGCAATAATAGCTGTGCACGAAATAGGTATAGCTCCCCGCATCCAGCCCGTCCAGCAGGGCGCATGACTTCCTGACCTTCAGTTGATTCCAGCCCATGTGCGGCACTTTTAGGTCGTCAAAGCGCGGGAAGCGAATCACGCGTCCGCCCAGCGCGCCCAGACCGGCATGCTCGCCCATCTCTTCGCCGACTTCGTAGAGGATCTGCATGCCAACGCAGATGCCCAGGTAGGGGATTCCCGCCGCCAGCGCCTGTTTCAGTGGAGCCACCAGCCCTTGCTGGCGCAGCTGCGCCATACTCGCGCCAAAAGCGCCGACGCCAGGCAGGATGATTTTGCTCGCGCCCCGCAAGTCCTGGGGCTCGCGCGCCAGGCGCATGTCGCTGGTGCCAAGATGCTTTAAGGCATGCAAGACACTGCGCAGGTTGCCCGCTCCATAATCAATGATTGCCAGCATGCTTCGTCCTTTTTTTTCACAAACAAAACCCCGCAAATTGAGCGAGGCGCTGGGGATGACAGACTCGGGTCATGAATGTGGAGCTATTGGCGATTGACATCAGTCTAGGTGAATGCGGCTGCGCTGTCAATGCTGAGCGACAAGGGCGGGATTGGCGATTTTTGTGGATACGCGTTGCTTTGCCCCCACCGCAAACCCCTCCCCCAACAATGAGGGAGGGGCTGCCATGCTGCGGAAGCGCAGTAAAAACTCCCCTTGCCTCGTTCTGGGAGCTTGATTGCCATATCCACGCGGCTCGCCACTCCCCGCCCTCTGTGTCATTCGCATGTATATGCGGTTTAAGATAGACTGTGTTCAAGCGCAAATCGTTCAACACCGAAGAAAGGAGCCGGCAAACCAATGAAAAATCTGAGCATTCTATTCACCGCCGCCGATCGAATCGAACTAGACGAGGTCGATAGCGATATTTTGCCTCTGGGCGACCATGAAGTGCTGACACGCACCCGCTATTCCCTGGTCAGCGCTGGCACAGAGCTGGCTTGTCTTTCGGGCGTGGAAAGCTGGTTCGGTTTTCCAGGCACGCCCGGCTATACCTGCGTCGGCGAAGTGGTTGAAGTGGGCGCGCAGGTCGCCGACATCGCGCCTGGCGACATGATTTACAGCTGGGGCGGCCACCGCCAGTACAATGTCGTGAATGCCGCGGACCCAGGCCAGATCTGCGTCAAAGCGCCAGTCGACATGCCGCTGCCGCTGGCGCCCTTCACCCGAATGATCACCGTGGCTATGACAGCGCTGCGCATTTCCACCATCGAACTCGGCGATTTTGTGGGGGTGGTCGGTTTGGGGCTGGTTGGCAACTTCGCGGCGCAGTTGGCGAGCTTGCAAGGCGGCGAAGTTATCGGGCTGGACCTCAGCGCGAAGCGGGTGGACCTGGCCAAAGAATGTTCCCTGTCCCATGCAAGGGTGATCGACACAGCGACCATTGCCGCGCAGGTGGCGGAGATCACGAAAAACCAGGGATTGACGACTCTGATCGAAGCGACGGGCAATCCGCGCGCATTGCCCGATACGCTGCCTCTGCTCGGGCGTTATGGCGAGGTCATCTTGGTAGGCACGCCACGCGGCGCTTTCGAGACCGACCTGACCGATGTGCTGAGTTATGTGCATCTTGATGGCCGCGGCAGCCAGACTTTCAAAGGCGCGCATGAATGGCGCTATCCCGTCGCGCGCGATCCTTTTGTCAAGCATTCGATCCAACGGAATTCCGAAATCGCCCTCGACTTGATGCGCTCGGGCAAACTGCAGGTGAAGCCGCTGCATTCCCACACCCTGCCGCCAGCCGAAGCCGAGCGCGCTTACAGAGGCCTTCAGCAGCAAAAGGATGACTATATCGGCGTAGTCTTTGATTGGACGAGCATCTGACAGACGAGTCGGCATCCGCCCCTGCCTGGCCAGGCGCTCGGTTGCGCGGGCGGGAAGACCTCCCTGCGCGCTGGTCAGGGAGGTTAATAGTCGCCTGGTGAACTAGCGGGCGAAGCGGTGAACTGTGCTATAGTCCGCGCAGGTGCGGCAGGCGAAGCGGCGAGCGCGAACATGATCATCGACACCGATATTCACCCGGTCCCGATGCATGACCGGGTGGCGAATTATCTGGCAGAGCCTTGGCGAACGCGCTATCGGCGGGGCGATCATGGCGCTGGGCACCCCAACTACTTTAATCCCAACGGCGTCATGCGCGGCGATGCCCTGACCGAAGATGGGCGGCGCATCGAGAAAGCGCCCGATACCCTGGCGCGCTACTTCCTGGATGCTTATGATATCGACTACGCCATATTGAATCCCGCCGAAGCTATGGAGCATTGTCTTTCGCCCGATGCTCACTATGCCGCCGCGGCTTTGTCGGCTGTCAACGATCATTTCGTGCACGATTGGCTGCCCGCCGACCAGCGCTATCTGGCTTCTATCACCATCGCCTTCAGCAATATCGAGCTGGCTGTGCGAGAGATCCACCGCCTGGGCGAGCATCCGCGCGTCGTCCAGGTGTTGATGGCCAGCGCCTCGCCATTCCCGCTGGGGCACAGCTATTTTCATCCCATCTATGCCGCCGCCGCCGAGCACAACTTGCCAGTGGCGCTCCATCCAGGCTTGGAAGGCGTGGGCATCGCTGGCAGTGGCGGAACAGCCGGCTTGGTCGCCAATTATCTGGAATGGCATACCCTGCTGGCGACTTCGTACATGACGCAGTTGGTCAGCCTGGTGGTCGAAGGCGTCTTTGAGACCTTTCCCACGTTGCGCTTTGTCTTTGTCGAAGGCGGCGTGGCTTGGCTGCCCGCGCTGATGTGGCGGCTGGACAAGAACTGGAAAGCGCTGCGCTCGACAACACCCTGGCTGACACGCAAGCCCAGCGAGATTATCCAGGAGCATATCTGGCTGACCACGCAGCCGATTGAAGAGCCAGAAGACAAGCGCCACTTTCACCAGACCCTGGCTATGTTCGCCGCCGAGCGCATGCTGATGTTTTCCAGCGATTATCCGCATTGGGATGGCGACACGCCCGACTTTGCCATGCGCCAGCTCGCGCCCGAGCTGCGCGACGCCGTAATGTACCGCAATGCGCTGGAAGTCTTTGGATTGGAAGCGCGCGCCGATGGCTCCTAAAACGCATGTCTTTGTGGCGAAAAAAAGCGACTTGCCAGTCGGTGGCGGGCGCATCATCGAAGCGGCCGGCAAGTCGATCGGCGTGTTTAATACAGGCGCGCAGATTGTCGCCGTGCTCAATCTGTGCCCGCACGAATTTGCGCCGGTCTGCCAGGGAAAGCTGGGCGGCACGACTCTGCCCAGCCAGCCCGGCGAATTCATCTGGGGGCGCGAAAATGAGATCTTGCGCTGTCCCTGGCACGGCTGGGAATTTGACCTGCACACGGGCGAATGCCTAACCGACCGCCGCAAGCTGCGCCGTTTTTCTGTCATCCTGCGTGAAGACGCTGTGTATGTGGAGGTCTAGCCAAGCCAAAAGCCGATGAGCAGCAAAGTTACCATCAAGGAGATCGCCCGGCGCGCCGCCGTCGGCACCACCACCGTCAGCCGCGTGCTCAACGACCACCCCTACGTCAGCGCCGACAAACGGCAGCGCGTCGAAGCCGCCATTGCCGAGCTGGATTATCGTCCCTCGCAAACCGCCCGCCACCTGCGCGGCAGTCCCTCTGGCTTGCTGGGCTTTTTGACCGACGATGTGGCGACCACGCCCTACGCTGTCGATATCATCCGCGGCGCGCAAGATGTCGCCTGGGCGCACAACATGGTGCTGCTGGTGACCGACAGCGGCGGCGACGAACGGGTTGCCGAAGCCGCTGCGGCCGTCTTTCGCGAGCGCGCTGTCGAAGGCATTATCTATGCGGCCATGTATCACCGGCCCGTCACCTTGCCGCGCGGGCTGCGCGACTCGCCCACCGTGCTGGCGAATTGCTACCTGGAAGATGGCAGCGCCCCGGCGGTAGTGCCCGATGAGTTCGCCGGCGGCTATCGCGCGACATGCGCAGCCATCGAAGCCGGACACAAGCGCATCGGCTTCATCAATTTGTGGGAAGAAGACCCAAGAAAAACGCCGCCTTATCCAGCCATTTATGGGCGGCTGCGCGGCTACAAACAAGCGCTGGCTGACCAAGACCTGCCATTCATCGAAGCGCTCTTGCGCTTTTCCAACCAGTCGCCTCGTGAAAATGTCCGCCACACCCGCGAGCTGATGGCGCTGCCCGAGCCGCCCAGCGCCATATTTTGCGGCAACGACAAAGTCGCCATGAATTGTTACAGCGCCTTGGCCGATCTGGGCTTGCGCGTGCCCGACGATGTAGCTGTCATCGGCTTTGACAACATCGCGCATATCAGCGAAGGCTTGCTGCCGCCGCTGACGACCATGCAACTGCCGCATTATGAGATGGGCCGATGGGCGGCGCGCTATCTGATGCAGAATCGCGGCGCGGCGCTGCGGCCCGTGCAAGCTGCGCTGGCCTGCCCATTGGTGCGGCGCGGCTCAGTATAGACGCAGAGGCAGGGACAGCTGTACAGGGACGGGGCGATGACTCGCCCAAGAATCTGATGATTGCGCGCCGATATCCAATCATCTAAAGCGCTTGCTTGACTTTACTGAGAATGCAGACGAAACCGGAGAAAACAGCATGCCTTTCAACATCAAACAGCGCGGCAAACTCACCTACTATTACGAGGGCGATGATCCTGTGCTTTCCAATCTGGTCGTCGAGAGCCTGCCCGATGGCGACCTGCGCATCTGTTTCAGCGGGCTGACGGGCGGCTATTCGGCGGCGGGCATCCTGGGGCTGGACGATGTGCCGCACATGGACCCGGAAACAGAGATACCGCTGGTTTTCCAGTGCTGGGAATTGTGGCTGCGCGAGGCGGGTATCTGCGATTCGCTGGCGCAGGTCGATTTCATCGAAATTCATGCTTTCGGCACACAGCCCAAAGCGCCCAACCCGCTGCTGGACGCGGCTGGCTTCCAAGCCGAGCTGGAGCGTTTGCGCAGCGCCTATGCCCGCGCGTATCGCGACTGGTTCAAGCAGAATTGTCCGGCTAACGGCGTTCCCGCGCGTTTCACCGTGCATGTGGTCGATGTGCCCGACCAAGCCGCGAGCTATGAATTTTACGCGGTGGGCTTGCTGCAGCGGAGCCTGCAACCGCGGCAATGACCTCCACTGCCAGCGACGAAGCCCAAAAACGAGAGAAGGGGGTTTTCCCTTCGCCTCCGCAGCATGATAAACTCTCCCTCATTTTTGGGGGAGGAGTTTGGGGTGAGAGGGCAAAGCAACGCGTATCCAGCCGATTCGCCGCTCCGCATAACCCAGGCTATTTGACAGCAACAGTAAAAACAGGCATACTGGTCAAAGTTGCTTTTTAGGAGCCGACATGCTTCGAGCTTTACCACTCAAACCACCCACCTCATCCTCCTACCATACTCTCCCACCCAAT
>JAPOSR010000061.1:27732-30134 GCA_026709625.1 Chloroflexota bacterium
TTTTTTTCTGAGCCGCCACCTTTCGCCTTCCCCCCCCCCCCCCCCCCCCGTATGTGAAATCTGTCGGTGTCGCTGGTTTCCTCTCACAGTTGCCGGAGCGATTCGTCAGCGCGCATGTCGCGGCCGCGGTTGAATGTTTGCGCTGGCGAATGATTCGGGTTACAGTCCAATTCAGCTTGACACTGAGAAGGGAGGCGGCATAAGCGGATTCTGATTGACTAAGGTTCAAACACACGCGTATCTATGAATCGAGGTGCACCATGCTTTCCAGCAAGAAATTGATCGTGCTGATCGCCCTGTTTACGCTGCTGATTGGCTCAACCGCGCTGGCGCAAGACGATGGCTTGAAGCTCACTGGTTGGCCCTATCAGGTCGATGTCGTTACCGAGAATCTGGGCCGCTTCACCGACCAGTACGGGTGGGGCGCCGAGTTCCTGCCTTTCCCCAGCAATGAATACCGCGACAAGATGGTCGCCAGCTTTGTCGCCGGCACCGAATTTGATGTTGCCTACGTGCGCGACAGCTACCTGGCGGAATGGGCGGCAGCTGGCTGGATTCAGCCTATAACGGGGTTGGAAGGCGCGGAAGATCTGCTTGCCGATCTGCCACAAGGCATCATCGACCAGATGACCTATGAAGGCGAAGTCTATGGCCTGCCCTACTATTCCGGCGTCCAGACACTGGCCTACAACCAGGCGCACCTGGGGGCGGCTGGCATTGACGCGCCACCCGAAACATGGGATGAAATGCTGGATCAGGCGCAGATGATCAAAGATGCCGGCGTCGTCGAATACCCGATCTTTATGTCCGTGCGCAGTGGCGAGAATTACTTCCTGCGTGAATGGGAAACCTTGACCGCCGCCCGTGGTGGCACACTCTTCGATGAGGACTTCAACCCGCTCTTCCAAGAAGAGGGCAGCGCGGCTTGGGAGGCGCTGGAGTGGATTCGCGAAGGCTTGGAAGCAGGCTTGATCGACCCGGCTTCGCTCACCAACGATGACCCTGGTTTGCTTATGGCAGCCGGCACTTCGACCTTCCAAACCATCACCGACTATGGCTTGAAAGCCTTGAACGACCCCGAACAATCCATGGCGGCTGGCGACATCAAGAATGCGCTTATCCCCGGCACAGACGAAGTGCGCAGCGGCACCTGGGGCTATGTGCGTCTGTATGCCATCACCAACAACACCCAAGACAAAGATGCCGCCTGGCAACTCGTGCAATTCCTGGGTGGCAAGGATGCCACGGGCGTTTATTATGTGCCGAAGCGCTGGGCGCTGGAATTTGGCTTGGGCTTCTCGCCCGCGCCTCTCTACGAAGACGAAGAAGTGCGCAATTCAATCTCTGGCTGGATTGATCCTGACCTGCTCAGCCAGCAATCCGAATACGCCATTTCTCGTCCCTATCGCTTTGTTCCCTTCTTCTCCGATTGGGAAATCGGCAGCTGGGGACCGTTGCAGTCCGCTATTCTGGGCGAATCCGACACGGGCGAAGTCCTGGCTGAGCTCGCGGACGAGTGGAATGAACTGAAAGACGACTGGGGCTACTAAGGTTGCCCATCCCGCAAGCCCCCTACCTGGATTTCGAGGCGGGGGCTTATGCAGACAAGCCGCCCCTTCCTTCTTTTGCTTGAGGGAAGGGGAATAGTCAGGAAGGATATGCGCCATGGCCGCGAATGCCAGCCCAGCGCGTAGGGAGATGTCGCAAGGCGCTGTAGCCTTGATTTTCAGCGCGCCAGCTGTGCTTATCATCGCGTCGACGATTTTGGTGCCTTTCGGCATTGCCGTCTTCCTGAGTCTGCACAACTGGAATCTGAAGCGGCCCGGGCGAGAGCGCTTCGTCGGCTTGGAAAACTACATCGACTGGCTGGGCGACTCTGATTTTTGGGAACCGCTGCAAACCACTTTCACTTTTGCCATCGGCTCGGTCGTGGTCATCCTTGTCATATCCTTGCTCGTCGCCCTGCTGCTGAATGAAGAGTTTCCTGGCCGCGGAGTCTTGCGCGCGCTGTTGCTGATCCCGTGGGCCATCCCCTCTGTGGTCAACGCCCTGCTGTGGAAGTGGCTGCTCAACCCGCAGTATGGCTTGGTCAACGCGGTCGCTTACGAGCTCGGCATCATCACCGAATACCAAAATGTATTGGGCAGCATGCCCAGCGTGATGATCTGGCTCATCATCGCCTACTCATGGATTCACATCCCGCTGGCGACGCTGCTGCTGCTTTCGGGCTTGCAGACCATCCCCGGCGACATCTACGAATCGGCGATTGTCGATGGCGCGGGCATCTGGCAGCGCTTCGCCTTCATTACGTTCCCCCTGCTGCGCCCTATGCTGTCCATCGTCATCATTTTTGAAATGATCTTTGCCTTGAAGGTCTTTGACATCATTTTTGTGCTGACTGC
>JAPOSR010000026.1 GCA_026709625.1 Chloroflexota bacterium
GATGGCGCGGCGGCATGGCAAACAGGTGATGTGCGATGTCATGCTCTGCGCCGATAAACCCGAGCGCGCCCGGCAGGCGCAAGACCTGGGCGTCGACTATATCATCGTGCACACGGGCTTCGACGAGCGCAATATGCTGCCCGGGCTGAGCCCCCTGGATGACTTGCCGGCGGTGCTGGCGGCGGTCGATATTCCGGTGCAGGCGGTGGGCGGGCTCAGCGTGCCGCAAGCTATCGAGACTCTGCGGATGGGCGCAGACATTGTCGTCTTTGGCGCGCCGCTGGTCATCAGCGGGCAAGAGTTCAAAGCCGCCGACCCCAACTTCGCTGCCCAGCTGCGCGAGATCGTGCAAGAGGTGCGGGCGGCTGGCTAGGGCATCGCAGCCATCACATATCCGCGTAATAATCCTTGACCATATAATGATTATCGCGCGGCGGACGGGTGTGATAATCGTCTAGCGACGGGCGCTCGGGCAGGTCAATCGGCTCGGGAATGACATTCTGATAAGGGATCGCGTCCAACATATCGCGCATCACATTCAGCCGCAGCCGCCGTTTGTCGTTGGAATTGATCTGACGCCAGCGCGACACCGGGATGTCAGTGTGCTCGATCATGGCATCTTTGGCTTTGGAATAAGCAACCCAGCGTCTGCGCCCCTCGAGGTCCAGCTCGCTTAATTTCCAACGCCGCGCCGGGTTTTGCGCCCGCGCTTGAAAGCGGCGTTCCTGTTCGTCATAGTCGACAGACAGCCAATACTTCAGCAGGATGATGCCATCGTTGGCCAGCAGCCGCTCGAAGTTTGGGGCATCGCGCAGGAAGTCCCAGTATTGACGGTCGCTGCAAAAACCCATGACATGTTCGACGGTGGCGCGATTGTACCAACTGCGATCGAAGAGGACGATCTCGCCAGCGGCTGGCAGGTGCGTTACATAGCGCTGGAAATACCATTGCGTTGTTTCGCGGCCCGATGGCTTTGCCAAGGCGACCAGGCGAATGTCGCGCGGCGGCAGGGGCGCCATGATGCGCTTGATGGTGCCGCCCTTGCCCGCTGCGTCACGCCCGTCAAACGTTACGATGACACGCATGCGCTGCGACTTGATCCAGTATTGCCACTTTACCAGCTCAAATTGCAGACGCTCAAGCTCGCGCTCATAAAGTTTCTTGTTCATCCTGCGGCGTTTCTGCGGGGCTTTCGTCATGTCACGCTCCTCTTCATCTCGCCTACGATAGCAGATTATGCGCTTTTCCGCGAAAAGCGGCTCAATTTTTGCCAGCTGAGCGGAGGAAGGAGCGGCTTGTGGTGGCAAGACAAGGACGGCTCTAGGGAAAGAGCCGCCCTCTCTTCAGATAGCCGAATTACATGTCGTCCATCATCATGTCATCCATCTGCATCATCATGTCGTGCATCATCATGCCATCCATCATCATGTCGTCCATGCCGATGCCATGATGCGCGGCCAACGCGGAAGGATCGCCATCTTCGGCCAGGCTCTCCAAACCATGACCATAATCGGACGCGCCCGAGGTGAAGAGGAAGCCATGCTTCATCATCATGTCATCGTGCATCATGTCGCCGCCCATGTCGTCCATCATCATGGCGTCGGCGTCCATCATCATGTCCATGACAGTCGCCATCATCATCTGGTCGGCGTCCATCATGTCCATATCGTCCATGCCCATCATTTCCGCCATCATCATGGTCATGTCGTCCATGGACATCATCATCATGTCATCCATCGACATCATGGCGTCGGCGTCCATCATCATGTCCATGACAGCCATCATCATCATCTGGTCGGCGTCCATCATGTCCATATCGTCCATGCCCATCATTTCCGCCATCATCATGGTCATGTCGTCCATGGACATCATCATCATGTCATCCATCGACATCATGTCCATGTCGTCCATCATCATGTCATCGTCATGCATCATGTCGCCGTCCATCTTGTGGCGAGATTCGACGACCCAGAAGACAGGCGTGATGGGCGAGGGATACATGCCCATATCAGAGACATTTTCGATGCGCACGGTGATCGCGCCCATGTCGCCAGCGGTCAGCGTTACAGTGACGATCTCATCGGCAGTCGGATAGCTCAAGCCGTCGTCGATGTCGCTGGCCAGGCGGACGATGCCGTCGCCGGCCGGCCCGCTGTTGGGCGCGGGCTGGCGGGGCGCTTGATACATGCCTTCCCCAATCGGCTCATTGCGCTCGGTGCCCAGGTCCCAGTAATAGACCTGGTCGGTTACATCGCCACTGACCGGCTCGCCCATGTCATAAAGCGCGATGCCATGTTCATTCGGCGCGAGGAATCCATCGTTGGACTGGGCGAGCATGGTGGCAAAGGTCAGGCTGTCGCCGGCCTGGGCATGGATGACAAATTCATACGCGCTGCCGGGAAATGCGGGGGCGGGGCCATCGCCATCGACGGGCACAGCCGCGACTCCGCCTTCTGAATAAGACATGTCCATCGACATGTCGTCGGATCCATCGTGGCTATCCGCGAGGACTACGCTGCTACACATCAGCAACAGCAAAGCAAAGATGAAAAACGGTTTGCGCATTTTGAATGCTCCTGTAATTGGGTATCGTGGCAGGCAATTCTGCTGCGGGCAGTATAACATAGGGCGTATCGCCAGGTTAACAATCTATTACGCTATTGTGCGCCGATAACAAAAACCCAAACCCTGCTGAGCGGGACGGGCATACCCCCCACGAAGCTCATGGCTGCCAAATCGCCGCTTCGATGAAACGTTCGCCATCGCCATCAGGCCTATCATTGAAATAATAGGCCGCGACCACCGTCCCGTCATCGAGTACGACCGCCCGCACATAACCCATATCGCCGTTTGCGCCGCCGCCGCGCAGCACGATCTCGCCGCTCCAGGTGATTCCGCCGTCTTCGCTGATTCGCGCGCAGATGGCATAGCTGTCGCGGTTGCCATAGAGCAGCGCCAGCCGTCCATCGCGCAGCGCCAGCAAACACGGTGGATTGCCGCTGTGCCCGGGCTTTTCAAATCGGACTGGCTGACTGACCCAGCGCCAGCTTTTGCCCAGATCATCCGAAGCGAACAGGTCAATGTGACTGCGCAAGTCCACGCCGATGCGACAACGCCGCGCGCACAGCAGACGCCTCTCTGGCAATTGCAGGCTGCTGGGCATAATCGAGAAGTCGCCATGGGCATCGAGATCTGCGCCCACTTGTGACAGGCGCTGAAAGCTGCGCCCGCCATCGCGTGTATGCACGCAGATGATGCGACCCTCTTGCCCATCGGCTTTGTTAACGGTCAGAAAGAATGTCGCTTCGTGCGCGCCTTGCACGATGACATCGCTTCGGGCGGCGATGCCCGTCTCGCCGAAGTCGGGCAGGCGAAAAGGTCCAGCCCAGTTGTGGCAGCGGTCGGATGACACATAGAAAAAGGAGAAAACGCCCCGCGCCAAGCCGGTGCGTGCCAGCATCAGCGCAAAATCGTCCTTGGTGAAGTCCAGCGGCTCACGCGGCACAGTCACAGTCCGCGCGTCCATGACTTCCGCCAGGCGCAGGCCAGCCGCCATATGCTCGTCCGCCGATAAGCCGCGACCGCCTGGCAATGCGCCCTTGAACGGCTCGACCTGCCAGCTGCGCCCGCCATCGAGGCTGCGCGCCTGTATGTTGATGAAAGGCTGCCGCTTGTCGATGGCATGGCCGCTTTTGACCGTCTGGTGCGCGCCGACCGTGAAACCGACCACGATCTCGTCATCCCAGCGCCACATGCCATAATTGGCGGGCCACCCGGCGAATCGTCCAGTCTCTTGAAAGACGACAGCGATTTTCATGAGCGCAGCCGGCACATCATCTGGCGGATCTCGCCCAGGTGGTAGGCGCTGTGCGCGATGATGCCCAACAGGCTGGAAAGCTCGCGCGTGCCCTGCCACTCGTCCGCGCTCGCCAGGCGTTCTTTGATGCGCGCATAATTCCCCCGCAGCTCGGCCTGCAAGTCCGCCCAGCCCGCCTCGTCCACCGCGCCCACTGTCCGCCAGATTTCGTCCCAATTCACCCAGCCTACATCGCGTCCAAGCATGCGGTCTTCCAAGGCGCGCAGGTAATAGTCGATGTGCGCGACATGAGCGGCGATCGTGGCGCAGCTGCCCATGGGCGCAGAGGCGTCGGCGGCCGAGAGCTGCGCCAGGCTCTCAAATAGCGAGTCGCCCGGGTCGAGGTAAGCGCCGCGCACTTGCTCGAAAGTCTCAGTAAAAAAGAAGTCGAATCCGCTTGCGACTTCGGCGATGTCGATCTGCTTGGGCATAGTGGTTTCTCCCCTCCCCCGCCCCAAGCCCCTCCCCCAAAATGAGGGAGGGACTTCTTCGGCTATAGCTTGCTGCCGCGGATAGACGGCTCTTGGCTGAGCTTGCGGCGCAGAATATCCAGCGGCCCGCCCTCGGCGAGCAGCGAATCGGGCAAGCCCAGCGCTTCGCCATAGAAGCGGCGGTCGAGGAGCTTGCGGTTTTCGTCGATGGGCAGCTCGTGCAGCGGTTTGAGGGGCAGATGGCAGGCGTCGTCAAAGATTTGCGCGGCGATTGCGAGTTGGTCGGCGTCAAGGGCGGTGACGTCGAGGATGGGCAGAGAGTCTAATGTGGTTTTTGCCAGTCTGCCCCGTCCGGGCTGCTGCTTGGACGAATGCCACCAGAACATCAACAAGGCAAGCAGGGTGTTGCCCCACAATGTTAAGGTTTTCTCCTGTTCAATTGTAGAGAGTTGAATGGAAATCCAAGCTGTTCCACCGATTGTTTTCCGTTCTGTAAATTGCATAGCAGTAGATTGGCTGTTGAAGCGAAAATCCAGATTAGAATGGCAGTGCGAGGCAGTCCGAAATACTCGCTCTACTTTTTTCTCAACAGATCTTTGGTCAGTTTTTGAAGTGGCGGCAAAAGGCACACCTTCCCGATCTGCTTCAAAGAGCATTGCCCGTTCTCTTTTCGCATCATGAGCCCATAGTATAGGATAGGATGGGTAGATATCCTTTTGCAGGGTTCTAATCTCAAAGGGGCCGCGAATTGTTCCATCACTATAACACTTACTCACATCAAGGTGGTAAGGACCTGTCTTGCCGATATCCGCAACTGTTGCCATCGGAATTTTTATGGAATCATATGACTGTTGGGTAGGCAGCCAAATCACGCTTTGGTTGGACAATTGATAAGCGGATTGGGCTAGTGAAAAATCAGCAATCCTCCCTAGCTTCCAGCTTCCCGATTTCGGCAAAGGTGCGTCGATCGCATGGCCAACTATTTCGTTGCCAAGGATAATTTGTGTACCGCCGACAGGACTGCCTTCTAAAGATCTGATTGCCTTGTCTTTGATTAGTTCTCTGATGCGCTCTGCGATTTTTATGCTGAAACCAGGATGTTGTGGCGACTTCTCCAGCACAACAAATGTGGCGCGCGCTTGTCGTTTGCCATTGCGCTTGCCGATGACCAAACATTCACCCAAGTTTGTATCAGCTGAAAATGACAAGGGTTGATTGCCTCTGCCAGCAATCGATATGAGAATAAGATTCTCATAGGACTCGGCTAGGCGGCTACGGCATTTTTCCCATGAAGACCCTGTCAAAAGCGTCACCGGCATCACCAGCGCCAACATACCGTTTCTTGCAAGTTTGCGGTCAGCCAGCGCCAGAAAAACTGAAGCTTCGCCTGCATTGCCATGGGCGACAGTGCCTTTAGTAAGTTTTCTTGCCTCTTCGGCCATGGCCTTTTGTTCAGAGGCGCTCGCGCCAAACGCCGCAAAATTGGGATTAGGTGTATCTGGAATGCGTCGTTCATGATTGGTCGGCCGCGTAAAGGGCGGATTCATGATCACTAGGTCAAAAGAAACATGCGGCGCGTATCGCCAAGCCTCCTTCTCTGCCTCGCCCAGACTTTCCGATGCCTTCGCTGTGATTTCCGAGCCTTGCAGCAGCGCCAGATCGCGCAGCAGGTCAATCGCGCCGAGAGCCACCGCGCCATCTTCCTGCCGCCCATAGCGCAATGTGAAGATGCGCCCACCTTGATATTGCACGGTCGGATGCGCGCCGGTGAGCATCGATGCGGTCAAGTGCGCCGCAGCCGGCAAGATGTCGCAGCCCAAAATCGCGTCTTCGATCATTTCAGCATGGATGGCGGCGGCATTCCCACCATGCAGTTCATGGAGTTGGCTGATGCGCTGATAGGCGGCGGACAGCAGCGTGCCGGTGCCACAGGCGAAATCGGCGATGCGCAGGGATTTCACTTCGTCAGGATTCGCCCAGCCGTCTTCACTGAGCAAGTTGTCTTCATTCACAGCCAAGCCAACCAAAAGCGCTGCCGACGCCGGTTTGGTATAAAAGGCGGCGAGAAACTTGCGGTCGGCGATGAGCTTTTGAAAGACGGTGCCAGTCAAATCGTGCGAGCGCAGCAGGTTGTTCTTGATTAGAGACTGTGCAGTAAGCGCCAACCTATCAACTAAGTTGGCGGTGAGAACATTTGAAATGGGCCTTAAGATCCGTCTTGAGATGTCAAATATGGGCCAATAATTCACTTGCAGTATCTTGTCCCATTCGTCCAGGACGAGACGCTTGATAGGTTTTGTCGTCTCGCCCCGCAATTCATCATAGACACGAACCGGCCGCAAGCCTCCGGGACCATTTGCCAAACTCTCGTGAAATAAGAAGGCGTTGATCAAAATCGTCATAGCCATGCGGCGAGTCTGAACGCTGTCTTGCTGGTTGAGCTGATTGGCGATCTTGCGAATTGCTTCTGGATTCCTGCTTTCTATGTCCTTCAAGATGTTTGCCGCCGCGTTTACTCCCATTTCCAAGATATTCGCCGCTTCATCGACGAGAAACGACGGCATGGTCGCGGACTGCGCGAGTATGGACAGATCATGGATGCCGCCATCAAGCCAGCCGCTCTCTGGAAAACGAGTGAATTTGTCACTTGTCCGTCCCGAAAACTGCGCGAATTCCAAGTCATTCGCACTGCGAATCGCTTCGCGCAGCGACTGTCCCTGTACTGCTCGCAAGCGCAGTGGCAGGCGCAGCGCGATTGCCGACAGAACTGACTGCCCTGAACCCGCCAGGACTGCGCCCAATCGCGCAATCGCTTCTGCTTCCACATTCACCGCCGGCATCACTTCTGTTTCAATGACGACAGCAGCAGTATGCGGCTCTGTGACCAAAATATCCGGTCGCTTGCCCGCCGCCTCGGCCAACAGCCCAGTCGTTTCTGAGCGAACCACCGCATCGCCCCGCCACGCCCAGCGCGTCCCACGCAGCAGGTCCGCAATGACATCATTGATGCTGTGCTCGGTTGTTGCCATGCGCCTGCCCGCCCATCCTGTTGGCATGCTCAGCTTGATTTTACCCCCGGCCGCGCCGCCTTTCCAATGCGCCACGAATCGGCGCAAACCGTCCGCCCTTCTACTGCAATGCAAATGTTCTCGTTAGGGGCGCGTAACAAGTCTCGCCGACACTGGCAGAAACGCGATGCAGAAAGGACAGACTGCCATGACCGCGAAGATCAGCAAATCCGATGCCGAGTGGCGCCGCCAGCTCAGCCCCGACCAATACGCCATCCTGCGCCGCCAAGCCACCGAGCGCCCCTTCAGCGGCAAATATGTGCACGAAAAGTCGCCGGGCACCTATGCCTGCGCCGCCTGCGGACAAGCGCTCTTTTCATCTGAGACGAAGTACGACTCGCGCAGTGGCTGGCCCAGCTTTTGGGATGTGGTCGATGGCGATCATGTCGAGCTGCGCGCAGACAACAGCCACGGGATGCGCCGCGTCGAGGTCGTCTGCGGGCGCTGCCATTCACACCTGGGGCATGTCTTTGATGATGGGCCTCGCGAGGCCACCGGCCTGCGCTATTGCATCAATTCGCTGGCGCTGGATTTGCAGGCGAATACCCCCGACCCCTCAGCTATTGAGGGCTGAGGAGCTTTAGCCGCGCGCTACAGAGCAGCATACTCGCCGTCTCGCCCGTTTGGGCTGAGCGACGGGGGCAATGAACGCAGATGTCCGAATCCTAGGTCCAGGCGCTGAAATCGTAGCTGTAATCGACCGCGGGGCTGCGCAGCTGAGCGTCCATGCCGCCATCGACCACGATGCGCGCGCCAGTGATGTAGGCGGCGTCATCCGAAGCCAGGAATGCCACCGCAGCCGCGATATCAGCCGGCGCGCCCGGCCGCGCAAGCGGGATGACATCGCCGGACGCGACTGGCGAATCGCCGACCGATGTGCCATGGTCGACGCGGGTGCTGCCAGGCACGACGCAGTTGACGCGGATATTCACGGGGGCAAGATCCAGCGCCATAGAGCGCGTGGCCGCTTCGATTCCGCCTTTGCTGGTGTCATATCCGAACATATGCCGATGCGCCCGGGTCGCGCCGCCGCTGCTGATGTTGATGATGCTGCCGGCTGTTGCGCGCCGCACCATCAAACGCGCTGCTGTCTGCGAGCAATAAAACAAGCCCGACAGATTCACATCCAGCGTGCGCCGCCAGGCTTCATCGCTGTAGTCGAGGAAGTTTTCGACGACGCCGGCTTTGTGCACAAAGGCGGCATTGTTCACCAGCACATCGACCGATCCGCAATGGTCGAGCGCCGCCGCCATCAGCGCTTCGACGTCCGCTCGCTGGGCTACATCCGTCCGTACATACTGCGCGTTTTTGCCTAGCTCGGCCGCCAGCGTCGCGCCGCCCGCATCGTCAATGTCGGCGATGATGACCTGAGCGCCTTCCGCCGCCAGCCGCCGCGCGCAGCCCGCGCCGATTCCGTTGCCGCCACCCGTGACGATGGCGCATTTTCCCGTGAGTCGCATCGCTGTTTCCCTTCATTTTGCTTGTTCCATATCCCGATTTACCACGAGCCAAGATTCCCGAAGGACGGGCTGCCTCGCCTTCAAGCCTTTTCAAGCGCGAAGCCCGACACATCAAACTGCGCGCCGCCATCCAGCGCCAGCTGCGCCAGAGTCTCGCCGATGGCCGCCGAATGTTTGAAGCCATGCCCGCTGCAGGGCGATGCCAGCACCACGCGGCGGCTTTCTGGGTGAAAATCGATGATGAAATGCTCGTCGCGCGTGACGGTATACAAGCACACATCGGCGCGCAGCAACCGTTCTGTGGTGCCGCGCAGCCGCTGGGCGGTCAGGCGCTGGTGCATATCGGCGATCTCGGCTGGCGTCACCTCGCGGCTGATGGCATGAACTTCTTCGCTGGTATGGTACTGTTCGCTGAGCACCTTGACGCCGGGCAGGCCATCAGCCGGGGCGGGAAAAACCGACCAGAAATCGGCCGGCGCATCGCCGATCCAAATGACATAGGGGAAGACGGCTGGGTCGAACAATGTCAGGTCCGGCGCTTCGTACCAATAAATGACCTGACGATAGACACGCAGCTTGTCGCGGCTCGGGGCAGGCAGCAATTCGCTCATCCAGGCGCCGGCGCACAGGATCAGTTTGTCGGCTCGATAACGGGCTTTGTCTGTCCGCACAGTGACCCCGCTCGCGTCCGCCCGATAATCCACGACCGCTTCACAAGCGTGGATGACCGCCTGGTCCGCCAGCGCCAGTTCCAGCTGGGTTTGAATGCAGCGCTCGGGGCGCAGCACGCCGCTCTCGGGTTCATAATAGGCATGGTCACAATCGCGCGGTGTCAAAAGAGGAAAGCGCCGGGCGATCTGCGCCGCATCCAAGATCTCGTGCGCGATGCCAAACTTGCGAGCGATGCGCGCGGACAGGTCGACGAAGTCGCCTTCGGCATGGAACTTGGCGGCTCCTTGCTCTGGCGCGATGACCAGCCCGCCACTCTGATGAAACAACGTGCGCCCGCTCTTGGCTTCCAGCTCAGCCCAGATTTGGTTGGCGCGCTGGATGAATGGCATATACATCTCGCCTTCGCCGATCGCCAGGCGGGTGATGCGCGTGTCGCCATGGCTGCTGCCCAGGGCGTGCGGCGGGTCATAGCGGTCAATGCCCAAGACGCGCGCGCCTCGCTGGCTGGCTTGATAGAGAGCGGCTGCCCCCATCGCGCCCAAGCCAACGATGATGATGTCATATTGATTTGCTGCCACAAGCGCGTCCTTTTCGCCAAGTCGCGCAGCGATTGTGATCGTTTGCTGCGCGGCTTGCCTGAAATTGCTGCCATGTCTCTGTGGTGGCTTACTCTGCCTTCAAGGCGACCACTCCATAACCCGCGTTGCTCAGCATGGTGTTGAACTCGGCCAGGTTGCCATCGACGATGTCGCTGAACTGCGCGGCGACCGCGTCGATCTCGCCAGCCATTTCCACATAGGCTGCCTGCTCATAGTCGGTGGGTTTATAATCGCCCAGATTGACATTGAAGACCAGCCCGCTGAGCTGCGCCACCAGCCGGTCGCCGTTGTTCATCGCGTCGGGCCAACCTTTGCGGGTATCGGGGATCATCAGCTGTTTTTCGCATTCCAGCGCCTGCTCTTCCAGCGCCTTTGCGCCGGCGCAGATGCCAGCCGCGCTTTCCAAGCCCGCCAGCCGTTCGCGCCAGCCCTTTAGCTGCGCCCGCACATCGCGCATTTGATTGACCAGCTTGTGCGCCGCGCCGATCTTGTCGCGGATCTTCATCAACAGGGCAAATTGCGCTTGCAGGTCTGCATCGCTGGCGCTGACGCCGGCTTCTTTGACGACAGCGAATTCTTGGCTCTGCGCCGCGGCGCCCACAATCAATGTGGCGCGGTACCGCCCCGGCGCGGCATGCGGGCCTTTGATGTAGCCAGCCTGCTGGTCATCGTGCGGGTCGACTCGCGCTGCCTCGGCATAACGCAGATCCCACACGAAGCGATTCCAGCCCGCGGCGCTGGGGATGCGCAACTCTTTGGAGCTGTCGTCAGTGCGAGCGCCAGCGGCTTTTTCTTCGTCATCGGCGTGAATGCTCTTGAATGTGCGGATCTCATCGCCAGATTCGTCATCGATGCGCAGGCTGATGGTTTCGCTGGCGGCTTCGGGCAGCCAATAGCGGATGACCGCGCCCTGTGGCGGGTTTGCGCCGCTGTCGAGGTAAGTGTGCTTGACGCCATGCTCGGGCGTCTCCTCTCTTTCATACGCCGCGACCAAGCCCAGCGTGCTCATGTACTGCTTGCCGCCGCCGCCTTCGAACATGCCTTCGAAGACCTTGGGCAGGTGGCGCTCGACTGTGCGCGGCTGCAAGAGGCGTGGCGCGTCTGGGGCTGGGGCGTCCATCATCTGATGCAGGACGGTGGTATCATCCATGATCCAGAAGCTGCGCCCATGTGTGCCCACCACCAAATCGCTGCCTTTCAGCTGCAGGTCATAGATGGGCGCGGTGGGCAGGTTTTGCTGGAAGCGCGTCCAGCTTGCGCCAGCGTCAAACGACACATACAAGCCGAACTCTGTGCCCAGGTAGAGCAGCCCGGCGCACAGTGGATCTTCGCGGACGACGCGGCAAAAGTGATCGTCGGCGATGCCCGCGGTGACAGGCTGCCAGCTCGCGCCATAATCCTCCGTTTTGAAGACATAGGGAGCGTAATCGTCGTTCTTGTAGCGCGTGGCTGTCATAAAAGCGGTGGACGGGTCGTGCGGAGACGGCTCTATGCAGTTGATCATCGTCCACTCGCCCAGCTCGGGGGTGATATCCCGCCAGCTTTCGCCGCCGTCGCGGGTGATATGCAGCAAGCCGTCATCGCTGCCCGCCCAGATTGTGCCCGGCTCGTGGGGAGATTCCGCCAGGGCATAGACCGTGGCATAATGCTCCGCGCCGACAGCATCGCGGTTGATGGGACCGCCCGATGGCTTCAATGTCTCGGGGTCGGCTTTGGTCAGGTCAGGGCTGATCTCCTGCCAGCTTTGCCCTTCGTCCGTGGTTTTCAACACCTGGTTGCCGCCGATATAGAGGATGCTGCTGTCGTGTGGCGAAAAGACGATGGGATATGTCCAGGCGAAGCGGTATTTGTCGGCTTGCGCGCCCAAGCCTGTCGTGCTGCGCGGCCAAGTGGCGATCAAGCGAATCTGCTGCGTGCGATGGTCATAACGCTGCAAACTGTTGCCGCCGCCCGGCGAGCTGCCGATCGCGCCAACATAAACGATATCAGGGTCTTCGGGATGAACAGCGATATAACCGCTTTCGCCCGAGCCAGCGATATCACAGTCTTCCCAGGTTATGGACGAAAACCGGCTGCGGCTGGGCACGCGGACGCTGCTGTTGTCCTGCTGCGTGCCATAGACATAATAAGGCTGGTTGCTGTCTGTATCGAGGCGGTAAAACTGCGCGGTCGGCTGATTGTAGAGGCTCGACCACGACAGCCCGCCATTCAGGGATACGCAGCAGCCGCCATCGTTGCCATGCACCATAATACGGCTGTTGTCGGGGTTGACCCACAGGTCGTGGTTGTCGCCATGCGGCGTGCTGATTTCGCTGAAATTGTGCCCGCCATCGGTGGACTTCCAAAAGCTCAGGTTGTTGACATAGACGGTATTGGGGTCGCGCGGGTCGGCGGTGAGGTGCATATAATACCATGCGCGCGAAACAAGGCGCATGTCTTTGCAGGCATGTGTCCAGGTTTCGCCATAATCATCGCTGCGGTATAGCCCGCCATCGGGCTGATGTTCGACAATCGCCCAGACGCGTCCGCTCTGCGCTGGCGAAGCCGCCAAGCCGATCTTGCCGAGCAGCCCTGTGGGCAAGCCTTTGTTGCCGCTGATGCGCTGCCAGCTGTCGCCGCCGTCCATGCTGCGGTAGATGCCGCTGTCTTCGCCGCCGCTGCTGATCTGCCAAAAGTTGCGATAGGCTTCCCAGACCGCCGCGTACAGTATGCGCGGGTTGCTCTGGTCGATCGTGACATCGACCGCGCCCGCTTTGTCGCTGACAAAGAGCACTTTTTCCCAGTTTGCGCCGCCGTCCTGCGAGCGATACACGCCGCGTTCGTCATTGCGCCCGAAGGCGTGCCCAAATGCCGCGACATAGACTAGGTCGGCATTCTGCGGGTGCGTGCGGATCTTGCCAATCTGGCGGGTATCGCGCAGGCCGATGGGCTGCCAGCTGCGCCCGGCGTCGGTCGATTTATAGACGCCGTCGCCCACCGAGACATCGATGCGGATGGTGCTTTCGCCTGTGCCGGCATAGATGACATTGGGGTCGGCTGGGGCGACTTCCAGCGCGCCGATCGAAGGCGCAGTCAAATAGCCATCGCTGATATTCTGCCAATACTGCCCGGCGTCGGTGGTCTTCCAGATGCCGCCACAGACCGCGCCGAAATAAAAGGTGTTGGGGTCGCGCCGGTCGCCAGCCACAGCGACGACGCGGCCGCCGCGAAAGGGGCCGATGCAGCGAAATTGGGACAGCTGGTCGAGGGGTGCCTGTGTCATTGGTGAGAGACCTCACTAATTAAGATGCCTGCCTGTGGCGCGTGATTGTAGCACAGGGCGCGGGGAGTGGCACGGTGGGGCGGCGCGGCGAAGTCAGCAACTGGTTGACCCGATACTTTATCATTGTCTGATAGACCGAGTGAGACTCGCGGTCAAATTGCGGATAGCTTTCCGCAACCCCCAGAATTCTGGTACAATTTGTTTGCTGAAGGAGAATAAGGTGATGCCTCTGCCTTTGTGGAAGATGTATCGTTGGAATTGGAAGTGTTGGCACAGCAACAGAATGCAGAAATCGGCGAGTTGCTGCGCGCTATGACCAGGAACAGAGTGCCGACAAGAATAGACTTGGAAACGACGAGGGATACGTGATTTGGGCAGATCTGTTGAAAAGCGCGCGTGAAGCCGGCTTGGCTTCAACCGAGCCCGGCGACACCTCTGCCCGCAGCCGCGAAGTTCGACATAGCCGACTCCTGTATCATGACGATGGCGGAACGACTGAACATTGACCAAGCCGCCACATTTGACCGACGCGATTTTCCCATCTTTCGTCCGCATCATTGCAGCTTTCTTGAGATTCTGCCCTAGCTGCCATCTATAAGAGCCTGACACTCCTCGCTGTCAAAATCATCGCGCACCCAATCCGCCCGCTCGCGAGCCGCTTCTCGCGCCATTTGCGCCAAGCCTTCGTCTTTCAGCCAGCCCGCCTGCTTGTTCTCGCGAATAAGGCCGCGCAGGGTGAGATACTGCCCCTTGCGGCCATTGCAGGGGCGGCACAGCAAGATGCGGTTGCGGATGTGGTTTTCGCCGCCATCCGCCCGCGGTTGAATATGGTCCAGTTCCATAAACTCGCGTTCCAGTTCGCGGCCACAACCAGCGCAGATGACATTGCCATTGCTGCGCTGGGCATACACCAACACTTTGACCATCTGCCGATGCGTCAGCTTCTCCCACGGTTCGACGCCGCGCGGCGTCCTGAGCTTGAGGCTGGGCGCGGCCAGTTCGTTTTTGTCGGTGCGGCGCGGCGGCTCGGTTTCATAATAGACCTGCGGCAGGGACACATGGTTCTTGTCGTCAACGCGCAGGACGGTATCTCGCTCCATCCGCTCCATAACTTGCGTATACGCCCCGTCCCAGATGTCCATGCCCACCCACTGTCGTTTTAATCGTTCGGCGGCGATGGGCGTGGTGGCGCAGCCGCAGAAGGGATCCAGCACGATGTCGCCTTCGTTGCTGCTGGCGCGTATCATGCGTTCATAAAGCGCAAGCGGCTTCTGCGTCGGATAGCCGGTGCGTTCTTTGTGGTTGCCGGTCAATGCCTTGATATCCGTCCAAACATTTGAGGCGGGCCTGCCTTTGGATTCGTTCAGGTAGACTTTGCGTTCTGGAACACCTTTGCCATCTCGGGCCTGCGCAATGCGATTGTCGGCTTCAAGCTCGCGCATTCGTTCCAAAGGATAGCGCCATGTTCGTGTATGACCGCGAAACTCATAGGTGTAGCCGCCGCCCGACAAGCCGCCGGTATGGAGCGGTGCAGTTCTGTATCGTCCACGCTGATCTTGCTTGCGGTAGGTTCGCCGCACATAGTCTTTGTCCAGCGGCGTCCAGGCACCATTCCAAACGCCCTTGCCGTCTTTGGCATAGAAGAGGATCAAATCGCAGACGCGCCCGAACTTCTTGGCGTCATTGTGCGAGCCATAGCGCTGCCAGACGATCTGCCCGCGCAGGTTGTCCGCGCCAAATATCGCGTCCAGCAGGACTTTCAAATAGGCGAAAGCGGTGTCATCCGTGTGCAGGTACAAGCTGCCATCGGGACGCAGCACGCGGTGCATTTCCATCAAACGCACGCCCATCCAGCAGAGAAATGCCGCCATGTTATCGCCATAAGCCAAACGCGCCCCGGCAATTACGCCATGCGCTGCGGGCCAATCGTCTTGAATGCTGTCCGTCCATTCTTCGTGCACATCCTCATCCCAGCGCCAGCGGTCTTTGAAGCGCGCGCCAGCCGCCAGACTGTCCGGCGTGGCGTGATGGTCGCGGTTTTTGTTGAACGGCGGGTCGGTGGCGATTAAGTGCACCGTCTCGCTGTTCATCCCGCGCAGGAATTCAAGGTTGTCGCCATGATAGAGTGTGCGGTTTTTGAAATTGAGCTCGGCCATGGGTCTGCGCTTTCTGCCATGAGTCTGCTCGTGCCAGCAAAGTATACCATCCTGCTGCCTGTATACGCAGTTCAGCCCTTGGCGAGCAGAAGCCGGCTATATGCGGCAAGCTATCTGCGTTATCCATTAGGCGCAGGCACGCTTGGCTCTGCTTTCGCGCTCGCTGTGGTTACAATGCAGCCGATTATCTCCCCACAGACAAGGACCAGGCTCATGACGAAGACAGACCAGCTATTGCAGAAAGTGCAAGGTTGCCTCTATGGTGGCGCAATTGGCGATGCCATGGGTGCCCCGGCCGAGTGGCGCAGCCCTGATGAAATCCGCGCGCGTTATGGCTATATCACCGACCTGGTCGAAGCATGGGATGGCGAAGATACGCGCGGGCGCGGGCAGGGCCGTTACACCGACGACAGTCACATGGTGCAGCTGCTCTGCGAATGTTATCGAGAGCATGGCGACCACCTGGACGCGCACGAATTTTTCCGGCGCATCGTGCCGAAGATGGCGCTGGAAGACCGCTGGATACCCGAACGCGGCCGCCGCATGCCTTTGGTCGAGCGGCTCTTTTATCCCGAAAAATGGCTCTACATCCGCTGGCTGGGCAATGCCGACCCCCGACAGGCCGGCGTGGGCAACATGGTCAATTGCGGCGCCGCCATGTATGCCGCGCCCGTGGGCATCGTCAATGCCTGCGATCCTCAACGCGCCTATGCCGAAGCCATCGATATCTTCAGCGCCCACCAGCACAGCTATGGGCTCGAGGCGGCGGGGGTGATGGCGGCTGCGGTGGCGGCGGCTTTCGCGCCCGAGGCCACGGTCGGCACGGTGATTGACGCGGCGCTGGCGGTCGCCAAAGATGGCACGCGCGCTTGCATCGAGGCTTTGGTTGAGCGCGCCGCGGGCTTGTCCGACTGGCGCGAGGCGATTGCTCCGTTGCGCGATGTCATGCGCCGCTATGATGGCAGCGCCGATGACGCCAAAACGCAGCGCGGCAACGGCAGCAACAACTGGACAGCCAGCCGCGAACATGCAATCGAAGAAACGCCTGTCGCGCTGGCATTTCTGGTAGTGACGGGCGGCGACTTCGCTGGAACAGTCTTTGGCGGGGCGAATTATGGGCGCGACAACGACAGCATAGCGGGCATGGGCGGGGCGATCGCCGGGGCCATGCATGGCATCCATGCGCTGCGCGGCGACTGGGTGCGGATGATCAACAGCGCCAATCGCATCGACCTGATGCCGCTGGCGGATGCGATGGCGGCACTGGCGCGCCAGCTGCAAAAGAAGCAATTCGCAGCTGGCCAGGCGCGACAGGCGGCTTTTGCGGCGATGGAGTGAGGTTGAAGGCCGGTTTTGCCCCCAACACAAATGAGGTCAAGGACAGCGAGTCGACAAGGCAGGCGGCTGGGAACAACAGAAATCAGTTGCCGAATAATCGGCGCAAAGCTACAATCTTGAGGTGGATGGAAGAGCGGACAGCAAGATCCACAAATCGCGCCATCCATGCCGCCAATCGCTTATCGCCCGATTCATCCAAATCGACTGTATCATGGGCTCAGCATTGCAAAAAATCGCCGCCGACTTGATTGCGGCGCGGCCGCCAGAAGAGCGATTATGACGCGCAGAGACGACAGCCATCCCCGCGCCGATTTTGGGGGAGTGAAGAGAATAGACCGAGGCCCAGCCGAAGACCGCGTCATGAAGCGCGTCTTCCTCAGCCCGGCGGTGTTGATTCTGCTGGCTTTGTCGATCTTCCCGTTGTTGTGGTCGCTGGGCATCAGCTTTACGGATATGCAGCGCGGCGGCAGCACAATCGCCCGTCAGGCTGCCTCCGCAGGCATCGAAAGCGGCGTCGGCTTCCTGGGCTTGGGCTTCGAGATCACCGGGCGCAACTACGAGCGGTTGCTGGACGACACGCGCCTGCACAGCACTGTGCGCAACACGATGATTTATGTATTCTTCGGCGTATTTATCCAGTACAGCATCGGCTTGGGCTTGGCGACGGTGCTCAACCAGCCCTTCCGTGGGCGCAATATCGTCCGTGTCATCTTCTTGATGCCCATGATGATGACGCCGGTGGCTGCCGCTTATACCGGGCGGATGTTCTTCGACTCCAATCCGCTGCGCTCACCCCTGGCGCATTTCTTGCGCGAGTTAAGCAAAGCGCTAGGGCTGGAAAACAACATCTCCATCCCTTGGTTCACCGACTTGGGCTGGGCGCCAGTCGCCATCTTAATCATCGATGCCTGGCAATGGATTCCTTTCATGACGCTGATCTTGCTGGCGGGCATGCAAGCGATCCCCGAAGACATATACGAAGCGGCGCGCGTGGATGGCGCAAATGTCGCGCAGATTTTCGCGCGCATTACCCTGCCCATCCTGCTGCCCATCTCGCTGACAGTCATTCTCATTCGCGGGCTGGAGATCTTCAAAATCATTGATGTCGTCGTGGTGACAACCGGCGGCGGGCCGGGCAGCGCGACCGAGTCGCTGACGCTCTACATCTTCGAGCAGGCATTGAGCAACGGCAATTATGGCTATGCCAGCGCCATCGCCTATGTTTTGCTGGTGCTGGTGATTATCTTCGCCACCATTTTCCTGGCGACTGGGCGGCGGCTGGGCGGGCTGAGGACGGGCTGATGACCGACAAAGCGAAGGCCAAAAGGCGCAGCTGGCGCAGCAGCCGGCGGCCGCTGTGGCAATCGGCGCTGCTCTATGCCATCGTGCTCTTCTGGTGCTTTATCGTGCTCTTTCCCTTTTATTGGCTGGGCACGACCTCTGTAAAGCGCCCGATTGATGTCAGTCGCGGGCCCAAATACATCCCCTATCGCGACTTCCAACCTATCCCCGACCACTGGGATGAAATGTTTGGCAGCCAACGCGAGTCGACCGAGCGCCACTTCCGCAACAGCCTGGTTTCGGCGGTTGGCAGCACGATTTTGTCGGTCATCATCGGCGCGATGGCCGGCTATGGCTTGTCGCGCTTTCGCTATTTCTGGGGGCGGCTGGGCTGGGACAACGACAATATCGCCTTTTGGATCATATCGCAGCGCTTTCTGCCGCCGGCAATCTTCATCGTGCCTTTCCTGCTGCTCTACAACTTCTTCGGCTTGGTCGATACCTATCCGGGGTTGATCCTCGCCTATACGATGTTCAATATCCCTTTCGCGGTGTGGATCATGCGCGACTTTTTTGACGGGCTGCCGGTCGACCTGGAAGAAAGCGCGCGCGTGGATGGCGCGACCCGCTGGCAGGCTTTCATGCGCATCGTGCTGCCGCTCAGCGCGCCGGGCTTGGTGGCGGTGGCGATTTTCTCATTTATCTTCGCCTGGAACGAATACCTGTTTGCGCTGATGCTGACTAATTATCAAGCCATCACCATGCCAGTGCTCATCGCCGGGCAGAACAATACACGCGGCATCGAATGGTGGTTTATCAGCGCGCTGACCCTGATGGCGGTGGTGCCCGTCATCATTATGGGGCTGCTGCTGGAGCGCTTCATCACGCGCGGTCTGACTGCCGGCGCGGTGAAGGGCTAAGCTCACAAGCCCAGCTTCCAAGCCGCATCGTTCCAGCGCAGGGCGTCTTTGAAGGCGCGCAGCTCGGTGTTTTCATCAATTTGCACATAATCCACCCCAGCCATTTCGCAGAAGTCATAGAGGTGCTGCGTGCTCAGCGCCTGGCTGAAGACAGTGTGATGCGCGCCGCCAGCGTGTATCCAAGCCGCCGCGCCGATAGCCAGGCTGGGATGGGGCTGCCACAATGCGCGCGCCACGGGCAGCTTGGGCAGCGGCTCTGCGGGCGCTATGCAATCGACTGTGTTGACGATCATGCGGAAGCGGTCGCCCATATCCACCAGCGAAGCATTCAAAGCCTTGCCAGCCGCCGCATCAAAGACCAGCCGCGCGGGGTCGGCTTTGCCGCCGATGCCGAGTGGATGCACCTCCAGCGAGGGCTTGTCCGCGGCGATAGACGGGCAGACCTCAAGCATGTGCGCGCCGAGCACTGCCTGTCGCCCTGGCGCGAAGTGGTAGGTATAGTCTTCCATGAACGAGGTGCCGCCGGGCAGCCCCTGCGCCATCACCTTAAGCGAGCGCAGCAGCGCCGCCGTCTTCCAGTCGCCTTCCGCGCCGAAGCCATAGCCTGCCGCCATCAGCCGTTGCACCGCCAAGCCCGGCAACTGCGCCAAGCCATGCAGATTCTCGAAAGTGGTGGTGAAGGCATCAAAGCCGCCCGCGCGCAGAAAAGCCGTCATGCCCAGCTCAATGCGCGCCGCTTCACGGATGGCAGCATGCCGCTGGCCGCCTTTGCGCAGCTCGGCGCTCATGCGATAGCTGGATTCATACTCGTCGGTCAGCGCGTCAATCTCGGCATCGCTGGCTTGATTGACGGCAACCGTCAGATCGCCCAAGCCATAGCCATTGACGGAGTAGCCAAATTGCGCCTGCGCCGCGACCTTGTCGCCTTCGGTGACAGCGACATGACGCATATTATCGCCGAAACGCGCCACCTTGATGCGCTGCGTGGCCGTCCAGGCAGCCGCTGCCCGCGCCCATACGCCAACCTGCGCCTGCACTGTCGCGTCTCGCCAATGCCCGACCACCACCTTGCGCCGCAGCCGCAGACGACTCATCATGAAACCAAATTCGCGGTCGCCGTGCGCCGCCTGGTTGAGATTCATAAAGTCCATGTCGATCTCTGACCAGGGGATGTCGCGGTTGTATTGCGTGTGCAGGTGCAGCAGGGGTTTCTGCAAAGCCGACAAACCAGCGATCCAATTCTTGGCTGGGGAGAACGTGTGCATCCAGGCGATGACGCCGACGCAATTTGCTGTACTGTTGGCGGCGCTGCAAATGCCAGAGATTTCTTCAGGCGTCGTCAGCACAGGCTGGTAGACGATGGTCAATGGGACGACCGCAGCGCTGTCCAAGCAAGCGGCGATATCCCGCGAATGCTGCCCGACCTGCTCGATGGCTTCGGTCCCGTACAAGTGCTGGCTGCCAGTGAGGAACCAGATCTGCGGTTTGTCCTTTGGCATGCCGCCTGTCCTTCTCTCTCGCCTCTGTGGCGGATAGTCACCGCTGCCCATACACAGTTTGATAGCGCGCATACAAGCTGTCGATGTCTGCCTGCGCGATAGGGATCAGCTCGCCCAGCTGCCGCGCCGTCCAGACGATTGCGGCGTTGTCTTCGGTCATCACCGCCGCTTTGACCGCGTCGCTCGCGCTTTTGCCAATGGTGAACAGTCCGTGATTTTGCAGCAGCGCGGCCGGACTGCGATGCCCGCGCAGCGCCCCGACCACCAGCTCGCCGATTGCTTCGCCGCCGATCAAAGCGAAGCCGGCGCAGGGAATTTCGCCGCCGAATTCATCAGCCATAGCCGTGGTGACGCAGGGGATGGGCTGGCCCACAACAGCAAAGGCGGTGGCATAACGCGAGTGGGTATGCGCCACGCCATTGACCGCAGGCAGGTGGCGATAGATCGCGCAATGCGAAAGCGTATCGGAGGAAGGCGCGAGGTCGCCCTGGACGACGCGCCCCTGCAGATCAACCACGACCATGTTCGCGGGCATCAAGTCGTCAAAAAGAACGCCGCTGGGTTTGATGACGACCAGGTTGCTGGCGGGGTCGCGGGCAGAGATGTTGCCACTCGTCCAGGCGACCAGGTTGTTGCGCGGCAGCTCGGCATGCAGTTGGCAGACTTCGCGGCGGAGCTTTTGGAGGAGCATGAGCGGTCCGCTCATAGCAAGATCTCTGCCAGACGCCGCTTGACCAATTCACAAAAGTCGGCATTGATGTCGTAGCCGATGCCGTTGCGCCCATGCAGCGCCGCCGCCAGCAAGGTCGTTCCCGAACCCAAAAATGGATCCAGGACGCGCTCACCCTCAAAGCTGTAGGCACGGATTAATCTTGCGGGCAACTCCACAGGAAATGGCGCGGCATGTTGACGATTGCCCCCGCTCTTTTCTGGCTTAATGAGCCACACATCCGAATTCTTAAGCGACAGCCAAAACTCTTTATCAAGTTTTGAATTTTCCTTTTGTGCTTGACTCACGTGTTTATATTTTGGGCGGATTTTTTCGTTTGGCTTTTCGAATTCCAAAATGAATTCGTGCATGTTATTTAGCAATATGCCACCTGGATAAGGGTATGTTCCAAAATGCGCCCGTACCCCGTTGGTCTTGTGCCAAACGATATCGCGCTTGAAGACAAATCCAATTTCTTCACATGCATCGATTGTCTTGCCTGTGAGATTGAGCGTACGATACGTTCCATTCTCCCGTACAGGCAGATTCATGATGTTCAAGAAGAACTTGCGGCCCGGCTGCAAGACGCGCAAGACCTCCGCCCAAACGCGGCTCGTTTCTGCCATCCATTCGTCCAGGTCGTGAATGTTCGCCAGGTCGCCATGCTCGGCATCGGAATACATTTTGGCGTTGAAATAAGGCGGCGAAGTAACAGCCAGGTGTACGCTGCAATCGTCTACGCGCGACATAGCCCGCGCATCGCCCGTGACGATTTCTTGCACGGTATCTTTGCAGTGCACGGTGTGGTGGTTGTCGGCGCTGCTGATTGGCGTTTGCTGGCGGAAGCGGCTGATATCCGCCAGGCGAAAGCGATATTGCCCGCTGGTGGATTTGACTGCGGGGAGTTCTTCGCTGCGCACCAACTCATGCAGCCGCTTGACATCCAGCCCCGTCAGCGACGCGACTTCCACGACCGACAAGTAGCTTCGCTCCGCGTAGTCTTTGTTCATGGCGCTGCGGCTTTTATGCGCCACCCTCGCCAAACAATCGCAGCGCCAGCCGATTCGCCAGCGGGATCGTCCGCTCTTCGCCCCGCAAAGCGAACCAAAGGCTGATGACCCAATTCGCCGCCAGGAAGATCGCCAGGGCGATCACCAGCGAAAACAGTGAAATCGAGACGATCGGTCCAATCACCGGCACCAGCGCCAGCGCAAACCCCGCGGCCGCCCAGACCACCAGGCTCAGCGCCAGAGTCAACAGCGCGCCGAGGCTCTGCGTCGCATGCAGGCGGGTTAGCGAATTGTCGCGGTCGATCGCCAAGCCCAGCAGGCCGCCCAGCAAAGGCAGCGCATAAGCCAGCGCCGCCAAAAGACGCGACCCTTCGTTAGGCTTCTGCGTCATAGATCACCCCCTGCAATTCCAGCTCATCGGCAAAATGACAGCGCGCCACATGACCGGGACCGATATCCATCAGCGGCGGTGTTTGCTCGCGGCAGATATCCTGCGCATACCGGCAGCGCGGATGAAAAACGCAGCCGGACGGCGGGTTGGCTGGGCTGGGCACATCGCCTTCCAGGATGATGCGCTCCATTTTGATCAGCGGGTCAGCCGGCGGCACTGCCGATACCAGCGCTTCGGTGTAGGGATGGCGCGGATTGCGCAGCAGCTCATCGGTCGGCGCCAGTTCCACCAGCTTGCCCACATACATCACGGCGATGCGGTCGCAGATATGTTCGACCACGGACAAATCGTGCGAGATGAAGATGAAAGTCAGCCGCATCTCGTCTTTTAATGATTGCAGCAGGTTGAGCACCTGCGCCTGCACCGAAACATCCAGCGCCGACACCGGCTCATCGGCGACGATCAGTCGCGGGTTGAGCGCCAGGGTGCGCGCCACGCCGATGCGCTGCCGCTGCCCGCCGCTGAATTCATGCGGATAGCGCCCCATATACGCCGGCTTCAAGCCGACCGCTTCCATAAGTTCCGCGACTCGCGCTGTGGTCTCGGCGCCACTGGCTGTGCCGTGGATCACCAATGGCTCGGCGATGATATCGCGCACAGTCAAGCGCGGATTGAGCGAGCTGAACGGGTCTTGGAAGATCATGCGCATCTCTTTGCGCAGGTCTTTCATTTCGCGTTTGCTCAGCTTCGCCACATCCACCCAACTGCCATCGGCGCGATGAAAAAGCACTTCGCCGCCAGTCGGGTCATAGAGCCGCAGCAGCGCGCGCCCGACCGTCGTCTTGCCACAGCCGCTTTCGCCGACTAGCCCCATCACTTCGCGCTCGACCAGCTCGAAGCTTAGGCCATCAACTGCCTTGATGGTGCCGACCTGCCGCTGCAACATGCCCTGTCGCAGCGGGAAGTGCATCTTTAGGTCCTTTACTTTGAGGATGATGTCCTTAGACATAAGTCCCATCTCAGCTCGTCCCGCTTCATCGGGGAGGTTTGGGGTGGAGTTGGCTTACAAGTTTGAATAGGGGTCGGCTGCATCGCGCAGGCCATCGCCCAGGAAGTTCAGCCCCAGCACCGCCACCACGATGAAAATGACCGGGGTGAGGATCCAAGTATTCTGACCCAACGTCTCCAGGCTTTGCGCGCTCTTCATCAAGAAACCCCAACTGGTCAGTGGCTCTTGAATGCCAATGCCCAAAAAGCTGAGGAATGCCTCTGCCAAGATGATATCGGGGATCATCAAGGTCAAGATTACGATGACATGCGACAGCACATTTGGATACAGGTGCTTGAAGATAATGCGAAAGTCGCCCGCGCCCTGCTCCTTCGCCGCCAGGATGAAGTCAGTTTCGCGCAGAGACAGCACCTTGCCACGCACCTCGCGCGCCAAGACCGCCCAGCGCAGGAACGGGAAGATAAAGGCCATCACCAGAAAGATCTGGCCAGAGGGCCAGGTCTTGGGTATCACCGCCGCCAGCGCCATCCACAGCGGCAGCTCGGGAAAAGACATCACCACTTCCACAAAGCGCTGGATGCCGTTGTCGATCGCGCCGCCGTAATAGCCAGAGATGACCCCGACCGACGAGCCGATGACGATGGCGATCACAGCCGCCAAGATGCTCAGCGAGAGCGAGACGCGCCCCGCCAGGCAGATGCGCCCCCACAGATCGCGCCCGAAGCGGTCTGTGCCCAAGAGATGCACGCGCACCTCGTCATTCTCGATGCCAAAGAGGTGCAGGTCCGTCTCGATCAAACCGAAGAGCTTGTAGTCCCAACTGCGCACAAAGAAACGGATGAAATGCGGGCGCTCGGTGTCCAGCGCCTGCTGGGCTTGATACGTCACCGGGTCGATGACCAGTTCCGACTTGTAGACAAAGGGGCGAAAAAGAAAATTGCCCTCAACATCAAAAAAGCGGATCTCAGCCGGCGGGATGTAAGTATCGCTCAACGTTGTATTATAAAAGTCATACGGCGAGAAAAACTCGGGGAACATCGCCAGCACAATGAGCATGATGACCATCAAAGCGCCAGCGATGGCGGCTTTACTGCGGCTGAAGCGCTGCCAGACCAACTGCGAGTAGGAGTCGCTGCTTTCTTCGGCGTCTGCCTCGATTGGGAGGTCGGTTTCGACCATGTATTGCGCGCTCAAGTTTTCGCCCTTAACTGTAGCTGATGCGTGGATCCAGGATGCCCAGCAGCAAATCCGCGATGAAATTGCCTAGAATCAACAAGATGCCGTACATCAGCATGATGCTGCCCGAAATATAAATATCTTGTTTCAGCAACGCCTCGTAGAACATCGGGGCGATGGTCGGCAAGCCAAAGACAACCGCCGCTTCCAACTCGCCTTGCAGCATATAGGGCAGCGCCGTGCCTTGATAGGCGATGATCGGGTGCAGCGCATTCGGCACCGCATGGCGATTCATCACCCGCTGTTCATGCAAGCCCTTGGAGCGGGCGGTCGTAACATATTGCTGATTGAGCACATCCAGCAGGTTGCCGCGCATGACTCGCATATTGCGGGCGACGCCGCCAAAACCGGCGATGAAGATCACTGGCCAAACATGTTGGATGAGGTCGATGGCTTTGGGAATTGACCAAGGCGCATGACGAAACTGTGGCGAGAACATAGAACTGACATGCTCTTGGCCGAATTGAAATACCAGCAGATATAGAAAGATCAGCGCCAGGGTAAAACGGGGAATCGAAGTGGCGAGGAAGGCGAAGGTCGCCGCCACATTGTCCGACAGGCTGTATTGTCGGTTTGCCACATAAATGCCCAAGGCGATGCCGACCAGCGACGAAATGGCGTGGGCAGCCAGGGCGATGCCGATGGTGCGCGGCAGGCGCTGCGCGATCAATTCGCCGACATCGGTGCGGTAGGAAAAGGAAAAGCCAAATTCTCCACGCAGGACAATGCCGGAAATCCAGTTGATATATTGAATGGGCAGTGGGTCGCGCAAGCCGTAACGGTCGCGGAGTTCATTCGCCGCTTCTTCCGCTTCTTCTTCCGATTGACCGCCCAGGGCAATCAGCTCTCGCTTATAGACATCGGCAAAGTCGCCGGGCGGCAGCTGGATGATGAAAAACGCCACCGCCGCGATAATCAGCAGGATGAATATCGATGATGCCAGTCGATTAACGATAAACCGTAGCATGCGTGGCTGTCTCTCGCCGCCAGTCAACGTGCAAACGAACGCCGCCAGTATAACCCAGGTACTGCGACTTGGGCAAAAATGCCTCCCAGCCCCTTCTCCCAAAAAATGCGAGAAGGGGAGCAATGACTACTGTGAAGTCCCTCCTTATTGATGGGGAGGGACTTAGGGTGGGGGCAAGCCCTTACATATCGCCGTAGACGGGTACGGTCTCGGGGAAGATCTGATCAAGCTGCTCGTCTGGGTTGACCCAGACCGCTTCCGGAATCACATTGCCCCAAGTCCACTGATAGAAGAAGGGCGGCGCGCCAACTGGAATGTTGTTGAAGCGCTTCGCCAATGCCAAGCCAAAGCGACCGATGACGCCGCCGACGTTGTAGACATTCTCCGTGAAGAGATGGTTGTAGCGCGACATCAGCTCGGCGCGCGCATTGAAGTCCGGCTCCAGGCAGAATTCCTCGACGATCTCGACCAGCTCTACCTCGAAGTCCAGCATATCACGCATATCGCCATCGGCGCGGTGCCAGGCGGGCGTGGTCGTGGTGATAGGCGCTAGATCGCGGCAGCGGGTGAAGGAAGTCGTGAATTCCTGCCCCATACGATTGATGCGCGCTTCCCAGCGGCCGCTGACAATCGCGTCGTCGCCGGCGGGACCCTGCAGCGGGCGCAGGTTGACCTGGACGCCCACATCCTGCATCAGCAGCACAAAGGCTTCGCCGATTTGTCCAGTCGCTTCTGCCGCGACGCTGGTGTTCAACACGATGACCAGATTCTCGCCAGCCAGCGGGCCATCCGTCCAGTTGACGATGCCATCGCCATCGGTGTCTTCAAAGCCCAGCTCGGCCAGCAGGGCGCGGGCGGAATCGGGCGAATAGGGATAGTAGACAGCGCTGTCGATATCGAAGTAGGGAGAACCGGGGGTGATGCCGCCAGCAAAACCGCGCATGAAGGGGCCGCGAATCACCGCTTGACCGATGCCATCGCCATCAACCGCATGCTGCACGGCGCGGCGGAACATCTGGTTGCGGAAGAGCTCGCGCAGGGCAGCATCACGATCATCCTCGACGCCGAGGGTCGCCGACAGGTTGAGCTGTACATTGAAAGCCAGAGTCTCGGGGCCCCACTCAATGCGGAAGTGCGCGTCATCTTCCTGGGAGCGCGTGACGGCTTCTACATAGGTGCTGGGGTTCTCGAGGTTGGTGTGGTCGATCGAACCAGCCAACGTACCCAGCGTGCGCCCGATGCCGCTGGGGCCTTTCTCGAAGGTCACTTCGTCGAGATAAGGCAGCTGATGGCCAGCCTCGTCAACCTTCCAGTAATAGGGGTTGCGGCGCATCACCATGAACTCGTCGATCTGATAGCTGGTCGCCACCCAGGGACCCATGCTCGCCACCGGCAGGTCGTCCTGGACCTGGAAGGTCTTGAAGGTGTCGTAGTCGGAGTCTTCGTTGACAGCGGGGTGCATCGGCGCATAGACATGCTCAGCGCAGATGTTGAAGTCGAGGAAGTCCATGTTGAACAGCTGCTGCACCGGGGAGGGCACGGGGAAGGTCCACAGAATGGTATCGTCATCCACCGCTTCGAGGGTGATAGGCTCGCCGCCAATCGAGAAGGTGCTGGCGGTCGTCCAGGAATCAACATTGTCATCCTGGATTACATGGTCCCAGGTGAACATGATGTCATGCACGCCGAAGGGATGGCCATCTGACCACTTCGCGCCGCGGATGATATTCATCGTCAGCTGCAAGCCGTCTTCGCTCCATTCCCAATCGGTGGCCAGGTTGGGCAGCGGCTCCAGGTTGTCTTTGCGCAGGAACATCGGTCCCGATTTCACCAGCGATTCGCCATAGATATAGTTGATGCCGAACCAGCCTTGCGTCTGCCGCGCGCAGAGGTTCCAGCCTTCGGTCGGCACAGCAGAGAAGTCACGCCATTGGCCGCCATAGACGCCCGGGCCAGTCGACATGCCAGAGTCCAAAATAACCTGCGGGTTTTCGGGCAAGCGCTCTTCGACCGGCGGCAACTCGCCAGCTTCCACCAGTTCGGTTACCCAAGCCGGCTCGCTGTAAGAATCGAGCGCTTTGTATTCCAGCATCTCGTCCAGGTTGAAGCGGACAATCGGGTTATCGCCCACTTGCACGCCTTCAGGATACGGGATCGGGTCGGCGACTTCGCTCATCTGGGCAAAGCTAGCCCCAAAAAGGGTGAACATGACTGCTGTTGCCAGCAGCATTCGAACAAATGACGTGCGTTTCATCTAAACTTCCTCCGAAATTGGTTGACAAAAATTATCCCGCCAGCGCTTGCCAGCGAGTTAATTCACCTCGTTTGCTTCGTCCGTGTGCAGCCAGCAAGCGACTGTGTGTTCGCCATCGACGGGGGTGGGCATGGGCAGCTGCTCGCGGCATTTCGCCATCACATGCGGGCAACGGTCGGCAAATGCGCAGCCGGGAATCTCCGCTGTCGCATTGGGCACGATGCCCTCGATAGGCACCAGAATCTCTTTGCGCCGCCCCAGCACGGGGATCGATTCCAACAAACCCACCGTGTACGGATGCTGCGGGTTGCGAAAGATGTCGATAACTGTGCCATATTCGACGATGCGCCCGAAGTACATCACCGCCACAAAATCAGCCATCTGCGAGACGACGCCCAGGTTGTGCGTGATGATGATGATGGACGAGCCGAAATCTTCTTGCAGCTTCTCCATCAGGTCGATAATCTGCGCTTGAATCGTCACATCCAGCGCGGTGGTCGGTTCGTCGGCGATTAAAATGGACGGGTTGCAAGACAAAGCCAGCGCGATCATCACCCGCTGACGCATGCCGCCACTGAGCTGGTGCGGGTATTGCTTGATGCGCTCTTCGGGGTCGGCGATGCGCACACGGTCTAACATATCGACCGCGACCTTGCTGGCTTCCTTGCGGCTCAGCCCTTGATGCAGCTCCACCACTTCGGCGATTTGCCGGCCGACCGTGTGCAGCGGGTTGAGCGAGGTCATGGGCTCCTGAAAGATCATGGAGATTTCGCCGCCGCGGATGCTGCGCATTTCGATGCCTTTGGGGTCGATCCCGGCGATATCAACGGTCTCGGCGCGGCGCTTTTGTCGGCGGAAGATGATCTCGCCAGCGACGATCTTGCCCGGCGGCGATTTGATGAGCTGCATGATGGAACTGGCGGTCACGCTTTTGCCGCAGCCGCTTTCGCCGACAATGCCCAAAGTCTGCCCGTTTGCCAGCGCAAAGCTGACTCCCTTGACCGCCTGCACGACGCCTTTGTCCGTGAAGAAATGTGTCTTGAGGTTCTTGACCTCGAGGATGGGCTCCGCGCCGTTGGCCGTCAAAATCTATCCATTCACTCGCTGTCAGCCCGCCGCCCGCAATTCTTCGATGCTGCGTGCGCGCAGTCGCGCCGCGCCCTGGGTCTGCCGCAGCTGGACGCGCGTGCCAGCCGCTTCGTGCCGCTCCAGACGCTGCTGCGCCGCGGCGACTTCTGCCGGGGCATAATTGGGCAGCCATTGCGCCTGCGCCACCAGCATCTCGTCGGTCATCTGCCAGACTTCTTCGGGGTTGCAGACCGCGCCCACCAGCGGGTCGTGCAGCATGGCTTGCTTCAGCAGGTTGACATCGCCATGCACAGCCGCTTGCATGGCCATCTGTTGGACACGCACGCTGGCTGAACAAGTGGCCGCACAAGCCAGCGGCAGGTCGCCCACGACCGGCATATTGATGCCGTTGGCGTCCACATAGCCAGGAATCTCGACCACGCAGCCATCGGGCAGGTTGCTGATGTGTCCGCGGTTGGGCACATTGAAATGTCCGCGATACAGCCGCCCCGTCTCTAGCCCTTCGATAATGTAGCTGCCGTGTTCGAGGCTGCGCCGCTCGGGGCTGATCTGGGGCGGGTCGGCTGCCAGCCAATCAGGGAAGTCGGTTTCGAACCAGTTGCGTTTTTCGCTGCAAACGCGCAGATAGCCGCCCGTCTCGGC
>JAPOSR010000030.1 GCA_026709625.1 Chloroflexota bacterium
GGGGGGGCGATGTCGAGGCGGTTGGCGCGCTATTGACTCAGCCGCTGCGCGCGCTGCTCGTCTTCAGCCAGCATTCGTTCCAGTTCGGCTGTTTCCAACTCATCGACATATTCGGCGATGACGCGCTCGAGCCAGGCTGGCAGATCGACGTGCAGCTGCTGAAAGTTGGCGATGAATTCCGGATGCGAGTTGTACAGTTGCCCCAAGCCGCGCAGCATATCCAGGCTCGGCTCATAAAAATGCCGCAGGTGCGCCTGCCAGCGATCCAGCAGCGCGGTCACCTCGCTGTGTCCAGCTTCATGTCCCTGCGCCATGGCCTCGGCAAGCTCGCTGTACACAGCCTCGCCCTCGGCGATGATTTCGTCTTGCCGCGCTTGGCTATAGCTGCCCCAGCGCGCGATCGACTCATTGACGACGCCAGGCCCATACGCCAGTCGGGCTTCGCGTTCATAGTGCGCTTGTTGTTGGGGGCTGTGCTGTTTGAGGCGCTTCTTGTTCATAGCAGATTCCTTGTCTTTCGCCTTAGCTGCGCAAGCCTTTGCGCAGGTCATCGGCATTGTTATAGCGGCGAATGGACGGATAGCGCCAAGCCACCCAGCCGGTCAGCAGCACAGTCGCCACCCCGCCGCTGAAGATGGCGAAGGGCGCGCCAAAAAGCGCCGCCACCAAACCCGCCTCCAGCTCGCCCAGCTGCGGCCCGCCCATGAAGAACATCATGTTGACTGAAACCATGCGTCCGCGCAATTCGTCGGGCGTCATCAACTGGCGAATCGTGCCGCGGATCACCATCGATACCGTATCGCCCGCGCCCGTCAGCGCAAACATCACATACGACAGCGCGAAACTGACTGAAATGCCGAATAGGGCTGTCGCCAAGCCATACACCGCTACACTCGCCAACAGCAGCAGCCCCTGTCGCTTCAGCTCGCTGCGCAAAGACAAGACCAGCCCGACCAACAGCGCGCCGACCGGTTGCGCCGTTGCCAGTGCGCCATAACCCAGCGCCCCAACACCCAAGATGTCACCCGCCACGATAGGCAGCATCGTGCGCGCCGACGAGAACAGCGTGGCAAAGAAGTCGAGCAGCATGGTGCCCATGATGATGCGCGTGCCGATGGTAAAGCGGATGCCAGCGACCAGCGCCTGCCAGCCGATATTCGCGCTCGTTTTCAGCTTGCCGCGATGACGAATCAAGGCGATCGCCACGATGGCCGCCAGGAATGTCGCCGTGTTGATGCCATACACGACGCCGATATTGACCTGCGCGACCAAGATGCCCGCCAGCGCCGGACCACAAATGGTGGCGATCTGAAAGATGAGCGTGTTCAGACTGATGGCGTTTGCCAAGTGCCGCGGCTTGACCAGGTTGGCCACGATAGATTGCCGCGCCGGGCTGTCCAGCGCTGTGGCGGCCGCGCCCAATGCCGTCAGTACATAGATGCTGTTCACATTGATCTGCCCGCTGAGGGTGAGCCCCGTCAGCACGCCCGCCACCACTGCCGAGATCACGCGCGTCCACAGCATAACCTGCCGTCGGTCCAGCGCATCAGCCAGCATTCCGCCCAGCAGCGCGAAGAGCACAATCGGCAGCACACGCACCAAACCCAGCATGCCCAGCCCAAAAGCCTCTGCGCCCAGCTCGATCTGCCCGCCCAAAATGGCGACATAGAATACCTGCCCGCGCAGCAGCTCAAAAATATGCCAGTTGATGGCAAAAAGCTGCATCTGCGAGCCAGTGGTCGACACCATCTCGCCCAGCCACAAATATCGGAAATCGCGGTAGCGCAGGGCGACCAGTCGCGGTCGAGGAGGGGGCATGCTTGCGCGCTCGTGGCTGCCGGTCAAGGCGCGAAGCCTAGCGCATATCCGTCCGCCTAGCCAGGTAGAGTTGCGCTCAGAGCCGCGCGCGCCGCAAACGCAGCAGCAGCTCTGGGGTTTTATCATCCACAAAGCCGCCCGAGCGCAGCAGCAGATCAGCATAACGCAGGCACAGATCGACAATGGCGGCTGGCGGCGCATAGATGTCAATATCCAAGCCGCTGGAATGCGCATTGGCAGCCGTGCCATGGCTGCCGCGCAAGACTGTGAGCTGTTTGCCCGCGCTGTCGATCTCGATGATGCGCAGGTATTCGCCAGCGATTCGCAGCAGCTGCCCGACCTGGAAACGTGGGCTTGCGCCGCTTGCATCGCTGCTTGCCGCGCTTGCTACCTTCAAGGTCTTTTCGTCCGCATTCAGCTTGTTGGTGAGCTTCTCGCCGCTTCCGCGCCAGGCAGACGTCCAGCGGTCATGCCAGCCCCAGATGGCGTAGATGCGCAATGCGCCCACAATGCCACCGCGAATCCGCAGGACGCTGGCCGACAAGTCTGCGTCTTGTGGCAGTCGGCGAATGCGCCGGGTGTCGATCTCTCCGCTTTCGTCGCTGATTGTCCGCAGCTCCAGCAGGTCATCAGGCAGGACGACTTCGCCGCGGCCGGCGCGGTCATACTCGACAAGCAACATGGCGAGCCGCGGGCAATAGCGGCGCTGGGTGGCGGATTCGAGATAGTGGCTGGCTTCTTGCAGGCTGCGCAGCAAGTCAGCATCGGCGCTGGCGTCGTCTGGCGCGAGCTGCAAATGCCGGCGAAATTCGTGCAAACTGGCGATGGTGTACATGGGTCTCCTTTCGGGTATGTGGCGCAGTGCGGGGAATCAAAAAAAAACGCAGCCTGGTTTAGACTGCGCGTAGACTTTGGTGATGTGGAGGTGTGGTGCGCTCGCACTTGCTCCGCGGACGGCACCCTCTTAAACTAGCTTCGGGGTTACGGCGTCAATCTTGACTTCAATCGGCTTAGGTGGCTCGCGTCGATTAATGACGGCAGTTCTATCGCGCTTCCTCAATTGTCTCTCCGTCGCTGTGACAACCCGGCATCTCCAAGACTTCTGCAAGTAGTAGGATTTGCCGCTGTCCCAGTCCCTAATGAATTGCAGATTGTAAGTCCGCGCAGCAAGCTCCTCAGCCTTGCGCCAATTGTCGTTCATACAGATTACCTTTGATAAAGTCAATCTGGACTATCTTGCTAGCTTGCTGGGCAGCCTGATCAACGACATTTTCAATGTAGTCGCCAAGCTTGATGACCTGTGAATTCTGTAACATCTGTGGCTCTGGCACTGGAAGTCCATCTTCCAGCAAGAAGTATATGAAGTCCACCTTGGCTGATTCAAGATTCTCCAATGCCTCTTGCACGGTATATCCAAATGAGTTGCAGCCCGGAATATCCAATAGCACTGCAACATAGATGGCATCTCCATCTGTTGTTTTATCTGGAAAGACAAGCGATCGGTAGTTTTGCCTAGCCAGGGTTTGCGCCTTCTCTAAGCGACAAGCATTCATGATGCCCTCTTTCCATATTCGCTCAATCTTCATCTCCCGATGCCGCTGAATCCTGCAAGTTAATCAAGGAGTCTATATGCTTAATCGCTTTCTTTACATTGTATACAGCAACTTTTCGATGCCTCGGTAAGGTGTCGCTTAAGTGCGGATAGTCAGGATGAGAAACGATATCATGATTTGACCCATGCCTCAATACAAATCCGAATCCTTTATACAAGGCATCCAAGTCTCGTCGCTTCCAGTTGGCTTTTGTTCTCCGCATGCGCTCCAGCAATTTCTCGGCTTTGGAGGGCATTTATTCACTGCCATTTCCGGTTTGGACGACTTGGATTGCTGTAGATCCTTCTAGTTCAGGGTCTTCTACTTCATGATCATTCACTCGTGCATAAAAGCAGTACTCTCCTGGTTGGTCAAAGCTAAGGTCGTTCAGTTCCAATAGCACATTAGTTTGAGGAGGAACCCCACCTGTGTGAGGCGGTAATTCGAAACCACCTTGCATGGAAAGTAGTTCTTGACCATCTTCGCCAGCCAGCGACACAGATAGTTCATGCGGATTGCGACTATCGGCAATTTCTCCTTCAATTATCAGCGCCAAGCACATTCTGGAATGCTTGCAGGGAAAGGACTGAGCGCTGATGCTTCGAAACACGCCAAGAATATGTAGCTTGCCCGTCAGCGGATCAACTGTAGCGTAGTCCGCAGTAACCATCATCGGGATTTTCATCGCCGCGTAACCCCTTTACATTATGTCCGCAACAACTATTGTAACACAAGAAAAGGGCGGAGGCCGCGCAGCCCCCGCCCCTTGCGCTAGACTGTGATGTTGTACAAGCAACTGGCGACTTCGGTATCAAAGCGCACAAATGCCAGCCGCACAGTCGCGGTCAGTTGGTAGCTGTCATAGTAGGGCAGATAATCGACACCCACCGCGATCTTGCGCCGATAGCCCACAAACCAGCCGGGACGATACACACACAGCGCCTGCCCCTTGCTGTTAGACCCGCTCCCCACCTTGCCATCCGCTTCGGTCAAGGGCATTTCTGCCGAGACAAAGACCGGGATGCCATCGATAAAGCCGATCTGCCCTGTCTGCGCTGTCGCCAGCGCGCCCGCCTTGTCCATGGTCAAAAACTCGCCCAAGCCCAGCAGCGCCGCATAGGTGCCGCTGTCTACCAGCCACGCCAGGTCGGTTGGACGGGCGGCATACTTGCCGGGCATCAAAAAGCGCGTCTGCCGCAGCTTTGCCAGCGTCGGCGCGCCACCCATGGTCTGGGCGTTTTGGCGATTGTCCACCAGGGGCAGATGACGCAAGCCATCCAGCGCCAGGTACTTTGCCCGGCTCGCCGGGGCGGCATGATCGCTGTTGATGTTGCCAGTCGCCGCGCTGGTCGCATCGCCATTCAGCAGCACATGGTCGATGGCATCGGCGATGGCGCGAGCCGCCTGCTGACGATAGATGTTCAACACGGGCACGACCGCGTCTTCCACCAGTTCACTGCTGAATCCCACCCGCAGCGCCAGTTTCTTTGCATGCAAAGTGGCTTTGCCGCTGCCGATCTTGCTGTCGGGGATAGCATTGCCAGTCCCCAGAGTCAGCTGCGCTTCATCCTGGGTTTCCGGGACAAAGTAAACGGTCGGGTCTGTGCCTTCGATAGGCAGCTCGAACGGGTTGCTGGGCATTTCGATAGCCTGAAAGAGCGGCAGGATGGTGTTGTCGCTGCGAGCCTTGTGCCAGATCTGCTGACTCCACAGGTCGGGCACCCATTCGTCGCCGAAGCCCGTCTGCGTGCTGTAGGCCAATTCATCGGCTTTGCTGGCTTTCAACTGGGCGCGAGTGACCTTGTGCGCCAAGGCATTGGAAAATCGTTCGCTGACGCCATGGAAGCTGTTGGCGCTGCGCAAGAGCATATAGCCATGCAGCAGATCCATTGCCTCCAAGGCGTCAAATTCACTGCCGACCTCGATGCGGGCGCTCTTGGCAGCCTCGCGCTCGTCGGCGATCGGCAGGCGTTTGCGCGGCGCCTGCGCTTGCTGGGTCATGTCCAGTCCTTTCTTGTGTGATGCATCGCTTGTGGCAGCTTCTGCCAAGCCCAACCGCGACATATCCAGCCCCAGCGCTTTGTAGGCGCTCTGCAGGGTGCGCACATCGGTGTGTCTTGGCTCTGCTGGCGTGGGCGTCAGGCTGCCTTCTACAATGGGCCAACGTTTGATATGACCCCCGTCGCTGACTTCGACCAGGTGCGGCAAACTGCCCGAAGACCAACTGAGAACTCCGCGCTCTACCAGCCGCTGCACCGCCCTTACATAGCGTTTGTGCAGGTCCAACTGCGCCTCTGCCCAGAGCCCTGTGTCGTCCGCTCGCAACGTATCCATGACGCCGATGACCGCCGCCTTCAGCGAGCCATCCAAGCCATGGTGATACAGCACCGGACGCTGTTCGTACCAATCCAAGCCGACATCAGTCTGCGGGGTGAAGTACTCGCCCTGCAAGTCGCGCTGTCGGCTTTCTCCCCATACGATCAAATATCCGCCGATACGCCCGGCTGGCGCATCGACCACTTTGACTGCCTTGTCGCGCACATCACTGCCTTTCTGCCTTGTGTTTCTTTGCGCAGCTGCCTCGCTCTCCCCCACGCGCGGCGTCCGAGTGGCGCAGGGGCGGGCAGCCATGAAGCACGCGAAAAGGGCGCTGATGACCCTGCGTGCCGATGGTAAGCGCCAGGCGGCAGCCGCCCAGCCAACTTGAATACAAGTTAGCTCTTGTGTTCTATATGAGGTGTTATTTCTGTCGCAGGTTGAGATAATCTAACGAACAATGCGGCGGGAATGAGGGCTTGTCAAGCCAGGCGCTACTGTATGCTAGCGACTTCGACCCGCGTGCTTGCTTCATGGCTTAGCGCAGCCGCCGCCAGCAGCCGCTGAATGCGCGCGCCGTCTGTCAGGTCAGGTTTCAAGGGGGTATCGCGCAAGATGCTGTTGATAAAGCCGCGGATCATGAAATCTTCGCTGCGGAACGTGTCGCGGTAGGTGTTGTGCACGGTGTCACGCCGCGCATCGCCCCAAATGTGAGCGGGAATCGGCAAGTCGCGCACCGGCCCCTCGCCGACCCGCGCGCCCTTGACCTGCTGCGTGGCGTCCCAATCGGTGTGGCTGTAGAGCGTGCCATCCGCGCCATGAAACTCCATATGGTGCGTCTGTCCAAAAGGCGTGTCTTCATAGCACAGCGCCGTGCAATGGATCATGCCCATAGCGCCATTGGCGAATTCCAGCGTCAGCATGCAGCTGTCGTCGCCAACCGGATACACATCGCCAGCCGGGTCGGTTTCCGGGCGCGGCACGATATGGCTGAGGCGGCATGTCAATGCCTGGATCTCGCCATAGAGCCACTCGGCGATATACAAAAAATGCGAGCCCAGATCACCCAAAACGCCGCTGCCAGCGATGCGTTTGTCAAAGCGCCAGCGATAGTCGCCATCCCGCGCGAAGCCAGTGTAATAGCGCATGTTCAGGTGATAAGGCGCGCCGATATAGCCGCCAGCGATCAATTCCTTGAGGTAGCGGGCGGTGGGCATAAAGCTGTAGGTGAAAGGCACGAGCGTTTTGAGATTGGCATTGGCGGCAACCTGCGCCATGTCGCGCGCCTGGGCATAAGTCAAGGCGATGGGTTTTTCGCAGAGCACATGCAAACCCCGCTGCAACGCGCGCATGGTGATCGGATAGTGCGTGTTGTTGGGGGTGGCGATGACGATGGCGTCCAGTTCAGCCTGGTCGATCATCGCTGTGAAATCCGTATAGACCTGCGGAATGCCCCAGGTTGCCGCCAGGGCTTCGGCGCGCTCGCGGCTGCGCCCACAGATCGCCGTGGCGCGGGCTTGGGGATGGCTGTCCAGCGCGGGCAGGTGCATGGCGTCCGCCCACCAACTGCTGCCCACCATGCCCACAGAAAGGCTGTTGCGAGTCATCGTCAGAATCCGTACAATGTGTGAACCTGAGCCTATTGTAGAGAAATGCGGCGCGAGCGGCAACACGCGCGCCATACGGAAGACAGTCATGTCCAGATTCCAAGCCGGCGCGGTCCTCGACAAGCTGCTTTTCAGCATGATGCTGGTTGGCGGCTTGCTGGCGGCATTTGGGGGGCTGCGCTATGCCGAGCTTTCCAGTCGGCTGGCCGACAACCCGGCCGCGCAGATCCGCGAGAGTGGCGAAGCTTTGCAAGTCGAGACTGCCAACGAAGGCTATAGTTTGATGTCGGCGGATATTGAGCGCCGCCGCCAGTTGGACGAACAATACCGCATGATGATCATGGGCGGGCTGGGGCTGGCGCTGCTGGGCTTGGGCTGGCTGGTCAACGATATGGTCAGGTCGCGCCGCAGGCCCCCACCCCAAAGCCCTCCCTCATTTTTGGGATGAGGCAAAGCAACGCGTATTCACCAAAATCGCCACTCCCTTCCAAATGAATACACATAGCTTGCTCAAAGATACGGACGAATCGATAAACGCTCCGCCCAAACATGGTCGGCTGGTCATCCACAACAAGCGACCGCAAGCATGAAAAAAGCCTCGCATCATTTTGAGAGAGCGGTTTGAGATAGGGGCATAGCTTTTTGTGTCTTTGCGCCCTTTGTGGTAAATATTTGGCGTAGTAGCGAAAGGACAAGCAAATGGGTGATGTACAAGCCGTCTGGGAGATCCCGGCGATTTTGGGCGAGGGTCCGCTGTGGTCGGCGGACGAAGATGCCGTCTATTGGGTCGATATCTTCAGCAGCAAGGTGCACCGCTATGGACACAGCGACGGGCGCAAAACCACCTGGACATTTGCTGCGCCCATCACCAGCCTGGCAGAAGTGGCTGGCGGCGGCTTCATCGGCACGGTTCACGATGGCTATGCCTGGGTCAATTTCGACATCATCTCCACCGAGCCATTTGCCCTGCCCGAAGCGGATATGCCGGGCAACCGCTTCAACGACGGCAAGATCGACGGCATGGGCCGGTATTGGGCGGGCACGATGGATATCGAGCAAGTGGCGGAAAGCGGCTCGCTGTATTGCCTCGACCCCGACCTTAGCTGGCGGCGCTGCGACAGCGGCTACATCATCTGCAACGGGCCGACCTTCAGCCTCGACAACAGCATCATCTATCACACCGACAGCATCAAGCGCGCGATATATGCGCTGGATATGGATGCGGCGGGCGAACTGAGCGACAAGCGCGTCTTCACGCAATTCACGCAAGACGATGAAGGTGTGCCCGATGGCATGACCATCGACAGCGAAGATTGCGTCTGGGTGGCGCATTTTGGCGGGGCGCGCATCACCCGCTATTCACCAACTGGCGAGATTTTGACAGTCCTGCCGCTGCCTGTGCCCAATATCACGAGCTGCGTTTTCGCTGGCGCAGACCTCGACACGCTCTACATCACGACTGCCAGCACAGGCATGGACGAAGCCGAAAAAGCCAACTATCCGCTGGCGGGCAGTTTGTTCCGCTGCGCGCCCGGCGTGAAAGGCGCAGCGACCAGGAAGTTCGGCAAGCTGCCAGACTAGACCATTCGCGCCAGCGGATTTACAATGTCCACGGTGGACACTGAGGGAGGCGAACAGTGCGCTCATTTTTCCTTTTGCTGCTCTGCGGCATCAGCGTCTTGCTCAGTAGCTGCGCGGCGCAAGCCAGCTTTGGCGATGCAATCACCGAAGGCGAACCAACACCCATCCCCACGCCGGTCGTTCCCAGCAAGCCCATCTACACAGTCGAGCGCGGCGATATTGTCTACGAGCGCCGCTTCTTCGGACGCATTTCACCCGTGCTGGCTGAAGAGTTCGCTTTTGAAATTGATGGCCGCGTGCAAGATGTCTTTGTCGATGCCGGCGTCGATATCAAAAAGGGCGATGTGCTGGCGCGCCTAAACACCAACGCCCTGGAAAACCAGTTGCTGGCTGCCGAAGAAGAATTGGCCATCGCCACATCGATCCTCGAAAGCGCCGAAAACAAAGAACGCTTTGACAGCCGCCGCACCGCGCTCAACTTGCAGATGGCGCAGTTGCAGCTCGACCATGCAAAAGCCAGCGCCGCCGACCCGCCCAGCGCCGCCGAAACCCTGCAAATCAACCTGCTCACGATCGCGCGCGACCTGGCGCAAGTCGCCATCGACGAGCTGACCGACGGCATCGACCCCCAACTGCGTTTTGATGTGCAGCGGGCGCAGAAACGCGTCGATGAGCTGAATGCCGCCATCGCCAGCGCCGAGCTGCTCGCGCCAGCCGCCGGCCGCCTGACCTACTTTGCGCCAGACCCCGGCGAGCAGGTCTTCGCTTTTGAGCCAGTCGCCGTGGTGGCTGATATGACTGTGCTGGAAATCACCGACGAGATGAACGCCGACGACCTCAGCGAACTGGCTGAGGGTATGCCGCTGACTATCCAGCGCGCCGCTATCCCCGGCAATGTCTACAGCGGCACGATCGCCAGCTTGCCCGCGCCGTATGGACTGTCGCCCGACGAGTTGGTGCATGTGGCATTTGACGAGCAGCCAGCCCTCGATGAATTCAAAGTGGGCGACCGCATGAACTTCACCGTGGTCATCGACACGCGCGAGGATGTGCTGACGCTGCCGGCCTCGGCCATCCGCACTTTCAGCGGGCGCGAGTTTATCGTCGTGCAAAACGAAGGCTTGCAGCAGCGCGTTGATGTGCGGCTGGGCTTGGAAGGCGGCGGCATGGTCGAAATCTTACAAGGCGCAGAAGCAGGCCAGGTGGTCGTCGGTCCATGATGCGCCAGCTGCATCGCATCCGCGCTGTCCTGGTTGTCGCGGTCAAACGTCTACTGGCGCAGCCACTGCTATCATCCGCCACCATGATTGGCTTGACCGTGGCGGTTGCCTTGGTGCTGACGATCCCCATCTATGCCGAGTCGGTGGCTTTCCGCGTCTTGACCGAACGCCTGACCGAAGGCCCCGACCGCATCAATCGTCCGCCATTCTCCTTTCTCTTCAGCTACATCGGCAGTTGGAACAAGCCCGTCAACTGGGAAGCCATCGCCGATCTGGATAGTTATCTGCGCGAGAAGGGCGGCGCAGAACTGGGCTTGCAGACGACGCGCCTCGTCCGCCACCTGGAAACGCAGAACTTCCGCCTCTATCCAGCCGGCGAGACGAATTATCGCGACGAGAACCGATCGCTGGATTATGTCAGCTTCGGCACGACCGAAGATATCGAAAGCCAGGTCGAAGTGGTCGAAGGCAGCTATCCAGCGGCCGCCCCGCCCGACCCCAACAGCATCGTCGAGGCGATGATTCACGAAGAGTTCGCCAGCGAATTTGGCATTCAAGCCGGCGAGCGTTTCGTGGGCTACAACTGGCGGCTGGATGCCGAAGACCCAATGCAGATCATAGACATTCACATTTCGGGCGTGTGGCGCCCGCGCGACGAAGACGATGAATACTGGTTTTATCGTCCGAATGTCTTCGCCGATATCCTGCTAATCAACGAAGGCAGCTATGCCAACCGCCTCGCGCCATATACCGAGCACGAGATCAACCTGGCTGTGTGGTATCTGGTCACCGATGGCAGCAGCATCAACACCAGCCGCGTGGACGAGCTCATCCGCCGTCATGATGAGACAGAAAAGATCGCCAATCAATATCTGTCCGGCACCTATATCCAGGCTTCGCCGGTCGATGAGCTGAGTTATTACCGACGCGTGATGACAATCATGACATTGACCTTGACTGTCTTCAGCATTCCCATCGTGGCGCTGTTGATCGTGTTTTTGATCATGCTGGTCGGTCTGGTGGTCGATGGGCAGCGCAACGAAACCGCTGTGATGCGCAGCCGCGGCGCATCGCCATTCCAGGTGGTAGGCTTGACGATGGTCGAGGGACTCATCATGGGGCTGGTCGCGCTGGCGGTCGGTGGCGCGCTGGCGCTGGCTTTCACGCGGCTGATCGGCACGACGCGCAGTTTCATGGACTTTCGCTGGGGAGAGGCATTTGTTGTATCGACACCGCCCGGCATCGGCACAGCCTTCGGCCTGGCGCTGCTTTTCACGGTGTTGATCCGCGTCGTGCCCACAATCGGCGCAGCGCGGCATACCATCATCAGTTACAAAATGGACCGTGCGCGCCTGTTGGACAAGCCTCTGTGGCAGCGCGCGGGGCTGGACCTGCTGCTGCTGGGCTTGATCGGCTATTTTTATTATCAAGTGGCGCAACAAGGCAGTCTGATCGATGTCGAAGGCGGCGCTGGCAATATCAGCCAAGCCTATGAACAGCCCTTCGTCTTTTTGCTGCCGCCGCTGACCATCTTTGCCGTCACGCTGTTTGCGCTGCGCTTCCTGGCGCCAATCTTGCGCTTCCTGGCTTGGATAATCCAGTGGACGAACAGCGTCGGCTTGCTGATGGTGACGCGACAGCTGGAACGCGCGCCCGGCACCTATTATCTGCCGCTGATCTTGCTTGTCTGCACCATCAGCCTGGGCATCTATACCGCATCGTTCGCGCGGACGATCGACCGCTACCTCTACGAACAGCAGTATTACAGAATCTCGGCGGATCTATCGGTGCGCGTCTACAGCCAGACGCCGGGCGGGTTTCCGGGTGCCAGCGCAAACGACGCGCCGCCCGCCTATATGCACATCAGCGAATTCACCGCCATGCCGCATGTGCGCGCCGCCACGCGCATTGGCGAATACACAGCCACGGCGCGCCTGAGCTCTGGCAGCATTAGCGGGCGTTTTGTCGGCGTCGACCGCGAGGCTTTGGGCTCGGTTGTTTTCTGGCGCCCCGACTTTGCCGATATCCGCCTCGGCTACCTGACCAATGCCTTGGCGCAACAGCCCGATGCGCTGGTCGTTTCGCGCGAGTTCATGGAGAGCCGGGCGCTGGATATTGGCGACCTGGTGGAGATCGATATCCGCAGCGGCGGCGATGTCTTCACGGTCAACTTCCAAATCGTTGGCGCGCTCGATTACTTTCCGCGCTGGTATCCGGAAGCAGACGGCGCGCTCTTCATGGGCAATCTGGACTACCTCTTCGAGCAAGCCCAACTGGAACTGGCGCACCGAGTGATTGCTCGCATCGAGCCGGGCTTTGACTCGCGAGAATTTCAGCGCGCTTTGCTCCAAAGAGGCGCGGCTGGCGTTTCGCTGGAAGAACCCATCAGCCGCATCAACCGCGAACAATCGCGCCCCGAACGCCAGGGCTTGTTTGGCCTGCTGTCTATCGGCTTTATCACCTCGTCGCTGGCGACGATGATCGGCTTTTTGCTGTATACAATTTTCTCGTACCAGCGGCGCTATGTAGAATTGGGCATCTTGCGGGCGATCGGCTTGTCGCGCGGCTCGATGATGCGTTCGGTGGCTTGGGAGCTGGGCTTGCTGATTGCGCTGGGTCTGGCGCTGGGACTGGGCATCGGCTTGCTGGTCAGCGCGCTCTATATCCCCTATATGCAATTTGTCAGCAGTCTCGAGGGCGTCGTGCCGCCCTACCTGGTCAGTATGGCTTGGGCAGAAATCGCGCAGATCGTGGCGCTGTTTTTCTTCACTTTCGTCTTGATTATGGCGATTCTGCTGGTCATCCTGCGGCGCATGCGCATCTTCCAAGCCGTGAAGCTGGGCGAGACTCTCTAGCCAAAAACAAATCCACCTACCCCTGCGCAAAGCGAGACGATTCAATGAGCCAGCCCAACATCCTTATCATTATGTCCGACGAGCACGCGCCCATGTTCAGCAGCGTCTATGGACACCCGATCGCGCGCACGCCCAATATGCGGCGGCTGGCGGATATGGGCGCGACATTCACCGCCGCCTATTGCAATTCGCCGCTGTGCATGCCCTCGCGCATGTCGTTTATGAGCGGGCGATTTGCCAACCGCATCGGCGCTTGGGACAATGTTACGCCACTGCGCTCGGATGTCGTCACCTGGGCGCATCGCCTGCGTGATGTCGGGTATGATGTGGCGCTTTCGGGCAAGCAGCATTTTGGTGGCGGCGATCAACTGCACGGCTTTCAAGAGCAGCTGGCCCGCGACCTGCATGCCGAGCGCTATCATCCGATCCACACCTGGGACGATGGCATTGTGCCAGCCGAGCAGCCTTGGCGCGAAGTCTACAATGCCGGACCGGGCTGGTCGGAAGAGCTCGACTGCGATGAGCTGGCGCAGCAGCGAGCGCTTGATTACCTGCGCGACCCCGCCCGCCAGCAACGGCCCTGGGCGCTCAATGTGTCGTTCATCGCGCCACACTTTCCCTACATCGCGCCGCAGACATATTGGGACATGTACCCGCCCGAACAGATGGACACCCCGCAGCTGCCCGATGGACACCTGGCTGATCTGCCGCCGATGGCGCAGCGCATCCGCCTGATGTTTGGCTTTCCACAATTTCCCGACGAGGTGGTTCGCCGCGCTCGCGCCGCCTATTATGCGCTCATCACCTACTTCGACGACAAAATCGGCGAACTGCTGGATGCGCTGGCGGCGACTGGACAAGCCGAAAACACAGTCATCATTCACATCAGCGATCATGGCGATATGAATGGCGAACATGGCATGTGGCGCAAGTCCAGTTTTTATGAAGCCGCAGCGCGCGTGCCTCTGCAAATCGCCTGGCAAGGGCGCATCGCCGGCGGCCAGCGCATCGCCCAGGTATGCTCGCTCGTGGATGTGACCGCGACAATCTGCGAGGTAGCCGGCGATGTCTGTCCATTGCCGCTGGATGGCGAAAGCCTGCTGCCACTGCTGACCACCGCCGACCCGCACTGGAAAGACGAAGCCTTCTGCGAATACCTGGCGCATGGCAGCGACCGACCGTTGGCCATGCTGCGGCGCGGGCGCTTCAAATTGAATTACAGCTGGGGCGAGCCGCCGGCCTTGTATGATATCGAGGCAGACCCAGGGGAATTCAAGAACCTGGCTGGCGACGCCGAGCATGCAGAGACAGTGGCGACCCTGCAAGCCGACCTGCTGGCGGAATGGGACCCAGCCGCGCTGGACCGCCAGGTGCGCATCAGCCAGCGACAGCAGCAGTATATCGAATCGCGCTTTGGGACGGGCTGGCGAGCTTCGTCCTAGCCGCTTCCTCAATACGAGGGGAGTGGCGATTTTGGTGGATACGCGTTGCTCCCCCCCCCGAAAATATGTTCTGGCGTTGTGGCGCTGCTGGCTGCCCGCCAGCGAAAAGCGCGCCGGCTATTTCAAGATCCGCCTGTCGCAAACGGACGGTTGGATCAGCGGCGAGTATGTCTATACGCGCGGAGACTGCGGGGGCTAAAAGCCGGGGTGGTGAATGCGTAAATCTGTCAACTAAGCCCCCGTCCCATTGCCTCCAGAACGAGGGAATGGGAGCATTGCCTGCGCTACTCCGCCGCGCCGCCAATGCGCAGGCTGCCGAGTGGAACGCGGGCATCGGCAAAAGGCGTATCAGCAGCATCTTTAGCCGGCAAGCGCTGCATATCGCCCAGCGTATACAGCCCGCTGTACACAGCATATTCGCCGGCTGGAGCCTCATCGGGCACGGTCACGAGCCAGATTTCTGTATCCAGCATGCCCGCATACCACAAGCGCGTCGGCAGACGGTCGCCCAGAGGTGGTTGATCATACCCCCATTGCGCCCCCGTCTCCTCATGCACAAAGTGCAGGAATTGCGTGTAATCGTGGCCGCTTTCGGCAGCGCTGTGCCAGGTGATAGGCGCTTCCAAGCGGTCGCCAGGCTGCGCGTGGTCTGGCAAGTCGATATCAACCAATGCGAAACCCGCGTCATAGTTGGCGAGAAAGGTGGCGGGCGGGTCGGCTGCTGGGGCTGGCGCGACCAATTCGCCCAAGATAACTTGCTTGTCGCCGAGCTGCTGCAAGTCGCTGGCCTGCACAGCCAGCAAGCCCCTTTTATCGGCGGCAGCCAGCACGACCCAATGCGCGCGATTGACAGGCACAGAGCGTCGATAGCGCAGATGAATCGGCTGACGATAGACAGGCTTGTATTGCGCGCCCAAGAGCCGCAAGCCATGCAAGTGGTCGATATCCGCCTTGTGTTTGTAATTGGAAATGCCGCTGACCTGGTCGACAAGGTCTACAAAGTAGCTGAACAGCTCGGCATAATCGCCTTGCCGCGCGGAAACATAGAGGCTGGTGGATACTTCGCCCGGCGGCGTGGCCAACGTATAGCCCTGCACCTCGATGGCTCCGTCAAAGCGCACGTTGGTCTGATTGGCGACGTTTGGCAGCTCTAACCGCGGCACCTGGGCGTTGAGTGGGATGAGCAGCAGCCACAGCAGGGGAATCGCCCAGATGAAGCGGCGGAGTCGGGGCGATGGCGTCGCGGCGAGCATGCCAAAGTGCCCCAGCATCGCCACCAGCGCCAGCCAACTGCCCAGATGTTCAAAGATCTCCTCGACAGCGAAGGGCTTGTCACAGGGGGTGACACGAACAAAGCCTTCCAGCCCACACAAGCGCCCGGTCGAATCAAGCGCCAAGCCGCCAAAGGCTATGCTCGCCAGCCCCGCCAGTGTGCAGATATGCCAAAAGCGGTCGCGCCGCGGCGATGCCAGCGCAACGAGCGCGGTGGCGGCGGCGGCAACTTGACCCATCAGCGTATAGTTGCGCTCCCATTCGTGCACGCTCACCGCCATATTAAAGTGCTTAAGCGCCTCATAATATTCATCGATGCCCAGCGTCAGCAGAACCAGCCCGCTGCCGATCAGATAGAGTCGCTGCCAGACAGGCCGCTCGCGCCCGATGGCGGCCACCAGCATAGCCATCGCCCCGCCAAATGCAAACATCGTCGAAGAAAACGCCGACGGGATATTGTGCTCTTTGTCGAAATGCCAGATCATCCCCCAAAAACTATCGACAGAGGGCATATCCAGCGCCATCAGCAGCAGAATCACTTGTGCGACCAGCGTGGCAGCTGCCACCCGCCGGGCGAAAGGCGTCAAACGCGGCAGCAACAGCCAAACACACAGCAGGCAGGCGGGCAAGTAGACGAAGTATTTGAAAGGCGCGATGACTTGCGCCACCGACAATACGAGCACACCGTCGACAATCATCCCTGGCCGCCTCCGCCGCCGAGCAGTCCGCCGCTCGTCAAGCCAGCATCCCGCTGCCGCCATTGAGCTTGGGCGAGGCGCTGTGCTCGCCATACAGGTGACACTGCGTGATGCGCCCCTCGGCATCGCGCACCTGCGGCGGACGGACGGCCAGGCAGGCTTCCATGGCTTCCGGGCACCGTTGCGCAAACGAGCAGCCAATGAACCGCTCGGTGGGGCGCGGCACGCCTTCGCGTATGCGCAAAGGCGGGTTCTCGATTGTCGGGTCGGGCACGGGCACCGCAGCGATCAATGCCTGCGTATAGGGATGCTGCGGGTTGTTGATGACCTGCTGGCTGGGACCGATCTCGACAATCTCGCCCAGATACATGATGGCGATGCGGTCGCAGGTATATTGCAGCAGCGACAAATCGTGTGAAATATAGACTGTCGCCAAGCCCAGCTCGCTGGCCAGACGCCGGGTGGTATTGAGGATGCCCGCGCGCACCGATACATCCAGCATGGAGACCGGCTCGTCCGCCACCAGGAAGTCGGGCTGCAAGACCAATGCCCGCGCCAGCACCACGCGCTGCAGCTGCCCGCCCGAAAGCTGGTGCGGATACTTGTCCAGAAAGACCTCGGCCGGGCGCAGATTGACGCGCTCCAACGTTTCGACGACGCGCTCCAGGCGTTCGTTTTCATCTTTCCAACCATGGATGACCAGCGGTTCGGTCAGGGAACGATAGAGCGTGAAACGGGGATTGAGCGCCTCAAAGGGATTCTGAAACATTAACTGGGCGCGGCGGCGAAATCTGAGCAGGTCCTCGCCATCCAGCGCCGTCAGACCTGCGCCGTCAAAGTCAATTTCGCCATCGCTGGCATCCAGCAGCTTCACCAGCAGCTTGCCGGTCGTCGATTTGCCACAGCCGCTTTCGCCAGCCAGCCCCAGACTCTCGCCACGCCGCAAGCTGAACGAAATGTTGTTGACGGCGTAGACGGTCTGCTCTTCGTCGCCGCGCAGCAACCCCGCCAAGCCACCACCAACCTTGAAGCGCTTGGACACATCGCGCAGCTCGAGCAAGGGGCGCTCATCCCCCACCCCAAACCCTTCCCCCATAAAGAGGGAGGGGCTTATATTCTCTGTAGCAGAGCCGATGAACGACTCCCCTCGCCTCTCTGTGGGGGAAAGGGCGGGGGATTGACCAGCGGGGGCAGAGTCTTGCGCAACCTCGACCTGCTGCCAGAGCGCTGGGTCTTCGGCTTGCTGGCGCAACATATCCATCTCGCCACTGCGCAGGCAGGCAGCATAGCGATCTGCGCCAACCTGTTGCAGCTGCGGGTCGTCAATGTGGCAGGCATCCAGCACAAAAGGACAGCGTTCAGCAAAGCGGCAGCCGGTCGGTGGCTCGCGCAGGTCGGGCGGATAGCCTTCGATCGAAACCAACTGCTCGCGTGGCCGGGCGAGATTGGGGAATGCCTGCTGCAAGCCCAGGCTGTAGGGGTGAGCGGGCGATGCGAAGAAGGGCGCGGCCGCGGCTTGTTCGACAATGCGCCCGGCATACATAACCGCCACCGAATCGCAAACCTGCGCCACCACCGAGATGTCGTGCGTGATGAGCATAACCGTCAGCTTGAGTTCTTCTTCGAGCCGGCGCAGGACTTCGAGGATCTGGTGCTGTACGATGACATCCAGCGCGGTCACCGGCTCGTCGGCGATAAGCAGGCTCGGCTCTAGCGCCAGCGCCATGGCAATGACCGCTCGCTGTTTCATACCCCCGCTAAATTCATGCGGGTAATGCGAAAGCCGTCCGCTGTCCAAGCCGACCAGATCAAACAAATCGACCGCGCGCCGTTTGGCAGCCCGCCGGTCATAACCGCCGCGAACCGCGAGCAGCTTGGTCAGTTGGCTGCCCACGCGCTCTACAGGATTCAGCGAATCCATAGAAGCCTGGGGGATGGTGGCGATCTCGCGCCAACGCAGCTGGCGCATGTCTGCCGGCGGCAACCGCAGCAGGTCTGTGCCTTTGAAGTTGATCTCGCCAGCGACGACGCGGCCGTTGCGCGGCAAAACCTGCACGATCGCCTTCAGCAAGGTCGTCTTGCCACAGCCAGATTCGCCGATCAAGCCCAGCTGCTGCCCGGCGGCGACATCCAGCGAGACGCCATCAACCGCCCGCGCCGTGCCATCTTGGGTGGCATAGTCGACCTTGAGATTGCGGATGGAAAGGATGGTCATGAAAAGATCCTCGGGCTGTCGCTCACATCCGCCGCAAACGCGGGAAGAGCACTTCTTCATAGCCGCGTCCGATGAAAAAGCCCGCCATCACCGTCAGCATAATGCACAAGCCCGGCGGCACAATCCAGTAAAATGCCTCGCGCGAAAGCGCCAATGAGTTAAAAGCGTCTTGCAGCATATAGCCCCAGCTGATCGTATCAGGGTCGCTGAAACCCAAGAAGCTGACTGAGGCCTCGGTCAATATCGCCCAGGCGATCGCCAATGTGCCATACAAGAAACTCAGCGGCAAGATGCTGGGCGCGATATAGACAAAGATAATCCGCAATTCGCTGGCGCCACTCACCTTGGCCGCGCTGACAAAGGCCTGCTCTTTGATCACCAGCACCTGCGAGCGGATCACCCGGCTGCTGTCACGCCACAGCAGCGCCGCCATCGCCACCACCACATTCCAGATGCTGGGGTCGAAGAAAGCGGATATGACAATGATGAATGGGATGAATGGGATGCCAAAAGCCACATCAGCCGCTCGCATGAGCAAAGTATCGACCCAGCCGCCGTAATATCCCGCCAGCAAGCCGACCACCGTGCCGATGACCGCGACGGCGATCGCCGCCGAAAAACCAACCAGCAGCGCCGCCCGCGAGCCAAAAATCAACTGGCTGAAGATGTCGCGACCGATATTCGTCGTGCCCAGTTGGAATGTGTTGACATAGCCCTCGGCTTCGTCTTCGCCCGGCTCAGCCATCCAAAACGGCTCGGCATCCTTGATCCAGTCGCCATCGGCGTTTTTCAGCGGCGTCAGTGGATCGTTGGGGGCGATGATGGGCGCGAAGACCGCCACCAGCGTAAAAAACGCGAAGATAAACAAGCCCAGCAAAGCCAGCTTGTCGCGCTGAAAAACTTCCAGGTTGGTCTCCCACAACTGGCGCAGCGCCGAACCCTGGCGAAATTGCACCGTACGCTTGCCTTGCAGCCCTTCGCGAGCCAGAGATTCTTGTTGCATCGCTACTCTACACCCTGTTCTGCCGCTCTTCGCTCAGCAACTCTGCGACCATAATTCGAATTCACAGGATCCACAGCCGTTCAGTGATGATTCTTGGCTGAACCTTGCTCAGTAGCCCCGAGCGCAGGAATCCCAAATAACCTGGCCTATCCCCCCAGAGACGTTCCTGAGAGCAGCGCCCCGCAGCCTTGCCATCAGCCTTCCAGGTCGCATCCAATGAAATTGCGACCGATTTGATTTGCGGACTGCATTACAGAAAATGAGCCTGCGGCAGGGTCCACAACGTAGTCGCCCTCATTGCTTACAGCTTCAATGAGCCTGCTCTGCAATTCGACAGGCTTCTGATGAGGATGCGACTTGGCTTTAACTTTCTCTTGCCAGACATCCGGTATGTTGTGTATGCGCCAGACGCCCTTTGCCCGTTTTGGATTCTTCTGCAAGACGACACAATACTCGCTGACTCGGCGCGTACGGTAGCCCATACCCATTCTCCCCTTGTCCCAGGTGATCAGGTCGACAACCTCCAGGCGCGTCGACTCGAACCATCTTCGAAAATCCTGGCACAAGTGAAACTTGTCGATCCACAAAAACAGATGTCCGGATGGAATGAGTATCGCGTCGATGCCTTTGAGGAAGGCGCGAATCATGCCTTCACTCATTTGCAAGAGTTCGCATCGCCGCCGTCCGCGCTTCACCCCTTCATTGCCATAAGACAACTTGTCCAATATGCCGCGGTATTGCGGGTCAAAGAACACGACTGGAATGGACTCAGTGGGCATCGCCGCAAACAATGCCAAGCCGTCCATTCGCAGCCTAGCATTGGCTGCCAACTTCGCAGGCAATGCGAAAGGGGGAGAAATGATGTCGCGAGACGAGCCAAACACATTTCGCCTATCTTGCAAATCGGCGTCTTCAACCAAGCCCGGCATTGGGCGCGTTGAAGTCATGTCGCTCCTCCGCGCCGGGCTGCCTTTGGCATCTGCGCCCCACATCACGATACCTGCGCCTGCGCCGAAGCCCCCACGCGCGGGTCGAGCAGGCTGTACAAGATGTCGGCGATGAAGTTCATGATGACGATGATGAGCGCAATGAGAAAGAAAGCGCCCTGCGCCAGCGGATAGTCGGCGGATTGCACCGCCCGCACCAAAGTCCGCCCCAAGCCGGGCCAAGCGAAGACTGTTTCGATGACAACATTGCCGCCGATGCTGTAGCCGATGCCCAAGGTCAGCGCGGTCAGCACGGGCAGGACGGCATTGCGCGCCGCATACTGGATCATCAGCCGCCGTTCGCTGTAACCCGCCAGCCGCCCCATGACGATAAAATCCTGATCGAGCACCTCCAGCATATTTGAGCGCATTAACAACAGCGGCAGCCCATGCAGATAGACCGCCAGGGTAAAAGTGGGCAAAATCATGTGCCGCCAGAAGATCGGCGACAGCAGCTTGTCCCATTCTGTCTCCCAGCGATAGCGCACCACAGCCGGACCAATGCCCGACGATGGCAGCAGCTTCCATTGAAAAGCGAAGAAAGTCAGCAGCAGCATACCCACCCAAAATTGCGGAGCGGCGCGCGTCATCAAGGTGAAGGTGGTGCCAACCCGTTCGATGCGGCTGCCGCGCAAAGCAGCCATGGCGATGCCGCCCAGCACGCCGACGCTGTAAGCCAGCAGCAGCGAGCTCAGTGTCAGATAGAGCGTATTCGGCAAATCGGCGCGCAGGATGTCGATGACACTGGTGCCGGCATAATGAAAGGTGTCGCCCAGATCAAGCTTCAAAAGATTGATGAGATAAATGACATATTGTTCGTGCAGCGGTCTGTCCAAACCAAAGCGCGCCAGCAGCGCCTGTTCCTGCTCTTTGGTGAACTCTGTGTCGATATAGCTGGCCATGGGGTTGCTGGGCGCCAGCCGAAACAGCAGGAAGAGCAGGGTCACGATAACCCACAGCACCATCACGCTTTGCAAGAAACGCCCGACAATATAACTGGCGATGCCGCGGCTCATGGTCTACTCCCGCTGAGTGGTTGCTGGGGGCGAGCAACCAAGTCGCCCGCCCCAGTAATGAATGACGCATTGGGCGAATAGGCTATATCGCCCCTGCGGATTGCCTGCGGATTGCGCTTATCCGCCCGGATAATGCAGAAGTCCGTCATCGTCCCAGCTGTAGCCGGCATCAGCCAGCAGCTGGCGCGCGCCTTCGATCGTGTAGTCATAGCTCGGCAGGTCGTCGCATTGCCGCCAGTATTCCAGCGCAGCCGAAACGAAGCTGTCGGCCGGCGCCGCGAATCCGTTGTAGATGTTGTCGATGATGAACTGCTGCGGGATGACATGCGCCACAGCCTGACGGAAGGACATATCATCGAACGGGGCGTAGCGCACATTGAACGCGAAGTATTGGAAGCCAATGCTGGTCGCCGAGAAGAGACCGAGCTGCTCGTTGCTGTCCACGATATCTTGCAGCACGCCAGGATCGCCGGGCCACTCCCACAAAAAGTTCATCTCGCCAGACTGGATCTGCCCCAGCGTCGCCTCTTGGTTGGGCAGCACATTCATCAGCCAGGCATCGATCTTGGGGCGCGCCCAATGATCGTCAAATGCCTCGAGCAAGACAAATTCGTTGACATCGAAGGCGACATACTTGAAAGGTCCCGAACCGATGGGGATGTCTTCCTGAATGCTGTCGACATCGGCATCGTCTTTGGTCAGCAAGTCTTCGATGATGGGCCGCCAGATATGCTCTGGGATGAGGTTGAGCTTCGCCAGCGAGCTGGTTTCAAATGCCGCCGAGGGACTGTGCAACGTATAACGCACATTCAGTTCGTCGATGATCTCGATATTGGCGACATTGCGCGCGAAGGGGTAATAGTCCGGCGCTTCGGCGCGGAACGATTCATTGCCATCTTCGTCCGTCTGCGTCGTGCCAGCCAGCGCCGCTTCAAAGGTATAGGCGGCATCTTCACTGGTTACTGGCTCGCCATCGTGCCAGGTCATGCCTTCGCGCAGAGTCACGACCACATTCAGCGAGTCCTCCCAAGTGACTTTCTCGGCAGCCCAAGGCTCAGCCACGCCAATCGGGTTGATGCGCATCAGGCGGTCCCAGGTCATTTCGGTAACACGGCTGGGCGCATCGCCGGCGATATCCAGCGGGTTGAAAGAATTGAGGAAGGAGGTCGTCGAGGTGATCAGCGTCTTGTCATCGCCAGTTGGCTCGATGCCGATCCAAGTCCAAAAGTTGTGCACGCCGATGCCGGCCTGGGTCACGACGCTGTCGGGGTTGAAGACCTGCGTATTGACAACCTGTGGAGTCAGCGGATGCACGAAGTAGGCGTTGACCATATCGTTGCGGATGATCTGCTGGGCTTCACAGATGATGTCGAGGCGCGCGGCTTTGTCAGCCACTTCCACGCGCTGAGCCTCAGCCAGCGCATCGTACTCAGGGTTGTTGTAGCCGATGAAGTTGTAGCCGCCATCGCGCACGCTGGAATGAAAGAGGTTGTAGGTGAACTCGTCCGGGTCGGAGCGCTCGGGACGCCCAACCATGCGCCAGTAGGTCATTTCCCAGGCATCATCGCCAGTGCGGGTGTACCAGATTTCGTCGATCAGCTGTGCCCAGGGCACGGCGCGATGTTCGACATCCAAGCCCAGCTCGCGCATGTTCTCGACAACCAGGCGCGTGGTTTCATATTCAATCGGTCGCTCGGCTTGCGTCACCGAACGCACGATTATCGCTGGTACGGCTTCGCCCATCGATTGCGAGCTGGCCGGCACCAGGCCAATCGACAGCAGCAATGCCAGCAGAGCGCTGATCCCCAGGATTTTTCGGGCCATGATGGTGTTTCTCCCTTCAGATAGTTTGGCGGAGTGTATTCAAAATTCGCATTGGTTCTCGCTGCGCGCACCTCCTTAGGTCCGTATGCCCCACGCCGCCTCAATAGTGTAACGCAGCATGGGGCGACAAAACAGCCAGTCGCTCGGTCGAGAGTGGCTGATTTTACCGTGGATAGGGCAGCCAACCCCCGTGCCCTTGCCTCTCTAGCGCGAGAGAAGACGAGTTTTTCCCAGCGCTTCCGCAGCATGCAAGCCCCTCCCTCGTGGCGCGTCGCGTTCGACACAGGCGGTCGGGGAGGGGTTTTTGGGGGGCAAAGCAAGGCCTAGCCAGCAGATTCGCCACTCTCTATCTTTCAGGCAGTTGAGCAAGGTCAACATTGGCGGCGGCGCTGGCCTAGCTCACCATTTCACCGCCTTTGTAGACCGCGGCGATATCGCGCAGGGAGCGGATGTCGGCAACAGGGTCGCTGTTCAAAAGCAGCAAGTCGGCGTATTTGCCGGCTTCGACTGTGCCGATTTCGTCATCCCAGCGCAGGATCTTGGCGTTGTTGCGCGTGACGATGCTGATGGCTTCCAGCGGCGGCACATCGTTCTCCACAATCAGCTCGACTTCGCGCGCCAGGGCGAATCGGTGCGGGGCGAGCGGGTTGCCGCCGGCATCGGTGCCACAGCCCAAGAAGATGCCTTTGGAGCGCGCCAGGGCGATCGTCTTGCGGATCTGCCGCACGCCCTGCTCGATCATCGGCATGCGGCGTTCGGCATCGGCTTGCTGGACCGGCGACAAGGGATAACTCTCCAGATCAGGGTTGCCCACACCCACCGTGAGGCAAAGCGCCGCGCCGCGTTCGACCATCATGTCGGCGGTTTCGTCGTCCAGGTAGGTGCCGTGCTCGATAGAATCGACGCCGCCCAGCATGCAGTTGCGGATGCCGCCTGTGCCATGACAGTGCGCCGCCACTGTCCGCCCCATCATGTGCGCCACTTCGCAGACCGCCGCGATCTCTGCGACTGTGAGCTGGCTGGCATGAATGTCTTGCCCGGGCGTTGCGCTGCCACCGGTCGCCATCAATTTGACGAGGTCGGCGCCAGCTTTGATCTGCTCGCGGGCGGCTTTGCGCATTTCGTCGGGGCCATCGGCTTCGCGGGCGATGAAATGGGCGTGCCCGCCAGTCATGCTGATGACGCGCCCCGATAGCTTCATACGCGGACCTTGAATCCAGCCGCGACTGATGGCATCGCGCAGGGACATTTCGATGTATGTTTCGCCGCCAACATCGCGGATGGTTGTCACCCCTTGCTGCAGGGTGCGCTTACAGATTTGCACCGCCTCGAGCACCAGAGCATCGCGCGGCTTTTCCAGCAGGGCAAAGGTGCTTTCTTCGCCGTTGTAACAGATGTGGATGTGCGCGTCGATCAAACCCGGCAGCAGCCACTTGCCGCTGGCGTCTAGCTGCTCGGCGGCTTGGGCGGCGGCGGGCATCACAGCGGCTGCGCCCACCCAAGCGATGCGCTCGCCTTCGATATGCACGGCGGCGTTTTCCAGTGGCGCTCCGCCATTGCCGTCGATGAGGGTCGCGCCGATGATTGTGAATCCCATTTGTTTCTCCTTTTTGGTGTCCAGACCCAAAGAATACAGAGGATATGCGCCTAGTTCTGGCGGTGAAGCAAATCGGCGGGCGAGCTCGCCAAGCCGGCCGCCAGTTTGGGTGGCGTCATATACGCGCGCTTGGAATGGCTGAGTCCCGCGCCCAGCATCGCTTCCAGAAACTTCAGCTGCACGCGCGCCGGGTTCAAGAATGGCAGCCCCAGCTCGGCTTGACAGGCTTCGGGGATTTCCAGGAAGCCCATGCTCATGCAGCCGACGATGAGTGTATCGGCGCGGTCTTGGGCGATGGCTTTTCGCGCTTCGCCCAAGGTGGCTTCGATCGCCAGCTCGCGGTCATTGCGCAACTCCAGCACGGGGATATTGACGGCGCGCACGCTGGCCAGCTTGTCGCCGCCGCCGCTGTTGCGCAGGGTCTCTTCCAGCGGTCCAATGACGCTGTCGGTGACGGTGATGACGCTGTAGCGCCGGCCAAGCGCTGATGCCATCAAGGCGGTCGCCTGGCCCGCGCCGACCACAGGGATATCGACAATCTCGCGCAGCGCGCCCAAGCCGGGATCGCCATAACAGCCCAGCAAGATGCCATTCCAGCCATCCGCCTGCAACTCATGCGCCCGCAGCGCCGTCTCAGGAATGGACAGGTATTCTTCATACAGGCTTTCGATAGAGCCGGGCCCAGACGGGATGTCGGTGATATCGACCTGGGTATCGCGCGCGGCATGCCGTTGCAGATACGCGCGGCGGCGAGCAAGTTCGGCTTGTCCAGCTTCTGTGCGCCCCATGGGTCCAGTTGCCAGATAGATCAATTTCATGCCGCGCCATTCTCCTGTTTATTGGACGATTCGCCGCCTCGCCTCTACAGCTTCTTGGTGCCCGCTGTGTCTCCGCGATAAATTACATCTTCGCCACTGCCGCCCGCGCGATATTCGCCGCCGTCTCAAATGCCCAAGCCACGCGATTGACGCCCCGCACGAGATGCGTCCGCGTCACCCGCCGCATGTGATGATCAGCTTTGGAGATTTCCAGCGCCGGCGCAAGGTCAGGCAGCTGGGGCACACGAATGGCTGGCTCGGTGCGGAAGCGCCCCTGCCGCGTGAAATTAATCAGCACCAGCTCGCGCGCCATGGCCAGCAGGGCATCGTTGCATGCGCGCACGGCGGCATCGCCAACCGCGACCTCCGCCAGCCCGTCAGCAGCCGCATACAGCCTATCCAAGGCGTCATTCAAGTCAGCCAGCGCAGCCGTCGCCGGCGAAAAATTGACTTCCGCGCCCGCCGCCGCCGCATAGTCGGCCAGCGTAGCGGCGAATTCAACCGTCAGCGCGCGGAAATCATACGGATGCAGAGGATTATTCAGCAGGCGCTGCAGCGAGGCGGCATACACGCGCAGGTCGCGCATCAGGTTGTCTTTGTCGGCGATTTCCAAGGTGTCGTTTTCGGTATGCCAGGCGATATTCGCTCCACAACCGCCCACGGCGTAATAGCCCATCTCTTCGGCTTTGGAAAGCGGCATGGAGGACAGCAGCATGAACAGGCTGGAGATGCCGATGTTGTTGAAAGAATAATCGCCGGCTTGGTGTGGGCGCTCGCCAGTGAAGCCCAGCCCGGTCGAGTCCAGAACGGTCTGTTTGGCGAAATCATGCGCCTCGCTCATGATGGTCACGCCGCGATATTCGGTCGCCCAGCGACAGCCCGGCGAGTCAATGTTCATCTGCGCCACACAATCGCGCGCCAACTCCAAGCCGTATTGATCGGCATACCAGGTCGATGCGCCATAGCGGCCCGTGGAATGTCCCGACCACCAAGCCACCCGCAACGTCCGCGCCATACTGTCAGCCTGGCTGTGGAAGATGCGCGCCAGCTCGAGCAGGGTCGCATTGCCCACCGCGTTGTCGCCGATGCCCACATCCCAGCTGTCGACATGTCCGTGCGCCAACACAAACCGCTCGGGTTCGATTGCGCCTTTGATTTCCGCCACCAGGCAAGGGCATTCAAACCAGCCTTCTTTCAGCTGCGTGTGCAGGGTGGCTTCGGACTGGCCACCTGCCATGCGCCGCATCAGGTCTTCGCCATCGGGACGGTTGATCGACAAAACGGGGATGCTGGGCTGGCGCTGAACATTGTCCAGGTCGGGCGCGCCCCAGATCGTCGTGCAAATGCCCCAGTGGATGTCGACGCCGGGATTGATGAAGATCGCGCCGATAGCTCCTTGATTTTGGAAGTACCAGACCGGCGGCGGACCGCCAAAGCCATCCACCACCACAATCTTGCCGCGCACATCGACTTCGGTGACCGGCGTGAAATCGAAGAAATCGGCGCTGCGGCCCGCTGCGAAACCTTCGATGCGCACCATCTCGCCAGAAACGCCAGCCGCGGGCGTGCTGATAGAAAAAGCCGGCGTTTTGGCGCGGTATGAATGGCTGCCCACCGCCAGCGATGCCCGCACCGGCACGCTCAAAAACAGCTCGGGCATGTGCATCTCGTGGGGGATGCCCAGCGCTTCCAGCCGCTCGGCAATATAGTCAAAGGCTGCGCGTTCGTCAGCGGACGACGATTCGCGCACCAGGCTGGTGAAGCGCTCAATCAGCGACCAAGGCTCGTCGGGCGCAAGCGCATCCAGCAGAGTCGCTTCCAAATCTGCTTGTTTGGCTTCGTACCATGTTTGCATGCTGGGTCAATCCTCCAAATCAACAAAGTCATCGCGGCGATTGTAACCTGCCAGCCCGCGAATGTGAAATGCAGCGCGTCGCGGGAGTGGTGAATGCGTTGATATGGCAATCAAGCCCCCATCCCCGGCCCCTTGCCCCCAGAACGAGGGAAGGGGAGTTTTCCCAGGGCTTTCGCAGCATGTAAGCCCCTCCCTCATTTTTGGGGGAGGGGCAAAGCAACGCGTATCCACCAAAATCACCACTCCCGCGTCGCCACAGGGCAATCCCGTCAAAAGGTGAGTTCACCCCCACCCTATTCGCAGGCAGTCCCGCGCAGGAGAGCTTTCTGCGCCTTGCCCAGGGCATTGCGAGGCAGCTCGGCAGCGAAGACCACCCGGCGCGGCGCTTTGTAGGCAGCCAGCCGATCGCGACAATGCGCGCGGATTTCGTCCGCAGTCGGGGCAGCACCCGGGGCCAGCACGATGACAGCCACGACCAATTCGCCCCACTCGGCATCCGGGCAGCCGATGACCGCGCAAGCCGCCACATCCGCATGGGTCATCAGCGCCAGCTCCACCTCGGGCGGATAAACATTCAAGCCACCGCTGATGATGAGGTCTTTGGCGCGCCCCTTGAGCGTGAAGTAGCCATCGCGCGAGCGCGAACCCAGATCGCCCGTGCGCAGCCAGCCATCTTCTGTAAATGCCCGCGCCGTCTTTTCAGGCTGATTCCAATAGCCAGCGAAGACATGCGCGCCGCTGATCTGCACTTCGCCCACCACGTCATCGGGCAGAGGCAGGTCAGTCGCGGGGTCGGCGATGCGCGCTCGCACGCCCGGCAGGGGCATCCCCACCGAGCCGACGCGCCGCTCGCCATGCAGGGGATTGGACAGGTTCATGCCAGTCTCGGTCATGCCATACCGTTCCAGCAGGGTGACGCCAAAACTGCGCTGATAGCCAAAGAAGAGGTCATCGGGCAGACGGTCGCTGCCGGAGGTCAGCAGGCGCATAAAGCTGAGGTCGATGCGCGTCCCCGCCGCCTGCGCATAGAGCCGGCGGTGCATGGTGGGCACGCCCATGAAGACCGAATAGCGCCGGCTTTGCAGCAAGTCCAGCACAGCCGCGGCGTCAAAGTCCGGCAGCAGCTCGGCAGTCGCACCTGCATGCAGCGCCCCGTGCAACGCCACCACCAGCCCGTGCACATGAAAGATGGGCAGCGCATGCAGCAGCAGATCGTCCGCGCGCCAGCCCCAAGCCGAATGCAAAGCCTCGATGTTGGCGGTCAAATTGCCATGCGTGATCAACGCGCCTTTGGGGCGGCTGGTCGTGCCGCTGGTATAGAGCATCATGGCGGTTTGGTCGGGATCGACAGGCAGGCTCACAGGATTGGCGGAATAGCCGCTTACGCGATCTGACCAGGGCGCGTCCGCATCGATGAAGATCGCCTCTTGCAGCGCTGGCAGGCTGGCGGACATCTCGGTGAGCGCGGCTTGTTTAGTTCTGTCGGCGAATAATAAGCGCGCGCCCGCATCCGCCAGGAAGTAACGCAGCTCGGCAGGCGGATAGCCAGGATTCAAGGGCAGAAACACCGCGCCAATCTGCATTGCCGCCAGATGCAGGGTGATGAAAGGCAGGCACTTGGGCAGCTGCGCAGCCACGCGGTCGCCAGGATCGATGCCCAGCGCGCGCAAATAATGAGCGGTGCGGTTGGTCGTCTGCGCCAGCTGCGCATAGCTGACCGCCTCGCCGCCTAGAAACAAGATGGCGGTTTTCTGTGGATGGGCGCGGCAGTTTGCGGCAATAGCGTCGAGAAACATGGCGCAGTTTTACCACAGAAGCAGCTTCAGCCCCCACTCCAAACCCCTCCCCGATCGCCTGTGTCTACGCGGCGCAAAAATGAGGGAGGGGCTGCCAGCCGCGGATGCGCTGGAGAAACTCCCCTTGCCTCGTTCTGGGGGACGGAGATGGAGGGTCACAAACCCAACATCGCCCCGCGCCGCTTGTAGCCATAGAGC
>JAPOSR010000052.1 GCA_026709625.1 Chloroflexota bacterium
TGTCGGGTTTGCTGCTAGAGCTCAATTTGACACCGTCCGTCAGCGAAGCTCTGAACCAAAATTTGAAATCTTATAGTACAAAAATTTATGCCTCTGAGCGTGCGATCTTTGATCTTTGCGTCAAAAAAGCAAAGCTGCCTAAAAAATATATTATTGAGCGCATTAAAGAAGATAAACTCAACTATCCCCTAGGTTTGAGTCTACTACGCTCAAAATACGGTAAAGCCTTACAACCCTATAAAGACATATTACTGAGAGAGCAAAACAAAATGGCTCAAATTGAAGAGGACACGGGTCTCTCTATCGCCGAAATCAAAAAGATTGATACTGCCGTCGGCTCTGCAGAGAGAAAAGCACGGCGTGCTAAAAAAGAGATGATAGAGGCAAACCTGCGATTGGTCATTTCTATTGCTAAAAAATACACTAATCGCGGATTGCATTTTTTAGATCTCATACAGGAAGGCAATATCGGCTTAATCCGCGCCACCAACAAATTCGAGTACCAACGGGGGCACAAGTTCAGCACCTATGCGACTTGGTGGATCCGCCAGGCGGTCAGCCGCGCTGTCGCCGACCAGGGACGGACAATCCGCGTGCCGGTGCACATGGGCGACCAGCTCAACCGCATGCGCCGCGTGCAGCTGCAGCTGCAGCAAGAATTCGGCCGCGATGCCACGCCTGCGGAAGTCGCGCGCGAGATGGACACAACCCCCGACAAGGTCGAGAACCTGTTGGAAATCTCGCGCAGACCGGTCAGCTTGGAGTCGCCGATCGACGATGAGGGCGATTCCAGCTTTGGCGACTTTGTAGAAGACAACAACAGCCCCGCGCCATCGGACGAAGTAACCACGCACCTGCTGCATACACAATTGCAGCAAGCGCTAGACAAGCTGCCTGATCGTGAAGCGCAGATCCTGCGACTGCGCTATGGACTGGCGGATGGCCGCGTCTATACGCTGGAAGAAGTGGGCAACACCATCGGCGTAACCCGCGAACGTGTCCGCCAGCTGGAAGCCCAGGCGCTCAACCGGCTGCGCCAGTCATCCGCGCATGTGGTCTTGCGCGACTATCTGTACGAAGTTTGACCGCGAATCTGCCGCAAGAGCAAGGGGGGCTTGGCATTTGTCTTGTACAGTAGCCTCGCTTGGCTCGCCGCGAGGTCCTTCTTTGTGGGGCGGCTCGCCATTCTGATAATGAAGCGCGGGGCGCTATGCTGAACAGCCAAGAACAGATTCCCAAGCAGCGCTCAGCGCTTGACCCGGCCAAGCTCATATTCCGCGATGCGGTTGAAGATGATCTGCCGCGCTGCCTGACGCTCGATACCAGCTTTCATTCCGACTATGTTTGGCAGATGAATGTGAACGACGGCGGCGACGAGATCCATGTCAACTGCCGCCGGCAGCGCCTGCCCCGCCAGTTGATTGCCCGGCACCCAGTAGACGAGCGGCGCCTGCGGTCGGCGCTGCGGATGGACCATTGCTTTGCCGTGGTCGAAGACCCATCCAGCCGACAGATCGTGGGCTATGTCACCATGCGGCTGGGCTTAAGCGGTCGAGTCTTCTATCTGCAAGATTTGGTCGTCGACCTGCCCCATCGGCGGCGCAGCCTGGGCGCTCGACTGGTGCATGTGGCGCGCGTATGGGCGAGCGAGTTTCGCTTGCAGCAGATCATCTTCGAGATCCCCACCACCAACTATCCCGCTATCCGCTTTGCCCAGGCGCAGGGTTTCACATTTTGTGGCTTCAACGACCATCACTTCGCCAATCGCGAGATCGCGCTTTTCTTCAGCTTGTCGATTTGAGGCGCGCCGTTGCGGTCATCATGTGGCTCTGCTTGTAAAATAAACCGCGACATGATGGTCGGCAGCGCGGATTGCCACACAGGCGGCTGCGCTGTCATCTGCGCAAAGCCAACCTGCTGCGAGGCGCGACCGACTTGGATCTGCTCACTGAATTGCTGCTGGCGGTCAACGAAACCCTGACGGCTGGCAATGCCCTGACTGCCGTATCGCTGCTGCTGTTCAACCTGACGCGCAATTTGAACAACCGCGTGGCAAAGGCGGGGGCGGCGGTGTTGGCCTGCGTGACTGTCGCCTATGTCGCTGATGCGTTCATCTCGCTAGAGCCCGAGCGCGCCGCTCACGAAATCGCCTCGCGCTTGCAGTGGGTCGGCATCGCTTTTGTCCCGGCGACTTTGGCGCACCTGTCCGATGCGCTGCTGGCGACGACAGGCTTGCCATCGCGCGGGCGGCGTCTGCGCGCGCTGCGTCTGCTCTATTTTGTTGGCGCGGGTTTCTTGCTGGCGGCGGCGTTTTCCGATTCTCTATTTCGGTTTGTGCTGGCCGGGGACGAGCTGAGCATCGTCGCCGCGCCGCTGTTCGCGCTGTATTTGCTGTACTTTGGGCTGGCCAGCGGCTTCGCGTTCTACAATGTGCAGCGAGCGCGGAAACGGTGCTTAACTCGCGCCAGCGCCAGCCGCATGGCTTATTTGCAGATCGCCTTCTTGACGCCGGCGCTGGGGATCTTCCCGTATTCGGTCTTGTTGAACCCCGGCGATGAATTTTCGCTGTTTGGCTTGCTGCTCATCAACACAGCCAACATCGTCATCATTTTGATGCTGCTCTTCTTGTCCTACCCGCTCTATTTTTTCGGCTCAGACATCCCCGATCGCCTGGTCAAAAAACAACTGCTGGACTTTTTGCTGCGTGGGCCAGCAACCGGCTTAATCGCGCTGGCGGTCGTCAATTTCACTGCGCAGGCAACGCGCATATTGAGCCTGCGCGGCGACAACTTTACGGCGCCAGCGGTGGTTGGCGCGGTGTTGCTGTGGCAGTGGTTTGTTTCGCTCGCCCTGCCCTACATCGAAAAGCTCTTTATTTATCGCGACGAAGATGGCGAGCAGATCAGCAAATTGCAAACGCTGGGCGACCGTGTGCTGACCAACAGCGACCTCAGCCAGCTCATCGCGGCGACAACCGAATCGATCTGCGACTATCTGCGCATCGACCGCGCCTTTGTCATCAGCTTCGAACGCGCCCAACCAGAATTTATCAGCAAAGTCGGCAGCCTGGGCTTTGACGAGTCGCAGCTGTTGAAAGAGACCCAGCTGCTCGAACACAGCGGCGAAGCGCAGCTGGCAGAACCCCTGCACTGGCGCGACTATGCCTTGATCGCCCTGCACAGCAACCGTGTCGGCTCAGAAGGAACGCAGGCGCTGCCAATCGGCGTTCTGGGCGTGCGCAACAGCAGCGATGAGCTGGCAGAGGAGGTCGCCAGCGGCCATCTTCGCGCTTTTATCCGCCGCGTCGAAACCACCCTCGACGACATGCGCTTGCAGTCCGAAATGTACAACTTGATGGAAGGCTTGCTGCCACAATTCCAGATGACGCGGTCGCGAGCGCTGCAATTGGAATATCGTCAGGCGATTCATGCCTTGCCCAGCCACAGAGCCCTGCCCGAGCGCGATGAATTATTTGAGCAGGTGCGCGCCGCGCTGCGACATTATTGGGGTGGCAGCGGCATCACCCAGAGCAACCTTGTCAAGCTGAAGGTGGTGCAAAGCCGCATCCGCCAGGGCGACCAGACGCCGGTCAATGCGCTGCGCAAGCTGCTGGAAGATTCGATCAGCGAGCTGCGGCCGCAAGGCGAGCGCAAAATGATGAGCCCCGAATGGACGCTCTACAACATCTTGCAGCTGCGCTTCCTAGAAAACCGCAAAGTGCGCGAAGTGGCGCGGCGCTTGAGCATGAGCGAAGCCGACCTCTATCGCAAACAGCGCGTGGCGATACAGGCAGTCACTGATCTGATCTTGCAGCAAGAGCGGCAACAATAGAAAGACATTTTGCCAGTTATTTTGTCCAGCGATGCCAATCAAGCTAGGGTATACTGGTGGGCAGCCGGTCGCAGATCTGTGGGTCGTGTGGAAGTGCAGCAGCCAGACAAAACGCTATCGCCCGATGCAGCCGCGGCGTATATGCCAGTGACGCAGGCTTCTGCCGATGAAGTCATCCGCGCGCTGGACGATGCGCCGCCAGAATTCGACTTTTGGCAGGACCTCCGCGAAAGCATGCCGCCCTGGATCAGCGAAGTGGTCGGCTTTGCGCTAATTGTCTTTGGCATTTTGTCATTTATTTCGCTATTTGTAGCTGGCGATGCGCTGGTGGCTGTGAGTTGGGCGGCGATGCTGACTTCGCTCTGCGGCGACGGCGCGATATTCGTGGCGGGCGCGCTTTTTGCCATGGGCGCTGTGCTGTGGCTGCCCAAAGCCGGCATCCGCCTCTTGCTCACTGCCGGGCAGATGCTGGCGCTCGAGCTGGCATTTTTGTCCTTGCTGGCTATCTTGCACCTGGGCAGCGGCGAAAGCGAATTGCGGGCGCTGGCGCGGTCGGGCGGCGGCGGCGGGATGATCGGCTGGGGGCTGAGTTATCCCTTCTACTGGATCTTGGGCAGAGAGCTGGCGCTCGGTCTCTTCGGGCTGGTTGTGGGGGTCAGCAGCATCTTCGCGCTGGGCCTGCGTGGCAGCGCGCTAGCGAAGGCTTTGGCGCGGCTGGGTGACCGTCTGCAGCAGGCAAGCAAGCGCGCAGGCCCCGAAACGCCGCCGCCAAGCGACCGTGTGCGAGCGCTGTACAAGCAGTTGGTCGAGCAGCCCGGCTATCGAAAGCCGATTATGCGCATCCGCCCCAATCCCGGCAGCTTGCCCGAGCAACCGGGCTTGCAGCCAGAAAGCAGCGGCGCGGCTGGCTCCGTTATCGAGCGCATCCGCCCCAACCCAGCTCGCCCGCGGCCGGCGCCAGATGTCGATTCGCCCACGAACAGTTTCAGCGAGCCAGCGGTGAGTGAAGCGCGGAAAGCTATCGAAACTGTGCAAAAGCGGCGCGCGCGCAATGCCGCCAGACGCAGCCAAAACGCCCCGGTCGACAGCGCGGAAATCTGGCGCAACTCGCTGCCGGACATCGACTGCTTGACCGCGCTGGATTTGAACATGCCTGACGCAGAGGAGACCGGACACAATGCGCAGCTGATTGAGAATACGCTGCTGGAGTTTGATCTCGATGTAACAGTCGCCGCGGCGCAGGTGGGTCCCACAGTAACACGCTATGCGCTGCAGCCGCACAAAGACGATGGCACAGAGCGCGTCCGCATGAGCAAGATCGCCAGCTATTCGCGAGATCTGGCGCTGGCGCTGGCGGCGAAACGGCTGCGCATGGAAACGCCCGTGCCGGGCACGAACTTCATGGGCATCGAAGTGCCCAACCGCGAGCCGAGCACAGTCGCGCTGCGCAATGTGCTGCAAAGCGAAGATTATCGCCAACAAGCGGCAGCTGACGCGGGGCTGCTCATCCCACTGGGCAGAGATGTGACGGGCGCGCCGGTCGCTTTTGACCTCGCGCAGATGCCGCACCTGCTCATCGCCGGCGCGACTGGCTCTGGCAAGTCGGTTTGCATGGCGGCGATTGCCACTGCGCTGCTGATGCGGTTTTCGCCAGCCGACCTGCGCCTGGTGATGCTCGACCCAAAGATGGTGGAGCTGGCGCGCTTCAATGGAATCCCGCATTTGCTGGGACCGGTCGAGATCGTGCCCGAGCGCATCGTCGGCGTATTAAACTGGTGCGTCCGCGAGATGGAACGGCGCTACAAACTGCTCGAACAGCGGGGCGCGAAGCAGCTCGATGCGTACAACGCCGGGCTGAATAGCGATGCTCGCGCGGCTGAGCGGCTGCCGCGGATCGTCATTTTGATCGACGAAATCGGCGATTTGATGCTCACCAGCCCAGAAGAAACACAAGAGTCGGTCGGTCGCCTGGCGCAAAAAGCCCGCGCAGTGGGCATGCACTTGATCGTCGCCACTCAGCGGCCCAGCGTCAATATCATCACCGGCGTCATCAAAGCCAATTTCCCGGCGCGCATTGGCTTTGCGGTTGCCAGTGGCGGCGATTCGCGGGTGATCATCGACCGCGCCGGCGCAGAGAATCTGCTGGGACGCGGCGATATGCTCTTCGCATCGCCCGATGCCGCTGCTCCGCGGCGTCTGCAGGGCTGCTTTGTATCCGAAGACGATGTCCGCGAGGTCGTCCAGCATTGGCGCGATGAGTTGGTGCTGCGCAAGAAAGCTGGTGTGCTTCCCGCCAAAATCAGCGCGCCGTGGGAAGGCGCTTTGAAGCGGCGACAGCTCCTCAGCGAGACCGACCCCATGCTGGAAGATGTGCTGCGGCTGGTCACAGCCAGTGGCGAGGCATCGGCATCGCTGCTCCAGCGCAAGCTCGGCTTGGGCTATCCGCGCGCCGCCCGCATCATCGACCTGCTGGAAGGGCTGGGCGCAGTCGGCGAAGAGACAAACGCGAGACGCAGCCGCCCGGTCATTATTCCGCCAGGCGCCGACCCGCTGCAATTTGTGCTCAGCCGCTATCAGCCCGGCCATTCACTTGGACTAGGGTAATGTCAAAGCAGCCCACAGAAAATCGCCGCAGCCTCGCGCAAGTGAGCCGCACCCTGCGCAGCGTCATCGAAGCCGAGACGCTTGAGCGCTACTTCTGGACCAGCGGCATTATCCAGCGATATTATCTGTCCGACCTGGGGCATGGCTACTTCGACTTGGTCGATGACAACATGCGCATCCGCTGCATGCTGCATGAAGAACGGCGCGGCAATATCCAGTTCGAGCTGGAAAACAACCTGGAAGTCGAAGTCTATGGCGATGTGCGCTTCTATGAGCGTCGGTCGGAGATGCAGATTTTCGTGCGCGACATCCGCTTGAACGCTGCGGCGATAGCCAAGCAGCCAGCCATCGACCGATTGCGCGCCGCCGGGCTGTACCCGCCGCGGAAACGACCGCCGCCCCAGCGCATCCGCCGCATCGGCTGCATCAGCGGACGCAGCAGCCGCGCCATCGGCGACTTTGAAACTGCCTATCAAAGCGCGGGAGAGCGAGGGGTATTGGCGCCGCTTAGCTGGGAGTATGCGCTGCTGAAGGGCGAGCGCGCCGCGCAATTAATCACCGATGCCATCTATGCGCTGGATGCGACAGCCGATATCGACGCCATTGCGATTGTCCGTGGCGGCGGACGTTTTGATGATTTTGCCGCCTTCGACTCGTTCCTGGTCGCCCAAGCCATCAGCCAATGCCAGACCTTTGTTGTGACAGGCATCGGGCATCATCGCGACCAAACCTTGTCTGATCAGGTCGCTGATCATGCCGCCGCAACGCCGACCGCCGCCGCCCACTTTCTGGCGAGCCGCTGTTTGAGCGCCGAGAGCAATTTCTCGCCCGAAGCGCCAGACAATGCCCAATCAACGAAATCCAACAAGGTTTTGCGGGTGATTGTCGCAGTTGTGGTCGTGATTGTGGTCACCATTGCGGCGCTGGGGATTATTCTGCTGCGCGCGTCAATGTAGGCGGATCGATACATCACAACAGCAAGCGGGGCTGGCTTGATTGCGCAGGCGCGATCAACGCGGGGTGGTCCTTGCGCGCATCGTTCACATGCGCAGACACTTCGTGGTATCTCAATTGTTCATCGCGCGGGCCAGCCATCAGCGGCTGCCATTCGGACGGCGTCAATCCACGCGGCGCAAGCCACAGCGCATAATCAGCTGGTTCGAGAATGACCGCCATGCGTTGGTGGATGGGGCGAATGCGCTGGTTGGCTGCGGTGGTCAGGATTGCGCAGCTATGCAGCCAGTTGCCCCGCGCGTCTTGCCAACGTTCCCACAAGCCCGCAAAAGCGAAGAGGTCGCGCTGGGCATGTTGGATGTACACAGGCGTTTTTCGTCCGCCTTGGGGCATCCATTCATAATAGCCATCGGCGGGGATCAAGCAGCGGCGGCGTCTGAATGCGCTGCGAAACGCGGGCTTTTCATGCGCAGTTTCAGAGCGCGCGTTGACCATGCGGCTGCCAATTTTTGGGTCCTTTGCCCAGGCCGGCACGAAGCCCCACTTCATCTTGGCAAGCGCTTTGGGCTGCTGGTTGGCGATGACAGCCACTGACTGCGTCGGGGCGATGTTAGAGCGCGGGCCAGCCCAGTTTTCCGCGCTGGCAAGAGCAAAGGCGCGCTGGATGGATTCCGCGTCGGCTCGCAGTGTATAGCGCGCGCACACTGGCTTATTGCCGACGTCTTTTGTCTGGCTTGCCCAAGGCGGCGATCTGCCGAACCACGCCCAGCACCGCCAGCAGCACCGCCAGCGCCTGCCCGGTCGATATCGACGCGACCGCCCCCGTTTCCGCATCGGCATTTTCTTCGGCGGCGCGCGCATACAAATAGCCGGACAGCAAGCCCACCAGCGCGCCCAACCCCAGCCCGGTCAGCAATATGCGCGCTCTTTCCACCTGCGGCTCGGCTGCGTCGTTTTGTTGATCATTCATGTGTCTGCCTCGTCTTCGCTTGCTTGCGGCGGCGCGTCAAACAAAGTGAGCAGGCTGCGCAGCGGTTCCAGGCGCACCGCCCATTCCAGGACCTGGCCATCGACCCTGCCCAGCCAGCCATCCGCTCGTTGATGAGCCGCTGCCGTCAGCGCTTCCAGCCGGCGCAAAGGCGAAGGAGCGCGGGCTGCCCAGCGGCGCATTTGGATGACCAGCGCCCATGCGCAAAGAGCCAGCGCGAACATCAGCGCAATGGCTGGACACAGCGCCAGCAAAGTCAGCATGACATCAGCCACCAGCGCGACCTGCTCGGGAGCGGGCAGCAGCAGCACCGCAGCCACGCCCGCCAGCGCCATGAGCAGCGTCAACAAAAAAGGAGCGAAGACGCTCAGCCACAGATGTCTGCGTCGCCAGCGCTCGCTTTCCTGCCGCCGCGGATTCATTCGCCTTCCAACCCAGCCCGCTTTGCCCTAGAATAGTCTAGCGCAATTGCAGTCAAGAATCCACAGGGACGCGGCAAATGACACACCTGTCGCCGGTCGTTCAGCGGCTGCGCATCACATTTGGCAAAGCCGGCCCCTTGCGTTATACCAGCAACCTGGATATGGCGAAGATCTGGGAGCGGACGCTGCGCCGAGCCGAGCTGCCGCTGCTGTATACGCGCGGTTTCAACACCCGTCCGCGCATCTCGCTGGCCATGCCCCTGCCTCTGGGCATCTCCAGCGATTGTGAGATTTTGGACATTTCCCTGCGCGAGCGGCTGGACTTCTGCGAGGCAGGGCTGCGCGAGCGGCTGCTGGCGGTGTCGCCACACGGCTTGTCGATCGTGGCGATCGAAGAGGTCGCCCCGCGCAGTTCCGCCGTGCAATCGCGAATTGTCAGCGCCGAATACCACATTCGCTTTTATGACAGACAAGAGCGCGCCAGCTTGCAGCGCAAAATCGCCGAGCTGCTCGCCCAGTCGACCATCATTGTCGAGCGGACTCGCCGGCGCAAACGCAGCGTCATGGATGTGCGGCCGCTGATCTTGTCGCTGAACATAGACGAACAAGCCAACTTGCTGGCGCATTTGTCGGTGGGCGACCGCGGCAACCTGCGGCCCGATGACCTGCTGGAGCTGCTGAATCTGGACGGCGCGCACAGCAGCATTCATCGCAGCCGGCTGCATATGCTATCTGAATGAGGGCACAATGAGCGCAAGGCAAACATTTCACATCCGCGCCGATATCCAGGCGGCTTTGGAGGCCGGGCAGCCAGTGGTCGCGCTGGAATCGACGTTAATCACACATGGCTTGCCCCACCCGCTGAATATCGAGACAGCGCTGGATATGGAAGCAGCCGTGCGCGCTGGCGGAGCGCTCCCCGCTACGATCGCGGTGCTGGCTGGCGACATCACCGTTGGCTTGACTCGCGAGCAGATTCAAACGTTGGCGGGACTGCCCGCTGGCGCAGTCCGCAAATGCAGCCGCCGCGACCTGCCGATCGTCACTGCCCTGCGGCAGCATGGCGCGACAACTGTAGCTGGCACCATGATCATCGCCGCGTTGGCGGGCATTAAACTCTTCGCAACCGGCGGCATCGGCGGTGTGCATCGGGGCAACCCGCATGATGTCTCGGCAGATTTGACCGAGTTTGGGCGCACGGCGGTGGCTGTCGTTTCTTCAGGCGCGAAGTCGATCTTGGATCTGCCGCTGACGCTGGAAGCGCTGGAAACGCAGGGCGTGCCCGTGCTTGGCTATGGGACAGATGTACTGCCCGCCTTCTATGCCCGGCGCAGCGACCTGCCGATCGACCAGCGCGTTGACAGTCCTCAGCAAGCCGCCGCCATCATCGCCGCTGGCCAGCAACTGGGCGTGGCGAATGGCATGTTGATTGTCGCGCCCGTGCCCGCCGCCGCGGCATTGGATGCGGCAGCCGCGGAAGGAGCCATTCTGCAGGCGACCAACGAAGCGCTGGCGCAAGGCATCGCTGGCAAAGACATCACGCCCTTTGTGCTGCGGCGCGTCAGCGAATTGACCGCTGGCCAGTCCATGTCCGCCAATATCGCGCTGCTGCGAAACAATGCGCGCATCGCCGGGCAGATTGCCGTGGCGCTCAGCCAGATTTAGCCGCTTATGGATCAGTCGCCCAGAGGTGCAAGATCAGGTCTTGCTCAAAGGTTGGCGCGCCCAGCTCATGCAGAAGCGCCAGGATCTGAGCGCGGTGGTCGGTGCCATGATTCACCACATGCAGCAGAATCTGCCAGCGCCGGCTGTGATGCCGTCCGCCTCTGTGTGAAAAATCCAATTCCACGACTTCTTCCATATCCGTATCCGTCAGAGCGCCGGTATACGCCAAGACATCCGCGCGAATCGAAACCCATGTTGAGCGCAATGCGGCTTGGTCGAGAAAATCGCTTTCATGAAGAAAATCGGGCAGCGGCAGGCATTGCAAGCGCGCGAGCCAGCGATTATCCACCTCGATGACATGCAGCAGCTGGTTGCGCAGCGACCGCAGGGAGTAATCGTTTTCCGCCACAAATTGCTGTGGGCTCAACTCCTGCGCGATGTCCCAGACGCGGTCGTACATCGCGTAATGATAGTCAAACAATGTTTTGATCGCCGACGCGTTCATTTGCTGTGTCCTTTCCGGATAGCCAAGGCTGCGCGAGCCTGAGTATATGGGTTTTGCGCGACAGCCTTGCCACGACTCTGGCGCGTACACTATACTGCTACAGCAAGCGGAACGGCGAAATGGGAAGATATTGAAAGCGCGAATCATGCAGCCAGGTTCCATCGAGCAGCGAATCGAACGGCATTTGTTGACAGTCGAGAAGCCGGGGCGCTATGTCGGTGGCGAATATAACAGCGTCGTCAAAGACTGGGCGCGCGCTGATGTCAAAGTGGCGCTGGCATTCCCCGATATCTACGACCTAGGCATGTCCAACCTCGGCATCATGAATTTGTACCACCAGGTCAACCAGCGCGCTGATATGCTGGCAGAGCGCGTTTTCTCGCCCTGGCTGGATATGGAAGCCGTTATGCGCCAGCAGCAGATCCCGCTGTATTCGCTGGAAAACAAACAGCCTATCCGCGACTTCGACCTGCTGGGCATCAGCCTGCCCTATGAGCAGCTGTATACCAACGCCATCAACCTGCTCGACCTGGCTGGATTGCCCATATTGAGCCGCGACCGCGACGAGCGCCACCCGCTGGTCATCGCTGGCGGGCACGCCTGCTTCAACCCCGAGCCGATGGCGGATTTCATCGATGCCTTTGTCATCGGCGAAGGCGAAGAGGTCATCGTCGAGATCGCCGCCGCGCTGGGACGGCTGCGCGGGCTGCCGCGAACTGAACAGCTGCGACAGATTGCGCGCATTCAAGGCATGTATGTGCCGCGCTTCTATGCTGTGGACTATCAGGCTGACGGGACTGTGCGCAGCGTGATGCCCAACCAGCCGGGCATTCCAGCCCGGGTGTTAAAGCGCATCGTGCTCACCCTGCCCAAGCCATTTACCCGGTTCATCGTGCCCAATATCGACACTGTGCACAACCGTGCCCCCATCGAAATCATGCGTGGCTGCACGCGCGGCTGCCGATTTTGCCATGCCGGCATGGTTACGCGCCCGGTCCGCGAACGGCCCGTCGCCGAGATCATGACAGCGATAGACGAGATCGTCCGTTACACCGGCTTTGAAGAAATCAGCCTGCTCAGCTTGTCGTCATCCGACTATGTCTGGGTTGAGGAGCTGGCGGAAGAAGTCAACCGTGTTTACAAGGACGCCGGCTTGAGCCTCAGCCTGCCCAGCCTGCGCATCGAAAGCGCCAGCGCCGACCTGCTCGAAAAGATCGGTGGCACGCGCCGCAGCGGCTTTACATTCGCCCCCGAAGCCGCCGCCGAAAAAATGCGCGACTTAATCAACAAATATGTGTCTGACGACCAAGTCATCCAGACAGCGCGCGATGTCTATTCCCGCGGCTGGCGCACCATCAAGTTCTATTTCATGATCGGTCATCCCGACGAGACTCTGGACGATGTCCAAGCGATCATCGACCTGTGTGGACGCACCCTGCGCGAAGGCGCCAAGCTCCTGGGCAAAAAAGCCACCCTGAATGTCGGCGTCAGCACCTTCATCCCCAAGCCGCATACGCCTTTCCAGTGGGTGCCGCAAGACAGCCGCAAAAGCGTCGAGCGCAAGCAGGCTATGCTAAAACGGCAGATGCGCCGCGGCGGTATGCACCTGCGCTGGAATAGCTATGACGACAGCGAGTTTGAAGGCTGGCTGAGCCGGGGCGACCGCCGCCTCTCTCGCGTGATCCGCCGCGCATGGGAGCTGGGCTGCAAGTTTGATGCCTGGCAAGACCAGCACAAGCACGGGCGCTGGCTGCAAGCCTTTGCTGAATCAGGCATCGATCCAGCCTTTTATAACTTCCGCGAACGCGACCTGGACGAAGTTTTTCCGTGGGATCACATCGATGTGGGCTTGCGCAAGCGATTCTTGCAAGACGATTATTTGATGAGTATCCGCCGCGAGACCCGCGTCGATTGCCGCGACAAGTGCTTCGCCTGTGGCATCTTGCCCAAGTTTGCCAAAGAACGCGCGACAACCGACGATCTGGCTTGGGAATGCCCGCCGGTTACGCCAATCAACGAGCGCGGCCGCAAAAGCCCGGTCGAAATCCCTCTGAGCGCCATTGGCTGAAAACGCCATGCAGACCAGCCGAATCGCCATAGACGGCATTGACATACGCCAAGCGGTTATCGGCGAGGGAGCGCCAGTGTTGATGACGCATGGCTGGGGCGCAAGCATCGAAACAATCTATCCGCTGGCAGCCCAGCTGAGCAAACTGGGGTATCGCTGCGTCATGCTCGACTTGCCGGGCTTTGGTGAAAGCGCCGAGCCCCGCCGAGCCTGGAGTGTGCGCGATTATGTCGACTGCTGCCTGGCGCTCCTGGATGCGCACGATTGGCCCTGCGCGCATTATTTTGGGCACTCGCTGGGCGGTCGCATCGGCTTGATGCTGGTGGCGGAACATCCCCAGCGCATAAACAAAATGACGCTTTCCAACAGCGCGGGCATCCGCGTCGAGCCCGGCATTGGGCAGCGGCTTCGGCTGGGCGCATATCGGCGCGCGCGCAGCAGCTTGCAGAAAATTGGCGCAAAATCTACTGCTGAAAATCTGCGCCGACTCTACAACCAGCGGTTTGGGTCGGCGGATTTTTTGCAGGCATCGCCCCTCATGCGCCAGACATTGGCACAAATTGTCAATCAAGACTTGCTGGAATACGCTCGACGCGCAGCAAAGCCCACCGTGCTGATTTGGGGGGATGAGGATGAAGAAACGCCGCTGTGGATGGGGCGCATGCTAGAAAACGCTATGCCAGATGCCGCGCTGATCGTGCAGCCTGGCGCGGGACATTATGCCTATCTGGATTTCCCCGAGCGCACAGCCAGCATCATGGACGCGCTCTTTCGCAGCGATTAGGGGGAGTGGTGATTTTGGTGTGTACGCGTTGCTTTGCCGCCACCCCAAAAAAATGAGGGAGGGGCTTGCATGCTGCGGAAGCGCAGGAAAAACGCCCCTTCCCTCGTTCTGGGGACGGGGGATGGAGGGCTTGGTTGCCATATCCACGCATTCACCACTCCCAAGCGCGCGCGTTGCCCTATGCGCGGTTCGCCGTATAATGCGCTGGTGGCGGTAGGCAAGGACTCTCCATGCAAAACGACTGGACGCCCTTGGTCGGCTTGATTTGGCTGGCTGGCGCATGGCTGCGGCTGCGTCGGCAAGCGCGCTTCTATCAGATCGAGGAATACATGAGCCGGCGTTATCTGCGCTGGCTGCTGGCTGCTCGGTCGCGCTGGCTGCCACCGCGCCAGGTTGCCATCGGCTTGCTTGGCGTGGCGCTGGCGGCCAGCGCCGACCATCCGTATGACAGCCTGGCTGGCGGCTTGTTCGCGCTACTGGCTGTCTATCCAAAGCCGCAGGGCAAGATCAAAAAACCGCTGGTGATGACAGCGCGCGTCAAACGCATTCTGGCTGTCGCGCATATTGTCTGCGCCCTGCCCATAGTCGGCGTTTGGGCGGCAGGCGCGCCAAGCCCGGCGATTGGCGGTGTCGGCTTGGCGGTTTGGCTGCTCGCGCCCGGCTGGCTGGCGATGTCCAATTGGCTGTTGACTCCACTGGATGCCATTGCAAAGCGGCGATTTCTGCGCCAGGCCGCGGTTGTGCTTGCGCAGACCCAGCCCAAGATCATCGGCATCACCGGCAGCTATGGCAAGACGACCACCAAATCTTTCTTGCGCGACATCCTCAGCCTACGCTATCAGGTGTATGCCACGCCCAAGAGTTACAATACTTTGATGGGCGTTTCGCTGGCGATCAACCGCGACTTGGCCGACGACTATCGCACAGAAATTTTTATCAGCGAGATGGGCGCGTATGTGCCAGGCGAGATCGCGCGCATCTGTCAGTTGACGCCACCGGATATCGCCATCATCACCGAGGTCGGCCCGCAGCATCTCGAGCGATTTGGCTCGCTGGAGACTGTGCAAAAGGCAAAATATGAACTGGTCGCCAACCTGCCGCCCGATGGAGTCGCTGTTTTCAACTGGGACAACGCCTACATCCGCGCCATGCACGAGCGGGGTTATCCGGCCACGCGCCTGACCGTGAGCCGCGAATTGTCGCTGGCCGAGGCGCGCGCTCAAGGCGTGACCTGGCTGGCGCAAGACATCCGCGAAAGCCTGGACGGCTTGTCTTTCTGCGCGATTGATGTCGCGAGCGGCGAAACAGCGCAGATTGCTACGCGGCTGCACGGCGATCACAATGTGACCAACCTGCTGCTGTGCATCGCTGTCGCGCGGCGCGAAGCCATCCCTCTGCGCGATATCGCCAGGCGCGTCCGCAGCTTGCAGCCCGCCGAAAACCGCCTCGTCCGCGAGACGACCGCCGCCGGCATCACCATCATTAACGATGCCTACAGCGCCAACCCCAAAGGCGTCATCAGCGCTTTGAAGCTGCTGGGCATGCACCGGGAGGGCGCGCGGCTGTTGATCACGCCCGGCATGGTCGAGCTGGGCGCGCTGCAAGAGGGCGAAAACCGCAAGCTGGGTATGCTGGCGGCTGAATACGCCACCGACATCATCCTGGTGGGCGAGTCGCAAACCGCGCCGATCTTGCGGGGGATCGAAGCGACCGCTTTTGACCGCGCGCATGTGCATGTAGTCGATAGCCTGGAGCAATCCATAGCCTGGTATCAGCGGCATCTGCGCGCCGGCGATGCCGTGCTCTTCTTGAACGACTTGCCCGATACATATTGAAAGCGAGGAGCAGCCGATGAGCAGCCGCCGCAGCGCTGTCGCCGTCCTTTTTGGCGGACGCAGCGTAGAGCACGATGTTTCTATCGTAACCGGGCAGCAGATCATGGCGGCATTTCCAGCCGACCGCTACGAAACCGTCCCAGTCTACATCACGCGAGATGGGCGTTGGGTCACTGGCGCGCCGTTGCGGCATCTCAATAATTTTCGGGATGATGCGCTGCTGGAAAAGCCCGGTATCGAAGCCTGCCTGCTTTCGCCCGATACGCGGCATCATGGCTTGCTCATCAATCCGCTGGCGGGACGCTTCAGCCGCAGCCGTGTCCAGCGCATTGATGTGGTCTTCCCGGCGCTGCATGGTTCGCACGGCGAAGATGGCAGCCTGCAGGGTTTGCTGGAACTGGCGGACATTCCCTATATTGGCTGCGCGACCCTCGGCTCGGCGCTTGGCAACGACAAGATCATGACCAAGCTGGCGCTGCGGCAAGCGGGCCTGCCCGTTCTGGATGATATGTGGGTTGCGCGCGAAGCCTGGGCGGCCGCGCCGGATGCGATTGTGGCGCAGATCCGCGACCGCTTCGACTTTCCGATCTTCATCAAACCAGCCTGTCTGGGCTCGAGCATCGGCATCGGTCGGGCGAGCGACGAGGCTTTGCTGCGCGCCAGCATCGATGTCGCCGCCAGCTTTGACCGCCGCATTTTGGTCGAGCCAGCCCTGACAGACAGCGTGGAGATCAACTGCGCCGTGATGGGCTATGGCGATGAATACGAAGCCTCGCCCCTGGAACAACCACTCGGCTGGGATGACTTTCTTTCTTACGACGACAAATACATGCGTGGCGCAGAAGGCATGAAAAGCGCCGACCGCATCATCCCCGCGCCGATCGATGATGAGCTGGCCGCTCGCATCCAGGCATTGAGCATCGCTGCCTTCCAGGCTGTCGATGGGCGTGGCATCGCGCGCATCGATTATCTGGCGCGGCCGCAGGCTGGCGAAGTCTACCTCAACGAAATCAACACAATGCCGGGCTCGCTGGCGTTTTATCTTTGGCATGAGGCGGGCTATAGCCGCGCTCAAGTGCTGGAGCGCCTCGTGCAGCTAGGGCGCGCCGCGCATGCCGACAAACGCCGCAATACCTACGACTACCCGACCAGCCTGGTATCCATAGCCAGCCAGCGCGGCAGCAAGGGAGTCAAGCGCAAGGGCTAGCTTGTCGCTCACTTTGCCTATGTTATCATAGGCCGCGAAAGGCGCAGCCAGCAGCCAAAGCGAACGCCATGCCTTATTTTTCTGGCAAGCCCCGCCCGCCCCGCCCTTCTGAAGTGGGACGCTCGATCTGGAGTGGCGCGCCGCTGCCGCCCATCCCCGAGCGTGTGCTGGATGGCATCCCCGGCTTCATCGCCTGGCTGGCGCTGCTGGTTTCGATTGCCAGCGCAGTCGCCTTTCCCTTGACCTTGATGCTGACAGCGGCGCTGGTGGCTTGCTATACAGCGCTGCGCTTTTTGCTGGCCGGCGTCGCCAATGCTATGGGCATGCGGCGCATCCGCGAATGGGAGGCGATCGACTGGCGCCAACGTTATCGAGACGAGCGCAGGCCGACCGCGCTGGATTGGGAAGATGTTCATCATCTGGTCATCATCCCCAACTACAACGAGTCGATGAAACTGCTCTGCCGCACCTTGGACAGTCTGAGCCAACAACACAATGCGCGCACGCAGATTTCGGTGCTGCTGGCTATGGAAGCAGCCGAGCCGGGCAGCTATCAAAAGGCGCAGAGCCTGCACGCGCAATATGCCGACCACTTCGCCAAAGTGCATTTCACCTTGCATCCGCGCGGGCTGCTGGGCGAGATGCAATGCAAGTCCGCGAATCTGTCTTGGGCGGTCAACCGCTTTTTCGAGAATATCGTCGCCGACTATGGGCTCGATACCAACCATATCGTCGTGACCACGATGGATGCCGATACGCGCTGGCACAAAAACCACTTTGCCGCGCTGACCTATCATTTTGCCATCAGCGAAGACCGCCACCACAAATTTTGGCAGGCGCCCATTCGCTATCACGGCAATATCTGGCAGGTCAATCCACTCATGCGCATCATCAACACCTACGCGACCGCATTCGAGCTGGCGTATTTGGCCGCGCCCTGGTGGATGGCGATGCCGATGTCATCCTATTCATTCAGCTTGAACCTGCTGAAGCAAAGCGGCAACTGGGATACGGATGTAATCGCCGACGAGTGGCATATGTTGATCAAAGCCTACTTCGCCACGGGCGGGCAGGTTACGCTGGAGCACATATACCTGCCCTTCCTCGCCGATTCTACCACTGGCGTCAACATTATCGACTCCATCCGCAACCGCTATAGCCAGACGCTTCGGCATGCCTGGGGCAGCAAAGAAGTCGGTTATATGCTGGCGAAGCTGATTGAAAATCCACAGGTCGTCTCGGGCAATTCGCTGAAGCTGCTGCTGCGCATCGCGCATGATATTCTGTTGGCTGGCGCGGGCTGGGTCATCCTGACGGTCGGCTCGCAGCTGCCGGTGTTTTTTCACCCTGACATCGCGCCAGTGCAGGTGCAAAGCATGCTCGAAGCCCCCGACAAGCTGAGCCATCTGCTGAATGGCATCGCGACCAGTCATCCCGCCTGGCTGCTGCTGTCGGTCTCGGGCTTGATCATGGTTTTGCTGGTGGTGGTCTTTCAGGTGCAAGACTATCGCATCCGTCCGCCACGTATCGCGCCCTATACCCTGGCTGAATCGCTGCTGGAATTGTTGAGCATCCCTTTTATGCTGGCGCTGACGCTCTTTGTGGTGGCGCTGCCGACCCTGGTGGCGCAGACAAGGCTGCTGCTGGGCATTCCGCTGCAATTCATCGTAACTGACAAGCAGGCCGACTAGGTAGGCCAGGCTTGCCCTAGCGCTTGGCGAGCTATCGGCGTATCATTCGGCGCAGCGCAAACAGGAAAGACGTGACCGTGCCAAGTGAACGCGTGCAAAAAATCATGGCGCAAGCCGACATCGGTTCGCGGCGCGCCTGCGAAGAGATCATCCGTCAGGGGCGGGTGCAAGTGAACGGGGCGGTCGTCTCGCTGGGCGCAAAAGCCGACTCGACGCGCGATGTCATTGTTGTGGATGGCGCGCGAATCGGCGCTGCCGCCAAGCCGCTCACGATCGCGCTCAACAAACCCAAGGGCGTATTGAGCGCCACTCGGTCCGAGGCTGGCGACGAGCGGCTCACAATCCGCGAGCTGGTCGAAGCGCCAGGGCACCTTTTCACGATCGGTCGACTGGATGTGGACAGCGAAGGCTTGATGGTTTTGACCAACGATGGCGAGCTGGCAAACCGCATCACCCACCCGCGCTATGAGCACACCAAGACTTACAAGGTCACAGTCAAAGGCAAGCTCGCGCAGGCGACGCTGGAGAAGTGGGAGAGTGGCATCTGGCTGGACGACAGCCGCACAGCCGCCTGCTCGGTCAAGACGTTGCAGTCGACAAAGCGAGCGACCGTGCTGCGCGTGGTGATGGTCGAGGGTCGCAAACGGCAGATCCGCCGAGTCGCCACGGCGCTGGGGCACCCGGTCATTCGCATCGTGCGCACGCATATCGGACAGCTGGGCTTGGGCACATTGCGCAAAGGCGCATGGTATCAGCTGGCGGACGATGAAATCGACTATATGCTCCAGCCCGCGCCGGCGCTTGCCGATATCCGCCGCAAACGCCGCGCCCGCAAGCGAAGCGCCAGATAAGCATGTCGACCGACCTCACCATCGAGGATTATATCGCGCGGCAGCCAGTCTATGACAAGCGCCGCCGCATTTTGCATCCGCTGCTGCGGGCTGTGGTGCCGAGTTTCTGTCGAGTCGAGGCAGAAGGCATTCATCATGTCCCGCGCCAGGGAGCAACCTGCCTGATGATTAACCATGTGTCCTATCTTGACCCCATCGTGGTTACAGCTTCCATCCCGTTTCGGCACACAATTTCGCTTTCCAAGGTCGAGAACTTCAGCCTGCCCGTGGTCGGTTGGCTGCTGCGCCAATGGGGACATTATCCGATTCAGCGCGGCGAATATGACCGCAAGGCGCTCTTGCAGACCATCGCGCTGCTGCAAAACGGACAGATGGTGCTGATGGCGCCAGAAGGCACGCGGCATCCGGGCGGCTTGCAGCCAGCAAAAGAAGGCTTGGCATTCATAGCGACCAAAGCCGATGCGGTCATCGTGCCAGCCGCCATCTGTGGCGCGGAAGACTGGCGGGGCCGGCTCAGAAGCGCGCGCCGAGCCTACGCAAAAGTCGTTTTTGGCGCGCCTTTCCGCTTTCGCCAGGGCGACGGCAAGCGCATCCCCCGCGCAAAACTGGCGCAGATGATCACCGAAGCCATGTACCAGCTCGCGAGCACGATCCCAGTTGAATATGCCCATCTGCGCGGCTATTACAGCGATGTCGAAAACGCCACCAGCGATCTGCTGGAGTTCGTTTAGCCGCTGGCGGCCAAGCCCCCTATCCCCCGGCCCTTGCCTCCAGAACGAAGGAAGGGGAATTTTCCCTGCGCTTCCGCAGCCTGCAAGCCCCTCCTTCATTTTTGCGCCGCGTCGACACAGGCGGGCGGGCGAGGGTTTGGGGTGGCGGCAAAGCAGCGTGCATCCACAAAAATCGCGACTCCCCCAAGTGGATGGCGCTACTTCAATGCGAGCATACGCGGTATGATTGTGTGGGCAAAATCATGCGGGGCATGTCAATTTGAACCTGGCGAAGACCTTCCCTATCCTGGTCGCCTATCTGGTGTTCATCATCGTGGGCATCGCCAGCGGCTTGCTCAATATCGCCTGGACATACATGCAGGCTACATTTGGCGTTTCGCACGATTCGCTGGCGGCGCTGGCACCCGCGGCTATGTTGGGCGGCTTGGTTGCGGCTTTTTTGAATGGCGCGCTGCTCGGCCGCTTCTCGCTGGGGGTCGTGCTGGTGGGCGGCATAGCCTTCGCCGGCTTCGGCTTGCTGGGTTATGCCATCGCGCCGGTTTGGCTGCTGCTGCTGGCGACCGCCCTATTCACGAGCGTTGGCAAAGGCACCATCGACGCGGGCTTAAACAATTTTGTCGGCGCGAATTATGGCGCAAGCGAGATGAACTGGCTGCATGCCTGCTGGGGCATCGGCTTGACCATTGCGCCGGCGGTGGTCACCTTTTTTGTGCTCGACCAAGGCAGCGGCTGGCAAGCCAGCTACCTCGTCGTTGGCGCGGCTGTGCTGCTGCTGGGCGGGCTGATTCTGGCGACGTTGCCGCTTTGGCAGCTGCGAGACAGCGCGCGCCCGGGCGGTCAAACAGCCAAGCGCCAGCCGATGAGCGCAAGCCTGCGCCGCCCGATCGTGCTGGTGGGCATGCTGTTCTTCTTCGTCTATGGCGGCATCGAGATTGGCGCCGGGCAGCTGGCGAACACGCTGCTCACCGAGGCGCGCGCGCTGCCGCAAGAAGTCGCCAGCAGCTGGGTCAGCGCCTATTGGGGCAGCTTCACCGTCGGGCGGATTTTGATGGGCTTGCTGGCGATGCGCCTGGGCGACCGGCTGCTGCTGACGATGTGCTTTGCCTGTTCGGTGGCCGGCGCGGCGCTGCTCTTTTTTAACCTCAACGAAGCGCTCAGCTTTGTGGGCATGCTGGGTATCGGCTTTGGTTTGGCCGCTATATTCCCTATTTTGATTTCGCAGACATATGCGCGAGTCGGCGGCGAGCACGCGGCAAACGCCATCGGCTTTCAGGTCGGTTTCGCAGGGTTGGGCGGGGCGACGCTTTCGGGGCTGGGCGGCATCTTCGCCGAGTATGTCGGGGCGGAGTCAATCAGCCTGTTCATCTTTGCCGGCGCGGCGCTCGCGGTGATTATCTATGCGTTTATGCTGCGCTTCGAGGCGCAGATGCCTCGCGCAGAGTGGAGGCCAGGCTGATGCTGGATCTAGCGCAGAAAGTCGGACGTATGATGATGGTGGGCTTCGCTGGCTTGCGGCCGCCCCCGCATATTTTGGACTGGCTGGCGAGCGGCCGCATCGGCGGCGTCTATCTGTTCGCGCGCAATGTGCAGTCGCCGGCGCAGGTCCAGCAACTGGTTGCCGAATGTCGGGCTGCCGCGCCCTTTCCTGTCTTGGTGGGCATCGATCAAGAAGGCGGCATCGTCGCCCGCCTGCGCGATGGCTTCAGCGAAGGTCCGGGCAATATGGCGCTGGGCGCGACGCAGGATACGCAGCTCGCCGAAGCTGTCGCCGCCATGTTGGGGCGCGAGCTGGCGGCGCTGGGCATCAATTGGAATTTCGCGCCAGTCGCGGACATAGCTCATCAACGCGACAACCCTTCGGTCGGCGCGCGCTCGGTCGGGCGCGACAGCGAGCTGGTCAGTGACATGGTGGCGGCGCAGGTGCGCGGCTTCCAGCGCAGTGGAGTCGCGGCGACAGTCAAGCACTTCCCCGGGCTGGGCAACACAATCATCGACACCCATGCGGGCTTGGCGCGCGTCCGCGGCTCACTGGATTATTTGTATGCGGAAGACCTGTTGCCATTCCAAAGAGCGGTCGCTGCTGGCGTCGCCTGCGTGATGCTGACGCATGTGATATACGACGAGCTAGACGCCGACTGCCCAGCCACCATGTCGCGGCGCATTGTCAGCGATTTGCTGCGTGACGAGTTGGGCTTTCGCGGCGCTGTCAGCACCGATTGCATGGAGATGAAAGCCATTACCGACCAGATTGGCGCGGGCGAATCGGCAGTGCGCTGCGTGCTGGCGGGTGTCGATCTGCCGCTGTTTTCGCACACGCGCGCGCGGCAAGAAGCAGCGTATGCGGCTGTGCTGGCGGCTGCGCAATCGGGCAGAATCACAGAAGCGCGCATCGACGAATCGCTGGCGCGCATCGAATCCATGAAACAACAGTATCCCCTGGATGCCGCGCCGGCGCTGGATGTTGTCGACTGCCAGGCGCATCGGGCATTGGCGAAGCGGGCGGCGCGCGCGGGGTTGACGCTGCTGAAGGCGGGCGCGGCGCTTTCGAGCTTGGGCGAATCGCGGGTGGCTGCGCTGGAATTTGCCGCCGAGCGCCTCTCTGATGCGGTCGAAGCCCGACCACAGCGTATATTCTCGAATTATCTGGCGCGGCGCTTTCCAAAGATTGATTGCCACGCGCTCGACCCAACTGACGATGCGCGGCTGGCAGACAGCCTGTTTGACAGCGACACAATTATCTTGCTAACGCGCAGCGCCCATTTGCAGCCTGCGCAGCTTCAGCGCGCCCAAGCCATCGTTCGGCGGGCAAAACGGGTGATTCTGGTCTGCGCGCGCGATCCATACGATGCCGGCGCGCTGGCTGATGCCGACACCATCATCTGTACAAATGGCGACAGCCGCCCGTCTTTGGTGGCAGCAGTCGATGCGCTCTGTGGCGATTTTCGACCGCGCGGACAGCTGACCGTGGACGCGACATGACGATACGCATTCAAGCCACTACGTTTGACAGCCTGTTGGCAGAGCACCTGCCACGAACATTTCCCGCGCTTGGCATCTGTGTGATTCATCGCGGCGAGGTCGCGCTAGAGGCTGGCTGGGGCTGGCTGGATCCACCCACGCGGCAGCTGCCTGTCACAACCGAGTCGCTCTTTGACTTGGCATCGGTGAGCAAGCTGTTGGTCGAGGTCAGTTTTTTGACGCTGGTCGAGGCGGGCGCAGTCGGCATGGACGATGCCTTGGTCGCGGTGATTCCGGAATTTGGGCGAATCAATCCGCGCGCCATCGACGGTGGACAAGACCCACACACGCGCGCTTTCCTGCCGGCCGAAGCGCGTTTTGATGGGGTGACGGTCGATCCGACCACGGTCACGTTCAAACACCTGCTCACGCACAGCTCAGGACTCGCGCCTTGGCGCTCCATTTACCGGCTGGCTGGGGAGAATCCACCGCCGCCGCCACAGCCGACCGAACCGTATGACCTCGCGCGCTGGCAGCGGGGCTTGGCGGCTATGGTCGAATTTCCTTTTGTCGGCACAGTTGGCGACACAGTCCGCTATACCGATGTGGGCATCATGCTGCTGGGCGAGGCGGTGGCGCGTTTGTTTGGCGGGCGGCTCGACCAGGCGGTGCGCGCCTTGGTCTTGCAGCCGCTGGGATTGCGCAGCTTCACATACAATCCCATACAGAATGGCATTCCGCGCGAGCGGGTCGCCCCGACCGAGCTCGACAACCACTGGCGGATGCGCCGCGTCTGGGGCGAGGCGCACGATGAAAATGCCTGTGGCTTGGGCGGCATCGCCGGCCACGCGGGCTTGTTTGCCACCGCTGGCGATGTCGCGCGTTTTGGACAGGCTTGGCTGAGTGGCGACTCGCGCCTGCCGGTCGGCACAGCGCTGCGCAGCCTGGCCACGCAAGAGCAGGTTTGCGGGCAATTTCGGCTGGGCTTGGGGTGGATGCTCAAAGCCGGGCGCGACTCTTCCGCCGGCGACCTCTACAGCCAATCCGCCTATGGACACACGGGCTTCACAGGCGCTTCGCTCTGGATCGACCCTGAGCGGCAACTGGTCTGCGCTTTGCTCGCCAATCGCGTGTATCACGGGCGACATCCCGAAGGCATTCATGCTTTCCGCCGGGCAGCGCATGACCGTATCGTTACAGCGATCGACCGCGCATGAGCGACCCGCTCTTCGCCGGCATTGATGGCGGCGGCAGCAGCCTGCGCGTAGCGATTGTGGATGCGCGGCTCGCGACAATTGCCACACAATCCGCCGGCACAGCCAATCCCAGCATTAGCGGGCGCGAAGGAGCGCAGGCGCATATTCGCGCGACAGTGCGGGCGACGTTGCGTCAGGCCGGCATTGCGCCAGAACGAATCGCCGCGGCCGGCATCGGCATCGCCGGGGCAAGCAACCTGCACAGCAAGGACTGGCTGCTGGCAACGCTTGCGCCTGTTCTGCCAAGCGCGCGCCTCGTCCCCAGTTCCGACCTAGAGATCGCGCTGGTTGGCGCATTGGGGCGGCGGCATGGCATCCTGCTGCTGGCGGGGACGGGCAGCGCGGCCTATGGCTGTGCGCCGGGCGGGCAGCGGCTCCAGGTCGGCGGTTGGGGCTATCTGCTGGGCGATGAGGGCAGTGGCTATTGGATGGGCATGCAGCTGCTGCGTGGCATCACGGCGGCGTATGACCAAGACATCGGCTTGACAGAGCTGGGCGCGGCTTGTCTCGATGCCTTAGAGCTTGAAACAGCGCGCGACCTGGTTGGCTGGCTGTATCGCGGAAACGAAGCGGCGCCAGCGCGCGTCGCCAAGCTGGCTCGGCTCGTGCTGGACGTGGCGAGGACTGGCGATGACGAAGCGAAACGGCTGGTGGCGGCGGCGGCGCGTCATCTGGCAAAGCAAGTCGAGTGGCTGCGCAGCCAACTGGATTATCCCTGCGCGCCCATCGCCTTTGCTGGCGGCTTGCTCGAAGCGGACAACGCCCTTTGCGCCGCGGTCACTCGCCAGCTCAACCTGCCCGAACAGCCGAAAGCGCTGCATAGCCCAGCCATTGGCGCGGCTCTGCTGGCGCAACTGGAATGGAGCGGCGCATGAATTGGACGACCGAACAGGCAAATATGAATACGCGCGACATCGACAAGCTGCCGGCTTTGGAAGCGCTAAAATTGATCAACCGCGAAGATGCCAAGGTTGCGGAGGCGGTGCGAGCGGCTCTGCCTGATATCGCGCGGGCGGTGGAGATGATTGTCGCGGCGCTGGCAGCCGGCGGACGGCTCTTTTATGTCGGCGCGGGCACGAGCGGGCGACTGGGCATGCTGGACGCGGCAGAATGCGTGCCGACCTTCAGCGCGTCGCCCGAGCTGGTGCAGGGTGTGATTGCCGGCGGCGCAGAAGCCATGCTGCGGTCGATCGAAGGCGCGGAAGATAATCCAGCCGCAGCAGCGGACGACCTGCGAGCGAGACAGGTCGCCAGCGCGGATGTCGTTTGTGGCATTGCCGCGAGCGGTCGCACGCCCTATGTCATCGGCGCGTTGCGATTTGCCCGCAGCATCAACGCGCGCAGCATTGCCATCGCCTGCAACCAGGATGCGCCTGTCGCTGCCCTCGCCGATATCGCCATCAGCGTGGATGTCGGCCCCGAAGTCATCGCCGGCTCGACGCGCCTGAAAGCTGGCAGCGCGCAGAAAATGATCCTCAACATGCTCAGCACCGCCAGCATGATCGGCTTGGGCAAGGTCTATGGCAATTTAATGATCGATGTGAAAGTTACCAATGCCAAGCTGCTGGCGAGGGCAATCGGGCTGGTCATGCGCCTGACTGGACTGGATGAAGCGGCGGCGCGGCAACTGCTCGAGTCGGCCAACAACGAAGTCAAAACAGCCGTGGCGATGCAGCGGCGAGGTCTGGACTATCCGCAAGCGCGGCAGTTGCTGGCAGAAGCGAAGGGCAGTTTGCGTCAGGCGCTTGGCGCGGGCTGAAGGCGTCTATTTGCCTGCCCAGTCGATTGGATATTGCTTGCTTAGCATGGCCTCGACCGCCCGCTGGAAGTCTGCTGTGCGGAAGAGCTGCGCCTGTGCCCAGGCTTCGATGCGCAATCCGCGCGGGTTGTCGGCGATGTCATTGATGACGCGCTTGGCATAGCCGACAGCCAGCGGCGCCGCAGCCACCAGCGACTCGACCAGCTGCGCCACGCCTGACTCGAGCTCGGCTTTGGGATAAACCGCGTTGAGCAAACCCCAGTCCAACGCGGCGGAGGCATCGATATGCCGCCCGGTCAAGACCAGGTCTTTGGCTCTTGCCACGCCGATCAGCTTGACCAAGCGCGTCGTGCCGCCAACATCAGGGATGATTCCCAGTCGCGTTTCTGGCAAGCCGAGCTTGGTGCGCTCGGCCGCGATGCGAAAGTCGCAGGCCAGCGCCAGCTCCAGAGCCATACCCAGGCAGTAGCCCTGCAGCACGCAAATGACCGGCAGCGACGACCGTTCAATCTGGTTGGCCAGCGCTTGATACCGCTCGGTCGTGGGAAAAAGATTGTCGCGCAGTCCCTCGTCAAGCGCGGGGAACTGATTTAGGTCGATGCCCGCCGAAAAGACCCGCCCCGCCCCACGCAGCAGCACAACGCGCGCGCCTTGTTGGTATTCGCGCTCAGCCCGGTCAAATGCCTGGCGAAGCTCAGCCTGCATCGCCTCGTTGATCGTGTTGCGCGCATCGGGGCGATTCAACGCAATCTCGAAGACCGCGCCCAACCGCCGCGATTTGACCAACTCGCTCATGCCTGCGCTGCCAAGAATGACTCCAGAGCCGGCGCTGAATCGATGTTGATGCGCTTTTTCTGGCGGTCTATGCGCCGCAGCAAGCCCGTCAACACCTTGCCAGCGCCGATTTCCACAAAGGTATGCGCGCCCGCGCAAAGCAAAGCCGTCATGGACTCGGCCCAGCGCACCGGCTGGGTCAGTTGTTGATTCAATTCCGCGCGAATTTGCTCGGTCGCATTCAATGGCTGGGCGCTCACATTGGCGATTACGGGGATGGCGGGCGTGGTGAATGCGGTGGCTTGCACAGCAGAGTCAAAATCAGCTTGCGCCGCCGACATCAGTGGTGAATGCGCCGCCACGCTGACTGCCAGCCGCAAAGCCCGCCGCGCGCCCGCCACTCGCGCCGCGTCAATCAGCTTTTCGACCGCTGGCGCATCACCCGAGACGACGGCTTGGCCAGGACAGTTGTCATTCGCCAACACGACTGTGCCGCCGCTTTCTCGTGTCACAGTCGAACAAAGCTCGCGAATGACCGCCATCTCCAAGCCCAATACCGCCGCCATCGCGCCCGGCTGCGCTTCGCCAGCCCGCTGCATCAAGCTGCCGCGCGCGCGCACCAATCGCAAACCGTCCGCAAAGTCCAGCGCGCCGGCCGCCGTCAACGCGCTCAGCTCGCCCAGACTGTGTCCAGCCATCCAGGCAGGCTGCGCCGCCGGCAGCAAATCGCTCAGGACACGCCAGATCGCCATGCTGGTTACATAAAGCGCCGGCTGGGTATTGGCTGTTTGGTCGAGCGCCGCAGGATTATTCCAACATATCGCCGACAGCGAAAAACCGAGAATCTCGTCGGCTTGCGCAAATGTGTCGCGAGCGATGGCATATCTACGCGCAAAGTCGGCGCCCATGCCCAAGGATTGCGAGCCTTGACCGGGGAAGAGCGCCGCGGTCGCCTGCCAGTCGATCATATCAGCCCAGGCGCGCAACAGCCGCAAAAAAGCCGCGCGCTGGCACGGCTCTGCTAGGCAGGACTGGGGCACAGCGAGCCGTCTTATTCATCGTCGACTGCGATGACCGGTTCATTGTTGTAAAATCCACAAAATGGGCAAACGCGGTGAGCGATATGATATTCGCCACAGTTTGCACATTCAACCAGGTGCTTCAGTTGCAAGGCGTCATGAGCGCGCCGGCGGTTGCGCCGCGACTTTGAGACCTTTCGCTTGGGAAGGGGGCCCATCTCTTTTAACTCCAACCATCAATCGTGCATAATTGAGCTAGTGTACAGGCGAGCGGGAGCATCTGTCAAGATGGCGATGCGCGCAGAACTCAAAGGCAAGATCGAACAAATCGCCGGGCAGACGATCCGCGCGGCACAGCCACTGACTGGCGGCAAGATCAGCCAGACTTTGCGCATCGACCTGAACGATGGTGAATCGCTGGTGGCAAAAGTGGGGGACGGCAGCCATGATCTGCGCATCGAAGGCTTTATGCTGCGCTATCTGCGGTCGCACAGCCAGCTGCCTGTTCCCATCGTGCATCACGAGGCGCATGACCTGCTGCTGATGGAGTATATCGCGGGCGAAAGCCGCCTGGACGACCAGAGCCTGCGTCATCTGGGCCTTTTGCTGGCGACCTGCCACCAGATCACCTCGCCAGCATACGGGCTGGATCGAGATACATTGATCGGACCATTGCATCAGCCCAATGCGCCCAGCCCGGCCTGGATTCCGTTTTTCCGCGAGCAGCGGCTGCTGTACATGGTTGGGGTGGCGCGCGAGTCGGGGCGACTGCCGAGCGGGCTAGAAGTCCGTTTGCAGACATTTGCTGATGCGCTGGCAAGTTATCTGGTCGAGCCTGACCAACCCGCGTTGATCCATGGCGACATGTGGCGGACGAATGTGCTCGCGCGCGGGGGACGCGTCTGCGGCGTCATTGACCCGGCCTTGTATTTCGCGCATCACGAAGTGGAACTCGCCTATATGACACTCTTTGATGGCGTCGGCGAGGCGTTTTTCTCAGCCTATCAAGAGCAGGCCGCTATCGACAGTGACTTCTTCAAGGTGCGCCGGCATATCTACAACCTGTACCCGCTACTGGTGCATGTGACCATTTTCGGCGCGAAGTACCTGCCGCCCCTGCACGCGGCGCTGGAGCGATTTGGATTTTAAGGTGACCGTTCGTCTGGATCCAACATAGCTTGCAGGGCAAGGCAAGCTGCCTGGCAAAGCCAAATGGCTATTTCATTTGCATTTTCAAACTTTGTCATTTACAGCCTAGCCAAAGCTTTCGGGCTGCGCTAGAGTCGCGCCGATTGACGGCACGGTGGCGACAGCTTATGCCCGCGCAATTTCGCAAGAAAGCCAAGAAGCCTTTCACCCACTGAATTTGGGCGATTTTGCGCTGCCGAAGCAACACGACCGCATACCCGTCCAAGTGGCGGGTTTTTTGTTGTACAGAACAGATAGGAGAAAATTATGGATGCGCCACCGCTCTGCCCCGAATGCGATGCCGTGGTCTATATCCCGGTTGATGCGATGGAAAATGAGCTGCTCGCCTGCGCCGAATGTGGCAGCGAGCTGGAGATCATGTGCCTGCGACCGCTCGAGCTCGCGCTTGCGCCCGAAGTCGAAGAAGATTGGGGCGAATAGCTGTCATGCGCGTCGCTTTGCTGGTCACCCACATCCGCGCTGAAGAGAAGCTGCTGCTGGCGGCATTCAACAAGCGCGGCATCAGCCCCGACATCATTCTCGACCGCGAGCTGAACTTTGAGCTGTCACGCGGCAGCGAACAGCTTGCGCCATCGGGCATCGCCTGGCAAGCCTACGACCTTGTCTTTGAGCGCTGTGTGAGCACCTCGCGCGGGATGTATGCGCTGGCTGTTCTCAATTGCTGGGGCGTCCGCACATTCAACACCTATGAAACCGCCGCTGTCTGCGGAGACAAGCTGCGCACCAGCATCGCGCTGACCCGGCGCGGCATCCCCCAGCCGCATACGCGCGTGGCTTTCACCCCGCAAAGCGCGATGCAAGCGATCGAAGATGTCGCTTATCCGGCCGTGCTGAAGCCTGTGCTGGGCAGCTGGGGGCGGCTGCTGGCGCGCGTGCACAATCGCGACAGCGCCGAAGCCATCCTAGAGCACCGGCAGACGCTGGGCGATTACAACCACCATATCTATTATGTGCAGGAATATGTCGACAAGCCGGGCAGAGACATACGCGCTTTCGTGGTCGGCTCGCGCACTATCGCCGCCATCTACCGCGCTTCTAATCACTGGATCACCAATACTGCGCGAGGCGGACAAGCGATTAACTGTCCCATCACGCCCGAGCTGGACGAGATCTGCGTCCGGGCGGCGCAGGCAGTCGGCGGTGGCATTTTGGCGATTGACCTGCTGGAAGACCCGCGAGGCGACTTTGTCGTGAACGAGATTAACCACACGATGGAATTCCGCAACAGCAGCAAGCCAACCGGCGTCGATATCGCGCAGGCAGCGATTGACTTCGTCGTTGACCAGATCGGCGCGCTAGCATGACGCGCGTCAGCATTCTAGGCGGCAGCGGCTATACCGGCGGCGAACTGCTGCGTCTGCTGCACTTCCATCCGCAGGTCGATGTCGCGCAGGTCACCAGCCGCGAGCAAGCGGGGCGCTATGTTCACAGCGCGCACCCCAACCTGCGCGATGTCTGTCGACTGCAATTCGTACACCCCGATGCGCTGGAAGCCGCCGATTTGCTCTTCCTGGCGCTGCCACATGGCCGGTCGGCGCGGGGCATCGAAAGGTATGCCGCGCTCGCCCCAAAGATTATCGACCTGTCGGCTGATTTTCGCCTGAACAGCGCAGAAACCTATCGGGGCTGGTATGGAGAAGCCCACGCTGCGCCAGACTGGCTGGACCAGTTCATCTATGGCTTGCCAGAGCTCAACCGCGAGCGACTGCGCGGCGCGGATTTTGTCAGCGGAGTCGGCTGCAATGCCACTGCTGTGAACCTGGCGCTGCTGCCGCTGGTAGCAAGCGGCTTGCTGGAGCGCGCGGCCATCGAGATCAAAGTCGGGTCGTCCGAAGGCGGCAACAAACCCAATGCCGGCTCGCATCATCCCATCCGCAGCGGCGCCGTCCGCACCTATCGCGCCACCCGGCATCGGCATCGCGCAGAAGTCGCAATGACGCTGGGGGCAGACCTGCCCATACACTTCGCCGTCACAGCGATTGAAATGGTGCGCGGCGTGCATCTGCTGGCACATTGTCAACTGGCAAAAACGCTGACCGAGCGTGATATCTGGCGGCTGTACCGCGGACGCTATCGCGTGGAACCGTTCGTGCGTCTGGTCAGCGGTCGAGTCGGCATGCATCGTCTGCCCGAGCCGCGCGTGGTGGCTGGCACAAATTATTGCGATATCGGCTTTGAGCTGGACGCGGACGGGCGGCACTTGGTGGTTATCGCGGCGCTCGACAACCTGGGCAAGGGCGCGGCCGGCAGCGCTGTGCAGTGCCTCAACCTGATGCTGGGCTATGAAGAAACGACCGGGCTGCATTTCCCGGGCATCTACCCCTGAGGTGGAATGATGAAGCATAATGGTCTGCTTATCGTCAAAGTCGGCGGCGGCGCAGGCATCGACATAGAAGCGGTCTGTGATGATCTGGCGAGGCTGTCTGCCGAAAGGCCGCTGCTGGTCGTGCATGGCGTCAGCGAGACGATGAACCGCCTCTGCGCCGAGCGCGGCATCCAAACGCAAATGCTGACATCGCCAGGCGGCCACAGTTCGCGCTATACGCCACCTGCCCTGCGCGATGTCTATGTACAGGCGGCAGAAGCGGAAAATGCGCGGTTGGTTGCCGGGCTGCGCGCGCGCGCCGTGTCGACAGCTGGCTTTGTCGGGGCTGCTGTCGCCATAAACGCGCAACGCAAAGTCGCCATCCGCGCCGTGCTGAATGGGCGGGCGCGCATCGTGCGCGATGATCACAGCGGCAAAATCCACAACGTCGATACACAGCCGCTGTTGGACGCGCTGCAGGCTGGTCATGTGCCAGTGCTGCCGCCGATGGCAAACAGCGCCGATGGCTTGCTGAATGTCGATGGCGACCGGGCTGGCGCGGCGGTGGCTGGCGCGCTGGCGGCGCAGGCCTATCTCATCCTGAGCAATGTGCGCGGGCTCTATCGCAACTTCCCAGACGAAATGTCCTTTGTCGCCCAAGTGCCGATGACCCAATTGGATGAGGCGTCTGAATGGGCGCAGGGACGGATGAAGCGCAAGGTGCTGGCTGCGCAGGAAGCGCTGGCGGCTGGCGTGCCAATGGTCATCATCGGCGATGGACGCGCGGCGAAACCTGTTGCGCGGGCATTGGCTGGCGCAGGAACGAGGTTTACAGCATGATGGATGCTGCCACGATCGTGAGGCTGGAAAACCGCCATGGCTCTGGCGCCTATGGCAAGCGACCGACAGCGCTGGTCAAAGGACAAGGCCTTTATGTCTGGGATGCAAACGGCAACCGCTATCTGGATGCGACCAGTGGACAAGGCGTGGCGGCGCTGGGGCATTGTCACCCGGCTGTGGTCGCCGCCATCCAAGCGCAGGCCAGCCAGCTCATCACCGCGCAAGAATCGTTTTACAACGACCGGCGCGCCGAGCTGTATCCCCTGCTGGCCAGCTTGACTCCGGGCGATCTCGACCAATTCTTTCTTTGCAACAGCGGCGCAGAAGCGATCGAGGGCGCGCTGAAAGTGGCTATGCTGCTGACGGGCCGCGCTGGCGTTGTAGCGGCAAAACGGTCGTTCCATGGCCGAACGACTGGTGCCCTGTCCATGACCTGGACGCAAAAATACCGCAAGCCATTCATGGGCTGGCTGCCGGCGGCGACGCACGTCGCCTACAACGACATCGCCGCGGCGCACGCTGCCATCACCGACGCGACAGCCGCTGTCGTGGTCGAGCCGGTGCAAGGTGAAGGCGGCGTGCATCCAGCCAGTCCAGCCTATTTGCAGGCTTTGCGCCAGCGCTGTGATGAAACAGGAGCCATGCTGGTCGTGGACGAGATCCAGACCGGCTTTGGGCGCACGGGCAGCATGTTTGGGTTTGAAAAAGCGCGCATTCTGCCCGATATCATCGCGCTGGGCAAGGCGCTCGCGGGCGGGCTGCCTATGGGAGCTGTCGGCTGGCGGTCTGCGCACGGGCAGATCCCCCGCGCCAGCCATGGCAGCACATTTGGCGGCAATCCACTGGCTTGCGCGGCAGCTATCGCGGCGCTGCGCGCAATCCACGAGCTGCGGCTGCCCGACCATGCTTCGCAAACCGGCGCATGGATGATGGATGAGCTGCGAGCGGCGAATTTGCGCGGCGCGCGAGAGGTGCGCGGACGCGGCTTGATGATCGGCATCGAATTGCGTGGGCGGGTTACGCCGACGCTTAAGGCATTGCAAGAGCGCGGCATCCTCGCGCTGCCAGCTGGGGCAACCACGTTGCGGCTGCTGCCACCGCTGATTATCACGCGCGATGAATTGGCGATTGTGCGCGATGCCATCACCGAAGCGCTGGGCCAAGCCGGATGAATCGGATATCCGACAGCCAAGCCGAGCAGCTGCTGCGCGAACTGGTCGCCATCCCCAGTCCATCGCGCCAGGAAGCCCAGTCCGCGGCGCGCTTGGTCGCCTGGATGCGCGCGCAAGGTTATGACGACGCCTTCGTTGATGAAGCTGGCAATGCCATCGGCATACGCGGGCGAGGCTCGCGGCAGATCGCCCTGCTGGGGCATATCGACACATTCGCTGGCTTTCCGCCGGTGCGCCAGGATGACCGACTGCTGTATGGGCGGGGCGCTGTCGATGCCAAAGGGCCGCTGTGCGCCTTCGCGGCCGCGGCTCAGCGCGCCAACCTGTCAGCAGATTGGCAGGTTGTCGTCATCGGCGCGGTCGAAGAAGAGGCAGCCACCAGTCGCGGCGCTCGGTATGCGGCGACGCAGTACCAGCCCGATTGCTGCGTGATCGGCGAGCCATCGGCTTGGGACCGCATCACGATGGGTTACAAGGGGCGGCTGCTCTTGGACTGGCGCTGGCGTGGCGGCTTGTCGCACAGCGCGGGACCAGACTCCAGCCCAGCCGAGCGCGCTTTTGCCTATTGGCAGCAGATCAAAACCGCCTGCGCGGGTTTCAATGCCGGCCGCGACTCGCTCTTCGCGCGGCTCGACCCATCACTTCGCGAGATCCATACCTGGCAAGAGGGTGTTGATGGCATCGCCGAAATGACAATTGGTTTTCGTTTGCCGCCGGGCATCGACCCACAAGAGCTTGCCCAGCGCTTTCCGCCTGCCGATAGCGCTTCAATCAGCGCGCGCGGGGGCGAGCTGGCCTGCCTGGGCGAGCGCAACAGCCCGCTCAGCCGCCAATTTCGCCGAGCGATCCGCGCCTGTGAGGGAGATCCTCGCTTCGTCTACAAGACAGGCACGTCGGACATGAATGTGGTCGCTCCAATTTGGAATTGCCCGATCCTGGCGTATGGACCCGGCGACTCGAGCCTTGATCATACGCCGCGCGAACACATCGACCTGGATGAATACCTGCGCGCGATCGCCGTTTTGACCGCCGTCCTCCAAGCGCTATAGGCGAAACGAATAGCCATGTTCAATCGAACCGCACCCCTGCCTGGCTTCAATTTCATCGACTCGACCCTGCGTGAAGGCGAGCAGTTCCGCGGCGCGCATTTTAGCATTGATGACAAGCGCGAAATCGCCAGTCTGCTCGATGCCTTCGGCGTCGAATATATGGAGCTGTCCACGCCGGTCGCCAGCCCGCAAAGCGCCGATGCCATCCGCGCGCTGGCGGATATGCCGCGCAAATTCAAGCTGCTGACGCATATTCGCGCGAATATGGACGATGCGCGCCTGGCAGTCGATTGCGGCGTCGATGGCGCCGATGTGTACATCGGCACCTCCACCTATATGCGCGAATATAGTCACGGCAAGAGCCTGGAGCAGGTCATCGATATCGGGCAGGAGGTCGTCGCCTGGCTGAAAGCGCAGACTGTCGAGACGCGCTTCAGCACCGAAGACACTTTTCGCAGCAACTTCGCCGATGTGATGACTGTCTACCGCGCCATGGATCTGGCTGGAGTTGATCGCGTTGGCGTGGCTGACACAGTCGGCATCGCCGACCCGCTGCGCACTTACAACCTGATCAGCAACCTGCGCGAAGTGGTCGGCTGCGACATCGAATTCCACGGACACAATGACAGCGGCTGCGCGGTCGCCAATGCCTTTTGCGCGCTGCAAGCTGGCGCGACGCACATCGACACAACCGTGCTGGGCATAGGCGAGCGCAATGGCATCACCGCCATGGGCGCATTGGTCGGACGCTTGTACAGCTATGAACAGACGTTGGTAGACAAATACGACCTGCCGATGCTGGCGCAGATTGAGCGCGTCGTGGCTGGCAAGCTGGGCATCGAAGTGCCTTTCAATACGCCGATTACGGGCGCAGTCGCTTTTCATCACAAAGCGGGGGTGCACACCAAGGCGGTCTTGCGCAACCCGACCACCTACGAAGCGATTAATCCGGAAGCTTTTGGCGTGACGCGCCGCATCGATGTGGCGCATCGGCTGGTGGGACGCAACGCCATCCGCGACCGCGCCAACAGACTGGGCCTCGAGCTGGCGGACGAAGAGATCCGCCAGGTGACTTTGCGGGTTAAATCGCTGGCGGACGAGCGGCAGATCTCGCTGGCTGATGTCGACCGCATGCTGGGCGAGGCGCTGCCGATTGCCGATTAGTCGGCGATGGCTGGCTTGGCTTGGACCGCGCGGACTGCGCCGGCTGGCTCGCGCATAGGCACAACAAAGACCAGCAGCGACAACAAACCCGCGCAGGCGAAAATCGCGAAGGCCAACTCAAAGTTGACCGCATCGACCAGCCAGCCGCCGATGATGGGCGCAAGGATCGTCACAGGCGCGATAAGCGTGTTCGCCATGCCGATGTAGACGGGACGTTCCGCCACCGAGCTGAATTGCACCGTGATGGTCATCATCGTCGAAAATTGTGTGGCATTGACCGCGCCTGTCAGCGCAAAGACCACTGTCAGCCAGCCAACCTCTGGCGCAAGCAAGACGATCGCTATCGCCACCACCGTCAACAGATTGCCGCCGATCAAAACGCGCCGGTGCCCCCAGCGGTCGCCGATCCAGCCGATGACTGCGCTGGTCAGCATATTCGCAACCAGCATTGCGCTGGTCAGCGCGCCAGCCAGCTCGGGCGACAGGTCAAAGCGGCGGATGCCATAGATCGTATAAAAAGAGACGGCTGTCAAACTCAGCGATGTCAGGGCGCGAGCGATCAAAAACCAGCGAAAATTGTCATTCTCGCGCAAGATCACCCGCAGGCGTCCGCTAAACTCGCGCCAATTTGCCCTTTCCCCCACATCTCCGCTCTCGCTGGCAGGCTCATAAGTCAGCGAGAGGAAGGCGAAAGAAATCAGCAAGCTGATGCCAGTGATGAAATAAAGCAGCGAAAAGCTCTGTGGAAAGGCGATGCGCTCCAAGATGATGCCCGCGAGCAACGCGCCAACCGCGCCGAACAGGTTGACGCAAGCCGACTGAATGCCGAAGAAAGTGCCCAGCCGGTGCGGCGGCATAATCTTGCTCACCAAGCTCTGCCAGGCTGTGCCGGTAAAGCCGCCACCCAACGACTGAATGCCCAGCAGCAGCAAAGTGAGCGCCAGCGCCGCGTCGGTGCCGATGCTTGGAATCGCAAACGCTACCAGCGCCAAGCCAAAATACGGCACGCGCTCGAGCAAGGTCATGACCAGCGTCATGGGCTTGTAACGGCGCAACCCCGCGACATAATTGGAGACGAAAAGCTGCGGCAGCTGCCAGCCCATGTAAAAAAGCGTGGCCACAAAGCCAATCAGCGCCGTCGATTCGGTCAGGTAGGACAAGAAGAGCGGCACTATGGTAACATAGGATGCCAAGCCCATAATCCCAAAGCCAAACAAACTGCCATCGGCGATGTTCACAGCGGCGTTATGGTGCAGTTTTTCGCGCAGGTCAGGAGCCAGCATGCAGAAATCAGAAGCCCGTTTCGATGTCCATATCGGGTCATGGTATCAGAGTTTGGCAGCGGCGAATATGCGAAGCTTGCTCGGCTCTGTCAGCCGATGGCGATGCGGTTTATGCCAACATTGACCGAGCAGATCCTGGCGCGCGCCGCGGGCAAATCACAGGTTGCGCCGGGTGAGATCGTGGTCATCGAGCCAGATGTGATACTCAGCCACGACAACAGCGCCGCTATCGCCGATATCTTCGCGCAGCTGCCCCACAAGCGAGTGAAGTATCCCGAACGGCTGGCCATCACGCTGGATCATGCTGCGCCGCCGCCAAGGCCCAAACACGCGCGAAACCATGCCAAAATCCGCGAATTTGCGCGCGTGCAGGGCATAAAGCAATTCTACGAAGTCGGGCGCGGCATCTGCCACCAGGTTTTGTGTGAAGAAGGCATTGTGGGACCAGGCATGACCTTGCTGGGCGCGGACAGCCACAGTCCACATTATGGCTGGCTGGGCGCATTCGGCGCGGGCATCGGGCGCAGTGAAGTGGCGGCGCTTTGGGCGACCGGACAATTGTGGCTGCGCGTGCCAGAAACCTTGCGCATAAATCTGGCCGGCTCGCTGCGGCGAGGCGTGACGAGCAAAGACCTGGCGCTGGCGCTGATCGGCGAGCTGGGCGCGGATGGCGCAGCGTATATGGCAGTTGAATTTGCGGGAGAAAGCCTCGCCAACATGACGGCGGATTCGCGGGCGGCGCTGACGAACATGATGGCTGAGATGGGCGCGAAGAGCGCCTGTATGCCACCAGACGACACAACATGGCGCTGGCTGGGCGACGCATTGGCGCGCGCGCGACCGCAGGACGGCCAGCAGCGACTGGAATTGTTTGCAGCCAACGCGCTCTATCCAGCTGCCGACGCCCAAGTCGCCCGCGAGCATACGATTGACCTGAGCGAAGTCGAGCCCCTGGTCGCCTGTCCCCATGCGACCGACAACGTCCTTCCCCTGTCAGAAGTAGCGGGGCGGCGCGTCGATGTCGGCTTCATCGGCACTTGCACCAACGGGCGGCTGGAAGACCTGGCGGCGGCGGCGGCGATCGTGAGCGGCCGAAAGCTGCGCAGGCGTTTGCTGGTCATCCCGGCCTCATCACTGGCGCTGCGGGATGCGGCTGAAGCCGGTTATCTCACGACGCTGCTGGAAGCAGGCGCGGTGATTGGCACGCCAGGCTGTGGCCCCTGCATGGGCATTTCGATGGGCGTGCTGGCACCGGGTGAAGTCTGCATCAGCAGCGCCAACCGCAATTTTCGCGGACGCATGGGCGAGCCCTCCGCCGAGATTTACCTGGCGAATCCCGCTGTCGTGGCGGCCAGCTGCGTTGCGGGGGAGCTGACCCATCCGGCTGATCTGTGAGCGAGGCGCGCGATGACCAAGACCATCCACCGTGTCTGGAAGTATGGCGACAACATCAATACCGATGTCATCTTTCCGGGCAAATACACCTACACCATCAACCATGACCCGGCGCAGTTGGCGCGGCACGCCCTCGAAGACCTCGACCCCGCCTTCGCTGCCCAGGCGCAGACGGGCGATGTCATCGTCGCTGGTCGCAACTTTGGCAATGGCAGCAGCCGCGAACAAGCGGTCACCTGCCTCGTGCAGGCGGGGCTGCGCGCGGTAATCGCCCACAGCTTCGCCCGCATCTATTTTCGAAACGCCATCAACAACGGCTTATTGGCGATTGAATGCCCGCCGGTCGTGGATTGCGTCGAGACGGGCGAGACGCTGGCGATCGACACGACGGCGCACGAGATTCACGCGGACGGGCGGGTTTTCGCCTTCGCGCCCTTGCCCGTCGCGGTGCAAGCGATCCTGGACGCGGGCGGGATCGTCCCCTGGTTGTCAGCGCAGGTTTAGCGGACCATCGTGCGAAATTGTGACAAATGCGCTAGTATTCGCCAGCGTAAACGCAGTGTAAAAGCGTCGCGCGGTAGACAAAGTTGAGGGCGGTTTATGCTCGCGATCGTGAATACCTGTGAAGTCATCGGCTTGGACGGGCACCTGGTCGAGGTGCAAACAGATTTCAATCCGCGCGCCCACCTGCCCAGCTTCAAGCTTGTGGGGCTGCCAGGCGCGGCGGTCCGCGAAAGTTCTGAACGCGCCCGTTCCGCCATTCGCAATAGCGGGTTGCGCTTTCCCAACAAAGCCTATGTCGTGAATTTGTCGCCGGCTGATATTCCCAAGCACGGTCCCTCGTATGATTTGGCGATTGCGATCGGTGTGCTGGCGGCTACCGACCAGATTCCCCTGCACGCGCTGGATGATTCCCTGTTCATTGGCGAGCTGTCGCTGGACGGGAGCATCCGCCATGTCAAAGGCGTGCTGCCTATGGTCTACACAGCCAGGCAGCGCGAATTGTCGACTGTCTTTGTGCCGCAGGAAGACGCCGCCGAAGCCGCTTTGGTGCCGGGCATCGACATCATCCCGGTGCGCTCGATCGGCCAACTGGTCGAGCATCTGTATCAGCTAAACCCGATCGCGCCGCATACAGCCCGGCTGACAGCGCAGCAGCGACCAAAGGGCATGGCAGACGGCGTGGTCGATTTCGCCGATGTTCGTGGACAAGAACACGTCAAACGCGCGCTGGAAGTGGCGGCGGCGGGCAACCACAACATCCTGATGTCGGGTCCGCCGGGCGCTGGCAAGAGCTTGCTGGCTGGCGCGCTGGCGGGGATATTGCCGGCGCTTTCGCTCGAAGAAGCGCTGGATGTGACGCGCGTGTATTCGATCGTCGATATGCTTTCGCAAGACGCCCCGCTCATCCGCCAGCGACCATTCCGCGCGCCGCATTTTACCATCTCACAGAATGGGCTGGTCGGCGGCGGCTCTGTGCCCAAGCCAGGCGAGATCAGCTTGGCGCATCGCGGCGTGCTCTTCCTTGACGAAATCAACGAATTGCCGGCGCGCGTGCTCGAGGTTATGCGCCAGCCACTCGAAGACAAGGTCGTCACCATCAGCCGCGCCAAAGGCAGCATCACCTTCCCCGCGAATTTCCAACTGGTCGGCGCGCGCAACCCCTGCCCTTGCGGATTTTTTGGCTCGCCACAACACCATTGCAGCTGCACCCCCAACCAGATCCAACGGTATCAATCGCGCATATCAGGCCCCATCCTCGAGCGCATCGATATCCATGTCGAAGTGCCGCGCGTCGACTATGACAAGCTGTTGGGCGCAGGCCAGGCTGAAAGCTCGGCAGACATCCGCAGCCGCGTCGAAAAGGCGCGCAGTTGGCAGACACAGCGCTTTGATAGCGCGCCCGATCTGCATGCCAATGCCGATATGGGCGTCAGCGATATCGATGCGTTCTGCCCGCTGGGGACGGACGCGCAGCAAATCTTGTCGGTGTCGGTGCGCAAGATGAATCTCAGCGCGCGCAGTTATCATCGCGTCATCAAACTGAGCCGCACCATCGCCGATCTGGACGATGCGCCAGCGATCGAAGTGCCGCATATCCTGGAGGCGCTGAATTTTCGCCCTAAATTTGACGATGCGCCCCATGTCGGGGTGCGGCGCTAAGCCTTGTCGGCCTGGCTTGCACCGCCACACTGGAATCACGGCGCTGGCTGCATTATATTCATGTCCATTGGCCAGCTTGCCGGCGGCGATGCGCTGGCTGCAAATCGCTTTGCGGCGGCCATGGCTCGCTAGCGGGCTAATCATGAGGAGCAAAAAATGAGCGATGCGCGCACACCCGGCTCCAGCATTTTGAGTCAGGATATCCGCCTGCTGGGCAGTTGGCTTGGGATCGTCATCCAGGAACAATGTGGCATGGAGGCCTTCGAACTGGTCGAAGAGATCCGCGCCATGTCTAAAGCGCGCCGCGATGGCGATGCCGGAGCCGCTTTTCAACTGGCCGATCGCCTAGAAAATCTGCCGCTGGATGCTAAACTTGTGCTCATCAAGGCATTTTCCAATTATTTCCAGCTGATCAACATCGCCGAAGACCTGCAGCGCATCCGCGTAATTCGCCAGCGCGAAGCCCAGGGGCAGCTTAAAGAGTCGATCTTCGCGGCTGTCCGCGCCTTGAAGAAGAGTGGCAAGACAGCCGCCGATATGCGCGCGCTGCTCGAGCAAACGCGGCTGCGCCTCGTGCTGACAGCCCACCCTTCCGAAGCAAAACGACAAGAAATATTGGTTAAACTGCGGCATATCGCCAGCATGATGGAGCGCCGCGACCGCCATAACCTGCTGCCCAGAGAGCTGCATAAGCTAGAAAGCGCGTTGGCTGAAGAGGTCGAAGAGCTATGGCAGACTCGCCAGGTGCGCGCCGCAAAGAAAGAAGTCGCAGACGAAGTCGACTTTGGCATCTACTTCATCCGCTCGGTCATTATCGATGCCGTCATCGACATTTACGAAGATCTGCAGACAGCGCTGGAAAGCAGCTACCCTGAGTCCGACTGGACAGCGTTGCCGCCATTGCTGCGCTATGCCTCGTGGATCGGCGGCGACCGCGATGGCAATCCCAATGTGACCACCGATGTCACGCTGCAGACGCTGGCGACCCTGCGGGATACGGCGCGGCAGATCTACCTGGATGAAATTGAACGGCTGGCGCAACGCCTGACCCAAGATACCGAACAATTTGGCGCGTCGGCAGAGATCCACGCGGCAACAGCCGGCGATGATGAATTAAAAAAGCGCTTTCCAGCCGAGCTGTATCGGCAAAAACTGGCTCGCATTCAGCGCAGGCTGGCGGCTGATGAGTACCAATCCAGCCGCGATTTTCTGCGCGACCTGCTGCAAGTGCAAGACAGCCTGAAAGCGCACGGCGGCATGCGGGTGGCTTTGGGCACAGTGCAGCGACTCGTGCGCAAGCTGCGCTTGTTTGGATTGCACCTGGCGCCGCTGGAAGTGCGCGAAAATGCCGAATTGCACAGCGCCGCGCTGGATGAGATCTTTGCCCGCTACGATATCTGCGAGAGCTACCTGGCGCTGCCCGAGGCGCAGAAGCAGACGCTGCTGACAGCCGAGATCCGCAGCCGGCGCCCGCTATTCCCGCAAGACATCGACAGCTTCAGCGACAGCACCCAGAGCATCATCCGCACCTGGCGCATGATCAGCGCGGCACATGCGCAATACGACGCCATCGTCATCGACACGGTCATCGCCAGCATGTCCCGGCAGCCCAGCGATGTACTGGCGATGCTCGTCTTTGCCAGCGAAGTCGGCATTGACCGCGACATCACCATCGTGCCGCTCTTTGAGACGATCGACGACCTGTACCGCGCGCCGCAGGTCATGGAGCAGCTCTTTGGCATCGCCGAGTATCAAGCCTATCTGGCGGCGCGAGCGGGCAAACGCGGCCTGCGCCAGCAAATCATGATCGGCTATTCCGACAGCAGCAAAGACGGCGGCTATCTGGCGTCGAACTGGAATTTGTATCACGCACAGCAGCTGCTCACAGAAACCTGCGGCAGGCATGGCGTATCGCTGGAGTTGTTTCATGGGCGAGGCGGCAGCATTGGCCGCGGCGGCGGGCCCACCAACCGCGCTATCTTGTCGCAGCCGCCCGAGTCGCTGCGCGGCGGCGTCAAAATCACCGAGCAGGGAGAAGTCATCGCGTATCGCTATAGCAACCGCGGCATCGGCCACAGACACTTGCACCAGGTGCTCAACGCCGTGCTGCTTGGCATGGGCGCGCAAGAGCAGCGTCAAGCACCGGCGCATTATTTCACGGCGATGGAGCAGCTGTCAGAATTAAGCCGCGCTTGTTATCGGCAGTTCGTCTATGAAAGCGATGGGTTCATCGATTATTGGCAGCAAGCCACGCCGATCCGCGAGTTGAGCCGCATGCAGATTAGTTCGCGCCCGGCCAAACGCGCCGAACGAGCTGGCTTCACCGCTATGCGCGCCATCCCGTGGATGTTCAGTTGGATGCAAAGCCGCGCGATCGTGCCCAGTTGGTTTGGCATCGGCACAGCCTTTGCGACATTTGCCGAGCAAACTGACGAGGGGCTGAGTCTGCTGCAAGAGATGTATCGCAGTTGGGCGTTCTTCAAAGCGGTCATCGACAACGCCCAGCTCGACGTCGCCAAAGCCGATATGGGCATCGCCGCGCTCTATGCCTCGCTGGTCGAGCCAGTGGATCTGCGCGAGCAATTCTTCGGCAAGATCAAAGCCGAGCATACCCGCAGCAGCAGCATGATCATGCGCGTCACGCGGCAAGACGCGCTGTTGGCGAATATGCCGGCGATCCAGACCTCAATCCAGCGCCGCAACCCCTATGTCGACCCGCTCAATTTCATGCAAGTGGCTCTCCTGCGCGAGCTGCGCGGATTGGATGAAGACGATGCGCAGTGGCGACCTGTGCTGGACGCTACATTGGCGACCATCAATGGCATCGCCGCGGGCATGAAAACAACCGGCTGACGAGCGAGCGGCTATTGCCCAGCGATGCCCGGCTCGCGCAGAAATTCAGACCTTGTCGCCTGTGTGAGGGCTTGCTGGTCAACTGGCAGCAGGCTCCAAAAGAGCGCTGGGTCGGCAATGTGCCCGTTGGCAGCCTGGCTGTACTGACTCAGCAGCTGCAGAAAAGCCGCATCACCGATATCGTCGCGCAGGTTGTGCAGCATTTGCACGCCGCGCAGGTAGATGGCGTTGATATAGGCGCGCGCGGTGGTGAATTCATAGACGGCGCTGTCGACCTTGCCCTGCGGGAAAAAGCCAGCCACGCGGAAGCTCCACCACCAATTCCTTTCGGCAGGATAAAATGCCTCAATATACAGGTATTCGCTATAAGTGGCGAGCGCTTCGTCCAGCCAGGGGTTCAGTGCCGAGTCGCTGCCGACGCGGGCATACCACCACTGATGCGCGATCTCGTGCACAGCGATGAGCGTCAAGTAATTCTTGGGCGTGCCATCAAAGCCATAAAACCAGGCGCTGCCCACATAGACCAAACCTGTAAATTCCATGCCATCGGGGAAGTCGCCTTGCACGATTACAAACCGCCCATACGGGTATGCGCCGAAGTAGCCAGCAAACAGATCAAGCGCCTTGCCCGCTTCTGTCAACAAGTGCGCGGCGCTGTCCAGCCAAGAGCCGCCAGCGTTGGCTTGGGCATCGGCAAAATGGTAGACAGCCACCACCAGCCCTGGCGCGACTTCCCGTTCGCTGACAATGAACGCTTCGCTGAGGCTGATGGCAAAATCACGCGAGGCCGGCAACTCGACCAGCCAGCGCCCCGCCCCCAGGCGCGTCACATCGCCCGGCGCAGCCAGCTGGAGCTTGTCAGACGCGTTCTTCGCCATGATCTGCACCCGCCAGTCGGCTCGCTCATAAACGATTTGCTCGCCGATGCCGCTGGGCTGATGAATCCGCCAGTCGCCAGCCAGCCGGGCAGCGACAGCCGGCAAGAAGTGGCTCAGATTGAGCTGGCGCGGGCTGTGGCCCAAGAAGCCGCGGTAGGAACGCAAGCCTTCGCGTATGGCGCTCGGGCGCAGCTGAAAAGCCAGCGCGGCTTCGAGCCAGCAGCCGGGCAGCAGCGGCGCGGCCAGCAGAATCTCGAGGCGGTTGCTGTCGAGCCGATACTCGGCGCTCTCGCCATTGACGCGCAGATCCAGCAGCGAGAAGGTGTCTGTCCATTGATTGGCTTGCACATCGATCACCAGCTTGCGCAGCGGCTCCGCTTCCAGGTTGTGAAAGACGATGCGCTGCGAGACATCGGCAGCGCGCGCGCCATAATCAACAGTCACATCGGCTTCAACGCGGCGCGCCAGCCCGGGCGCAGAATCGGAGCAGCGCTCGGGTTTGCGGTCGGGCGGAGGCGAGGCAGTTTGTGAATCGCTGTGGATAGCCAGTGGCGTGGCTTGCTGTTGAAGGGTCGCTAGCCGCAGGCCGGTTTTCCTGGCGGCTGCCGCGTCTTCGTCAGAAGCGGCTCGGCTCAAATTGCAGCCGACCAGCAGGAAGCAGCCAACCAGCATAAACAGGCATGCGCGAAACATACATGGCATCATACTCTCCGTCCGCCACGCCGACAACGCAGGGTTTCGCTGCGCTCACGACAGCAAATCATTTTGTTGGCGCAGAAACAGAAAAAAGAGTATACACAGGTTGCTTTCTCCCTGCGCTCTGTGCCCTTTGCGCCGGCTGTGTTATGGTTGTTGCCGACTATGGAGCGGTCCTGCGTGTGACAGACGCCAGCCAAACAGCCCGACGCGCAAGCGGCGCAAAACTCGCCGCGGGTCTCCGCTTGTCGCGGTGGCGGGAACATGCGCCCTTCACAATTCCCTTGACGCTGGTCGGCGGACTGCTGGCGACAGAGTCGCTTGGCGCTGCGGTCGATTGGCGGCTCTTTGCCGTGCTGGCTGCCAATGTGCTGGCAATGTGCTTCGCGTTTATGCTTAACGATGTAGAAGATGCGCCAGACGACGCGCTGGACGCGGCCAAACGCGCCCACAATGTCATCAGCGCGGGGCTGCTCAGCCGGCGGGAAGGCCTGGGCATCTGCGCGGCGACATTTGCGCTGTCGCTATTGCTTTTTGTTTGGGCGGGCGGCTGGGCTCTAGCGCTGGGCGGCATGACCTTGGCGCTGTGCTACCTGTATTCGGCGCGCCCGTTTCGCTTGAAGGCGCGTCCACTAAGCGATGTCCTTTCGCATGCGCTGATGTTGAGCGGCTTGCTCGTGGCGGCTGGATATGCCACCTATAGCAGCGATGCCGGCGGAATCTGGCTGGTCGTGACAGCAGCCAGCTTGTTTTCCGCCTATGGGCAGTTCTATAACCAGCTGGAAGATTATGATGTCGACAAGTCGGCTGGCTTGCGCAACACAGTCGTGCTGCTGGGCAAAAGAAGGACCGCCTGGCTGGGAAATCTTTCGCTGGTCGGCGCGCTGGTCGGCGGCGTCGCCGCGATTGGGCAGGGTTTGTTTCCAGCCTGGCTGGGCGTCGTCGGCGGCATCGGCATCTTGACCTGCGCGGTCTTTCCATGGGAACTGGACATGCGCGGCAATCGGGCAACAGGCGGCGCCAATGCGCAGCGGCCCGGTTTGCTTGTCGCCAACTTGACAGCGATGATGTGGCTGGCGTCCAATCTGGGGCTGCTGACCATCGCCTGAGTCGACAATCTCCGCTTGACCGATTCGCAAATCCTTGTGCTAGTATACGGACAGGCAGACGAGGACAGGTCGGCACATGGCGGATCTTCATCAAATCCTCTTCAACATGCACATTTTCTACTCGCTGGCGCTGGGCATTTGGGCGGCGTTCGTGGCTGGGCCGGCGCGCGGCAAAGAGACACTGAGCGGCAATTACTGGGGCGCGGTGGTCGTCTATGCGCTGCTGGCGGGCATCACCCTGTTGGTGGGCGTCGCGCTGCTATTGACTGGTTTCGAGCTGCTTGCAGGGCGCACTGTCGTGTATGTGCTGTACATGCTGTGGCTGGCGATCATCATGCCGGGCTTGTTCAGCCTGTTGAGCGGGCGCGATGATCGGCAGGCGGCGCTTGCCTATGCCCTGCTGGCTTTCTTCAATTTCAGCACCTCGCTCAGCATGATCCAGCGCGAACTGATTGGTCCCTGGGTCGCTGCCGCATAGCCGCAAGCTGGCTAACCATGACGCCGCCCGACAGCGCAAGCATCAAGCCGGACACTTTCGACCACAGCGCGTTGGCTCGCGGACTGGGTGAAGCGCCGGCGCGCCTGACAGCGCTTGTGGCAAAGCACGCGCAAGGCAAAGGGCACAGCCTCTGCCTGGTTGGCGGAGTCGTGCGCGACCTGCTGTTGGAGCGAGGCAGCGCCGACTTGGATTTTGTGATCGACAGCGACGCGGCGGCATTTGCGCGCGGCTTGCAAACGCGCTATGGCGGACGAGTGGCCGCGCACAAACCGTTTGGCACGGCGAAATGGTCGCTGGATGCTGAATCCGCCGACAGGCTCGGGCTGTCCCTGGCCGGCCTGCCACAGCATATCGACTTTGCCCGGGCGCGCAATGAGGTGTATGCCGAGCCAGCTGCCCTGCCCAGCACCAAACCGGGCAGCATCGAAGACGACATGCGGCGGCGCGACTTTTCGGTCAATGCGCTGGCGCTGCGTTTGAGCCCTGGCGCGCAATACGGGCAACTGCTGGATGTCTGCGGCGGGCTGCCTGACCTGCGCAATCGCCAAATTCGCGCATTGCATGCCCGCAGCTTCATAGACGACCCCACACGGATACTGCGCGCGCTGCGATTTGCGACTCGGCTGAATTTTGCCATTGATGCCCAGACAAACATCTGGCTGCGCGATGCGCTGCCTTTGCTGAAGCGGGTGTCTGGCGCGCGCCTGCGCAACGAGATCGAGCAGATCTTCGGCGAGAAGCTGGCTGGCAAGATTCTGCTGGGCTTGCATGACGTGGGCGCGTGGCAAGCGCTACAGCCCGGCTTTCGCCTGTCAAAGCGCCTCGCAAAGGCTCTGCGGCGCGCGCAAGAGCAAGAACCGCCTTGGCAGTCGGCAGACTATGATGCGCCTACATTGCGCTGGTGCCTGCTGCTGGCGGGCGTCGAAGAACGCGCCGCGCGCCGCATCGCCATCCGTCTCGACCTGAATCGTCAACAGATCGCCAGCATAAGCGCCACCTGTCGCATTCTTGCGATTGCCGCAGAACTCGCCGACCCCGAGCGCCGCGCCAGCGAGATTGCGCCGCGCCTAGAAAAGCTGCCGTCCGCCGCCCTGCGCGCTGGCTGGCTGCTGCTGCATGACTCGCCAGCCGCCCAGGAACGATTGCGCCTGACCACGCAACGCTGGCGGACTGTGCGCCCCTGCACAAGCGGGCATGACCTGCGCGCGCTGGGCTTGCCGCCTGGTCCGCGCTACAAACAGATTCTGGAACGGCTGCGTGGCGCATGGATTGATGGCGACGTGCGGTCCTGCGCAGACGAGCAGGCGCTGCTGCAGAAACTGCTCGAAAGCAGCGAGCGCCCGCCTGGCAATCCACCAGGTGCAAGGCTCCTGTAAGGATTTTCTGGCAGACTGCTGGCACGAGCAGCCGCAAGTGGATGTCGGAGGCGGTGAAAATGGACAATGTGACGATTGGCTTGGCCTTGGTGGCGGGCTTGCTTTCATTTATCTCGCCTTGTGTGCTGCCGCTGGTGCCAGCCTACATCGGCTATATGGGCGGGCGCATGACGCACCAGGTCAGCCGGCAGCAGGCAGTGGGCGCGCCCCCCGCGATCAGCCTGGGCATGCGCTTGCAGATGCTGGCGCATGGCGCTGCCTTCGTTTCCGGCTTTACCGTGATCTTTGTGCTGATCGGCTTGCTGACGACAGCGCTATCCAGCGTGGCGGGCCAATATGTCGGCGCTTTCACAGAAGCGCTGGGGCGCGTGGGCGGGGTCGTAATCATCTTTTTTGGCTTGCAATTCATGGGCTTGCTGCCGCGCCTGTTCAGCTGGCTGCGAGGCAAGAACCGCGCTGCGCTGGTGGACAGCCGTTTATTCAGCCTGGCGACCGCTTTTGCCGCCAGCCTCTTGATCTATTGGGCGCTGCTGGAAGAGGCGGTCTTGGCGCTGCCGGCCATCGCTGCGCTGCTGCTGGGCATGGCTGCTGGCAGCGCGTTTACACAGCCGGGTCGTTTTTGGATGGCGCTGATGGATCGGCTGCAGCTCGCTTTATATGCCGATACGCGCGCCGACCTTAGCGCCGGACGCGAGGGCACGGTTGGCTCGTTTTTTATGGGCATGGTCTTTTCGGCTGGCTGGACGCCTTGCATCGGTCCGCTGTTGGGCACGATCCTCACTGTCGCCGCCACAGCCGGCGCGACCAGTGGCGATGTCGCCCAGGGCATGCTGCTGCTGGCGGCATACAGCGTCGGCTTGGGCATTCCGTTTTTGATCACAGCCATGCTGATGGATGGCGCGCGCGGCATGTTGCGGCGTTTGCAGCGGCGGATGCGGGTCATTGAGCTGTTCAGCGGCTGCCTGATGATCCTCATCGGACTGCTGGTGGCCAGCGGGCGTTTGCAGAGTCTCAGCCAAACTTTCTCGCGCGGGGAGTTTGCCGATTTAACCTTTCGCATCGAAGAATGCGGCTTGGGCGTCTTTGCGGGCGATCTGCATTTGTCGCACCTTGGCGACTGTTTGGCTGATGAGCTGCGGCCAGTGGCGGTCAACCAAAGCGCCAGCCTGCATTTCACTGCCGACGCGCAAAGACGGCAGATGCTCTTCTATGCCGAGGCCGGCGACCAGATTGATGTAGAAGCGCGCGGCTTGGCGGACAGCGGGCTGGAATTAGAACTTGCGCTTTATGCGCCCGATAACACGATCGTGGCGCGCGCCAACAGCGCCGAAAGCCGCCAAGTCGCCGACATGCGCTATCCCATGACGGCTGTCGAACTGGCCAGCGGCGGCTTGCACCGGCTGAGCCTGCGCGCAGAAGACTTCAATGGCGACGAGCGCATCCGCGTCAAAGTGCGGCACGCGCTGCCCCTTACAGAAGAATCCAGCCCGTCCGCCTTGTCTAGCAATATCATCAGCAGCCTAAGCGACTTGGTCAGCGAAATCGGCGAAATCGGGCTGGAAGCCGGCAAGCGCGCGCCGGCATTCAGCATTGCCACGCTGGACGGCGAGCGGCTGAGCCTGGCAGATCTGCGCGGCAAGGTGACGCTGCTGAATTTTTGGGGCACCTGGTGCGGTCCCTGCCGCCGCGAGATGCCCGAGTTCCAGCGCGTCTATGCGGAATGGGCGGCGCGCGGCTTTGAGATACTCGCCATCGCCTATAACGACACAGCTGCCGCCATGTCCGACTTCCGCGCCGAATTTGGCTTGAGCTTCCCGCTGGCGCTGGATGACACCGGCGCGGTCAACGAGGCCTATGCCATCCAGACGCGGCCCAGTTCTTTTTTGATCGATAAAGACGGCAGGATCGTGATGCGGCATTTCGGCGTGCTTTCGCAGGCGCAGCTGGACGACATGCTGATGGCTGTATTCGCCGATGCATAACCCGTCCGCCAGACACAGATGAGCCGCTCGCGCAGACTCGCGCATTGGCTGGCGGCGCTGATTTGCTGCGGGCTGGCGCTGGCGATCATTGTCCAAGCTGGCTTGCCGCAGCGCTCAAAAATCGCCCGCGGCTCGTCCACTGCTGCTGTGCCCGCGGTGGGCCGTCCAGCGCCGATCTTTCAGCTGCCGGGCTTGACTGGCGAGACAATTTCCCTGCTGCGAGACGGGACGGCTTTTACATTGCTGTACTTCTGGTCTACCACCTGCGCGCCTTGCCGCAAAGAAATGCCCGCGCTTAACGACCTTTATGCCAGCGAGCCGCTGCGCATCCTGGCTGTGAATATGGGAGAAAGCGCGAATCGCGTGCGCGCCTGGGTCGACCAGCTGGGGCTGAGATACCCAGCGCTGCTCGACCCGGCTTTGGCTGTGGCGCGCGCCTATCAGATCCGCGGATTGCCCAGCGCCTTCTTGATCGATGCCGAATACCGCATTGTTCGCGTGTATTTTGGGCCGGTCAGCATCGAGCAACTGCGGCGCGATATCGCTGGGGTGGCGCGGCATGCACAGGGTTAAACAGCTTGTCAGACAGATTGCGCTGTCGGTGGCGCGGCATTGGCTGCGCATAGCTTTGACGATGTTGGCGCTGTATATCAGTTTGCCTTGGCTGGCGCCCACCTTGGCCAGGCTCGGCTTTGCGGCCGCCGCCGATGCCATATACACGCTCTACAGCCCGTTCTGCCACCAATTCGCGTTTCGGTCGGTCTTTGTCTATGGCGAGCAGCCTTTCTATCCGCGCGCGGCAGCTGGGGCTGGCTTCGCGCCGTTTGAAGAATTCGCAGTGGAGTCGGCGGCGTTTCAAGCGGAATATCGCTATTGGTCCAGGCGATTTGGCGGGGAAAACCAGCCAGCCAGCGCCGATGACCTGCAAGTCTTCAGCGCGCCCCAGCAGCTAGCGGCGCGACACTTCATCGGCGACGAGAGCTTCGGTTACAAGACCAGCTTGTGCGCGCGCGATTTGGCGATTTATACGCTGCTATTTTTCGGCGGGCTTGTGTATCGGCGCTATCGCTGGCGCATCCGTCCCTTGCCGCTTTGGCTCTTTGCGCTGGCGGGCTTGCTGCCCATCGGCCTGGATGGCGGCAGCCAGCTGTTGAGTTATCCGCCGTTTGAGCTGTGGCCAGCCCGAGAAAGCGCGCCGCTCTTGCGGGTTGTCACGGGTGGCTTTTTCGGGTTGATGTGCGCCTGGCTTGGCTTCCCGCATATCGAACGCTCCATGCATGACCTCATCATGCAGTTGGAGCCTGGCACGTTCCCGGAAAGACTGGCCTAGTCGTCGGGCCGGCTGAGTCGCGAGAGGCGCTGGTTCATCATGCTGGCGTCTTTGCCTTGCGGCTTGGGCGAATTTGGGTCGGGCGGTTCTTCGACTATCTGATAGCGAGTCGGGCGAGGCTTGGGCGCCGGCCGATTGGTCAGGCGCAGATCCAAGGCATCCAGGGTCTCATTGAGTTTGTCGGCAGCATCGCGGGCGACGGCTTTGGCAGCCTGGCCGGCGCTCGCGGCTGGTTCATCGACAGGAATGCGCGGACTGCGTCTTTCCTGTTCGTCCAGCGTCGCTTCCAGCGCAGCCAGCTCTTGCATAAGGTGTCGGGTCACCAAGCGATGGTCGCGCAATTCGGATTCAGCGATGGCAAGCTGCTGCTGTTTCAGGTTCAGCTGCGTTTGCAATCGCCGCGAGCCCATTGTATCGCCTGCGCCCAGCGCCGCATCGACCTGTTCGTCCAGGGCGAGTGTTTCGTTCATCACTTTGTCAATCTTGGCCTGCAATCCGTCTTCATAAAGAATCGCCTCTTCCAGGCGCGCGCGCAGTTGCGCTGCCAAAGTGCGCGGATCCGCCGATGTCGCTTGCGAATTCAACCGAATGCGCGCCAGTGGCGAGCGTGGGTTGCGCCCCAACAGCTCATTGGCTTGGGCATTCAGCAAGACCGAGAGTTTGTCGAAGAGACTGGACATAGCCGCGCCTTTCTATGCTCTGCATCGCTGTTCAGTATAACGCAGTCATGGCGCAGGCAGTTGTGCCAGCAGGTCATCCGCCCGCTGCGACAACCGAGCGTCCGCCGCGCCTGCCCACTCCATCAGCAGCGCGCGCAGGTCAGCCAGCTCCGCGCCGGCCAGCGCCGCTTCCTGCGCCGAGAGCCAGCCTGCCAAAGCCGCGCAGGCTTGAAAAGCCGCTTCGTTGTGTAGCTGGCCGCCGATGTTGATAATGCACGCCAGAGTCGATGCCAGCGCGAATTCTGCTTCGACCTCGCCCAGCGCCCAGATGGCGGTTGCGCGGCTTTGCGGGCGCTCGATCATCACCTGCGTCAAGCGGTCGACGGCTTCGCGCATTTCCTGTGTGGAAAGACGCAGGCGCAGCAGGTCACGCGGCAGGCTGGCATTCACATAATCTGGCAGCGCCGGTTGACTCGTAGCATCGCGACTGCGGCGCAGCAGCATCGCCAGTTGGAACAGCGCATGTTCGCGGCGGTCGAAGTCGTCGCTGCGCAGTTGGTCATACAAGCTCGCCAGCGCGCGCAAACGGTAGGCGCGTTTCATGTTTCCCCTTTGTTTTGCCGCGCAGGTCGGTTGAAGGCAAGCGGGACAGCCTGGCATTTATTGATAGCCCAGCGACAGCAACATGCGGTATGATATGGCTTGTGTCGGAGCTATGGAAGCCGAAGGGAATCAATCGAATGTCTGACCTTCTCGCGCTGTATCGCGTTCAGGAACTGGAGCTGGATATTATCGCGCGCGCCGAGCGCATCAAAGCAATCAATGCGGAGATGGCGGGTGATGCCGCATTGGCAGAAGCGCGCGCCAGCTTCGAAGCAGCGCAGGCAGCCCATCAAGACGCGGCCAAGCGCGCGACAGATCATGAACACGAAATCCGCGCAGTGGTCGAAAAGCGCGCCAATTCCGAAACCAACCTCTACAGCGGCGCGGTGACCAACCCCAAAGAGCTGCAAGATCTGCAAATGGAATTCGAGGCTCTGGGACGCCGCAAGCTCACGCTGGACGACGAAATGCTGCATCTGATCCTGGAAAGAGATGACCTGGGCGAGCAGCTGGAAGCGGCGCAAGCGCGATTGGACGAATTGACCGAAGCGCGGGAAGAAGCCAATATCGAGCTGCAAGCCGAGAAAGACACATTGACAGCTGGCGTCAACGACATGCTGACCGAGCGCAAAACCCAGGTCGCAGAGATCAGCCCCGATTTATTCCAGGCTTACAATCGCATGCGCGTATCCAAAGCCAATCGGCCACTGGCGGCGCTGCAAGGCAATGCCTGCGCCAGCTGCGGAATCGAACAAAATGTCGTCATCATCAACGCCATCAGCCGCAGCGACGACATCGTCCACTGCCAAAATTGCGGCAGGATTTTGCTGCGGCTGTGAGTCGGGGCGCTTAGACAACCAACTGCATCAACACGCTGATGCCCAGGAAGACCACCAGCGGGCTGAGGTCAATCCCGCCCAGCGGCGGCATAGCATTGCGGATGGGAGCAAGCACTGGCTCGGTCGCCTGAATCAAGAAGCGAGCGATCGGGTTGCTTGGGTCGAGGTTGGGTATCCAACTCATCAAAACGCGCGCCAGCAGAATCAACTGATACGCCTGCAGCGCCCAAATCAATACAACAAATATCTCGCTCATGGGGTTGTGCCTTTCGTCTCTTTGCCGGCTATTTGTTGCGCTCTCCAAAAATCGCGCGCCCAACGCGAATCATCGTTGCGCCTTCTTCGATAGCAATAGGAAAATCGTCCGTCATGCCCATACTCAAGACAGGCAAGCGCACATCCAGCGACTCGCGCAGCGCGTACATGTCGGCGAATACGCGGCGGATGACCCGTTCTTCCGCGCCGAATGGAGCCATGGTCATCAATCCGCGCACCTCCAGGCCGGGCAGCGCCATGATCGCCGAAATTTCTTGCCAAAGCCGCTGGTGGACCGCCGCATCCCTATGCCAATGATAACCCGACAATCCATATTTCGATGCTTCGCCCGATACATTAATCTGCAGCAGCGCCGGCAAATCGCGTTCGCGTTCATGCCCCAGTCGCGACAGCCGCTTTGCCAGGCGCAAACTGTCGATCGATTGCACGATATCAAAGAGCGGCGCGACCTGCCTGGCTTTGCGGCTTTGAATATGTCCGACCATGTGCCAGGTTAGCGGTTGGGCGGCTGCCGCATCGACCGGCGGGATCTTGACCGCTGCTTCTTCTACGCGGTTTTCGCCCAAATGTTGCAAGCCCGCCGCCACCGCCGCCAGCGCCGCCGCGACCGACTGCTGCTTGGTAACCGCCACCAAGGTCACTTCGCTGGCGTCGCGCCCCGAGCGAGCGCAGGCAGTGGCGATGCGCTCATGCACGCGCTGGATGTTGTCGGCGATGCTCATAAAGACACCGCCACGCCAAAACGGCCCGTGCGGCCGGCTTCAGCCCGATGCGAATAAAATTCCTGTGTATGGTCATATGTACAAATGTCGACAACTTGCGCCTTGTCCACGCCCTGCCCCTGCAAATCGAGTCGATTGGCTCGCCACAGATCAAAGTGCGCCGCGCCACTGACAGGGTCGCGCCAGATGACCTGCGCCGACTCGCCAAAATAAGCCAAGGCTTGGCGCGCGACTTCTTCGCCGACCGGGTAGTTGCGCCGCGAAATGGCAGGACCAATGAGAACTTCGATATCGGCTGGGTGGCAGTGGTAGGCATTTTGCAGCGCCTCGACCAGCTTGGCCGCCATGCCCTGCACAGCGCCGCGCCAGCCCGCGTGCGCCAGCCCGATTGCGCGCTGGACCGGGTCGTATGCGATCAGCGGCGCGCAATCGGCATAGCGCATCACCAAGGGCGTATCGGGCAGGTTGGTTATCAGGCAGTCGGCTTTGGGAAGCTGCCGCCCGTTTTTCGCCTCGTTGACAACAAGGACATCGACGCTGTGCACCAGCCAGCAGCTCGTGGCGCGCTGGGCATTGACGCCCAACGCAGCGTACATTCGCGCGTGGTTTTCGCGCACAGCCTGGACATCATCGCCAATCGAAGCGCCCAGGTTGAGCGACGACCAGTCGCCACGGCTGACACCGCCTCGCCGCGTGAAGATGCCATGACGCAAGCCACCCCAAGCGACGCTGCGGTAAAATGCCAGGCCATCGCGACTGACGCGTTCGATTTCACCGTTCTTCAATAGCCGGCCTCAAGCGCTCTGCGATTCATCCAATGCGAGTCTACAACATATTCGGTTTGTCAACAGCCTGCTACAGCGAGCGATTGTGCTAGACTCTGATTGTTAACCATAGCATTGATCCACAACAGACGATCTGGAAGCAGCGAGCATGACCGTGAGCCAAACCGCCAGGCACCCGCGCGCATGGCAGCGGCTGAAACCAGCTGCTGTCGCCGTTGCTGGCTGGGCAATCGACCTGGTCTTTCCGCCTGTGTGCTGGCATTGCGGTCGTCCCGATGTGCGGTCTTGCGCGGACTGCCAGCGAAGATTGGATGCGGTGGCTGTGCGGTGTTTGCCGCGCCAAGTCGATCAACTGGAAACGGTATACGCGACAGGCGCGCATGATGGCGCATTGAAATCGGCTGTGCAAGCCTTTAAGTACGCTGGCGCGACCGAGCTGGCGGGTTCGCTGGCGCAGCGGCTAATCCATGCGCTGGCGCAGGTGAATCTGCCGGTTGATACGATTGTGCCAGTGCCGCTGCATGCGCGCAAGCAGGCCGAAAGAGGGTATAATCAGGCAAAGTTGTTGTGCAATGTATTGGCCGCCGAGCTGGATATGCCCTGCGAGCCAGGCTGGCTGCAGCGAGTGCGCAACACCAGACAGCAGGCGCAGCTGACATCCGCAGAGCGCGAATCGAATGTCAAGGGCGCGTTTGAAGCGGTCGGCGATGCAAGCGGCAGAGCGTTCTTGCTGGTTGACGATGTGGTGACAACCGGAGCGACTTTGAGCGATTGCGCGCGTGCGCTGCGGAATGCGGGCGCAGCAGCCGTATTTGGCATCGTAGTCAGTATGCCGCAGTCGACTGCGAAAAATGCCGGGAGGTAACAATGGACATCAGCATTCATGGAGATGGAATCCGTATCTCGGAGACGCTGGAGAGCTATACCCGCTCCAAGGTCGACAAGCTAGATCGCTATTTGCCCAATATCGCGCATGTGGGGGTCGATCTGGCGATCATCCGCACGCATCGTGGCGCAGACCTGGCGATAGCGCAGATCACTGTCCAGCACGCGCGCGGGGCGATCCTGCGCGCCGAAGAACGAATGAATATCGAAAACCGCGCTACCATCCGCTGGGCAATCAACAAAGCGGTCGACAAGCTGCACCGGCAGATCGACCGCTTCAAGAGCAAACGCAAAGCCAAAAACCAACGAGTCCGCGATCGCTATCGCGCGACCATGGCCGAGATGGACATGGCCGAAGACGTGCCAGCCTACGACCTTGCCGATGCGACCGCTGCCAGCGCGCCCGCCGATATCGTCCGCCGCAAACAGATCGACTTAATCCCAATGAACGAAGAAGAAGCCATCGAACAGCTGGAATTGCTGGATCACAATTTCTATTTGTTCATGAATGCCGAAAGCGCGCGGCTGAATGTGCTGTATCGGCGCGACAATGGCGGCTATGGCATTCTTGTCCCGCAATAGCCAGCCCTAGCGCCCTTGCCAGTGCGCCGCCAGCAACTGGTATTTGCGATATTCATAGCGCGCCATCAGCATCGACAGCCGCAGCCCGTGCCAGCCATCTCGGTAGCCGCCCAGCGTGACAAAGCGCCAGTAGAGCTGCCGCAGCGGCTGCAAGACAAAATTCTGCGCCTTGGCTCGGACGCCTTGCCGAAACAGGTTGCGGGCAGCCACTTGCGTATACCGTTCTTGCTTGTCGATAAAGTGCGCCAGATCACGGTAGTTGAAATGGATGATGGGGTTGCGCATAGTGCCTTCCGCGCCGTGCAGCGTCACGGTCTCATGCACAGGCCGCGCCAGGTCATAGCGAGCATGCCCCACGCGCAGCAGCCGCGTCTGATAATCTGGATACCAGCCAGCCCCCTTGGTCAACACGCCGAAAATGTAATTGTGACGCGGGATGCGCCAGCCGGCATATTCGGGCAGCCGCGCCTTGTTGCGGATCTCAGCAGCCAAAGCCTCGTTGATGCGCTCGTCGGCATCGACAAACAGCACCCAATCGGTCATTTCGCTGGCAGCGTCCAGGGCAGCGTTGCGCTGCTCGGCATAATTCTCGAATTCGCGCTGAAAGATGTCTGCGCCGCTGGCCTGCGCGATAGCCACCGTGTCGTCGCGGCTGTGCGAATCAAAGACGATAATGCGATCGGCAAAGCGCAGGGTCTTGAGGCAGTCAGCGATTTGCCCGGCTTCGTCCCGGGTCAAGACAATGGCTGTGATGTGGATCATCGCTGCGCCAATTCAATTATTTCACGACATGCATCAGCCAAGTCGGCATCGTCCAGCTCGCGCAGTTTTCGGCGCAAGCCATGCCTGATCAGCCGATGCGCCACATGCCGCTTCCAACCGGGCAGGTGTTTGTCGAACAATAATAACCGACTTCGCCAAAGATGGGCGAAGCTGCTGGGAGCCGCTTGCCCGGTGCTCTGCCCGCCCAGATGGATAACATGCGCGCGTGGCTCGCAGGCGATGCGCCAGCCCAGTTTGTGGAGGCGCCATGCCCAGTCGACCTCTTCGCAATACATAAAAAACGCTTCGTCAAAGCCGCCCGATTGCCCGATGGCTGCGCGCTTGAACATCATGGTCGCGCCCAGCGGGAAGTCGATGGCAAATGCCGCCGCCGCCGCATACTGCCACCGCGGGTAACGGCCATTGAAGCGCCCGTCCAACAGACGGTCGGGCACAGGATACAGATCGCAAAATATCTGCCGCAAGCCAGGAAAGCGAAAAGCGCTGTGCTGGAAGCTGCCATCCGCATAACTCAACCGCGCGCCCACCAGGCCCAGCTGCGGATTGCTCATCAGCGTGTTGTACAGGCGCTGCGTCGACCCCGGCTGCGCAAGCGTGTCGGGATTCAGCAAATAGACCGCGGCTGGCGTGTCGCTGTTGGCGCCGCCCCCAAAGCCCAAACGGCGCAATGCCCGATTATTCGCCGCCCCAAAGCCAACATTGCGCTCGCAGACCAAGAGCTTGACCTGCGGATAATGCGCGCGCGCCAGGCCAACAGTCGCATCGCTCGAAGCCGAATCGACCAGCCAGATTGTATGGCGCAGGTCGGTAGTCTCCAGGTCGGCTGTCAAACTTTGCAGCGCCGGCAAGATAACCGCGGCATTGTTCCAGGTGACGATGACGACAGCGAGATCCAGAGCCGAGTCCGCGTCGCTCATTGGCTGGCGGTGTCGCCCGCGGGGTCAACGATCATGACCGAGCGCAGGCCGACATGGTTGTTGCGCAGGCTGATGGCGACATCTTCATGGATCAGCCCCGCCCAGCAATTCTGCGGGTTGCGCGCCGCGACTCGCGTCAGCTGGATGCCACCCCAGACCACAGCGCGTTTTCCCGGCGGCAGGTATCGATACGTATTGCCACTGGCTTCGTCAAACGCGGCTGTCAGCGCCGCCTCAGGAGCGATCGCCCAGCGCCAGGGGAAGCTGCTGGTCGAGGTTTCGCATTGAACGCCGACCCGCCAAGCGCCCGACTCGTCAAAGAAATCTAGGCTGCCGGCCAGTTGATCTTGCCGATAGACCGTGCCCGGTGGCGGACCGCTGGTGCGGATGGGCACATCGCCATAATTCTCAACAGTCAGACGAAAGACCAACAAGCTGTTGATTGGCGCGGTGATTTGCTGCGAATGGGCAAAAGAAGCCGAATCATCGGGCAGCGGCAAGAGCTTGCCCAATCCCGCAGCGCTGGAAATATGGCGCGCATTGTAGGGCTGCACAGCAAAAGCGACATCAACACCCGGCGACTGCGGCACGATCTCGGCATACGGTTTGCCGCCCTGTTCAATCGTCAGCTGCCCCTGGCGGCGGATTCGCTGCCCGACATGGTCCTGCGCCAGCGCGACAACCGTATACGCGCCATCGGGCGGTGGGTCGACACCCAGATCAATGCCGCCTTCATAATCATAGCGATGCCTTCCCGCCTCGCCATAGCCCCGTTCTTCGACTCGCGCTGAGATGGGAATGCGCGCATTGTCAGGCCCCAGCAGAAAGATATCCAGCCGCGCAACATCCTTGAGCAGATACACATTGATGCTGACGCGGTCGGCGACGCCATCCTGATTGGGCGAAAAAACCGCCGGGGCGATCGCAAACTCCGACATGATCGGCAGCGGGCTATCGCCATCTTCAATCAAGAGACTGCCTTGGGCGCGCATTTGCTCGTCGCCGGCTCTGGCTTCCAGCTGCCAGGTATAGCTGCCATTGGGAATGAGTCGCCGCTCGACCGTGCCAGCGACAGACTCGCCATCGCGCAGAAAGCCATCGACAACGCCGCTGAACTGCACCGTGTATTCGCCTTCGCCACGGGCTTGCCGCTCGCGAAAATAAAATTGACGGCCCGACTCTGCCCTCAGCGACAGGCTGATGGTCGCCGGGCGCGCCAGTGAATAGGCAAATGTCGCGACATCGTTGTCACCATCGGCATTCGGGCTGATGGCTGCGCGGTCGAAACGAGCGGAACGTATCAGAGGCAGTGGTGGAGCCAGCAGCAGCGCGCCAACGACGCCGACGAGCAAAATGCCCACAGCGGCGGCGATCAAAGCTGGCAGGCGCGGGATTGGCATTGGCAGTCATCTCGTCCAGCCGGGCTGCTCATAAGTCTACTGTTGGAAAAAGCGCCGCGCAAGTGTGCCGAGCCACCCGGCACAGCCGCGTTTGCCGCTGGGGCGACAGGCGCACAATCGCCACTGTGTCGCTTTTGCCCAGCAGAGCCAGGCAAGCGCCGCAACAAACCAATCACAAAGGCGCAAAGAGTCATGGCTGCGGGACCTGTGTGGCGCCGGACTTGGCCCAGCCCTCCCAATACTCCAAACAAACTCGGTCTATTCGGCGGTTAGTTTTTTTGAATTGCTTGCCGGCAATGACTCGCGCCCGTCTGTGCTAGAATGGTCTGCATCGGCCGCGCTGATGAAAAGGATGCGACTTGCCCGGCAACAAGACTCGCATATTCAACGACATCCACAATGCCAGGCTGGAACGCGATGGCACCTTCGAACGCTGCTTGCTGGCTCTGCCCGAGCAGGTCGTCTTCCCGCATGTCTTGAGCATGATCCCGCTCGCCTCGCAAGACTTTGAAGAGTCGGCGCTTGGCGCCAAGCGGCGCGGGCAGACTGTCATCACCTGCAAACTATCCGTCAGCCCGCTAGGTCCCAACACGCTTGAGCATATACACCGCATCGGAACGGAGGTCGCGCTGGGCGAATTCGTCAACCGGCCGGGCGAAGGCGCCTATGCCATCGTCCAAGGTCGGCGGCGGGTGCGCATCGTATCGGCGCGGCATGATAAAAACCGCCCGGTCGTCCGCGTCCGTCCACTGGATGAAGACATGGCAACAGCCGATGAGCGCGCGCAGGTCGAGCTGCTCCGCGAGCTTTTTCAACAAAGCAGCCAGTTCCACGAGGCGCTGTCGGAAAACGTCGTCAAATACATCTTGTCGCTGGACGAACCGGGCTTGCTCTGCGATGCGCTGGCTGCGACTTTGCCGCTGCCTGCCGATGAAATGCAGCAGCTGCTCGAGCTGGTAGCTATCCAGGAACGGCTGGATTTGCTGACATTGCTTTTGTCGGCTGAGCTGCGCGAAAGCGAGCTGCGCGACGAAGTTCACTCGCGCTTGCAAGAAGAGATCGCCGCCAACCAGCGCGAAATGTACCTGCGCGAACAGCTTCGCGTCATCCAGCAGGAGCTCGGCGAAAGCGATGTCTTCCAGCAAGAAGTGAATGAATTGAAAGAGCGCATCGACAAGGCAAACCTGCCCGCCGAAGCCCAAGAAAAGGCGCTGAAAGAAGTCTCGCGCCTGCATGCCATCCCGCCAATGTCGCCAGAATCAGGCGTGATTCACACCTACCTGGATCGTCTGCTGACCCTGCCCTGGCAGGTCATAACCGAAGAAAATCTGGACCTGGCGCATGCCGAAGCGGTTTTGGAACAGGCGCATTATGGACTGGACCGGGTCAAGACGCGCATCATCGAGCACATTGCTGTGCGCAAGCTGGCTCGGGACAAAATGAAAAGCCCCATCTTGTGCTTTGTCGGTCCGCCCGGCGTCGGCAAGACATCGCTGGGCAAGAGCATCGCCGATGCGCTGGGCTGCAAGTTTTTGCGCATCAGCCTGGGTGGCGTGCGCGACGAAGCCGAGATTCGCGGGCACCGGCGCACCTACATCGGCTCTATGCCCGGGCGCATCTTGCAGCAGATGGAACGCGCCGAATCAATTAACCCTGTTTTTATGTTGGATGAAATCGACAAAATGAGCGCTGATTTTCGCGGCGACCCAGCCTCAGCCATGCTGGAATTGCTCGACCCTGAACAAAATAGCAAATTTGTCGACCATTATCTGGAAGTCGCTTACGACCTGTCCCATGTAACCTTCATCACCACCGCCAACGACCTGTATGCCATCCCCGAGGCGCTGGAAGATCGCCTGGAAGTCATCGATTTCAAAGGCTATTCTGAAGAAGACAAAATTGAAATCGCGCGGCGTTTTTTGATCCCCAAGCAGTTGGAAGCCCATGGCATCGTGGCGGCGAACATTCGCTTCTCGCAAGCGGCGCTGCGGCAAGTCATCCGTCATTACACATACGAAAGCGGCGTGCGCAGCCTAGAGCGCGAAATCGCCAAGGTCTGCCGCAAGACAGCCCGCAAAATAGCGGCAGACCTTGCCTTTCCGCGGCGCATCCTGCCTGCCACGGTCGAGAAGCTGCTGGGGCCGCCCAAAATACTGGATTCCAAGGTCAATCGCAGCGACGCGGTCGGCATCGTCAGCGGATTGGTATGGACTCCCAACGGCGGCGAGATCCAAACAGTCGAAGCGACGCTGGTGCCCGGCAAAGGCAATATGACACTGACCGGGCAGCTGGGCGATGTGCTGCAAGAATCGGCGCATATTGCCTTGAGCTACCTGCGAGCGCGGGCAGCGCAATTCAACCTGGAAGCCGATTGCTTCGAAGCTGTGGATATTCATATTCACATGCCCGAAGGTGCCGTGCCCAAAGATGGTCCCTCGGCGGGCATCACCCTGACGACAGCGCTGATTTCAGCATTCACCGACCGCGCCGCCAGAGCCGACATCGCTATGACCGGCGAAATCACCCTGCGCGGGACAATTTTGCCGGTGGGCGGCGTCGTCGAAAAGATCCTGGCAGCCCGTCGCCGCGGCATTCCCCAGATCATCCTGCCCAAAGACAACCAAAAAGACTTGCATGATCTGCCCAAAGCCGCGCTGCGTGATGTGCAGATTCGCTTCGTCAACGACATGCAGACGGCGCTGGAGCTGGTTTTGGCTGCCGCCGCAGCGGAAAAACCCGCGTCCGGCGCGGCTGATTAATGCGCCAGCCGATTATGCCACGCGGGCTGCCAGTGTTCTTCGCCCTGCTCGTGCTGGGGGCATGCAGCGCGTTCAGCCAGCCGGCCGCCACCCCCACCGCAACTGCGACGCCAATGCCGCTGCCGAGCGCGACGCCCACCGCCACACTCGCTCCCACCGCGACGCCGACAGCAACGCCCAGTCCGCTGCCCAGCGCGACGCCGACAAGCTCGCCCACTCCGTCCCGCACGCCCAAGCCAACCATTGCGCCGCCGCCGTCCGCCCAGCTGGTCTTTGACAACTGGGAGCTGCTCGACCTGCCGGATGCGGTCCGCGAAGGCACTGGCAGCCCGCTTGTGGCATTTATCAGCGCCAACCGCCAACAGACCATCGGCAATATCGCCACCGCGCTGCCCTTCACTGGCGTCCAGACGCTCTATTTCGCCTCGCCAGCGCGCGCCTTTCCCCGCATTCCCGTCCTCGAGCTGCAATCGGCGCAGCTGCTGGAAGTCTTCTTGGCGCCACGCGGCAATGCCTTGGCATTTGCGCGAGAAGCCGACAGCCCAAGCCAGGCTGGCTTGTACATTTTTAATATGAACCTGGGGCTCGTCGCGCGGGTGCTGCCGGGCGCAAACCCCTTGCTGCAGCGCGGCATTTATTCTGAACCGGTTTTTTCGCCCGATGGCTCGCAACTCGCTTTGACAGCCGCCATGGGTTTTGACCTGGATATCTTCCTTGTCAACATGCGTGACGGCAGCAGCGCAAGAATCAGCCACAGCGATGCGCATGAATTCTGGCCAAGCTGGTCGCCAGATGGGCGCTATATCGCCTTTGTCTCCGACCGCGCCGAATGCCCGACTTGGAACCCCAACCAGCCCGATGCCTGCGACGCGCGCCGCCAGCCACCGCCCAACAGTGGGCAAATTTATCTGCACGAGCTGGCAAGTGGCGAGGCAACGCGCTTGTCCGATGTCAAAACACACGAAGCGCCAAGCTGGATTAATGAATCGCTGCTGGCTTTTTCCAGCGGCAACCCGTTTGATTTGCTGAATCCGCAGCGGCGCATTTGGCAGGCAACTATCGAAACTGGCGAAGCGCGCGCGCTGCGTTTGCCCGACGACTCGGCGACCAGCTATGTATCCGAAGCCTGGTCGCCCAGCGGGATCCGCGTGTTGACGCAGCTGGCGGACACCGACAATCGCGCCGCCCTGCTGCTGGCGGATGGGACGTTGGTGGCGGAAGACTTCAGCCTGGCATTCCCGCGCTTTGGCATGGTGGCGGATTGGTCGCCCAATGGCGGACGCCTGGCGATCGGCGGCAGCGGCGGCAACTGTCCCTATGGCGTGCGCGTCAAAAATGGCGCTTTCGAATCAATCGCGAATGGCAGCCCACCGCCGACCATGTGCGACCCGCAATATTCGCCAGATGGCGAGTACCTGGCCTTCAGTGGCGTGAATCCGCGCGTGGACGGGCGCAGCGATGTCTATGTCGCCAGCACCAATGGATTCGGCGCGACCAGCCTGACCAGCGACCTGCGGGGCCAGATCAAGTTAATCGGCTGGGTGGGCGGACGGCCATAGCCCCCGATAGCGGCGGATGCTAGACTGACAGCCTGCGCAGCGCCAAAGCGGATACAGACAGCGAGGAATGTGCCATGACACTGTTCGCAGAAAAAACAGCCTTGGTCACAGGCGGGGGACGCGGCATCGGCCGAGCAATCTGCCTTGAACTGGCGGCTGGCGGCGCAACTGTGCTGGTCAACTACAATCGCAGCGGCGAGGCGGCGGACGAAGTCGTCGCGGAGATCGCAGCACAGGGCGGCGAGGCGCGCGCCTTGCAAGCCGATGTCAGCGACGAAGCGCAGGTGGCGCAGCTATTCAAACAAGCCCGGGCGCTGGCGGGCGGGCTGGATATCCTCGTCAACAACGCCGGCATGACGCGCGACAATGTCATTATGATGATGAAGCCAGCCGACTTTGATGATGTGCTGGCGACAAACCTGCGCAGCAGTTGGCTGTGCTGCAAAGCCGCGGCGCGCCTGATGATGCGCCAACGCAGCGGCAGCATCGTCAATATCACCAGCGTAGTCGGACTGGCCGGCAATGGCGGGCAGACCAACTATGCCGCCAGCAAAGCCGGCATAATCGGCTTGACCAAGTCGCTGGCGAAAGAGTTGGCAATCCGCGGCGTGCGCGTCAATGCGCTCGCGCCAGGTTTCGTCGACACCGCGATGACAGCCGATTTGTCGCCCGAGCTCAAGCAGGGCGCGCTGGCGGCGATTCCTTTGGGCAGGCTGGGCGCGCCAACGGATATCGCCCATGCAGTCGCATTCTTGGCGTCCGACCGCGCCGCCTATATCACCGGACAGACCCTGGTTGTCGATGGCGGCATGGTCATGTAAAGCAAGTGGAGGCAATCAATGAGCAGCCTATTCGCAAAAATTATCGCCCGCGAAATCCCTGCCGACATCGTCTATGAAGACGACCTGACGCTGGCATTTCGTGATATTGCGCCACAAGCGCCCGTGCACATCCTCATCATCCCCAAGCGCGAGATCGCCACCGTCAACGATGTCATGCCCGCGGACGAAGCGGCTTTGGGCAGGCTGCTGCGGGTCGCCGCCAAGCTCGCGGCTTCAGAAGGCATCGCCCAAGACGGCTATCGGCTGATTGTCAACTGCAACGAGCACGGCGGGCAAGAAGTTTTTCATCTGCATCTGCACTTGCTGGGCGGGCGCAATCTGGGACCCATGCTGGCGCGCCAGACATAAGCCAGCTCGCATCAGCCCGCCGGCGCAGATTCGCCAGTCGCCGCCGGCGAATCCGGAATTGTTTCCACTTCCGTCTCGACAACCTCAATAGTCGGCTCGACGGTTGGGTCTGGCTGCGTGGCGGTTGGCTCGTCAGTCGCTGCCACTGCCTCGCTGGTCGGCGGCGCTTCGGGCGGCGTTTGCGGCAGCCTCCAGTCATCGGGCGTGGCGTCGTCGATTGCGCCAAGGATGGTCGCGGTGGTGGGCAGCGCCTGTCCAGCTTCGAGCGTTACGCCATTGACGCGCAGAGTCGGCGTTGTGGAAATATCTTCGTTCAGCGCCGCGGCCAGAGTCGCGGTTATGGCGCTGGAATTGAAGCAGCCGGTGAACAGGCTCTCGCGCATGCCCAAGCCATTCACGGCGGCCAGCAAGCGATTCTGCGAAAAAGCCGTGTTGCCATAGCGTGTCTGCCAGTCAAAAAGCAGGTCGTGCATCTCCCAGAACAACCCTTGTTGCCCGGCGCACAATGCCGCGCGCGCCGCCCCCTGCGCATTGGGAACGCTGCCGGTTTGTAGGGGCACATAGGTAAAGAGCGCCTGCCCCGCCCGCACCCGTTCCAGCACCGACCCCAGACTATCCTCATGAAATTGCTGACAGCCCGGACAAGCAAAACTGGCGTATTCTTCCAGCGTCACCGGCGCTTCGCCATCGCCCAGCTGCGGATAGCCATCGCGCGAATAGGAACGGGTGATGCCCGCGTAGGCAGCGGACAGGTCGTCGGGGATATGCGCATCGACTGGTTGGTTCGACACGACAATCACAGCGAACAGGACCACAGTCACCGCCACAATCGCGGCTATCAGGAGGATGCTGCGGCTTTGGCGGCGCTGACGCTGACGGCGTTGCCGGGCGGCCCGCGTGCGGCTGGATGGGTTTTTTGCCATGGGCGGCTGCGCCTTTTGCGGATTTTTGGACGATATATCCGCCAGTCTAGCCGAACAGACGCGCTTTGTAAATTGCCGCGCGGCGAACTGGCAGGCTGGCAAGCGCGCCGAACCCTGTTACACTGGGCTTGCGCATTTGTAAATTTAAGCAGCGGCAGAGGACCCGGACATGAACGATGAATTTGGCGCTCGCGGCACGATCGCATTCGCCGGTGGCAAAGCGGCGGTCTATCGGCTAGACAGGCTAAGCCAGGCGGGCATTGGCCATATCGACAGCTTGCCATTCAGCATCAAGGTATTGCTGGAAAACGCGCTTCGCAATCTGGATGGGCGACACTTTCATGCCGACGATGTTGCGCATTTGGCCAGCTGGGACGCGCGAAATCACCAGGCGGTCGAAATCCCTTTCCGCCCCGCCCGCGTGATTTTGCAAGATTTCACCGGCGTGCCCTCGCTGGTGGACCTGGCGGCGCTGCGCAGCGCGATGCGGCGGATGGGTGGCGACCCGCAGAAAATCAACCCGCAGGTGCCGGTCGACCTAGTCATCGACCATTCTGTGCAGGTGGATGTCTTTGGCAGCGCCGACGCCATCCTGCGCAATGCCGAGATGGAGTTTGTCCGCAACCGCGAACGCTATGAATTTTTGCACTGGGGGCAAAAAGCCTTTGACAACTTGAAGGTCGTGCCTCCCGCGACCGGCATCGTGCATCAAGTCAATCTGGAATACCTGGCCAATGTCGTGCAGCTTTATGCGGATGCGCGCGGCGATGGCTTGGTGGCGCTGCCCGATACGCTGGTGGGCACCGACAGCCATACCACAATGATCAACGGGCTGGGCGTGCTGGGCTGGGGCGTCGGCGGGATCGAAGCCGAAGCCGCGATGCTCGGACAGCCGATATACATGCTTATGCCCGAAGTAATCGGCTTTAAGCTGGTCGGACAACTGCCCGAAGGCGCGACCGCCACCGATCTGGTGCTGGTGGTCACGCAGATGCTGCGCGCAAAAGGCGTGGTCGGCAAATTTGTTGAGTTTTATGGTCCCGGCTTGAGCAGCATGAGCCTGCCCGACCGCGCGACTATCGCCAATATGGCACCCGAATATGGCGCTACAGTCGGCTTCTTCCCGGTCGATGACGAGACATTGAGCTATCTGCGGCGCACAGGGCGCGGCGAAGATCTCGTGAGCCTGGTGGAAGTCTATTGCAAGGAACAAGGGCTCTTCCGCAGCGACAGCCAGGCAGACCCCGCCTTTAACGACAGCCTGGAGCTCGACCTGGCCACAGTCGAAGCCAGCGTGGCTGGCCCGCTGCGGCCGCAAGACCGCATTCTGGTGCGAGATCTGAAGTCGACCTTTCATCAAGCGCTGCGCGCGCCGCTCGGCCCGCAGGGCTTCGCGCTGGAAGCGGAGCAGTTGAGCGCCAGCGGCAGCTATCAAAGTCATGGCGAAAGCGCCGAGCTGACCCATGGCTCGGTGGTGATCGCGGCGATCACATCCTGCACGAATACGAGCAATCCCTCAGTGATGGTGGCGGCCGGTTTGCTGGCGAAAAAAGCATCGATGCGCGGATTGCGCCGCAAACCCTATGTCAAAACCAGTCTGGCACCCGGCTCAAAAGTCGTCACAGAATACCTGACCAAAGCCGGGTTGACACCGCATCTGGAAGCGCTCGGCTTTCACACCGTCGGCTATGGCTGCACGACCTGCATCGGCAACAGCGGGCCCTTGCCCGAGCCAGTGCGCGCCGCCATACACGAATCTGACCTGGTCGCCGCATCGGTATTGAGCGGCAACCGCAACTTTGGCGGGCGAATCGGCCCAGATGTACGCGCCAACTTCCTGGCTTCACCGCCGCTGGTCGTCGCCTATGCGCTGGCCGGCACTGTCGATATCGACCTGAACAGCGAGCCGCTGGGGCACGATGACGATGGCGAGGCCGTCTATCTGCGCGATATCTGGCCCTCGCAGGAAGAAATCCTGGCGACTGTGCAGAACAGCCTCGACCCCGGCATGTACACAGCGCAATACGCCAATGTCTACGCTGGCAACGAACAGTGGAATGCCATTCCCAGCGCCGACGAGCCTGTCTATGCCTGGGACGATGCCAGCACATATATCCAGGAACCGCCTTTCTTCCTCGACCTGCCCCGCGAGCCCGCGCCGATCGAAGCAATCGTGGGCGCTCGCGTCATGGTCAAAGGCGGCGACTCGGTTACGACCGACCATATTTCGCCGGCTGGCGCTATCGCCATCAATGGTCCAGCCGGGCAATATCTGCTGGAGCGTGATGTCAGCCCGCAATACTTCAACAGTTTCGGCTCGCGGCGCGGCAATGACCGGGTGATGACGCGCGGCACATTCGCCAATGTGCGCCTGCGCAACCTGCTGGTGCCCGGCAGCGAAGGCGGCACGACCTATTACCTGCCGACCATGCAAGAAATGTCGATCTATGCGGCGGCGCTGCGCTACAAAGACGATGGCACGCCCTTGATTGTGCTGGCCGGCAAAGATTATGGCATGGGCTCATCGCGCGACTGGGCGGCAAAAGGCACCTTGCTGCTGGGCATCAAAGCGGTCATCGCCGAAAGCATCGAGCGCATCCACCGCAGCAACCTGGTCATGATGGGCGTGCTGCCGCTGACATTCGCCGCGGGCGACTCATACCAGTCGCTGGGGTTGAGCGGGCGCGAGACATTTGACATTCCCATAACAGACGCTGTCGAACCCATGCAAACCCTAACGGTGACCGCCACCGACGCAAGCGGCGCGCAGAAGCAGTTTGCTGTCACTGTGCGCCTCGACACGCCAGTCGAAGTCGACTATTATCGCCACGGCGGCATTTTGCAGCTGGTGCTGAGGAACTTCCTTTCGGAATGAAAGCGGCATCCACATATCCGCTGCGCGTCAGTCATCGGCTGCTAATCACGATCTTTGTCTCGCAGAGTCTGTTTTCGGCTGCGCACATTTCGATCCTCACCCTGCACTCCATCGCGGCGGGCATCTTGGGCGGCTCGGACGTGGCGGCGGGCATGCCCACGACTGTGGTCACATTTTCACACTCGCTGATGGCTTATGGCATGGGCGTCATCATGGGGCGTTATGGGCGGCGCATAGGCTTGCTCACTGCCTATGGCTTTGGCTTGCTGGGCGCGTTGCTGGGCTTGGTGGCGGTGCTGAATGGCTGGTTCGCGCTGCTGCTGGTCAGCTCGGCAGGCATGGGCATTGCCCGCAGTGGCTCGCAGATGAGCCGCTTTGTCGTGGGCGAGATTTTTCCGATCGGCCGCCGCGCGCAGATGATCGGGCGGATTGTCTTCGCTGGCACCATCGGCGCGGTGTTTGGGCCTGCTTTAATCCAACCCGGCAGTCAGCTCGCCCGCTTTTTGCGCCTGGAAATTGTTAGCGAGCCAGCGCTGGCACAGTCGGCTTTGGCGCAAACCGCGCTGCCACAGGCAAGCGCCCTGAGCGAGCTGACCACCGGGCCTTGGGTAATCGCCAGTCTGCTGCTGTTCATATCGGTGTTGATCACCTGGCTGCTGCTGCGCCCAGAACCAGCGCTGGTCGCCCAGCAATACTCAGATGCGCCCAGCGACAGCGCAAAAGCAGCCGGCGGCGACAGATTGCGCGATCTGCTGCGCCTGCCCAATGTGCAGCTGGCGATCTTGTCGATGGTCATCTGCCAGACGGTCATGAGCACCTTGATGACCATAACGCCCTGGCACATGCACCTGGCCGACCACAACAATGCGCGAGTGTCGCTGGTGATCGCCGTGCATGTTTTTGGCATGTTTGGCTTGTCGCCGCTGACCGGCTGGCTCATCGACCGCTATGGGCGCGTCAGCATGATGATAATCGCCGCGCTGATACTGATCGCCTCGACCATCATCGCGCCGCTCTCGACGCAGATGCCCTACCTGCTAGCTGGCTTGTTTTTGCTGGGCTTGGGCTGGAACTTCGGCTATGTGGCGGGCTCATCCATGCTGGCAGACGCACTGAGTGGCGCAAACCGCACACGCGTGGCGGGTTTCAACGATACGCTGGTGGCATTCTGCGCCGGGCTGGGCACATTGAGCAGCGGTTTTTTGTTTGGCTTGGGCGGATTCCTGTTCGTCAGCTTGGGCGGTGGCGCGCTGGCGCTGGCTCTGCTGGCGTTGATCCGCACGCTTTCGCTGCGGCAGATGGCGCTGCAGCCGAGCTAGCTTGCGTCGCGAGCCGAAGCAAAATAAGCCTGTTCCACCAGCGCCAGCCAAGCCAAGCCAACCAGCAAGGTCGAACTGCCAAAGGCGATGCCCGTTATGAGGGCATTGGCGATGGGGATTTTCTCGAGCAGGTCATGCAGCAGCGCCTGCGCCAGGCGGATGCCGACATAACCGGCGATGCCGCCACCCAGAAAGATTACCCCGGTCCTTTGCAGCATGCGCGTCAGATCTTGCTTTTTGAGGTCTTTGCCAAAATACCCGCGATAGATGTCAAAGCACATCCAGGCATCGGTGATGGATATGCCCAGCTGCTTCGCCAGTTCCAGCGTCGGCGTCGGCACAGCGCCCGAAAGCGCCACGCCGCCCATCGTGCGCGTGATTTTCAACAGCGCCTCATAGCGCAATTCTTGCAGATCGGGTGTTTCGGCCACGGCAGTTTTCGCTCTCGCCCACCTGTGCTAGACTGCGCTCATCATACAGCAAGTTGGCGGCTCTATGCAAATCACCATCTACACGGATGGCGCATGCGATATCCATGCGGCAAATCGGCCGGGCGGCTGGGCGGCGATCTTGCGCGCCAACGACGACAACGGCAAGCTGTTGAAAGAAACTGTCATCAGCGGCGGGGAAGACAACACGACCAACAACCAAATGGAATTGCGCGCGGTCATCGAAGGCATCAAAGCGCTGGAAAAGCCGGTCAAGGTCACGGTGGTCAGCGATTCGCGCTATGTCATTGATATTGCTCGCGGCGCAAAGCAAGCAAAAGCCAACAAAGCGCTATGGCGTGAATTCCGCGAGCTGACAGCCGGGCAATACATCCATTGGCGCTATGTCGAGGGACACAGCGGCGACGCCCTGAACGAACGCTGCGACAAGCTGGCGGTGGCGGAACGCGGCAAACGGTCGCGGCAGCAAACCGAGGCGCAGCCTGCTCCGCTGCCCGACACGCCCTTCACCATCTACCTGACGACCAGCGCCAGCCGCGGCCGCCGAGCGACTGCCTGGAGCGCGGTAATCCTCACAGACGGCGAAACGCGCGAAATAAGCGGTTGCCTGCCCGGCATCAGCGAGCTGGAAGGCACGCTAATCGGCGCGATTGCGGCGCTGGAAAGCCTGCCCGCAGATGTCGACGCGACCTTGTTCACTGCGCAGGAATATCTGGCAAAGGGCATGAATCTGTGGCTGGCGGGCTGGCAGGCGCGGGGCTGGCGAACGCGCGATGGCAAGCCAGTCAAACATCAGCGGCGCTGGCGGCGGCTACGCGACTTGCAGGCGGGGCGGCGGCTCGACTTCCGCTTTGTCAAGGCGCGCGCCGAGATTGCCCACTTCCAACGCGGCAAGGCATTGGCAACCGCGGCGCTGCCAGACACTGCGGCGGGCGGCGGGCTTGTGCTATAGTGTTGCAGAATTGGCTCACACATAGCGAGACTGCAACGATGCCGACCTATGCCAAGCGCGTCGCTCCTTTTGGCACGACGATTTTTACTGAAATCAACCAGTTGGCTGCGCGCCACAATGCCGTCAACCTGGGGCAGGGCCGTCCCGACTTTGACGGCCCGCAAGCGATTATCGACGCGGCTGTCACAGCCCTGCGCAGCGATTCAGCCAATCAATATGCGCCCAGTCCGGGGCTGCCAGCCTTGCGAGAAGGCGTCGCCCGTCATGCCGAGGTCTTCTATGGCCTCGCTGTCGACCCCGCCAGCGGCGTCATCGTAACAGCCGGTGCCACCCAAGGCGTCTTTTGCGCGATCATGGGCTTGGTCGACCCCGGCGATGAAGTCATCGTCATCGAGCCCTACTATGACAGCTATGTGCCCGGCATACAGATGGCGGGCGGGCAGCCGGTTTATGTGCCGATGCATCCGCCCAACTGGACCTTTGACGAAAGCGAACTACGCGCCGCCTTCAACGACAACACGCGCGCGCTTATCCTCAATACGCCCAACAACCCGTCTGGCCGGGTCTACAATCGGAAAGAATTGCAGCTGCTGGCCGACCTGTGCATCCAGCATGATGTCATCGTCATCGCGGACGAAGTCTACGAGCATCTTGTCTTCGCGGGTCATCAACACATCGCTATCGCCTCGCTGCCCGGCATGTTCGAGCGCACGGTCGCCATCGGCAGCGCGGGAAAGACCTTTGGCATGACCGGCTGGAAGATCGGCTGGGTGTATGGCGCGCCGGAATTGATACGAGGCGTGTGGCGCGCGCACCAGTTTGTCACATTCGCCACCAACCATCCAGCGCAGGTGGCGACTGCCTATGCCTTTACGCTGGGCAGCGATTATTATGAAGACTATCAAGCGCTCTACAGCCGCAAACGCGACCTGGTCATGCAGGTCATAGACGCCGCGGGCATGAGCGCCATGCAGCCCGAAGGCACCTACTTCATCATGGGCGATTTCTCGGCTGTGTTTGCTGGGGATGACCTGCAGTTCTGCAAACATCTGATCGAAGAGATTGGCGTGGCGACGATTCCGCCTTCGGCATTTTTTAGCGCCCAGCACCGCCATCATGCAGAAAACCATGTGCGTTTCGCTTTTTGCAAGAGCGATGAAACGCTGGAACGGGCAGCTGAGAAAATGCGCCGGCTGCGGGCGGGGTGATGGTGAAGCGGGAGCAAGGCAATGCTGCCATGATTCCAATAAACTGGTGCTAGACACAAAATCATTCAATGATAGAATTGATGACAACATTTCATTCAACACATTAATCCTACCAATGCTCGATATCAATCTCGGCTCCGACTTCCTGAACTACATCGTGCGGCAAGGTTATCAGCCAGGCGATCGCCTGCCCTCTATCCAGGAACTGACGGCTGACACGCACCTGGACATGAGCGCCAACAAGGTGCGCGAGCAGCTCGAAGTGGCGCGGGCGCTGGGCTGGGTCGAGGTGCGCAGCAAGCGAGGCACGCGCGTCAAACATTACAACTTTACGCCGGCGGTGCGTCTGAGCGCGCTGTATGCCTTGGCCTGTGGCGAGCGCTTCGAGTCCTTTGCATCGCTGCGCAATCATGTCGAAGCCGCTTATTGGAACGAAGCCTGCGCCTTGCTCACCGCCAGCGACCTGTCTGGGATGCAAGCCTGCATCGACAGCGCCACCCAAAAGCTAGATTCGCCGCCCATCCACATCCCCAATCCAGAGCACCGCCGCTTTCACCTGGGTGTTTTCAAGCGGCTGGACAACGCCTTCGTGCTGGGCATACTGGAAGCCTATTGGGATTTGTACGAAGAAGTTGGCGTCAACAGGTACATGGACTATGACTATCTGCGGCGCGTCTGGGATTATCACGCGCGCATCTTGCAGCTCATCCGCGTTGGCGAATTTGACTTTGCGCGGCAGGCATTTATCGAACACACGCGGCTGCTGTGGCACGAACGCGACCCAGCCCCGTGGCGATTGGAAAGCGGCGCCCAGGCGGCCGCGCAGAACGATTTGGCAACACAACCGCGAAAGGAGTGAGACGCAAACCGCTGCGCAAACCTCATGGCTATCCAGACAGAACTCCACAACAAGCTCGCCCAGCGCGCGCCAGTCATCAACGACTTCGCCTTTTCCGTGGCCACCAAAAATGGCTCTGGCAGCCAGACATCCAACAATGTGCTGGTGATGTCGCTCTTTCGGATGGGCATCCCTGTCAATGGCAAGAACCTCTTCCCTTCCAACATCAAGGGACTGCCGACCTGGTACACGATTCGCGCCAGCAAAGAAGGCTATACCGCGCGCAAAGAGATCACCGAGATCGTGGTCGCCTACAACAACGATACAGCGCCTGAAGATGTGATGAACCTGCCACCGGGCGGTGTCTGCATCACCACCGACAAGATCGCTCGCATCATCCGCCAGCGCGACGACATCTCCTATTATGTGCTGCCCGTCACGAAGCTGATGCGCGCGGCGACTGTGCCGTCCGCGTTTCGCAAGCTGGTGGAGAACATGACATATGTCGGCGCTGTCGCCCAGCTCTTCGATATTCCGCTGGACCTGATTTACCAGGTGCTGCTGGACAATTTCAAAGGGCGCGAGAAGCCGGCCAGGATGAATCACGATGTCATCAAGCTGGCCTATGACTGGACGGCGGAGAATATCGCCAAGAGCGACCCCTACCGGTTTGAGTCCATGGACGGCACGCAGGGCAAGATTATGATGACGGGCAACGACGCGGGCGCGCTTGGGGCAGTTTTTGGCGGCGTCAATGTCGTGGCTTGGTATCCCATCACGCCATCGACCAGCTTTGTCGATGGCATCATCGGCTTCCGCAACCTGCGGCAAACGGACGATGGCGAAAATACCATTGCCATTGTGCAAGCCGAAGACGAATTGGCCGCCGCGGGCATCATCACCGGCGCGGGCTGGGCGGGCGCGCGCTCCTTGACCAGCACCAGTGGACCCGGCATCAGCCTGATGGCAGAATTCGCCGGCTTGGCTTACTTCGCCGAGATCCCGACTGTGTTTTGGAATATCACGCGCATGGGTCCAAGCACTGGCCTGCCCACGCGCACCAGCCAGGGCGACCTGCTCTTCACCCACTTCCTCGGACATGGCGACAGCCGCCAGATCTGCTTGCTGCCCGGCAACTTGAAAGAAGCCTTTGAATTTGGCTGGCGCTCTTTTGATATCGCCGAGACACTGCAAACACCGGTTTTCGTCATCAGCGACCTCGACCTGGGTATGAACAACTGGTTGAGCGACCCGTTTGACTATCCGGACGAAGCGATGAATCGTGGCAAGCGGCTGGACGAAACGGCTTTGCGCAGCTTCATCAGCGAGCATGGCAAGTGGGGGCGCTATATGGATGTGGATGGCGATGGCATTCCTTACCGGACTGTGCCAGGCACGCCGCATCCCTTCGCAGCCTATTTTGCGCGCGGCACAGGCCACGACGAGATGGCGACCTACAGTGAGCGCAGCGACGACTGGATCGACAATATGCAGCGCCTGCGCCTGAAGATGGAAACAGCGCGCGCGATGCTGCCACAGCCGATCATTGATGCCGAGCGCGAGGCTGATATCGGCATCATCACCTTTGGCACAAATGACGATGCCATCCGCGAAGCGCGCGACTGGCTGGCCAGCGAAGGCATCGCCACCAATTATCTGCGCGTGCTGGCGCTGCCGCTGGCGGCTTCTGTCAGCGACTTCATCGATGCGCACAAGAGCGTATTCGTCATTGAAAATAACTTTGATGGGCAGTTGACGCAGCTCATCCGCCTGGAACATCCCGAAAATATCTCGCATGTGCGTCCGCTGGCGCTGGGCGATGGTCTGCCGATGACGCCAAGCTGGATCTATCAGAACCTCAAAGAACAGGAGGGATAATCATGCCGCCACGCGTCAACCAACTGGGCTTGAAACGCGCCGAATATCGGGGCAAACCCAGCACGCTCTGCCCGGGTTGCGGGCACGACTCGATCTCCAACCAGATTATCAGCATGGCGTATGAGCTGGGCTTAGAGCAGCACAATATCATCAAGGTCAGCGGCATCGGCTGTTCGAGCAAGACGCCGGCCTATTTCCTGGGCGGCTCGCACGGCTTCAACGCGCTGCATGGGCGCATGCCGTCCGTGGTGACCGGAGCCATGCTCGCCAATACCGACCTTGCCTGCATCGCGGTCAGTGGCGATGGCGACACCGGCAGCATCGGCATGGGGCAATTCAAACATGTCATCCGCCGCAATGTGCCTTTTGTCTACATCATCGAAAACAACGGCGTCTATGGCTTGACCAAGGGACAATTTTCAGCGACTGCGGACGAGGGTCAATTCCTGAAGTATTATGGGACGAATCACATGCCGCCCATCGACCTGGCGCTGGAAGCTGTAATCGCCGGCTGCACATTTGTCGCGCGCAGCTTCAGTGGCGATGCCAAGCAGGTGCAGGCGCTGCTGCAAGCGGCTGTGCGTCATCCTGGCACCGCCGTGCTGGATATCATCAGCCCCTGCGTGACCTTCAACAATGCCGAGACCTCGACCAAGAGCTATCCCTATGGCAAGGACAACGAGATCCCGCTGCACGAGATTCAGATCCTCGCGCCCGACTATGTCCAGGCTCAAGACGAGATCACTGTCGGCGACTATGCCGAAGGCGATATTATCGATGTGGAGATGCACGATGGCAGCTTCATCCGCCTGAAAAAGCTGGAGAATGATCACGACCCGCGCAACCGCCGCCAAGCCATCGATGTGCTCGAACAATCGCTGCGCGAGCAAATCTTCTCGACCGGCTTGATCTACTACGAAGAGCCGCGCCCGACCCTGGCGCAGACCGAAGAACTGGTGGAAACGCCGCTGGCGCAGCTGCGCGCCAAAGACCTGCGTCCGCCAAAGTCTGCCCTAGATAGCGTCATGCAGAGCTTGATGACGGGCTAGTCTCGCAACGGGCGACCCAAGGGCTCGCCCCTGCGCCGTTATGTTTGCGATTCGCTTTAGTATTTCGCCATCTCGGGATCAATCTCGTCCGCCCAGGCCAAGATGCCGCCGGTGACATTGTACATCTTGTCCAGGTCATAGCCGACTTCTGACAGGTAGGCGATGCTGTCGGCGCTGCGCACCCCGCTGCGGCAATGCACATACAGGGTCTTGTCACGCGGGATCTGTCGCAAGACCGTCTCTTCCCACAATTTCCGCCCAGCCTGGATGCCATTCTTTGCCAACTGGATATCGGGTTTGGGGATGCGCAGTGTGCCTTCGATGGCGCTGATGTCCCATTCATGCGGGTCGCGCACATCAATCACAAGCACTTCCGAGCCATCTTCCAGCGCCGAACGGACATCGTGCACGGTCACAGTCTGAATATCGATGTCGGCGCTGTCGGAAGTCACGCTGAACTCGCTGTGATCATGCGCTGGCATGCCGCAGAATTGCTCGTAGTCGATCAGTTCAATATCGTCTTTGGGGAGGCTGCAGACCGGGCAGTCGGGATTTTTTCGCAGCTTGATGGTCTGAAAGCTCATCTCCAGCGCGTCAAAGAGCAGCATACGCCCAATCAGCGGCTCGCCAATCCCCAGCAGCAATTTGATGGCTTCGGTGGCTTGCAGGGTGCCAATCGTGCCCGGCAAGATACCCAAGACGCCGCCTTCCGCGCAGTTGGGGACGAGACCAGGCGGTGGCGGCTCGGGGAACATGCAGCGATAGCAAGGACCCTGCTCGCCATAAAACACGCTCACCTGCCCTTCAAAGCGGAAAATGCTGCCATAGACATTGGGGAGGCCCAGCTTTACACAGGCGTCGTTGACCAGGTAGCGGGTGGGGAAATTGTCTGTGCCATCAATGACAACATCCCAGCTTTCGCCAAAGATGCGCAAGGCATTGTCCGATGTCAGCGGCTCATTGTATTTGACAACGTTGATATCAGGATTCAGATCGAGCATGCGGGCTGCGGCGCTATCCAGCTTAGACCTGCCGACTGTGCTGACGCCATGAATCACCTGCCGCTGCAAGTTGGTGAAATCGACCACATCATAGTCGACCAAGCCGATGCGCCCGATGCCAGCCGCGGCCAGATACAAAGCCAGCGGACTGCCCAAGCCGCCGGTGCCGATCAACAAAACGCTGGACGCTTTCAAGCGGCGCTGACCGCCTATGCCCACCTCAGGCATGATGACATGACGGCTGTACCGTTGGACTTCGTCATGGCTCAATTCGGCGAGTCGCTGATGCAATGCTGGCACGATGCAACCTCCTGCCTCTTAGTCCAGTCCGCCGGCGATGCTGGGGATGATGCGCAGACTGTCGCCGGCAGCGATCTGGGTATCCAAGCCCTGCATAAAGCGGATGTCTTCATCATCGAGAAAAATGTTGACGAAGCTGCGCAGCTCAGCGCCGTTGAACAAGTGGGCGCGCAGGTCGGGATGCTGCCCCACGAGATGAGACAGCGCCTCGCCGACTGTGCCGCCAGCGACTTCTATGCTGGCTTCGCCGTCTGTGAAAGCGCGCAGTGGCGTGGGGATGCGGATTGTTGACATGGGTTTCTCCTAGTTTTCTATTTAGTGTGGGGCCAACTCATGATTTCTTGCCAGGATTCGGCACTCACAACCGCCGTGATGTGCTCGTGCGAGCCTTTGCGGCTTAGCTCATAAGAGCGCATATCGGTCGCCCGCCCTTCGTTGACCGCAACGATGATATAGAGGAAGTTCGGATACGAATGTTCAAGGTCAAAGGCGGAGGGGATAGCCGCCGCGTCGGGATGACTGTGATAACAGCCAATCAGCTGCAGTCCACTTGCATCTGCCTGGTCCTCGAGGCGCATCCAGTCTTGTGGCTTAACCACAAAACGGCGGCGTTTTTCGCCAGCATCGCTAACATTGTCCACGGGGACAATCTCATCAATGACGACATCCACGGCGGCTATGTATCCTGCGACCATGTGCCCCAGCAGAAAACCAGCGGCCTCCTCTGGATACGCCTGCTCCAGCTGGTGGAATATACGCTGCTTTTGGAATTCGCTCAGGTAGATTCTGCTCATGGTTGCTCCACGCTTGCTGCCCCGCATAAACAAAAAAGCCAACCGCTGTGGGTTCGCTCCTCGTGTTCTGACTGCGTTTGTTGAGTACGAAGGTCAGACAGCGCGCTCGCCCAGGCGGTGAGTGGCTCTGGAACAGCAACAAAGACAGGCGCATGGCGTCCCTGCTTGTCTGGCGGCGGCGACTGACTGGCGAAAATCCATAATCGTAATATAGCAGGAAAATACGGCAGGGCAAGGCTTGGTTATCCATATTGTCCCTGTGGCTGGCGAGTGCTATACTGGCGCGCATTGTTGATTGGCGAATGCGGGACGCGGGGAGAAAGCGCAGATGGCGAATCAAAGCGGCTTGGAAGGCATCGCCGTTGCCGATATTGCAACCAGTTTTGTCGATGGCAGCGCCGGTGAATTGATTTATAGCGGTTATGCAATCGAAGACCTCGCCGAAAACGCCACATTTGAAGAAGTTTTATTCCTGCTCTTTCATTCACGGCTGCCAAATCGCCAAGAATATGATGAACTGCGCGCGACTATCGCCGCCAATTCAGCCGTCGACGCCACAGTCATGCAGATGCTGCGGTCGCTGCCCAAAGACACATCCGGCATGTCTGCCCTGCGCACAGCCGTTTCCATGCTAGCGGCTTTTGATCCCGATGCGGAAAACCTGCTCGACAAAGATGTGGCAGCCCGCAAAGCCCTGCGTCTGACCGGGCAGATCATGACCATCTGCGCCGCCTGGATCCGCATCGTAAGCGGCAAAAACCCTGTACAGCCACGCGGCGACCTGGGCGTCGCCCAAAACTTCGTCTATATGATGAGCGGCGAAGAGCCGGACAAGACAGCCTGCGCCGCGCTGGATGTCTACCTGGTGCTGCTGGCTGAGCACGGCATGAACGCCAGCACGTTTGCGGCGCGCGTGGTCACTGCGACTGGCTCGGACCTGCACAGCGCCATCGTCGCCGGCATCGGCGCGCTGAAAGGACCTGCGCACGGCGGCGCCAATTCGGCGGCCATGAGCATGTTCCTGGAGATTGGCGAAGTCGACCATGTCGCGCCTTGGTTCGAAGCGAATATCAAATCGGGCAAGCGGCGCATTATGGGTATTGGTCACCGCGTCTATAAAGCGCCCGACCCGCGCGCGGCTATCCTCAAGCGGCATGCAAAGGCGCTGGCTGCGAGCAGCGGCAAGCGAAAGTGGTTCGATATCGCCGACAAGCTGGACCAGACCGCTCGCGCCGATGCATATTTTATTCAGCGCAAACTCTATCCCAATGTCGATTATTACAGCGCCATCGTCCTGTATACGCTCGATCTGGATGTCGATATGTTCACGCCGCTCTTTGCCATGGCGCGCATTGCCGGCTGGTCGGCGCATGTCATCGCGCAGATGGGCGGGCGGCTGATCCGCCCCAAAGCCAATTATGTCGGTCCGCGCAATCAGACCTGGCTGCCCCTGGACGAGCGCTAGGCGGTTTGCCCCGCCACTTGCCCTGCGCTAGGCTTTGCTGGCAGGCCACGAAGGGTTTGGCGCGATGATCCCCTATAAAATCGTCGGCACAACCGCCTACCGGCCCTATGTGGCATTCTTTGTCACGGTCGGCAATGTCGCCGCGTTTGCGCTCATCGTCGCCTACGCATTGCTGGGCGGGCTGCCGCTGGAAGACGTGTATCGCAACTATGCGCTGGATGTCTGCGCGGTGTTTGGGCAGCCGCTGGCGGAGACCTTGCTGGACGGCGCGCGCAGCATTTTCTTGCACATGAGCTTTGTGCACCTGACATCCAACCTGATTATTTTCTATGTCTTTGGATCGCGCATTGAAGAACATCTGGGGCGGCTGCGCTTCCTGGCATTTTATCTGCTGGTCGGCTTTGGCGGGCACTTCGGTCAGTTGTTCTTTGGCGCGGGCGGCTGCCCAGAGCCACAGGTCATGATCGGCTCGAGTGGGGCGATCTCGGGCATCATCGGCGCGTTTTTGTTTTTGTTTCCCACCGCGCGCATCAAGTCCAAAATCGTCATCCTTTCCGTCTTCAAATATGATGTGAGCGTGCCAGCCTGGGTGTATCTGATTTACTGGTTTTTTCTGCAATTCTTTTACCAGGTGGGCTCGGTCGCGCCGCGCATCAATGTGCACTGGGGGCATGTCGGCGGCTTCATCAGCGGGCTGGCGCTCATCTTCTTGCTGTCCCTCTTCATCGCGCCACCAAGCACGCGCCAATAAACTTGCGCGAAACCGCCCGACTCTGCTATCGTATAGGCATACAGAATGCTGAGGCTCGTGCCATGTTTCCTCTAACAGTCCTAGTCCGCGACAAGACAATCCCCAAAGCGACATTGGCGCTGATCGCCATCAACCTGCTGGTGTTTTTGTGGGAGCTGTCTGTGGACGCCCGCGGCGATGGCTTCTTGTTGGAAGCGCTGCGCAACTATGGGCTGGAAGTGTGCAAGATTGGCGAGCAATCGCTGCTGACGACAACTTTAGACAGCTTCCGCAGCTTGTTCCTGCACAGCAGCATCGCCCATGTGCTGGGAAATATGTGGTTCCTCTATCTGTTTGGAGGCGTGGTCGAACGCTATCTGGGCAGCCTGAAATTTGCCCTGGCCTTTCTTGGATTTGGCCTGGTGGCGACGTTGGCGCACATCGCGCTGGGCAATACGGCATGCAACGTTTCTGATACGGGGCTGGTCATCGGCGCGAGCGGCGCGGTGGCGGGCGTGATGGGCGGCTTCCTGGTCATCAAACCCGGCGCCAAGGTAAAGACCATGCTGGGTTTCTTCCGCCCCTTTGTTTGGTCGGTCAACCTGCCGGCTTATTTCTTCTTGGGCTATTGGCTGTTGATGGATATCTTGCAGCAGATTGGCTGGATCGGCGTCGAAAGCGATGTCGCGCACTGGGCGCATATTGGCGGCTTTTTGTCGGGACTGACGCTCGTCTTCCTGGCGGGATTTGTCAAGCCGCTGCCCAAGCCCGATCCGCTGGAGCACCTGGCGGAATAGACGCCCTAGAGCGATGGCACATAAAAGATAATCAGGTTGGCGACGATCTGGCACATCCAAGCCGCAGCCAGCCCATTGCGCGCGCGCACATAAACATACAGCCAGTTCATCATCAAGAGCAGCACGATAATCACCGCCGATACCGCCGGCAACAGCGTCGCGGCTTCCCACATTACCGGGAAAAAGAGCACGATATTCCACAGCGTGGCCAGCAGACCGACGATCCAGAATGCCAACTGCCCCTGCAGCAAGCCACGAAAGAAGAGCGTCTCGGCCAGGGGCATCACAAAGACCAGGAAAGCCAGCAGGCTGCCCGGCGACATATCAGGAAACAAGCGGTCGGCAGTCGGCGCAAGCACTTGGTCGCTGAGGAAGACCAAAAAAGGGATGCCCAGCAAGACACCAAAAAGAATGCCCCAGCCAATATCGTCAGGATTTTCTTGGTTGATGCGCTCCATATTGCCCAGCAGCCAGCTTAAGACGCTCACGCCAGCCAGCGCTCCCCAAGCCAGAGCATAACGAAATTCGACGCTTTCTGGCAGCAAGGGCGTCAGACCGATGCTCAGACCAGCGGCGATGATGAAACCAAAGAAGGGGTCGGTCGCGCCTCGCTGCTGAATGCGCGCGGCGGTCATGGTTCGGGGCGGCGGCTGGCTGTCTGGCGGAGTTTCGCCTGTCTCCGCATCGTCTTCGCCACGCATGTGTTGAAGCGGGTCGAAGGGCGCTTCGGGCATCATGACAGCAGCGCGCCCACTGCCTTTACGACCTTGTCAATTGCCGCCCGGTCAATCCAATAATGGGTGCGCAAGCGGAATTGGCTCTCTTCGCCGCCATAAGCCGCGACCAAAATCTGGTGGTCTTCGCGCAGCGCCTGCGAGAGGTCTTGCGAATTGACGCCAGCCTGACCATGCAGCGAAACAGTTACGAAATTGGTGTTTTGGCTCATGATCGTCACGCCAGAGATCTCGCTCAAGCCTTCCGCCAGCAGCTGGGCATTGGCGTGGTCATCGCGCAGACGCAGGCGCATCTCGTGCAAGGCGATTAAGCCAGCCGCAGCCAGAACGCCCGCCTGGCGCATACTGCCGCCCAAGACCTTGCGCGCGCGCCGCGCTCGTTGGATAAAAGCGGCATCGCCAACCAGCACCGATCCGACTGGCGCGCACAGCCCTTTCGACAAGCAGAAGGTCAGTGAGTCTGCGCCTTCTGCCAACGTTTTCGGCTCGACGCCAAAGGCCGCGGCCGCGTTGAAGATGCGCGCGCCATCAATATGAAAGCGCAGACGATTGCGCCGCGCGAAGTCGGCCACCTGCGCCGTGTATTCAGCGGAAAGCGGGACGCCACCCGCGGCATTGTGCGTATTTTCGATGGCCACCAGACGCGTTTTGGGCATGTGCTCATCGTCAGGGTTGATGGCGGCTTGCAGCTCGTCCAAGCGCATGCTGCCATCGGCTTGCACAGAGACTGTCTGCGGGAGGATGCCGCCCAACTGCGCCATGCCGCCTTGCTCATAGCGGAATATGTGCGAAGTATCGCCGATGAGGATGGATTCGCCGCGCCCGCAATGCGCCAGCAGCGCGCAGAGATTGCCCTGTGTGCCGCTGCTTACGAAAACAGCCGCCTCCTTGCCCAGCAGCGCCGCGGCATCCGCCTCCAGCTGGTTGACTGTCGGGTCATCATGATAGACATCATCGCCGACAGCCGCCTTTGCCATCGCCGCGCGCATGGCGGGGGTGGGGTGCGAAACTGTGTCGCTGCGCAGGTCAATCGTATCCATGCTCGCGGCTCAAACAAAGGGCTAGGCGAATCCATAGAAACAGTAGAGCGAAATCAGCGATTTTGCAATGGCGCGAGCGCGGCATTCGTCGAGCTCAAGCAAGCGGCATTCTGGCGTGTTTGGGCGGCGGGCTCAGCGAGGCAAGATGTACCCTAGCTCGACCAGCTTGTCGACGACCAAACGGGCGTTGCTGGCGGCGGTGGCGCCTTCGGCAGTCAGCGTGAATTCGGGATTAAGCGGCGGCTCGTAGGGGTCGTCGATGCCCGTGAAACCAGTTATCTCGCCGCGCCGGGCTTTGGCGTACAAACCCTTGACATCGTGCGCTTCAACATAAGCCAGCGGCGTGGCCATGTGAATCTCCATGAAGCCGGCTCCGACCAGATTGCGCACATCCTGGCGCGCCGCGCGGTAAGGGCTGATGGCTGCGCAGATGACCAGTCCGCCATGGCGCACGATCTCGCTCGCCACATAGCCGATGCGCCGAATGTTGGTATCGCGGTCGGCTTTGCTGAAGCCCAGCCCCTTCGATAGATGCGTGCGCACGACATCGCCATCCAGCAGGGTGACATTGCGCCCGGCTTCCAGCAGCAAGTTGAGGATGCGCTCGGCTGTGGTGGATTTGCCCGAACCACTCAAGCCAGTGAACCACAGGCAGACGCCTCGGTGATGCCGCGGCGGATAACTCTGCGCCAAGATCTCAGCGACTTCCGGGCGTGAAAACCAGGCTGGCAGGGGAAGTCCCGCCTCCAGGTAGTCTTCGCGCACCTGCGTGCCCGAGATCTTGCGCGTGCGAGCGCCAGAGGGCAGCTTGGCGCTCTCTTCATAGCGATCTTCGTCTTCCATGTAGACCATTTCGGTGAAGGGCACGGCTTGCACGCCGATTTCGTCCACATGTCGCAGGACCAGCTCCTGGGCATCGTAAGGTCCGTAAAACGGCTGGCCGCTGGAGTCGCTGCCTGGACCAGCGTGGTCGCGCCCGACAATGAAGTGATTCGCCCCATAATTTCGGCGGATGATGGCATGCCAGACAGCTTCGCGCGGTCCGCCCATGCGCATCGCCAGCGGCAGCAGCGACAGCAAGCTGCGGTCGGCTTTGTAGTAGTTGTCTATGAGCGTTTTATAAACCCGCACGCGCGTGTAATGGTCGACATCGCCGGGCTGGGTCATCCCCACGACCGGGTGCAGCAGCAGCACGCCATCGACGGCAGCGGCGGCGCGCTTGGTCAAGGCTTCGTGCACGCGGTGCAGCGGGTTGCGCGTCTGGAATGCCACGACATTGGAGCGGCCATAGCTTTCCAGCTCGGCGCGGGTCTGGACGGGGCTGCGGCGCAGCTCGGCGAAATCCAAATGCGGCGGCAGCTGCAAGACTTCCAGTCGTCCGCTGATCTGGCAGGGTCCCCAGCGGTGCATCTCGGCGATGATGGGGTGACGCGCGTCAAACTTGCCAAAGACGGCTGCGGCTGTCGTCTCTAGATCCCAGCCATAGATCTCTTCGATATGTTGGATAGCCAGCAGGTTGTTGCGGCTGTCGCGCAGGGCGACCTGCCTGCCCGGCTGCAGCTCGGGATTCGGCTCGACCGGCAACGTGATGGGCATGGGGAAAAGCGTGCCGTCAGCCAGACGCATGGTATCCAGCACGGCGCGAAAATCAGCTTCGTTCATGAAGCCGTGCAAGGGCGAGAACGCGCCAACAGCCAGCAATTCCAGGTCACAGGCGATGCGCGGGCTCACCTGGAGCGAAGGCAGCGTGTTGGCATAGGCGGTCCTTTGCAGCAGCTGCTCGCGCGGGACAAGCAAATCGACAAGCTCGCCACCATAGGGCGAGATTAATGCAGGCATGGGCATCTCCGGTGCATCTGGGCGCGGCGGCGCGATTGTAGCACAGCGAGCGGGCGGAAGGCAGTGGACAGATTCTTAGTTCGCGCGGTCAATGCCAGACAGCTTGCGTCCGAAGTAGACCAGCACGATGCTCAGCGCATATAAGGCCAGCAGCGGCGCCATCACCAAGAACATATTGACGGGGTCGATGGTCGGCGTGATCAAAGCGGCGGCGATCGAAGCGCCCACCACAGCGATGCGCCATTGCCGCACCAGTGTGCCCGCGCTGACCAGCCCCAGCAGCGATATCACAAAGAAGATCAGCGGCGTCTGAAAAGCCGCGCCCATCCAAAACAGCAGCGATGTGACAAAGCTGATATAGCCATCCGCCGTCCACTCGGGCTCAAATATCTCGCCTTGAAAATCATGCAGGAAACCGAGCGCCGGCGGCATCAAAATCCGCCAGGCAAAGAAGACGCCGATGATAAAGAGCGCAGTCGTCGCAGGCAGCGAGAGCAAGACATAGCGCCGCTCTTTCCGCGTCAAACCAGGCAGGATGAACATCAGCAACTGGTAGGTCACCATGGGGATAGACAAGATGCCGCCCACCATCAACGCGACCTTGAAATAGATGAATATATTGCCGGTTGGGTCGAGGATGACCAATTCAGAATCGGCTACGATGTCACGATACGGCTGCAAGAGCAACCGAAGGATGGTCTCGCCCAAGAAGACGCCGACGGCTGTGCCGACCACCAGCGAAAACGCCGCCCGCGTCAGCCGATGGCGCAGCTCGTCCAGATGCTCAAAGAACCCCATGCGCAGCTCATGGCCCTCTTCGACCTCTGGCAATTCGGACACGTCGGTCATGCTCGGTCCTGTTCGCCGCCGCTGGACCAGCTGCCCAGATCGGGCGCGCTGCCATTGGAGCTGCTAGCGCCATTCGTCTCGCCACTCCAGCTGCCCATTTTGACAGGTTCGAGCGCGGCTGGCTGGCTGGCTTTGGCTGGGACCGCGGGTTTGGCGGCCGCTTTGGCGGTTGTTTTCCAGGGCGCGAGCGTTGTCTTGGCCGGCTGCTGGTTGAGCGTGTCACTAACTTCCTGCACGGTGTCGATATCTTTTTTGACTTCGTCAAGCGTGTCTTGCACAGGCTGGGTCAGCGGCTTGGCGGCAGCGGCAATAGCGCGATTCATATTTTGGCGGGTCGGCGGCTCTTTCGGCAATTTGATATCGAGACCCGCGTCGTCAAATTCTTTCTGCACGACATCGACTGTTTCCGCCCAGATCTTGCGGAACCTGGCTACATGCTGGCCCAGCACATACGACCAGTGGATCATGCGTTTGGGGCCGGCGAAGACCAGCATAATCAATAAAATCGCCATCAATTCCCACGCGCCGATGCCGAAGATATTCACGCGCCCTGCCCCTCTGGCTCTCCTTGCGCGGTGTCTGTCATCAGCGCGCCCAACACGCCATGCACAAAGCTGTGCGCATGCTCCGCGCCAAACCGCCGCGCCAGCTGCACGGCTTCGTTGACGATCACGGGCACGGGCGTATGTCGCTGCTGCATGAGATGTTCATAAAAAGCCATGCGCAGGATATTTCTGTCGATGACCGCCACTTGGTCGATCGGGAACTCTGGCGCATAGTCTTGCAGCATCGCGTCGATGATCAGCTTGTTTTCTAACACGCCTTGCACCAGCCGGCGGATGACCGGACGGACTTGTCGGGATTCAGCGCTTGCGTGGAAGTGCGCGTCCATCACAGTCGCGAAAGAGTGGTCGGTGCTGTCCAATTCATACAGAATCTGCAGGCTGGCGCGCCGCGCGATCGACCGGTCGGTGCGGCTGACCTCTGGCTCGACCAACTCCGAGGTGACGGCGATATCATCTTCTTCCGGCTGCAAGTGCAGCAAAGGGAGGGGAAGCTCTACTAGAATGCTGTCGCTCACGCCGCCTCGCCACCGCTTGCCGCCAAGTTGTCATCAGTATAGCGTAAAGTGCGCATCTTATCCATAGCGGTAGCTGACTGAACAAAGACAAGCGCAGCAAAGGATTCGCCACAGAAACACAGAGGGATCACGCAGAGGCGAGGCGGCGACACCCCGCAAGCGAATGCGTTGGCGGACAACTCAATCTCGCAGGTTGCGCTTCCAGTCGATTCTGTAAGGGGCGAGCGGGTTACAGCGGGTCACCATTCACGCGCTGGCAGATGGCGTCTACAATGCGGCCGCAGACAGCCCAGATTTTATGAGGTCATTTTGGTGTCGACGCGGCTGAATTCAGCAGAGCAAAAGGCGCTGGTCGTCGAAAATATCAGCAAGTTCTTCCACCTGCCCCAGCCGCCTCTCTGGCAGCGGATGCTGGGCGCGCGGGTGGAGCTGCCGGCGCCGGGCGAGCTGCCGGCCGTCAGCGAAGGTGAAAAAGCGCCAGTCGCCGCTGTCGATCATGTGTCATTTACGATTGAACGTGGGGAGATCTTCGGCGTGCTGGGTCCCAACGGCTCGGGCAAGTCAACCTTGATCCGCCTGATCTCCACACTGCTGACCGCTGACCGTGGCCGCGCGCAGATCTTTGGCATCGACATCCGCGATGACGAAATGGCTGCCAAGCAATTAATCAGCCGCGTGTCGGTGGATGCGGCTTTTTTCAAAAAACTCAGCCCGATGGAGAACCTGCTATATGGCGCGCGGCTCTATGGCGTGCCGGGCGCGGAAGCCAAGGTTAAAGCCTATGAAATTCTGGAGCGGCTGGGCTTAAAACGCGCGACCTACACTGAGCCAATGGAAGAAATGAGCCGCGGCATGCAGCAAAAGGTCGCTATCGCCCGCGCCTTTTTGACCTCGCCCATTCTGCTGCTGCTCGATGAGCCGACTACCGGGCTGGATCCACGCTCCAAACGCGAGGTGCGCGCTTTCATCGAAGAGCTGCGAGATTCGCACGATGCCACGATTTTGATCACCACGCACGATATGGAAGAAGCCGACCTGCTTTGCGACCGCGTCGCGGTGATTCACGAAGGGCGGCTGGTCGCCACCGATACGCCCGCCGCGCTCAAACGCAGCATCGCCAGCAACGGCGAGCAGCCCACATTGGAAGATGTCTTCATGCATCTAACTGGCGAAAAGCTGGTCGCTGATGACGCGATCACAGCGCCGCCAGCCTGAGGGAGTTCGCCCTATGCAAGACAAGCTGCGCCGCGGTATCGCTCCCCTGCGCCTCGACCTGCTGCAATCCTATGGATTCATGGCGCGCAACTGGCACCTGACCAAGCGCTATTGGGGCTGGGAAGTGGTGTGGTTCTTCTATTCGCTCACCAGCGGGCTGTCGGTGGTGTTTATCGCGCAGGGCGCAGAGGTGCTGACGGGCACAGCGCCCGGCTTTGATGTCCAATACCTCACCATGTACCTCATCATCGGCACGCTGGTTTGGCGCTACCTATCGAATATCTTCATGCTCACCAGCGAGGTTATCGCCTGGGAGCGATGGGAAGGCACGATTGAATACACCTTGATGGCGCCGGTGCAGCGATGGGTGCATTTGGTCGGGCAAACTGGCTATTCGCTGGTCTACAGCTTGCTCACAACGCTGGCGATCGGCATTGCGATGGCGCTTTTTTTCGAGCTGGATTTGTCGGCGGCCAACCTGCTGGGCGCGGGCGCGGTCATCCTGGCGGGCAGTCTGTCGCTGATCGCAATCGGCATCGTGGCCAGCATATTGCCGCTGCTCTACCCAGAGCGCGGCGCGCAGATGACCAGCGTGGTCGAAGCCTCGTTCTTGCTGATTTCGGGCGTCTATTATCCCATCACGGTGCTGCCAGAATGGATGCAAACCATCGCCGTGATATCGCCCGTTACTTTCGTGCTGGACGGAACGCGGGCGGCTGTGCTGGAAGGCGCGGGCATCGTCGAGTTGTGGGACTATATCTTGCCGCTGCTTATAATTGGCGCGCTGGCGCTGCCGATTGGCCTGCGCTTGTTCCGCGCGGCGGAGAATTATGCCAAGCGCACTGGAAGACTCAAGCGAGTCGGCTAGGCTCGCCAGGCGCGGCGCAGCAGATCAGCATAATTGTCGCCAGGCGTGATCTGCCCAAGCAAGCTGGCTCGTTTGGCGCCAGTCAGCGCGGGCAAAGTGGCTGGCCGCCCATGCCAGGTTTCGTGCGCCAGCACAGCAAAAACCAGCGCTTCTTTGAAGTCGCTGTCCATGCCGATGTCTTCATGCGTCAAGATCGCCGCGGGCTGCAGCAGCTGCCGCAGCATGCGCACTATGACGGGGTTGCGCCGTCCGCCGCCACCCAAGACGACTTCAGCAATTGGCGCGGGCGCGAATCGCTGGTAGGCATCGGCGATATTGGAAGCGGTCAAAGCGGTCAACGTGGCGATGATGTCTTTGGCAGCCAAGCCGCGCGCCAGAGCCACCTCCACAAGCTCTTTCGCCGCGGCGCTGCCGAAGGTCTCGCGCCCGGTCGTTTTGGGATAAGCCCGCTGGTAATACGGGTGCGCCAGCAGCTCGTCCAGCCACTCCTCATCAAGGCGGCCCTGCCCAGCCAATTTGCCGTCTCGATCATAAGTCTGCGCGCCATCGGTGAGCTGCGCGACAGCCATATCCAGCAGCGCATTGCCTGGTCCGGTGTCGAAGGCGACTGGGGCGGCAACGTTATCGGACAGGGGCGGCAAAAAGGTCACATTGCCCATCCCGCCGATATTCTGTATGGCGCGCCAGCGATTGGGGTGGCGCAGCAGCAGCCAGTCGACATAACTGCTTAGCGGCGCGCCTTGTCCGCCGGCAGCGATGTCACGGGCGCGAAAGTTGCTCATGGTGGTGATGCCAGTGCGCTCGGCGATGACAGCCGCTTCGCCGATTTGCAGCGATGCGCTCACTTCGCCTGTGGGCAGCGCATTGTGCCAGATAGTCTGCCCATGCGAGGCGACCAGATCAACAGAATCCGCCGCCATGCCCGCCAACCCAAGCTGCCGCAGGACGCAATCGGCGAAGACTTCCGCCAGCTCGACATGCAGGTTGGCGATGGCGGGCGCGCAGCTCTGATTTGGATCGCAGCTGCGCAGGATGCGCTCGCGAAGATCCCGCGAATAGGGATACGTCGCGCCGCTGATGATGTCCGCGCTCAACTGGCTCGGCTGTCCACGTACCTCGCAAATGGCGACATCAATGCCGTCGGCGGAAGTGCCCGACATCAAGCCAGCGATGATCATGCCGCTATCTGGACGCTAGGTCGATTCGACATAGCGCGCAAAATTGTCGAGGATGGACTGCCAGCCCGCGCGCTGCATCTCGGCGGGGTTAGCGGTTTCGGCGCTCGGACAATGCCAATCTTCATTGGCGAGGGAGTGGGGCGAGGGAGTGGTGAACGCATAGATATGGCAGCCAAGCCCCCGGCCCCTTGCCCCACCAGAACGAAGGAAGGGGAGTTTTCCCTGCGCTTCCGCAGCCGGTAAGCCCCTTCCTCATTTTGGGGGAGGGGCTTGGGGTGGGGGCAAAGCAACACGCAGCGGCTCGACAGATAAGGCGGAGAGGACAGGATTCGAACCTGCGGTACCCTATAACAGGTACAACCGCTTAGCAGGCGGCCCCAATCAACCACTCTGGCACCTCTCCATTCGGTATTCGTCTGTTAATCGGTTCAAGGCGGAGAGGACAGGATTCGAACCTGCGGTACGGCGATACCGTACAATGGATCTTATACAGAACTCACCAACTCTTCTCATGAGTCTAAACACTCCATCTCCTC
>JAPOSR010000051.1:0-100994 GCA_026709625.1 Chloroflexota bacterium
CCCCCGCCCCCCCCGCCGCCCCCCCCCGCCCCCCCCCCCCCCCCCCCCCCCCCCCCCAGTGGGCGAAATCGCCGCAAAGAATTGTAACACCGCTATGCGGCATCCACTCTCGCCCCCTGCCTATGCCCGGCAGATCTGGTTTACCAAGAGGCGATTGAAACGGGTTTGCCGGCGAACAGAAGCATTTGCTGATTGGTCGGGTCAGCGGCGCGGAAGTCACGCTGCCTCAGACTTGAGAAGGTCGAGACCCTGAATAGCGCAATGGCGCAAGATTAATCTATATTTGCTCAACTTCTGCCGGACGTTGCTGTGCCTGCTGTGACGGATAGCGGGCGTAACGCGCGACAGCCCGACCGCCCGCAAAATGGTCTTCGACAATGCGCTCGACTCCTTTTTCGGTCAGTCCGCTGTACCAGACACCTTCGGGGTAGACCACCATTATCGGACCTAAGTTGCAGGGATACAGGCAGCCGGTCTGCGCGACGAGAACCGCATCATCGCCCATATTGTTCGCTTTCAGGCACTGCTTGAGCGCCTGTGCAATTTCACCTGAGCCTGCGGTGTTGCAGCGCGGACCCCGGCAGAGCAGCGCATGATAGCTGTGGGGCGGGATTCGCGACCATTCGGGGCTGTTGGGGCTGGCGTGATTGGCGGACAGCGGCCTTATCGGCGCATCGGCACAGCGCGCGACGAGAGCCAGGACCGCCCCTGCCAGTTCTGGCGCGTCGCCCAGCGGCGGCGTCATGTGAACGGTGAAATCCTCATCGGCGTTATGGTGCAGCCAGCGTTGGACAACCCGCGCCAGCCAGTTGGCGAGATTGCGGTCGGTCGGCAAGTGGACCGGCACGACCAGCGCTCGCCTCATACCGCGCGCGGCGCACAGGCCTAGCGCATCTGGCAGCGCGGGCGAGCCGCCGTCGATAAACGCGCTTGTCGCCAGCCTGTCGGCGTCATTCTCGCGCAGCGCCTCAACAAGACGGTTCATCTGCTCGCGGGGCGCGCTGCTATAGCCGCCGCGTCCCAGCAAAATCACAGCCGTGTCTTTTTTCATGCGCTCGCCCTCACCCTCGCTGGGAAGTAGGTGATATGCCGCTTGCCTGTCGTTGGATTTGTGGCGACATTCGCTCGGACACCGTATACCTCGTATATGAGGTCTGCCGTCACGATGTCGTCCGGCGCGCCAGACGCCACAACGTGTCCTTCACTAAGCACATAAAGGCGGTCGCAGTAGAGAGCCGCCAAGTTCAAGTCGTGCAGCGCGGCCAGGGTGGTAACGGGCAGTTCGCGCACGATGTCGAGGATTTCCAACTGATAGCGAATGTCGAGATGGTTGGTGGGTTCATCCAGCACCATAAATTGTGACTGTTGAGCCAGCGCGCGCGCGATAAGGACGCGCTGCTTCTCGCCGCCGGATAGCGTGCCATAGCTGCGTTCTCTGAAGTCCAGCATGTCAACTTGAGCCAGCGCGTCCACCACGATTTCCCAATCATCGCTGGTATCGGGGTCAAAGGCGCTTTTGTGGGGGGTGCGCCCCATCAAGACCATCTCTTGCACGGTGAAATCGAATTGCACCGGGGTCTCTTGCAAGACGACCGCCATCTTGCGGGCGGCATCGCGCGGCGGCATGGCCAGCAGGTCTGCGCCATCGAGGGATATCGATCCCGCGTCAGGCTTTAAGCTGCGATAGATGCAGCGCAACAGTGTAGATTTGCCGCTGCCGTTTGGCCCCAACAGCCCGACGAAGGCGCCCGTTTCGACCGAGAGCTGTATATCGTCGATAATCCGCCGGCCAGCGACCGACCAGCGTAGCCCGTGAACATTGAGGGTCATAGAGCGCCCTTGCTGCGCCGCATCAACCACAGAAAGAACGGCGCGCCACACAGCGATGTGATGATCCCCACCGGGATTTCTTCTGGCGCGAACAACGTCCGGGCGATCACATCTACCCAGATTAGATACAGCGCTCCCGCCAACAGGCTGATTGGCAGGACCCGGCGATGATCAGTGCCGACGAGGAGGCGGACAGTGTGCGGCATCATCAGCCCGACGAAGCCAATAGCCCCGCTGACAGCGATAACCAAGCCCGTCAGCAGCGAGGTGATGACCAGCATGCGCCGCCGCAATCTGTGAACATCGATGCCAAGCGTAGTTGCCGTCTCGTCACCGATGATGAGCGCATTCAAAGCGCGCGACTGTCCCATCAGATGGACAATTCCAAGTATGAGCGCCAACGCCGGCAGCGTCAGGTCTTCCCACTGGGTGCCGCTCAAGCCGCCGAGCATCCAAAACAAGACGCGGCGAGCGGCTCCGCTGCTGTCGTCGCTGATGGTGATAAAGCTTGTCACCGCCGAGAACATAAACGAGACGGCGACGCCCGCCAGGATCATGCGGGTGGGCAACAGCCGTCCATGTTGAATGGCCAGCGAAAAGACCAGTGCAAAAGCCAGCATCGCGCCGAGAAAGGCACCGACCGACAGGGCAAAGATGCCTAGCTCGGCAAATACACCAATCAGCAGTACGGAAACAGCGCCCAGAGCCGCTCCTGACGAGATCCCCAGCAAGAACGGATCAGCCAGCGGATTGCGGGTGACAGCCTGCATCACGACGCCGATTACTGCCAGCCCAGCGCCGACGACACCGGCTAATAAAACGCGCGGGAAACGAATGAGCCAGACGATATTGGCTTGCGCGTTCGACCAGTCGCCCTCTGCGCCGGTCACTTTCCCAAAGGCAATTTCCCAGACGGTGAGCGGAGCGATTTCTACGGGGCCGATTGTTACCGCCAGCGTGATAGATAGCAATATCAACGGCGTCAGCACAGCGATCAACAGCCGCGAGCGGGCGGCATTGCGCTCGGGTGGCGTCTTGCGTTTGCCCAGGGCGGGAGTCAAAGACGACTGCCGCCCCAGCATTGCTACTTCGGATTTAGTCATCCGATTCGGCTTGCTCGGTTTCTGCCTCGTCAAGCTCTGCGAACAGCTCTGGATAGAGGAACTCGGCGATAATGCGGACGGCTGCCACATTGCGAATGTTCGGCGTCGTATAGCTGAAGTCGATCTGCACCCAGTTTTCGTTTTGGACGGCGGTCATATCCGCGTAAGCCGGGTTGGTCGTCAGCGTTTCGATCTTCGATGCGGCGGTATCCCAATCAGCATTTACGATTACGATCGCATCGGCATCACGGGCGACGACTTCTTCCCAGCTTACCGTCGCCCAGGAGCCTTCCGCGTCTGCGAATACATTCTCGACAGCGAGCAGGTCCATAATCATGCCCGGTGCGCCACAGCAGGCGCCAGCGTACACATCATCGCCGCCGCTGTCGAACCAGAACAGCGACATCGATTCTTCCACACCTTCCAATACCGCGCTGATATTGTCCAGTTCCGCTTGCAGGTCGGCAATCAGCGCTTCGGCGCGGTCTGCAACGCCGAAGATAGCCCCGATATCGCGCACTTCCCCATAGACATCATCTATCGTGGCGATTTCTGGGCGCAGCGAGCGATCTGCGCAAGCCACAGGTGATACATAAGAGCCGATACCGAGTTCTGCAAGCTGCTCTCGAGGCCCGGCGGCTGCCTCGCCAAAGGCGCTGCTGTAAGAGCCATAGACAAAATCTGGGTCGGCGCCGAACAGCACCTCCTGCGATGGATAGGTATCCGAGATGACGGGGATGGTCTCATAAGCGTCCGCAAACTCTGGCAGGATGGCATCGTCGAGATAGGCTGTTCCTGTCATCCGCTCTTCGAGACCCAGCGCCAGCATAACTTCGGTGGCACCCTGGTTCATGGTTATGCCGCTTTCTGGCGGGGCGTCAAAGGTTGCCGCGAAGCCGCAATTCTCAATCGTGACGGGGAAGGCGGCTTCGTCTTGCGCGTTGGCGATTAATGGGAATAGCAGCGCCAAGAGCAGCGCGGCATACAGCAAGGGGCGTTTCATGGGTTCGTCTCCTTCGAGCATCTTGAATGTGTGTTTATTGATACTAGGTATCAATATGAAATGATACAATGTATCAATTTGGAAGCGCAAGAGGGAATTTCTCAATTTCCCCGACTCGCTGCAAGTCTACTCTTGCACATAAGCTGATACATGGTATCAATAAATAGGTAAATGAAACTGGGTATCAATAAAGAAGCGCAAGGGTGGGATGCGTAATGCCCAGCAAAACGGTCAATCCCGAAGACTGGCTGGCCGCGCTCGATAAAAGCGGCTTCCGAATGACAACAGCGCAAGAGACCTTGGTCAATATCTTCGCGCACAGCGAATATCCACTCAGCGCCGAGCAGGCTTGGGATGCCGCCCGTCAGTCGCGTCCAAAGACTGGCCGAGCGACAGTCTATCGGATGGTCGAGAAGCTCGAAAGCCTCGGGCTAATCCGGCGCATTCATGGGTATCTGGGCTGCAGCCATTTCGTGCCAACTCTGCCTGAATTGATGATGCTTTTCATTTGTCTGGACTGCGGGCGCGCGGATTATCTCGACAGCCGACCGCTGGATGATCTGATTCAGCAAAGTGAACATGCCACGGGGCACCAAATCACGGACAGTCGCTTGCAGCTATTTGGCGCTTGTGTGGATTGCCAACAGAACGCGTAATGGATCGAGGAGAAAAACACGATGAATTTGCCAGTTGACTGGGGAACTTTGTGGCTAGGCGGCTTTTGCCCGGTCGGAGCGCTGGGTGGTTTGCCAGTCCGCGGGGCGGATTATGACGCCCACCCGCCGTTGGATGATTTGCTGGCGCTGCCTCCCGACACAGTCTTGCCGACTGATGTAACGCTTGAGTTCGCCGAACAAGCCTGGTCGGAGCGGTTGGGTGGCGCAATGGTTGTGCTGTCGCGTGATGCCTATCGCGCTCGCCGCTTGCTGCATCAGGCGGCGGGCATCCAGCCATGCGAATGGGTTGGTGTCCCGGCAAATGCCAGCCACGACCTGGCCGAGTCTGTCAAACATCACAAGGCGCTGCCATGTTTTCTAGACTTTGACGCGCATTTGCGGCTTGTGGCTTCTTCTACACGCTTCACCTGGACGCAGGTGCTGCGTGGGCTGTGGCAGCCACAGGATGCTGCTTGGCTCGACTGCGCCGACACCCTGCCTGTTCCCGGCGTGGTCGAGCGCCCGGCGGTGACGCTCTACGGCTTGCATCTACCCGATGCGGATAACCGTCCTGGCGCGTTGCTGGCATTCAGCGATGCGGCGCTTTATGCAGCGGTCAAGGCATTGCGTCAACCGGCTGACTGTCCGAATCCTGCCCAGGCATTGGCGCAGTGTCAACGCCTGCCCGAGCTGGCAAAGCGGCAAAACGCCAATCTGTCGGAGGTACGGCGCGGCTTGGGTGAAGCGGCTGGGCTGGTGACGCCCGAGCCAAACAGACTGGCGCTGGCGACGGCGGTCGCGGTGCAGATACCACCGGAATGCGATGTCGCCACATTTTATGCCTATGTTGAGCAGGAGAATACGCCAGTGCGCTGGCTGCCACAGATGCAACCTTTGCATTATGCCGCGCTCCGTGCTGACGGCGCGCCAGACCACCAGGCAACGGCGGCCAACCTCGCTCGCTGGTTATATGTCCCGGTGGGGCCAGATTACACCTTTGAAGAAATCAAACATGGTGTCCTGGGCATCGTCAAAGCAGCGGAATATCTTGGCGTGCGCTGGCGCAGCAACCCAGCCTATGCCGCCGAGTACGCTGACTTGATGAACCGAACCTATGGTGATGGGCATGATGCCTACCGCCCATTGTTTGCGCTGGATGGAGCCTTCGCAGCGGGAGAATAGCCATGCAGTTGGTCGCCATCACCGGGCTGTTGCATCAGCCAAAAGCCAAGCTCACGCTGGCGCTCGTTGAGGAATTGTCTGCGCAAACCGACCGGCTCGTATTGCTCGACAACTGCGATGTCCCGTTGACGGTCGATGGAGTAAGTCGGCAACGGCTGATGGGCGGCTGTGTCTGTTGTTCGCTGGCGGCGGCGCTTATCTCGCGTCTGAGCCAGCTGGATGCCGATTATGCGCTGCTGCCCGTCTCGGCGCTGGCTGACCCGGCGGCCTTGGCAGCGCTCCTGGATAGTTTGCGGAGCGAACACCTGCTGATAACCATCGTGGCGCTTATTGATACGCTGACTCAGATGCGCAAACCGCATCTGGCGCAGATGCTGGAGTTTTATAGCGACGCTCAGGTATATGAACCATTTGATTATTCAGAGGCTGTTCAGGCAGTTGCAGGCGCGCCGCTGTCAAGAAGCGCCACATGCCCAACAGCGGGGGCATCGGCGAGCTTGGATGGATTGGAAAGAGGCGCCGCGACCAGGGTGATGGGGTGATGGATTCAGCGACAAATCGCAAGCGCGGCAGGTGGACTGCGCATATCGGTATGAAGACGACAATTCCCTAGAGGAGACAAAACCATGATGAATGCAGTTGAAGAGCGAGTGCCCGTTACTGTGCTGACCGGCTTTTTGGGATCAGGCAAAACCACGCTGCTCAACCGTATCTTGACCGAAAATCACGGCAAAAAAATCGCGGTGATTGAGAATGAATTTGGCGAGGTCGGCATCGACAACGACCTGGTCATTGGCGCGGAAGAAGAGATCTTCGAGATGAACAATGGCTGCATCTGCTGCACTGTGCGGGGCGATTTGATACGCATCCTCGGACATCTGATGAAACGCCGCGACAAGTTCGATTACATTATGGTCGAAACCACTGGCATGGCCGATCCTGGTCCCGTCGCCCAAACTTTCTATGTCGATGATGACATGCAGCAGAAGCTCCATTTGGATGCGATTGTCACGCTGGTCGATGCCAAGCATATCTGGGAACATATTGACGACAGCGACGAGGCAAAGGAACAGGTTGCCTTTGCTGATGTAATCCTGCTCAACAAGATCGATCTGGTTGCTCCGGCCGACCTCGAGAAACTCGAAGCCCGCATCAAAAGCATGAACAGCATGGCGAAAATCTACCGCACCCGCGATGCCGTGGTGGAGATGGACAATATCTTGAATGTGGGCGGCTTCAACCTCGACCGGGCGATGGAAATCGACCCGAAGTTCATGGAGCCAGAATATCCGTTTGAATGGTCGGGCATCTATCAACTGAGCGCTGGGACTTACAACTGGGTGATGGGTGAAGGTCCCGACCCGGCAATGGGCGCTGCGCTCTTGCCCTTGGCGAATATGGGGTTGGCGGCGCAGGAAGCAACCCTGATGGACGCGGTGCTGACTTTTTCTGAAGACGAGCAGGCTCTGGCGGGGGGCGATACAATGCGCCTCGGCAAAGGGCAGCACAACCAGCTCGTGTTGAAGGAAAACGGCGAGACCGTCTTCCAGTTCACGATCCAACAGCCTGGCTATTACATGCTGTTCACCGAACATCACCCCGATGAATTCGCCGCCCGCTTGTCCGCCGCCGATTCTGCGCTCGCGCCACTCGAGGAGCGTGAGTACAAGCCTGATCATGAGCACGATGAAGAAGTGACTTCTGTTGGCATCACCCTCGCCGGCGATCTTGATTTAGAGCAGCTCAATGGCTGGCTCGGCACGCTCTTGCGCGAACAGGGGCAGGATATCTTCCGCATGAAAGGCGTGTTGAGTGTGCGTGGCTGGGACGAGCGCTTTGTATTTCAGGGGGTGCATATGCTCTTTGATGGCCGCCCTGATCGCCCCTGGGGTGACGATCTGCGCCACAACAAGATGATCTTTATCGGGCGCAACTTGGACCGGGCTGCGCTCGAAAACGGCTTCCGTGATTGCCTCGCGGCATGAGACAGCGGAAGCGCAAATCCAGACCAGCGCAGCCGCCGCTCAAGGCGATATGGCGCGCCACCATTGACGATCATCCGATTGGGCTGGCATGGTCGCCAGACAGCAAAATCGTGGCAGTCGCTGGCGTGTCTGGCCCCATCATGCTCTTTAATGGCGCGGATGGCGCGCTTCAGCACAGGTTGCCGGGCCATGCCTTCGACACGATGGCAATCGCTTGGCGCAAAGACAGTCAACGGCTCGCCAGCGTCGGGCAAGACGGCAAGGCGCGAATCTGGGATGCCCAGACAGGAACGCAGAAAGCCGAAATGGACGGTGGGGCGAGCTGGGTCGAGCGCGTCGCTTTCAGCCCGGTGGGCGATTGGCTGGTATCCGCTGCCGGGCGCAAACTCCGCCTGTGGAACAGCAGCGGGGAATTGATCCGCGAATATCCTGATGCAAACAGCACAATTACCGACGTCAAGTGGCGCTATGACGGCAAACAATTCGCCATCTCCGCCTACAATGGAGTCGTGCTGTATGATCCGGCCGAGCCAGAGCCACTGCGCCGCTTCGAATGGCAGGGTTCGACTCTCACTTTGGAATGGAGTCCTGATGGCAAATACATTGCCACTGGCGACCAAGACTCGACGGTTCACTTCTGGATCACCGATACTGGGCAAGATCTGCAGATGTGGGGCTACCAAACAAAGGTGCTGGAACTGGCTTGGAGCTTCAACAGCCGCTATCTGGCGACTGGCGGCGGCACGCATGTAGTGATCTGGGATTGTTCTGGCAAGGGGCCTGAAAACACTCGCCCCGCAATGCTGGAAGGACACCAGGGTTTGATTAAGCATCTGAAATTTCAGCGGCAGGGTATGCTGCTCGCTTCTGGCGGCAAGGAAGGCATGTTGGGGATCTGGAAAGTCGGCAAGAAGACCCCCGCTTTGCTGGCGGATGCGGTTTTCAAAGCGCCCATCGCCAGCTTGGCTTGGTCGAAGGATGACCGCCGCATTGCCGTGGCTGATGAGAGCGGCACCTTGTCGATAGCGGCAGTGCAGCGAGTATGAGAAGCGGTCTCATCTAACCCTAGCTCCCTCGCGCGCCGCCAAGAAAAGCCGCCCTGCCGCAGCGCTTTGGCTTTCTATTGTTGCGAGACAGACTGCGAGCATAGCCTTGCTTGCTGTTTGTGCTATACTTGCGCGTGTTGTCGCCGGCTTGGGGAGAATGGGAAGCCCATGAAATTGTCACAGGAAGCCAAGAGCATGCTCGCGATTATGGCGCTGGTTGGCGCGGTGGCGGCTGGATTGAACGCCGTCTTGCCCATGGAAGCTCAGCGCGGCGACATCACCTGGATGATCGTCTTGCTGGCTTTGGCGCTGCTGATGGCGCTTTGGATGCGGCGCGATGCCTTCTCGGCCGATGATGGCGCGGCTGCCGCTGAAGATGCCGCCAGCCAAGCCGAAGACTTCGCCAAGCGCATTGTGATCCGCCGTGAATCTGACCCGGCGCCAGACGCGGACGAATCAGATTAAGCCAGGCGCATGCCCGCGCTCGCCCATATCATTCGCCGCCGCAGCCATCGCAAACGCCGTCAAAAGCAGAACGCTCGCCGCTCCACGTTCCAGACCTGTCTGTTTGTCGGTTTGCCTTTGGCCTTGCTGGCCGCGCCGCTGGCTGCCTTGCTGGCTTTGTCGGTCTGGCTGTATATCAGCGCGCTGAGCGTGATGCCCACGCCGCAGCAAACCGCGCTCGCCGACTCGGCGCGAATCACGCAATATACCGACCGGCACGGCGCTGCGCTGCAAACGGGCGCCAGCTTGGCTCGCTGGCTGCCGCTGGACGAGCTCCCGGCACACTTGGTCGCCGTCAGCCAACTGATCGCTGCGCGCGAACCATCTGCGGAGCGGACTGCCTTTAATGCGCTGGATACGCTGGCGCAGCTTTCAGCATACATTCTGGATCTGCCACTGCAGCGCGATGACAGCCGCTCGGCACAGCTGGTCCGCTCAAACCTGCTGCCGCAGGCGCGGTCAGGGGCATTGGACAAGCGCTTGCTGGAACTTGTCTTCAGCGCCGAAATCAAGCGGACTCGAAATGACAGGCAGCTGCTGGAATGGCAGCTCAACAGCCAAAGTTTCGGCGGCATCTTGGGCATCGAAGCGGCGTCTCAACAATTTCTGGGCAAGCCGGCTGCCCAGCTTTCGGTTGCCGAAGCGGCATTGCTGACGGCTCTGGCTGCGCAACCACCGCTTGATCCAGTCGTGGATGCTGCCCAGGTTCGCGCGCGGGCTGCAGAATTACTGCGCGACATGCCAAGCGCCGGGCAGAGCGACAGGGCGCAGGCAGCTGTCGCTGAACTCGATACCTTGCTTCTGCGCGACCCCGCCACAGCGCGCGCGGGCTTGAACGCCAACTTGCTGGCAGTAGCGAGCGCGCAGGCGAAACAGCTGCTGAACAGTCAGGGCTTGGATGGCCGGCGTCTGGTTGATGGCGGTGGCTTGACCATCACGACGACGCTGGATCTGGCATGGCAGCGGCGGGCGGCGGAATCATTCGCAACTTCGGTCATCATAGATGCGCGAACGGGCGAAATCCTCAGTCTGGTGGGCGAGGCGACGCAGGCGAATCGACAGCCAGCCGGTATCTTGCAGCCTTTTGTCTACATGGATGCTTTTGCGCGCCGGACCGCTACGCCCGCCACGATGCTGTATGACATTTCACGAGCGTATCCCGACGATGCCGGCGCGACCAGCTACACGCCAGCTAACACCGATGGCGAAGAGCGTGGCCCGCTGAGTCTGCGCGAAGCTCTGTCAAGTGGCTTGCTGCCGCCGGCTGTGCAAGTTGCCAGCGAGACAGGTTTGCCAAGCGCGCTGCAGTTGGCGGGGCGGCTGGGTTTTAACAGCCTGGGCGCTCAAGCGACTGCCTTGACGCTGTTGGAAGGCGGTGGCGGGGTGTCTGTGCTGGAGGCCGCTTATGCTTACAGCGTTATCGCCGCGCTGGGCGAGATGCATGGCGCGCCGACTTCTCCAGCGAGCCAGGGCTTGCGTGGACGCAATCCCGTGGCGGTGCTGCGCATCGTGGACGCCGCGGGCCAGCTGCTGTGGCAGTACGATGCCGCCGCCAGCCGCAGCGCGCTTATCCAGCCGAGTCTGGCCTACCTGGTCAACGACATCTTGTCTGGCAATCTGGGCGAAGCATCGCGAGCCACCGCTCAAATCAAAGCCAGCAGCGCCGATGGCCGCGATCATTGGCTGCTTCGCTATTCCCCCGACATGGTTCTGGCTGCGCACAGCCGGCCTGCGCAGACCTTTGCGGACAGCGAATCCCTGCTGGAATGGGCGCATCAGCAGCGCAGTTTGCCGGCGCGAGATTGGCTTTCGCCCCCCGATATTGAAGAATACCTGGTCTGCGAGATTTCTGGCATGCTGCCCGCCACCACCGATCATTGCCCGGTTCGTCGCGAGATCGTGCCAGCCAACAGCCAGTTGCTGCCCGACGACCGTTGGCAGCGCATCGAAATCAACAGCGTCACTGGTCAGCTGGCCAGCGTAAACACGCCCGACAACCTGCGCGCGACTCAAGTCTATTTCGTGCCGCCCGATGAGATCCTGGACTGGTGGCAAGAAAAAGGCAAGCCGCTGCCGCCATCCAGTTACAGCAGCGAGGGCGTCGGCGGTCTTGCCAAAGCTGCCCGGCTGCTGGCGCCGTCCGACTTCGCCTATGTGGGCGCGCGCGTCGATATTCAAGCCAAGATCGTCCGACCTGGGGCGCGGAGCTGGCGGCTGGAGTATGGCGCGGGAGCCGACCCCGAAAGCTGGCTCACCATCAGCCAAAGCCAGCGCATTGAGGCGGATGGCGAGCTGCGAGCGACCTGGGAGACAGCTCTGCTCAGCGGCATCCATACGCTGCGGCTGGTGGTCGACTTCGCGGATGGCTCGCAAGAAAGCGACAGCAAGCTGCTGACATTCGACAATACGCCGCCTGCTATCACGCTGGACAGCAGCGAATCCGCGCGCGTCGGCGAGACATTTACACTGGTGGCAGATGCGCGTGACAACCTGGCGATCGACCGCGTCGAATTTTATCGTGGCGACGAACGCTTGGGCAGCGACAGCGACTGGCGCTATAGCTGGGATGTCGCGCCTGTCGAAAGCGGCGAAACGTTGTATCGCGCGCTTGTCTATGACCAGGTGGGCAACCGCGCCCAAGCGACGCTGACCATCCACATCGCGGATTGACGCGCTGCTCCTCGCCACGCAACATAAGAAAAACATATATTTTTTGGCAAACACCCCCGCCCCCTGCCAAGACTATTGACTGCCAGCGCTACGCATGCTAGGATTAGCGTGAATTGTTGGTGCTCATGTGTATAGAGTGCTAATTTTGTGAAGCCTGAATAAGATAAGGAGCGAACAATGCCTGTATCGATCCGCCCACTTGGCGACCGCGTCCTCGTAGAGCCAGTTGAATCGGAAGAAACATTTGCTGGCGGCGCTTTTGTCTTGCCCGAGACGGCAAAGGAAAAGCCGCAACAGGGCTTGGTGCGCGCTGCCGGCCCCGGCAAGTATGACGACGAAGGCGAAAAGCGCATCCCCATGGATGTACAAGAAGGCGACCGTGTGCTCTTCGCCAAGTACGCCGGCACCGAAGTCAAGCTTGATGGCGTCAAACTGCTCATCATGAAAGAATCCGACATCCTCGGCATCGTCGATGCCTAACCCGCCGTAACCAGTCACACCCAGCCAACTCAGGAGGAAGATATGGCAAAGCAACTCGTATTCAAAGAAGACGCGCGGCGCAAACTGCAAGCGGGCGTCGACAAGGTCGCCAATGCTGTCAGCACGACGCTGGGACCCAAAGGGCGCAACGTCGCCCTGGACAAGAAGTTTGGCGCGCCGACTGTCACTCACGATGGCGTCACTGTCGCCAAAGAGATCGAACTGGAAGACCCGTATGAAAACATGGGCGCGCAGCTGTTGAAAGAAGCTGCCACCAAGACCAACGATATCGCCGGCGATGGCACGACCACGGCGACTGTGCTTGCGCAGGCAATCGTCAGCGAAGGCTTGAAGAATGTCGCGGCTGGCGCAAACCCCATGCTGCTTAAGCGTGGCATCATGCATGCTGCCGATATCGTCTCCCAGGACATTTTGAAGCAGTCGACGCCGATCGAGACCAAAGACGAGATCGCCAATGTCGCCAGCGTTTCTGCGCAGGATACAGAAATTGGCAACCTTATCGCCGAGGTCATGGACAAGGTCGGCAAAGACGGCGTCGTCACGGTCGAAGAAAGCCGGGGCCTGGACTTTGAAACGGAATATGTCGAGGGCATGCAGTTTGACCGCGGCTATATCAGCCCTTATTTCGTCAGCGACCCCGAGGCGATGGAAGCCAACATCGAAGAGCCATACGTCCTGATCCATGACAAGAAGGTCAGCGCCGCGCAGGATATCATCCCCATCCTGGAGAAGCTGCACCAGATCGGCAAGCGCGAGCTGGTTATCATTGCCGAAGACGTCGATGGCGAGGCGCTGGCGACCATGGTGGTCAACAAGCTGCGCGGCGCGATCAACGTGCTGGCCGTCAAGGCGCCGGGTTTTGGCGACCGCCGCAAAGCCATGCTGCGCGATATTGCTGTGTTGACGGGCGGCACTGTCATCAGCGAAGAAACTGGCCGCAAGCTGGACAGCGTCAGCGTGCAAGACCTGGGGCGCGCGGCTAAGGTCGTCAGCACCAAGGACGACACTGTGGTTGTCGATGGCGCGGGTGAAGAAAGCGCGATCGCCGGACGCATCGAAGAAATCCGCCGCGAGATCGACAACAGCACCAGCGATTATGACCGCGAAAAACTGCAAGAGCGGCTCGCCAAGCTCAGTGGCGGCGTGGCGGTCATTCGCGTTGGCGCAGCCACCGAAACCGAGCTGAAAGAGAAGAAGCACCGCGTAGAAGATGCCTTGAGCGCCACCCGCGCAGCTGTCGAAGAAGGCATCGTGCCGGGCGGCGGCGTCGCGTTGATCAACGCGGTTGCTTCGCTAGACGATGTCAGCCTGAGCGTCAGCGACGAGAATACCGGCGTGACCATCATGCGCCGCGCGCTGGAAATGCCTATGCGCAAGATCGCCGCGAACGCTGGCGAAGATGGCGCTGTCATCATCCAGAATGTGCGCCGCGCCCAAGCCGAAGGCGAAAACCACCGCGTTGGCTTCAATGTCATGACTGGCGACTATGGCGATATGATCGAAGCCGGCATCCCCGACCCCGCCAAGGTAACCCGCGGCGCGATCGAAAACTCCGCCTCTATCGCCGCGATGATCCTCACCACCGAAGCGCTGATCACCGATGTGCCCGAAGAAACGCCTCCGCCGATGCCTGGTGGCGGCGGCATGGACGGCATGGGTGGCATGGGCGGCATGATGTAAGCTGGCTCAAAGCCAGAAATTTACAATTCACCACTAGGGGCTGTCGAATTGGCAGCCCCTTTTTTATTCAATTATCTGATGTGTTTGTAATCGTCAATGATAAGCCGGCTGTGCGATCCTTGATAGGCGAGGACCGCCAGCGGCAGGCCGAGCAGCATGAATCCCGAAGACAACATTGCTGGCATTTGCAATTTGCGGAGGGTGTTCAAGCGACTGCTTGCAAATGGCTCGCGAGAAGAGTCAGTTAGACAGCGATCTCCAGCGAGTCGTCAAATTCCGCTTCTTTGACATTGCGCAGCGCCAGCCCGCCATCGTCGTCAACCTCGATGCGCACGATGCTCGCCAAGCCAAACTCGCCGGTGAGGATGCCATCCGAAAGGCGGTCTTCGATCTCGTTTTGGATCAGCCGGCGCAGTGGCCGAGCGCCGAATTCAGGATTGTAGCCATGGTCGCCCAGCCAGCCCAGCGCCGCATCGTCGGCTTCCAGGGTGATGGCGTGCTCCAGCAGCCGCTCGCGCACCTTGTTCAGCTCCAGATCAACGATCTGCTTGATTTCGCTGCGGCTTAGCGAGCGGAAGATGATGGTCGCATCGACCCGGTTGAGAAACTCAGGGCGGAAGAGCCGTTGCAGCTGGTCGGTTACATTGCGGCTCATGTCTTCGTAGGCTTCGTCATCTTCGCTGTCAATATCGCGGCTGGTGGTGAAGCCCAGCGCCGAGCCTGGCTTGATCAGGTCTGCGCCGACATTGCTGGTCATCACCAGCATGGCATTGCGAAAATCGACGCGGCGTCCGCGGGCATCGGTCAGCGTGCCTTCTTCCATCATCTGCAGCAGCATGTTAAAGACTTCGGGGTGGGCTTTTTCCACTTCGTCAAAAACGATGATGCTGTAGGGGCGGCGGCGCACGGCTTCGGTGAGTTGCCCAGCATCATCATAGCCGACGTAGCCTGGCGGCGCGCCGACCAATCTGGCGACCGAATGCCGCTCCATGAACTCGCTCATGTCCAACTGGATCAACGCATCTTCGCTGCCAAAAAGGAATTCAGCCAGCGCTTTGGTCAGCTCGGATTTGCCGACGCCGGTGGGTCCCAGAAACATGAAGGAGCCGATGGGCCGGCGCGGGTCTTTCAAACCGGCGCGGGCGCGGCGCACAGCCCGACTGATCTTGACAATAGCTTCGTGCTGGCCCACGATACGCTCGTGCAGGCGCTCTTCCATCTCCAACAGGCGTTCGCTCTCTTCGTTGGCGATGCGCGTAACCGGGATGCCCGTCCACATCGCGGCTACTTCGGATATATCGTCAGAAAGCAGGCGCGGCTGCCCGGTTTCGCCATTCCAGTTGACTTTGATGTCATCCAACGTTGTCGAAAGCGACTGTTGGCGCCGGCGCAGACTGTCCGCTTCGCCATGTTCGCCGGCCATTTCCGCCAGCTCAATCTCGTCGTCCATGCCTTCCAGCTCGTCCAGCACGCGCCGCACCGAAGCCGCGTCTGGGCTCTTGTACATGCGCAGGCGGGCGGCTGCCTCATCAATGAGGTCGATAGCTTTGTCGGGCAGGTACCGATCGGGGATATAGCGGGCGGATAGGTTGGCGGCTGTTTCGATGGCGTCATCGGTGATTTCAACATTGTGATGATCTTGATAAGGCGACTTGATGCCTTGCAAGATTTCGATGGTTTCTTCGATAGTCGGTTCCGCCACCTGGATTTGCTGGAAGCGCCTTTCGAGCGCGGCATCGCTTTCGACATGCTTGCGATATTCGTCCAGCGTCGTCGCGCCGATGCATTGCAGCTCGCCTCGCGCCAAAGCCGGCTTCAAGATATTGGCGGCATCGACGCTGCTGCCGGCTGCGCCCGCGCCCACCAGCATATGCACTTCATCAATGAACAGTATCGTATCCGACTTTTTGAGCTCTTCGATGACGCGCTTCAGCCGCTCTTCGAATTGTCCGCGATACATCGTGCCGGCGACCAGCGAGCCGACATCCAGCTGCAGCACGCGCTTGCGCAGCAGGGGTTTGGGCGTTTCGCCTTCCACAATGCGCTGCGCCAAGCCTTCGACAATGGCTGTCTTGCCCACGCCGGGTTCGCCGATTAGCGCAGGGTTATTTTTGCGGCGGCGGCTGAGCACCTGGATGACGCGCTCAATTTCCATCTCACGGCCGACAACGGGGTCGAGCTTGCCCGACTCGGCCAGGCTGGTCAAATCGGTGGATAGTTGGTCGACCAAGGGGGTGCCGTCTTTGCGCGACGACTTGCCCTGGGCGCGCTGATGACTGCGCTGTGCCGACTGCACCGGGCTTTCTTGCAAGACCTTGCTGGTCTGACGGCGGATTTCGTCGGGATTGACGCCCAAGCGCCGCAGCACATCCAGCGCGATGCCTTCTTGCTGGCGCACCAGCCCCAGCAGCAGGTGTTCGGTGCCAATGTAATGGTGTCCCATGCGCCGCGCTTCATCGACAGCCAGCTCAAGCACTTTTTTTGTGCCAGGCGACAAATCCAGTTGGGCGACGCCGCCGCGATATTCTGATGTAGACAGGCGCGAGACCAATTCTTCGACGCGCCGCAGGTCCAAGCCCAGATCGCGCAATACCCGGCCAGCCACGCCGCCTTCTTCGCGCATCAAGCCCAGCAGCAGGTGCTCAGTACCGATTTGATGATGCCGCAGGCGCTCTGCCTCTTCCTGCGCCAGGCTCAACACCCGCCGCGCTCGCTGGGTAAAGCGTTCCATTTTGTTTGGCACCGTCTATCCCTCCATCATCAGCCAGCCGACCCCACTTGCAGCATGAACGCATATGTTCCAAAGTGTAACAACAATTATCCGTTGCATGCCTTTGCTCATCGACAAGGCGAGCCAGCACGCGTCAATCTTAGCTGATGCCGAGCCGACTTTCAACCGACAATCCCTATAAGCCGCGTTAGAAAGCCTGTTGACAGAACAGGGCAAAGAAAGCAGGCACAGCTTAAGTGCGCAAAGTTCCTTGCAGGGTGGGAAGCGCAGGGACAAGCTGCCAAGTCGCCCGCTGAATCTCGCCAGCGTTCAAGGCGGGCAACGGTATCCAGCCATCCCGGCTTTTTGCGTGGGCGGGGCGGGGGTTATTCGCTGTCTTCGGTGGCTTCTTCGCTGGCAGGCAGCGCGACCGATTCCTGGATCGCCATCTCCCAGTCGAGGTCCAGATACTCTGTAGAATTGACCGACTTTAGACTCAGCCCCAGGCGGCGCTCTTTGATGTCAATTTTAATGATGCGCAGCACCACTGCTTGCCCGCGTTTGACCACCTCGCGCGGGTGTTCGACGCGCTCTTTCGCGAGCTCAGAGATATGGATCAACCCCTCGACCGCCTCATAATCGTTCAGCCGGGCAAAAGCCCCAAATTTGGTCAGCTTGGTCACTGTCGCGCGAGCCAGTTGTCCGCGCCGCAGCGCTGTGGCGATCTCGTCCCAGGGGTCGCCCAGCACGCGCCGGCGGCTCAGCCCAATGCGGTTCGCCTCTGGGTTGACGCTGATGACCTCGACTTCGATTTCTTCGCCCAGGCTCAGCACCTGGCGTGGGTGTGTGATATGCCCCCATGCCAGCTCTGAAACATGCACCAAGCCTTCGCCCCCGCCGATATCGACAAATGCGCCAAAATTTTCCAGGCTGACCACCTTGCCCTTGCGGATCTCGCCGACTGTCAACTCGGCGATCAGCGACTCTTTGCGCTTGACGCGGACTTCGCGGGTGGCGGCGCGCTCGGACAAGATCAGCCGGTTGCGATGCCGGTCGACTTCCATGACCTTGACGCCGATGGGCTGATTGACCATGGGACCATAACGCTCTTCGGGCGTGCCGCCGCTGATTTGGCGCACGCGACTCTCGGATAGCTGGCTTTGCGGCACGAATCCGCGCAGCCTTCCAAAGCGCACGATAAGCCCGCCCTTGTTGTATCCGCCAATCAACGCTTCATAAACAGCTTTGGATTCGGCGAATTTTTCCGCGTTGCGCCAGTCCATCTCTTCCATAGCGTGATTGATAGACAGCACCATTTTGCCACGATGGTTGCGCGGGTTGACCACATAGACATCGACTTCTGCGCCAAGCGCCAGCGACTCGAGCAAACGTTTGGTCATCAGCTCCAGCTCGCGGCCGGGCACGACGCCGATATCGCCTTCACCCAGATCAACCAGCACGGCTGTCGGCGAGGTCTCGCAGATTGTGCCTCGATACACCTGTCCGCGCCGATACTTTGGCTGCGCCTCGTCAGAGTCTGGTGCCTCTTTGGCTGCTGCGTCGTCCGGCTTCGCTTGCGGTTTGCTGGCCATGGCTTCTGCCGCTGCATCGGCGCTGCCCAAATCTGCCGCTTCCTGGCTTGGGGCTTCGGCTGGCGCTTGGTCACTTGCTTCGACAGGCGCGGTTGTCTCGGCGGGCGCAGGGGCTTCCAGAGTCGCTTCGCGCGTACCGTGTTCTTGGTCGCTCATGGCAATGTCCGTGTTTGCTAAGGTTCTGGAGGCTGATTATAGCGACTGCGCTGGCATAGTCAAAGGACAATTCGCGCGGGAGTGGTGATTTTGGTGAGTACGCGTTTCTTTGCCCCCACCCCCAAAAATGAGGGAGGGGCTCTAGCATGCTGCGGAGGCGCTGGCAAAACCCCTTCCCTCGTTCTGGGGGCAGGGGGACGGGGGATGGGGGCTTGGTTGCCAAGCCGGCGGCTTCGTCAAATCCGCGGCGAGGGATGGTCGTCAATGTCGTCATCGTCTTCGGTGCGCGACAAAAAATCGGCGAAGTCTTCTTCTTCATAGCTCGCCTGATAATAGTTGCCCTGTGGATAGTTCTCCGCGTAGTATTCGCCTGGTTCACCATCTGCCGTTCCCGCAAAGTCGCTGGATTGGTCGGCATGGCGGGTGAAAGACAGCCCGCTGTCGCTTGCGTCGATGACAACCAGGTCGCCAGCGCGAAATTCGCCTTTCAGCAGGTGGATGCTCAACGGGTTTTCGATGTGCCGCTGGACAGCCCGGCGCAGCGGCCTCGCGCCGAATTGCGGGTCATAGCCTTGTCGCGCCAGCCAGCTGCGCGCCGTCTCGGTCAGATGGATAGCCAGGCTGGATTCGTTCATGCGCGCCGCCAGCTCGCGCAGCTGCAAGTCGACCATTTGCTCGACTGCTTCCAGCGTGAGCGGCTCGAAGATGATGACTTCGTCGATGCGATTGAGGAATTCGGGGCGGAAGGTATCGCGCATCGCCCGCTCAATCTGCTGATGGTCAGCCACAGCAGCGTCATCGTGCGGCAAGAAGCCCAGCGCGCCGCCTTGCCGGGCAAACTCGGTGCCCAGGTTGCTGGTCATAATCAGCACTGTATTGCGGAAGTCGACGACATGCCCCTGCCCATCAGTCATGCGTCCGTCTTCCAGCACTTGCAGCAGCGCGCTCCATACATCTGGATGCGCTTTTTCGATTTCGTCAAAGAGGATGACCCGGTAGGGTCGGCGGCGAACGGCTTCGGTCAGTTGTCCGCCAGCTTCATAGCCAACATAGCCTGGCGGCGCGCCAAACAGACGGCTGACGGTGTGTTTTTCGCGGTACTCGCTCATATCGACGCGCACGAGGTTGTCTTCATCGTCGAACATGAACTCCGCCAGCGCTTTTGCCAATTCCGTCTTGCCGACGCCGCTGGAGCCGAGGAAGATGAAGGAGCCTATGGGACGTTTGGGGTCTTTCAAGCCGCTGCGCGCCCGGCGGATAGCGTCCGAAAGCGCCACGATCGCCTTCTTTTGTCCGATGACGCGCCCGCTGATGACGTCTTCCATGCGCAGCAGCTTTTCCGATTCAGTTTCCAGCATGTTCTGCACTGGGATGCCCGTCCACTGCTCGACTACCTGGGCGACATTGTCGGCGGTGACCAGTTCGTCCAGGGTATTTTCTTGACGCCAGGTGTGGTGGGCGAGCTCGTATTGCTCTTCCAGTTGGATGCGCTGCATTTTGCAATCGGCGGCGCGCTCATAATCGCGTGACAAACCGGCTGCCTGCTCTTCCATCGCCAGTTGTTCGATCGTCTCGCGCATCTCCTTGAGATAGGTTGGCATAGAAAACAGGGCGACGCGCAGCTTGGCAGCGGCTTCGTCCAACAGGTCGATGGCTTTGTCGGGCAGTTTGCGCTCGGTCAAATAGCGGGCGGACAAACGGGCTGAAGCTTCGATGGCGTCATCGGCGATATTGACATTGTGATGCGCCTCATACCGGTCGCGCAAGCCATAGAGCATGTCGATGGTGTCGTCGACATGCGGCTCTTCCACAAAGATGGGCGCAAATCGGCGATCAAGCGCGCTGTCTTTTTCGATGTGCTGGCGATATTCGTCCATGGTGGTCGCGCCGACAGTTTGCAGTTCGCCACGAGCCAGAGCCGGCTTCATCATATTGCCGGCGTCCATTGCGCCGCTGGAAGCGCCCGCGCCAACCACCTGATGCAGCTCGTCAATGAAGAGGATAATTTCGCCTTGCGAACGCTGGATTTCTTCGATTGTACTCTTCAGCCGCTCTTCAAATTCGCCACGGAAACGGCTGCCCGCCAGCATAGCGCTGAGGTCGAGGCTGATCACGCGTTTGCCCAGCAGCAGGTCGGGCACATCGTTGCTGGCGATTTTTTGCGCCAAGCCCTCGACTATGGCGGTCTTGCCGACGCCCGCTTGGCCGATCAGCACTGGGTTGTTTTTTGTGCGCCGGCTGAGCACCTGGATGACACGCAGAATCTCGGCATCGCGCCCGATGACAGGATCGAGCTTGCCTTCCTGCGCCAGCCGCGTCAGGTCGGTACTGTATTTTTCCAGTGTGCGATAGCGACTCTCGGCTTGTGGATCGGTGACGCGCTGCCCGCCGCGGATGTCCTTGATGGCATCGCCGACTCGCTCGCGAGTGATGTTGTATTCGGCAAAAATCCTGGCGACTGCGGTGTTGCGCTCGCCAAGCAGAGCGAGAAAGATGTGCTCGGTGCTGATGTACTGGTCGCGCAGGCGGTTGGCTTCTTCGTTGGCGCGGTCGATGACGCTTTTCAGGCGCGGCGTGATAAACACTTGGTTGGCACCCTGACCATAAATCGTGGCGGTGCGCGGACTTTGTCGCAGTATATCGTCCACGCGCGAGCGCAGACCACTGGCGTCAATGCTTAACTGCTCGAGGATATGCGGCACCAAGCCGTCGGTCTGTTCGAGCAGAGCGAGCAGCAGGTGTTCGGTGTCGACCTGAGAATGGCTGTAACGGTGCAAAATTTCATAGGCGCGGGCGGCCGCGTCCTGGGCGCGTTCGGTAAAGCGGTCGAATCGGATCATGACATGTCCTCGGTCGGCGGACTAGCAGGCGCGCTGCGAAAGCCTATTTTACTATCAGCTGAGAATCGCGCACAGCCTACTCAGGCTAGGATAGCGGCTGTGTGTTAGAGAATTGTAAATGCAAAAGCAGCGCTAGGCATTTCGAGACTCTTGATGTCCAAATGGAACACCGATATTGAAGGCAACGGTCGTGGCAACAAGCTCGAGCTGGTCAGGAAGAACATTGCCGATTCTTTTGGTGAAGCGTTGAGTTGCCACAGATTTCACCTGAAAAGTGTCTGCGCCCGAGTCTTTTCTGAGTCGATTTGTGCCATCTCGCTGTATAGGAACAATCCAGAAAAAGCCATTCTTTACAAACCAATCTTTCCAGGACCGCAGGGGAACGGCAATCCGCAAATCTACCTCCCATTTTGCGACAATGCTCAAGACGAGGGCTGGGCGAATCTTGTCTATTTCATCACCGGTAGTCGGCAGTTTGGAGGCAGGCGCACCGACCGCCTCTTGTTGGTTAGACATGGGCGAATTGAAATTCACCAGCCATATATCGCCGCGCTGCGGATCATCTGACTTCGGCATCGAATTCCTCGTCGTAATCGTCGAATACCTCATAGGCTTCGAAGATCTCAAAGTCATCTTCCGCTGCAAGTTTGAACGCCCGTTCCATAGCTGCATTGCGTTCTTCTCCGGGCATTGCCATCAAATCATATACAGTCAAATGTTCCGAGTTAACTTGTTCAGACTCCGCTTCCCAAACATCTAAGCCTATTTGTGCCATGCGATCAGGAGAAATCAGACCCTCAGCGACTGCGCGCTGAGCCATTTGCTTTATTTGCAAAGGTTCCTCATCGCCCAGATACTCGCCTGGCTCGTCTTTTCGCCATCCGCGTTTCGATAGTTCTATGAACTGATTCTTGTAAGCCCTATTGTTGATAATGCCCAGGTCTCTTGCGCGTCCCAGCCATGCCGCCATGCTCATGCCATATTTTCGCTTTAGCGTCTTGAGTTCTTGCCAATCTAGTTCAAATCGGTTGTTGCCCAGCTCGCGCAGAGCGTGCTCCGCGGGCACCAGCAAAGCCGCCGCAAAACGATGCGCGAGCTTTTCTTCGTCCTCGACCGCATTGGATGTATCCATAACCAGATGACCAATTTCGTGGGCGAGTGTGAAGCGAATGCGATCGGCGCTTCGATTCTGGTTAACCACGGTAACTGGGTAATCGCCGCGCCAGCCGGACAATCCATCAAATTGTCCACTTTTGTCGTCCCAGCTGATTACAATTAAGCCCCGATCTTCAGCCGTCTGCACCAGATTGTCCAATGGACGATCGCCCACGTCCCAACGCCTGCGCAGGCGATTCGCTTGCCTTTCGGCATCTTCAAAGTGGCAAACTGGAACTGGCTTTGGCAAGGCGGCCTTCGCGTTCGGATACAGAAGGGAATGCAATTCGACTTGCAATTCCGCCAAATCTGACGCATACGCCATAATCGCTTCTTGCTCTCTTTTGCCGAATCCGCTCTGTCGCCGAAACGTTGACCACCGCACTTCTGTTTCAGGTTGATGCGTAAAGTACGAGCCCGGCACATCCAGTACACTACTTGCCAGCAACAAGTAACGTGCCGACGGAAAGCTCTTTTCATTTTCGTACTTTGAAATAGCCTGCTTCGTGACGCTAAATCCAGCTTCCTGGACAGCGTCTGCCAACTGCTGCTGAGTCATGCCCGCCAGCATGCGCGCCTGTTTAAGTCTGGCTCCAATCATTCATCGCCTCCTCATCCTGTTGACAAGTTTACTATTTTTGCACAAAAAATCAACGACTTGACTCCAACATCTCCGCATACACGCGCTCCACAGCCGCTGCCGCGCGCGCCCAGCTGTATCGTTCTCGCGCCAGCCGCCGAGCCGCCGCGCCCATTTGCCGCCGCGCCTGTTCATCTTGCAGCAGCAGGCGCAGCTTTTCCGCGAAAGCCGGGGCGGTCGCTTCCGTCACGAATCCAGCCCCCGCTTCTGCGACCTCGTTCATGTTGCAGCCCGGCGAAAGCACGACGGGCAGGCTCGCAGCCAGCGCCTCGAGCACGGCGATTGGCTGGCCTTCGCCGACAGCCGGCAAAGCAAGAATATCGGCCGCGCCCAGCGCCTCCAGCCGCCGCGAGCCGTCCAGGTAGCCCGCGAAGACAATGCGCTCATCTCTCGCCGCCATATTGCGCAGCGTCCGCAGCATGCCTTCGTCAGGCCCCGCGATCAGCAAGCGACTATCTGCGACATTCGCCGCGAGAAAAGCCCGCAGCAGCACATCGACGCCTTTGCGCGCTTGCAAACGTCCCATGTACAAAATGGTCGGCGCCTTGCCCAAGCCAAAGCGCGCGCGAAAATCGGTCGCAGCGGGCAGCGATGCGAATTCATGCAGGTTCACGCCATTGGGGATCACACTGGTCAGGGGCTGCCGAGGTGCGCCCAAGTCCGCCCAAAGCCGCTCTGCCTCGCTCTGTTCAGCGTCCGTCAAGGCGATGATATGGCCTATGCGCGCAAGCAGCCGCCCGCTCAGCAGCCTGTCCCACCCCGCCTTGAGCCGAGTTCGCCCGGTGCCGAGAGAGAGAGTGCCATGCGGCGACAGCGCAATCGGCGCATTCACAGCCTCCGCAAGTGGCGTCACCAACAGATTCTCCGCCGTGCGCAGCTCATGAAGGTGCAGCACATCGACATCGGGCAAGATGGCTTTGGCAGCCCTGCGCAGGTCGCGCGGCGTCGACAGATTCAGCCGCCCGCGCAGCCAGACCGAGGCGTTGCGACAGCGCACGATGCGGATACCGCCATGCGTCTCATCCAAAAGACCGGCATAGCGCCGCCGCTGATCCAGCGCGTCTGTCGTCAGGATGGTGATTCGATGCCCGCGCGCCGCCAGCGCCCCGGCCAGCCCCTCAACCGCGCGGACGACGCCGCCAAAGGCATAAGCTGGCGCGTAGTAGGGCGTCAGCTGCAAGATGTGCATGCGCCGCTACCCGCTCATGTCAATATCGCGCTTCCAGATGCGCCGCAGCTGCGAGCCGCCAGGCAGCGCCGCCAGCAGCCGATAGAGCAGATCCCAGTCGTCCGCGCCCAGCACGCGCATCGCCAAAATGCCGCCCGCATAGACGCAGAGCCCGCTCGCCACCGGCAGGGCGATGAATGCCTCGCGCAGCACCAGCATCGTCAGGGCGGCCGGCGCGCAGATCAGCAGCAGACGCGCGGCTTTGCCAGCCAATGCCAGCGCTCGCCAGCCCAGCGCGCGAAAGCTCGCTAGCAGCAGCGCGACAATCAACAACTCGCCGACGATAGACGCGACGACTGCGCCGCGCGCATCCCCCCAACTGGCGAGCAGCAGCAGGGTCAGCGCGACATTGAGCGCCAAGCCGCAAGCGCGAATCGCCAGCAGATGCCGCTGCCGATTTTGAATGAGCAGCGCCTTGCTGAAGACATTGCCGAACATGGTGATGGCGGTGAACCAGATCAGCAGGCGCAGAATATCTGCCGATGGCGCATACGTCTCGCCCAGCAGCGGCAGGATGATCGCCTCGGCCAAGATGCTGATGCCCAGCGCCAGCGGCAGCCCAACCAGCAGCATGTACAGCGCCAGTTTTTCGATCAAGAAACCGAAGATGGGGTTGCATCCCTGTTCATGATAGCGCGAAAGCAGCGGATACGCCGCCACCAGCACCGAGCTGCTGACCAGCTCAATCACGCCATAATTGATCACAAATGCGACCACCAGATAGCCCGTGATGCGCTCGCCCAGGATGCCGGTCGTCAAGAGCTTGTCGGCATGCTGATAAGCCAGGCTGAGCAGCGCTGACAGCGCCAGTGGCGCGCTGTTGACCAGCAGCCGGCGGGTGAGCTCGCGGTCCAGGGGAAATTGCGGTTTGATGCCAGCGCGAAAGTTTAGACTCGCCAGCGCCAGCGAGCGCAAAATGCCCGAAAAAATGGCGGCTGCATACACGCCCAGCAGACCCCAGCCCAATGTCAAAGCCAGAATCGCCACGCCGATGCGCAGGAAAATATGGATAATCTCGACCGCCGCGGTCAGCGCCATACGCTCGCGCGCGATCAGCAGATCATAAGCCATGTTGCCGAAGATGTCGACGAAGAGATTGCAGCCAGCCAGCGCCGCAAATGCCCGCAGAGTCTCGCTGTAGCCCAGCGCCAGGCTGTTCATGCCCACATAAGCCAGCAGCGCCAGCAACGTTTGCGAGAAGAGCATGGCTGTCCAGTACTTGCCGGCTTTTTCTGGCGCGCGCGCGACATCGCGAATGACGATCAATCCCATGCTGAAGCTGGCGAGCGCAGCCGCATTCGCCATTAGCCCGCCGATCGTGCCATAGATGCCGTATTCACCGGGTCCCAGCCACAGCGAGAGCACCAATTGCCAGCCAAAGAGCGCGCCTTTGCTGACCACGCTGGCGGTCATCAAGGCGCTGATATTGCGGGCGGCGCGGCGCGCATCGTCGCCCTTCATAGAAGTCGCTGAAGTCGCTCGCATTGTGCTGGGTGTCATTCGCCTTGCCAAAATCTCTTGCAGCGGGCAGGATACCGCCTGTGCCAGCCACGGAACTGCGCCAATGATCGATAGCATGGAAGCGGCTATACGCTACATTTTTCAGACTCGCCGCCGTCTGGACAAATCCCCGCGCGCACTCGATGAGTATACACGCGATACCGCGCCCACGCTCAGGCTGCTGGCGCGGACGGGCTTGCCCGCTCAACAGCGCGATACCATCGTCGTAACCGGCAGTCGCGGCAAAGGCAGCGTGTCCGCTATCACAGCCAAGTTGTTGAGCGCCATGGGGCGGCGCGCCGGCACGATAACCAGCCCGCACCTCGTGCATTGGAACGAGCGCATCCGCGTGGCTGGCCGCATGATCCCCAGCCAGGACTTTCTGCGCATATTGCGCGCGCTGCAGCCGCATATCGACGCCGAAATCGCGCGGCTGGCAGCCGGGCAATATCTCAGCCCGCAAGGCATCTTCCTGGCGATTGCGCTGCGCTATTTTGACGAGCAGCATGTCGATGTAGCTGTGCTGGAAGTGGGCCGCGGCGGCCGCTTTGACGATATCGCTGTCGTGCCCAATCAATTGGCGCTCTTCACGCCGATCATGCTGGAACACACGGCGCTGCTGGGCGAGAGTCTGGCGCGAATCGCCTGGCACAAAGCTGGCATCATCAATGCGGGCGGCGATGCCATTAGTCTGCCACAGGCTGACGAAGCCGCTGCCCAGCTGCGCAAAGAAGCCGCGCGGCAAAATGCTCGGCTGGTTGTGCTGCGCGAGGACGACCTGGCCGAGTTTGTGGCTCGCCGCGCCAATGGGCAGCTCATCCGGCTGCCCGCCTATGGCGAGTTGGTCCTGCCGCTGCTGGGGCGTTATCAGCTGGCAAACGCCACCTTGGCCATCCGCGCCGCCGAATGCTTTGGGCTGGACGAAACGGCGCTGCGCAGGGGCCTGGCGGCGGTGCAGTGGCCGGGGCGCGCGCAGCAACTGGACGAATCGCCGCGCGTCATCATTGACGGAGCCATCACGCCGACTTCCGCGCGCTCCTTTGTGCAGAGCCTGGAGTCGCTGCCTGCGCCAGTCGTTTCTATCGTTGGCGTCCCGCGCGACCGTGACTACAGCGGCGTTTATAAGGCGATGGCGGCTGTCAGCAATGCGCTGGTCATCACCGAGACCGACATCAACCCCAGCACGCGCTTCCCCGCCCGAGCCGATGCGCTGCGAGCCGCGCGCCACGCCTGTGATGATGTTCACTATGCCGCGAATCTGCCCGCTGCCTTTGCCCTGGCGCGCAGCCTGGCCGGCGCAAGCGGCACGATCTTGCTGGCTGGCTCCTTGATGCTCATTGGCGAGTGCATGTTGCTCTGGGATATTGATACGACGGTGATTTGAACACGCGCGCCAGTTGACAGTCGCAGGATATCTCTGTAGGCTCTGCGCCAGCCGCAAGGGCAGAAAGGGCGGGAGCAATGGAACACCCCCGGCAAACGCAGGCAAGCATGGCGGCGCGCATCATGCGCTTTGACGAGCTGAAGCGCAAGGGCATCCCCATCATGTTCATTGACAGCATGCTGCCGGGACACATGCGCATGAATTATGCTGTGATTGGCGATACCGCCGCCGAAAACCCCGACTACAGCATCCAGCGCGCCATCACCGAGCCGCATCGTTATCAGATCGGCATGGCTTGGGCGCCGCCGGGCTGCGGACCAGCCTGGCACACGCACGATTATGTCGAATCATTCTTCATTCTGACCGGCCCCTGGACATTCTATTGGGGCAACGAAGACGATCCCGACAAGGTCGAGGGCGAATTTGTGCTCAACGAATGGGACATGATATCTCTGCCGCCGGGCATGTACCGCAGCTTTGAATACAGCGGCGAGGCGATTGGCTGGTTCTTCGCCGTGCTGGAATCGCACCAGGTCTACGCCGGCAAAGACCCCTACTGGTCGCCCCAGGTCGAAGCGGCGGCTCGCGACAATGGCTATGCAGCTGATGCGCGTGGCAAAATGCTGCATCCGCCCGATTATGAAGCGCAAAAGCAGCGGCAGAGCGACTTCTTGCTGCGGACATTCCGCGAGCGAACTGGCGTTGCCCTGCGCGACTTTCGGCCGCCAAGCCAGCCGGGAGGCAGCGCATGAAGACCAGCTCCGAGCGCATTTTGACCACGCATGTCGGCAGCATGCCTCGCCCGCAATCGGTGGTCGACCAGTTGTTTGCCCAAGACCAGGGTCGGGCTTATGTCCTCGCCCAATTCGACCGCGTGATGCAGACAGCTGTGCGCGAAGTCGCTGCCAAACAAGTCGCCGCCGGCGTCGACATCATTAGCGATGGCGAGATGAGCAAGATCAGCTATGCAACCTACATCCGCCACCGCTTCACTGGCTTTGAAATCGCTGAGGTGCCGCGCGCCACGCCCAAAGATCTGGACGACTTCCCGGCTTATAAGCAGCGCCTGGCTGACGCGGGCGGCACGCCCAAATACCATCGCCCGGTCGTGCGCGATGCCATCGCCATCAAAGACCTGGCTCCTCTGGAAAAAGACATCGCCAACCTGCTGGCGGCGCGCGACGAAGCCGGCGCCATCGAAGCGTTTATGAATGCCGCCTCGCCCGGCGTCATCGCTGTCTTCCAACCCAATCAGTATTATGCCGATGACGAGCAATATCTGGGCGCGCTGGCTGATGTCATGAAAGTCGAATACGAAAAAATCACAGCCGCCGGCTTGATCCTGCAAGTTGACTGTCCTGACCTGGCGATGGGACGGCACATCCGCTTCCGCGATGACGATGCCGCCACTTTCAAACGCGCCGCCCAGGCACAGGTCGAAGCGCTGAATTATGCGCTGGAAAATGTGCCCGCCGAGCAAGCGCGCATGCACCTGTGCTGGGGCAATTATGAAGGTCCGCATCACCATGACATCGACCTGGCGGAGATCATCGACATCGTGCTGAGCGCCAAGCCGCAAGCCATTCAGTTCGAGGGCGCAAACCCGCGACATCAGCACGAATGGGCGGTCTGGGCGCAGGCGGATATTCCCGACGACAAGATACTCATCCCCGGCTGCCTCGATACCACCACCAATTTTGTCGAGCATCCCGAGTTGGTGGCGCAGCGCATCGAACAGTATGCTGGCATCGTCGGGCGCGCGCGCGTCATCGCCGGCACAGACTGCGGCTTTGGCACATTCGCTGGCTTTGGCGCGGTGCATCCTGATATCGCCTATGCCAAGCTGCGTTCGCTGGCGGCTGGGGCGCAGATTGCCAGCGAGCGTCTTTGGGCATAGCCAGACGGAGGAAACTCATGGCGATTGAATACATCAAACGCGGCAAAACAACCGAGCAGAAAGCCGATGTCGACACAGCCGTCCAGGAGGTTGTTCGGGGCATCCTCGCCGACATCCGTGCGCGCAAAGACCTCGCCGTGCGCGAACTCTCGCAACAGTTCGACAACTGGCAGCCTGCCGAATTCAAACTATCGGACGAGCGGATCCAGCAAATCATCGCGACGCTGCCGGCTCAAGCCATAGACGACATCAAGTTCGCCCAAGCCCAAGTGCGCAACTTCGCCGAGGCCCAGCGCGACGCTCTGCAGGATATCGAGGTGGAAACATTGCCAGGCGTCGTGCTCGGGCATAAAAATATCCCGGTCAATCGCGTTGGCTGCTATGTGCCGGGCGGTCGCTATCCGATGATCGCCTCGGCGCACATGAGCGTGGTTACGGCGCGGGCGGCTGGCGTCAAGCAGATCGTCGCCTGCACGCCACCGATCAATGGGCAGATCCCGGCTGGCACCATCGCGGCCATGCGCCTTGGCGGCGCCGATGAAATCTATATCCTGGGCGGTGTACAAGCCTTGGCCGCGATGGCCTATGGCGCAGTCGGCATCGCGCCGGTCGATATGATCGTCGGCCCCGGCAACGCCTATGTGGCCGAAGCCAAACGCCAGCTATTTGGGCTGGTGGGCATCGACCTGCTGGCGGGTCCCACCGAAGTGCTGGTGGTCGCCGATGACAGCGCCGATGCCGAAATGTGCGCGACCGACCTGCTGGGGCAAGCCGAACATGGCCCGACATCGCCAGCTGTGTTGGTGACGACCAGCCGCGACCTGGCAGCAAGCATCGAGACCGAGATCGGCGCGCAGCTGGAGACGCTGCCCACTGCCGACCTGGCTGGCGTCGCCTGGCGCGATTATGGCGAAATCATCCTCTGCGACAGCGATGCCGAGATGCTGGAAGTCGCCGATGACATCGCCAGCGAACATGTGCAGATACTGACGCGCGACCCTGATTACTTCCTGCGGAACATGCGCAATTATGGCGCGCTCTTCTTGGGCGCGGAAACCAATGTCGCTTACGGTGACAAGGTTATCGGCACGAATCACACCCTGCCGACCCAAAAAGCGGCGCGTTATACGGGCGGTCTGTGGGTGGGCAAGTTCATCAAGACCGTCACCTATCAGCGCGTTAGCGAAGCCGCCAGCCTGCTCATCGGCGAATATGGCAGCCGCCTCTGCGACCTGGAAGGTTTTATGGGGCACAAGGCGCAATGCGACCTGCGTCTGCGGCGCTATGGGCGCGCCTAGTCGGCGGGCGTTTCTGCCGCTTCCGCCGGCACCAGGTCAATCACGATTGTGCCAGCCATTTTGTCGTGCCAGGCTTGCTGGTTGTCATCCACCCATGCCCAGATGAAACCCAGTAAAAACAGTTGGCTGACTGTATAGCCAAATCCATTGCGCAGCAGGGCATCCAGGATGGTGATGCGCTTGCCGCTTTGTTTCACCACGCGCAGATTGAAAATCATTTTGCCCGGCGTCCGTCCATTCAGACTGGTCATGAAAGCGGTCTGATAGAAAGCGTTGATCACCAAGTTGTACAGGATCGTGCTCTGCTGAAAATGCCGAAATGCCGCTGTTGCCGCCGTTTCGTCGGCGCTGTACAGGGCGTCTTGCAGGGGCGCGAAGCTGTCGTTGATGAGCAAGACTAGCAGGGTCATGGCCGAGGTGATCGCCGCATCGAATAGCAGGGCGGCGAAACGCTTGGTCAAACCCGCCAGTTGCGGCGGCGCTTCTTTGGCATCGGGCTCGGCAGACGCGGGTGCTCTGGCGGCGGGCGGCTGCATATCGCGCCATTCTTGCTTTGCCTGCGCATGTTCGGGGTCATGCTCCAGCGCTTTTTGCAGCAATTCGCCGCGCTGCCCATGATTGCGCGCAGCCAGCGAAGCCAGATAATAGGCGGCCGCGCTGGGCTTTTCCGCCAGTTCTTCGGCGGCCAGGGCGCGCGCCTCGTCCATGCGAAATTCGTCAAGCGCCCGCTGAATATCCGCCAGCCTGTCCGCCATGCCACTCTCTTTACTCGCGCTTACGCCAGCCAATCATACCGCAAGTCCATACGGCTGTGGTACGATGGGCAGCGCAATCGCGAAGGTGTTCGTAAAGCAGGCCATGGACGAGCTTCGACAGCGGATCGGCAGCAGCAAAGCGGGCCGGCGCTTCATCGCCCAGATGCGCTTTTATAACGAAGGCGACTTTCGGCGGCTGCGTGGGTTTATGCGCAGCGGCTATTATGACCTGGCGCTGCTGCAAAATCCGGTCGAGCGCCGACTGATCGACATGAAAGCGGCGCGCCGATTGCACGGGCGTCTGAAAGTCGCCGCGATCGAGTCGGCGGAAGACTATGCCATCCAGCTCATCATGCTGGGCGAAAAGGGAGGGCGTCTGCGCCTGCGCCTGCGCGTAACCGAAAGCTACCCGCATCTGGTGACCGATTGTTCGCTGCAGCCTGTGCCGGAGCGCGACTATGACTGTTGACACAGCCGCCAGCCTGCTGCCGCGGTTGCGCATCAACCCGGCGCTGGCCACGCGCATTTTGACTGGGTTCATCCGCGACAGCATCACTAAAGCTGGCATGCAGCGCGCGGTCATCGGCTTGTCGGGCGGCATAGACTCGGCGGTATCCGCCTATCTGGCGGCACAGGCGCTGGGCGCGGACAAGGTGCTGGCGGTGCGTATGCCCTACAAAACTTCGTCCGCCGACAGCCTTGCGCATGCCGAAGCTGTCATCGAAGACCTGGGCGCCCCCCAACTGACTCTGCCTATCAGCGAAATGGCTGACCCGCTTATCGAGCGCTTCCCTGAAATGAGCCGGCTGCGCCGCGGCAACATCATGGCGCGCCTGCGTATGATTATGCTCTATGATCAATCCATGGCTTGGGGCGGGTTGGTCATGGGCACGAGCAACAAAACCGAATTTTTGCTGGGCTACAGCACCATCTATGGCGACAGCGGGGTGGCTCTGCACCCGATTGCCGACCTCTACAAAGCGCAGGTGCGGCAGCTGGCGAGGCATCTGGGCGTGCCCGAAGCCATCATCGACAAACCGCCTTCCGCCGATCTATGGGTGGGGCAGACCGACGAATCGGAACTGGGTTTTACCTATGATCAAGCGGACGCTGTTCTGTTCCTGCTGGTCGACGAGCGTTATACGGTGGCTGAAGCCGCCGCCGAAGGCTTCTCGCGTGACTTTGTGGCGCAGATCTGGGAGCGCGTCAAAGCCAATCACTACAAGCGCACCATGCCCAATATCGCCAAGCTGAGCAAGCGCAGCATCGGGCACGACTTCCTCTACCTGCGCGATTATACTGGGCGCGCCGGACGCGTCTAATTGTCTACATGCCGTTGACGCGCGTCGGTTGGATCTTGTAAATGACGCGCTGTTCCTTGCCTTTTCCCTCGGGATTAAACGAGTAATAGTCGTCGTTGCCGGCATACATGCCCGAAAGTTTGTTGATGTGCGCCAAGGCCGCGTCGCTTTCGTCAAACTCGACTACCTCGCCGCGGATCTCTGCCCAATGAAAGGCATTCTGCGGGTCGATGACCAGCACGGTGACCTTGGGATTGGCGCGGATGTTGCGGTCTTTGCGGCGTCCAACTGCCGAGTTGATCCACACTTGGTCGCCCTCCAAGCTGGCCCAAACCGGCGTGACCTGGGGCTGGCCATCAGGATTGCTGGTGGCGAAGGCGACGATGAGCGGTCGTTCGAGCAGATTTTTGAGATTGTCTGGTATAACAGCCGACATGGATAGTTTCTCCTTTGGCTGGGATTTAGCCTGCGTTGCGGCGCATTCTAGCACGGTGCGACAGCGAATGGGCGGGTTGTTATGCGAGATTCATCGCCGTGGCGTCGGCTGGCAGCTGGGCTAGCATACGCCACAGCAGCGCCGCCACATCCGCTTGCAGGCGCAGTTTGTATTCACGCCCATCTTCGCCGGGCAGCTGTCCATTGAGCGTGAAATTGAATTGCTCGGGGATACGCGCGCCTGTCTGCCCTAGGTCGGGCTCCCAGGCATCCAGCAGCTGCCAGTCTTCGCCGCGATATTGATAAAGCTCGAAGAGGATGCGCGCCTCGCCACTTTCGCTTTCAAAGCGGATCTCCAGGGCGATGGGCAGGGACAGGTTCTGCTTTTCGATCGGCGACAGGGCGAAGCGGCTGATGCGCTTTGCCAGCGGCTCAATCGTCTTGCGCCGATCTGTCTCGTCCAGCGTTGGCGCGCGCTGCAGCAGCCGATTCATCTGTTCGATGACACCGCGCGGCATCAAGACTTCGGTGCGGCTGATGCGCCCATAGATGTCGTATTGGATGCTGCGCATGGCTTTGACGCGCCAGTCGCCCAAGACTTCATTTTGTCGGCTCAGGAGGTGCTTGACGAGCACAAGTTGGTCCGGGGCTGTGGGCTCGCCCAGCAGGTTGTTCTGGGCGTGATACTGCCAGCTTTGCCGCCTGCCCAGCGTGGAATTCATATCGTACCAGCTGTTGTGCGCATAGGGCGGCTGCCAGGCATCAAACTTGGGTGGCTGGCGAAACAGCAAACGCAGCGCCAGGCTGAACAGCCACAGGCAGAAAGCCAGCGCCGCCAGCAAAGCCGCGGCTGCCAGCAAGGCTGCCCCATAATTGACTTGGCTGCCATTTAGCTCGATGCCGCCGCCCAAGAGGACGACTCGCCAGCCCAGCAGGGGGACGACTAGCGCAAAAGGCTCTGTGGACGCGGCGCTGCTGCCGGCGCAGACTCCGCTGCCCGCAACGGCTTGGGCTTTGTTGACGCGGAAAAGCTGTTCGTTGTCGCGGGCGATGCGGCTGCCCGCCAATTCGTATTCGTCAATGCCAGCGCTTATGCGAAAGAAGACATCTTCGGCGGGTAGATTCGCCAAAGGCAGGCAAATGTCAAAGTCGCGCGTTTCGCCTTCTGCCAGCGGGGGCAGCTCTTCGGTATAGGAACTTTGCCCGCTTTCGTGCCGGGTGATGACAATCTCGGTTGCGACAGTCCCCGCCGCGCCACGGTTGCTCACCTCGAAGCTGACGATCGCCTGCGCCAGGTCGTCGCTGTAACTGACCCGCGGCGGCGTAATGGCATAATTGCGGGGTGCTGCTTGTGCCAAAGCGGCGAGCCCAATGAGCAACATGCCGAGCGCAAAAAGCCAGCGAATCATCTGCCCTGCCCACAACCCCTTGTTCCCACGATTCAAGCTGCATTGCGCCGCCACAGCGCCTCTACTATACTCGCCGCGCCGCGTATTTCCAAGATTGGCGGGCGCTGCCTAACGGGCTCCTAACAACAGGTTGGCGCATTTTTCACCGATCATGATGCAAGGCGCGTTGGTGTTGGCGTTGATGAGCCAGGGCATGATGGAGGCGTCGGCCACGCGCAGCCCCTCTGCGCCATGCACCCGCAGCTGCGCATCGACGACAGCCAGCGCATCGTCAGCTGGCCCCATTTTGCAGGTGCCGGCTGGGTGGAAGATCGTATCCAGGTTGTCGCGGACGAAACGCCGCAGTTCTCGCGTGGATTGCCGCGCCTCGCCGGGCAGGCATTCGGCGCCTCGCCAGCGGCCCAATGCGGGCGCCGCCAGAATCTCCCGCGCGATTGCTATACCCGCCAGCAGCGTTTGCATATCGCGCTCGTCTGCCAGATAGTTGGGGTCAACCAACGGCGGGGCAAATGGATCTGCCGAACGCAACCGCACGCTGCCCGCGCTCTTTGCCGCGGCGACTCCTGGCGCCAGCATAAAACCGTGCGCATGTGGGTCGGGCGGATAATCGATGCGCGGCAAGAAAATGAATTGGAGCTCGGGGATCGTCGCGGCGCTGTCGAGCTTGATGAACGCGCCAGCCTCGCCCAGGTTCGATGTCCAGACGCCACGCCGCTCTTTGTCATATCGTTCGCGCTCGGCAGGGTGGTGCATGCGCGCCACAGAAACTGGCTCGCGGGCGAAGTGACTGACGAAGACTCGCGCATGGTCTTGCAGATTTGCGCCCACGCCGGGCAGGTCTGCGACAACATCAATACCCAGTCGCCGCAGGTCATCCGCCGCGCCCAAGCCAGAGAGCATCAATATCTGCGGCGAGTTGAGCGCGCCGGCGCAGACGATAACCTCTCGTTCCGCGCGCGCTTCGTGGTTGCGGCCGTCTTTGCGCCAGGCAACGCCGATGCAGCGGGTTCTGTGCATGAGCAGGCGGGTGACTTGGGCAAAGGGCAGGGCAGTCAGATTGTCGCGCGAAAGAGCGGGCTTCAAAAAAGCGTCAGCCGCGCTGCAACGTTCGCCATTCAACTGGGTTACTTGGTGCAGCCCAACGCCTGTTTGCTCGCCGGCGTTGAAGTCGGGGTTGTGCGCCAGTCCGGCTTGTTGCGCCGCTTCGACGAAGGCCAGCGACAAGGGGTTGGGGTCGACGAGGTCGCTGACATGCAGCGGTCCGTCCGCGCCGTGAAAAGCCGATGCGCCGCGCGCCTGATTCTGCGATTTGATGAATAGCGGCAGCACATCGCGCCAAGCCCAGCCGGGATTGCCCAGCCCTGCCCAGCCATCGTAATCCGCCCGGCTGCCCCGCTGATAGATCATGGCATTGGTCGCGCTCGAGCCGCCGTACACCTTGCCGCGCGGCATTTGGATGCGGCGGCTGTGGCAGTGCGCTTGCGGCGTGGTGGCATAATCCCAGTCCAGCGGGCCGCCACGCAGGTCGCGCCAAGCCAAAGGCACGCGGATATCCGGATGGTCGTCTGGCCCGCCCGCCTCCAGCAACAGCACGCGCAGCTCAGCCACTTCGCTCAGACGACTGGCCACAACGCAGCCCGCCGAGCCCGCGCCAATCACGATATAATCATAGGTCATGCGCGCAACCTGGTTTTTGCGAGCGCCTTGCGCCATTGTACCGACTTGCATTTGTATTGGCTATGCGTCAGCCAGGCTGCCATGAGCGCGCTATCGCCGATCGACACTCTCATCAGCGCGCTTGCCCAAGCGCATTTGCAGCCCGGTGCCTTCAATCAATATGCGCCGGGGCATCCCGACAACGCTATTCGCCGCGCCAACCTGGGGCTTTATCTGCGCGCCATGCAAAGGCGCAAACCGACCGTGCTGCTGCTGTTGGAAGCGCCTGGCTATCGCGGCTGCCGCTTGACTGGCCTGCCTGTCACCAGCCGCAGAATCTTGCTGGAGGGCTGCAAAGCGCTGGATATGTTTGGGCGCGAGGCGGGCTTTCGCGATGTCGGCGATGCCGGCTTTGAGCGCGTCTATGGCGAACAGTCAGCCACCATTGTCTGGGGCGCGCTGGCAGAGATGCGCGCGCTGCCATTGATCTGGAATGCCTTCCCGTTTCATCCACACAAGGCTGGAAATCCTCTCAGCAACCGCAAGCCACGCGCGGCGGAACTGGCGCTGGGCGCGGAATATACCCGGCGGCTGCTGACGATTTGGACATTCGCGCAGATTATCGCGGTCGGCAATGTCGCGCATGAACTGCTGCGCAGGCAGGGGGTCGCATGTCATAAAGTGCGCCACCCGGCCAATGGCGGCAAGAACGATTTTGTGGCCGGGCTGCGCGCGCTGCTAACCGTCGCTTGATTCCGCCTCGGCCTGGGGCGAGTCTGTCGGCGCGCCGGCTTCTTCATAGACGTCGGCGAAATACAAATCATAGGAACCACGCTTGAGTCGCTGCAATTCCCGGCCCGCTTCTTGCCCAATATCCGAAAGCATAGCATTCTGTTGATCCGCCGTCGATGCGAAGTAAAGCTCCAAGATGCGATAGGCATCGGGCTTGCCCAGCGGACTGCCGGTGATGTGCGCGACTTGTCGGCGCTGGATATGTGGCATGCGCTCGACCAAACCCAAGAAGTCTTGATACACATGTTCGAAGGCTTCGGCATCTTCGGGATGTCGAAACACAATGATGAATTTGACCATGTCGCGCTCGTTGGCTGGACTCTTCGATCACGACAATTTCTACCACAAAGGCATAAAGTACACAAAGCCCACAACGACTCAGCTGCTGGAGTCGCTGGAGCCTGCCTTGGCAAGCGCTCGCTATGCCTCTGTAGTGAATTATTCTTTCACGGCTTACTCAGTGAACCGTCTGTGGTTACAATCATCTGCGACGCCAGACAGCAAAAGGCAAGCCCATGCCCCAGCTTCATGAACTCGCGCGCCTGCCCGACCCCGCCGACAACTGCGCCATCGCCATCCGCGACCTGCCGGCTGGAACGACTGTCGCGCACGCAGGCGGCCGATTCGCACTGAGCCACACCATCCTCGAGGGGCATCGCTTTGCCATTCACCCCATTTTGCGCGGCGCGGCATTAACTTCATGGCGGCAGCCCTTTGGCATCGCCAGCAGCGACATCCAGCCCGGCGATTATGTCATCAACGCTGGCGCGCAGCTGGAGTTGTCGCGGCGCGGTCTGGATTTCGCGCTGCCCGCCCAGCCCAACTTCGACAACTTGATCACGCCCTACACCTTCGATGAAAGCCGCTTTACACCCGCGCAGCCACTGCCCCTCCACAGCCGGCAGCGCGCCTTCCCGGGCTATTTGCGCGGCGGCGGACGCGGCGTAGGCACGCGCAATATGCTCGTCGTGCTGGGCGCTTCGTCCTTGACGGGCAGCTTTGCGCGGGCTGTGGCAAGGCAGTTGGCGAGCCTGGTGGACGACTGCGCCAATATCGATGGCATTGTGCCGGTCGCGCATACCGAAGGCGGACACAGCGACCCCAACAACCGCGACCTGCTGCTGCGCACACTGGCTGGCTTCATGGTTCATCCCAATGTTGGCGCTGTCTTGGTGATCGACTATGGCAGCGAAGCGATTACCAATGCTCAACTGCGCGACTACATGCTGGCGAATGCCTATCCTTTGGAGCATGTGCGGCATCATTTCTATTCGCTGAGGCAGAGCTTTAACGAAAATATCGCTTTCTGCCGAGATCTGCTGCGTGGCTGGCTGCCGCTGGTCGACCAGGACATGCGCAGCCCACAGCCGCTTGGCGCGCTGAAGATCGCCCTGCAATGCGGCGGCTCGGACGCATTTTCTGGCATCAGCGGCAATCCGCTGGCGGCTTGGGTGGCGAAGGAAGTCATTCGCTATGGCGGCGCTGCCAACCTGGCCGAGACAGACGAGCTGATTGGCGCGGAGGCCTATGTCCTGGACAAGGTCGAGCGACTGGAAACAGCCCGCCAATTCCTGCGCAAGATCGCGCGCTTTAAGGAATGGGTGGGCTGGCACGGGCAGACTGCCGAAGGCAATCCCTCGGGCGGCAACAAATACCGCGGCCTCTACAATATCGCGCTGAAGTCGCTGGGCGCGGCTGCCAAACGCCATCCTGATGTGCCGCTGCGCGCCGTCATCGACTACAGCCAGCCTATGACCGAAGGCGGCTTTTATTTCATGGACAGCCCGGGCAACGATCTGGAAAGCGTGGCTGGGCAGGTCGCCAGCGGCTGCAACATGATCTTCTTTGTGACGGGCAACGGATCAATCACCAACTTCCCATTCGTGCCGACGATTAAGTTTGTCACCACCACGGCGCGTTTCCAACTGCTCAGCCAGGACATGGATGTCAACGCCGGCGCCTACCTGGATGGCGAAGCGCTGGACGATCTGGGCGCGCGCACGCTGGATTTAACAGTCGAGATAGCCAGCGGAACACCGTCCGTCGGCGAACGCGCCGGGCATCATCAGGTGCAGATCTGGCGCGACTGGCAGCAGACCCGCCCCGCCAATGTCGCGGTCCTGGAGTGCCGGTCCTACACGAGCCAGCCCATCGCCATTCTCCCATCCGACAATCCGCCGCGCATAGAGATCCCCGTCTATGCGACCAAGCGCGGCGCAACCAGCGAGTTGGTGGGCATGATCTTGCCGACCAGTCTGTGCTCGGGACAGATCGCGCGTATGGCAGCCGAGAGACTGAATGCGCTGGATATTGGGCGTGGCGCTGGCTTGTCGCGTTTTGTCGCGCTGGTGCATACCGAAGGCTGTGGCGGCAGCGTCGTGCCCGAATACATCGATATGCAGCTGGGTTATTTGCAGCATCCGAAGCTGCGCCACACGCTGCTGCTGGAGCACGGCTGCGAAATCACGCATAACAGCTACTTTCGCAGCCTGCTGGCGGAACGCGGCTTGGAGCCGGCCGATTTTGGCTGGGCCAGCATCCAGATGGACGGCGGCATCCAGGCGGTGATGGCGCGCATCGAGAATTTCTTCCGCGCGCGGCTGAACGGTGACGAACCGCCACCACGCGCAGTCGCCGGGCTGGAAGCCATGCGCATCGGCTTGGTGACGCAGGGCCATGTCCCCGAGTCCAGCGCGCGGGCGCTTGCGGAGCTTTGCAGACAGATCGTAACCGGCGGCGGCACGGTCGTCGCCTCGGACAAAGACGCTGTTTTCGCGGGAGAGTTTGGCGCCAGGCTGGGTTTGTCGGGGGTTCCGTTGGCGAGCCTGGCTTATGGCGGGCTGCCGAAGCGGCCTGGCTTTCACATCATGGCGAATCCACGCCGACACTGGGCAGAGACGCTGGCTGGTTTGGGCGCGAGCGGCATCGAATTGATCCTGGCTCATGTCGATGGCTTGCCGCTGGCTGGTCATCCGCTGCTGCCGGTGCTGCAAGTGGGCGCGGGCGGCACAGCGGACGAGCTGGACTCGGCAGCGGCTGACGATGTCGGATCTCTGCTGGCTTTGCTGGTGGCTGCGCTAAGCGGCGACTACATCCCGCGCCATCGCATCATAGGGCTGGATGACTTCCAGGTCACGCGGGGTTTGGTCGGCGTGTCCTTCTGAGGCGCTAGCCGCGCCGCAGCGACAGCCCGCGCCAATAGGCGACGATGCGCTCAATCAGGACGGCTTCTGTGATGATGGTGGCGTCAAACTCGGTGATGTCGGGCAGTTCGCGGATTTGCCATTCGCGTTTCAAGTCGCCCAAGGCGCGGGCGCGCTCGCCTGGGTCATGATAGCGCGCGCCAAGCGTCAGGTGCATGCGCCGCAAGATCGAATCCAGCGATGCCACCAGGCAGACGATGACCCCATTGCGCCGCAGCTCGGGCACAGCGCCGCTGTTGAGCAGGGTGCTGCCAGCCACGCGGATTACTGCCCGGCGATGCAGAACGACCTGGCTCATGACCTGCGTTTCCAAAGCCTTGACGCGCCGCTCGCCATACAATGCGCGGATGTTGCTGATGGTGTCGCCAGCCAGCGCCTCGACTTCGCGCTCGACATCAACCATCGCAAGCCCCAGCCGGCGCGCCAGCTCCCGGGCGATGCGCGGACGATTCGGCTCGACATAGCCAGTTAGGATTAGGCTGAGGTCGCGGTGCAGCCCAGGATCAGCCTGTGCCATTGCGCCAGCCCGGATACCAGGCATCCAAGATCGCGGGCAGGTCGCGCAGTGTGTGCAGTCGCGCCCATTTGTCTTCGATGAGCAGGCCAGGCTCGCTGTTGTCGCGGTGCACAGCGCGCATGCCCACGCCCAAAGCGCCTTCGATATCGGCTGTCCAGCGGTCACCCACGAAGACAGTTTCGCGCGCTGATGCGCCCAGTTTCGCCAATGCGCATTCAAATATGTGCGGATGCGGCTTGAGGCGGCTCGTTTCTACCGCCGCAATGCGACAATCTGGAAAGTAATCCAGCAGTCCGTGCTGCTTAAGCTCGGCATCGCGCATGGACATGGGCTGCGAGGCATTGGTCACGATGCCCAGTCGCAAGCCCGCTGCTGTCAAGATATCCAGCGCTGGCGGCACATCGGGGAAGACGCGGCAGCCATCAACGCCTTGCCAAGCATAGGCTTCAATCAGCTCGGCTTCGTCAATATCGCCGCAATCGATTCCGACTGCCGCCAAGGCGTCGACAAGAATCTGCGGCATGTGCGGCGCGACCAGCGTATTGTCCGCCTCTTGCCAAGCCGCGCGGTGCCGGCTGGAAAAAACAGCGCCCAGCTTATCGAGGTCGATGTGGCTGGCGATGCCTTCATCCTGCAGCCAGCTGGCCACATTGGACAGGTAATGGCGGTCAATCTGGCTCCAGCTGGCTTGTACGCCTCGCCAATCGATCAACGTATCGTCCATATCAAAAAGCGCGGCGCGAAGCATGGCTGCCATTGCTGTCAGCCCCCGGCGCGTTTGGCGGCGCGTTTGGCGCGGCGTTCCAATGCCTTGCGGCGCCGTTCTTCGCGTTTGGCTTCATCTTCGTTCCAGGGGGTGGGCCCGTCCGATGGCGGCGGTGGCGCGGCGGCTTTGACTGGCTCGGGCTGCGCTGCGGCAACCGCCTCTTGGACAGGCGCGGCGGCTGCGACTACGGGCGGCGGCGGCAACCCAGCCCCGCTTTCGCGCTTGGCGATGGCTTCGGCGGCTTCGTCAGCATAGATTTCATAATAATCCGCAGCGCGCACAGCATCATTCAAGCGCCAGGTCAATGTCGTGGCTTCCAAGCCGCTCTCGATAGTCGCATGGCGCGGCGACCAGCCGACTGCCTCGCGCAGGTCGCGGCTGTCCAGCAGGTTTTCCTTTGCCAGCAATCGCTCGCGGGCGCTCGGCTGGCGCAGCCTAGAGAAAAAGCCCGGCTTGGCGAAACGCGGCGCGCCCAAACCCAGCGCCTGCGCCATCGCAATGGCAAAGTTGTCTGGCGTGCGCGGCGAATCATCGGCGGCTGTCAAAATGGCCATGCCATCGTCCGGCATCTCGCTGGTCAAGAGCCTCAGCATCGCCGCGGCCAGGTCATCTTCGTGAATCCAACTGGCTGGTTTGCCACCCGAAGGAGGAGTCGCCGAGCGTTTGATCATGGCTGCCAGCGCGGTCGTGGCGCAGCTGTTGCCGCCATAGACATACCCCGCCCGCAAGATGAAGCCGCGCAGGCCGCTCGCTTGCAAAGCCGATTCGGCTGTTTGCAGGCGCTCGCCTGGCTGCCCGGCGCTGAGAGCGACCAGCCGCTTGAGGCCATGCTCTTGCGCGGCCTGCGCGACTGCCTGCGTCTCAGCGAGGATGCGCGCGCCTGCGTCAGCATAGTCGACATCCATTTGCGGAACACCCAATATCGCCTGCGCAGACGCATGCAAAATCGCGTCTGCCTCCACAACGCGCAGGATGCTGCTGATTTCGCTGGCGCGCCGCAAATCTGGGAAAACTGGCAGCGCCCCCAACTGCCGAATAGCCAACGCGCCCGCAGCATCGCTGGCGGTGGCTGTCGTGCGATAGCCCTTTGCCTGCAAGGCTTTGACGGCTGCCAAACCCGCGCCGCTGTCGCCGCCGGTTACCAAGACGCTCATTCTATCTGTCTGTTCCGCCATGCTTCGCGCTCTCTTTGCCACTGCCCTTTTGCCGCCAGTATGCCACATTGGGGCGCGATTCGTCAGGGGCTTTCATTAACTCTATTGACAGCCCGCGCCCGGCTGGCTAGACTAGGCGCTGCCTTGTGTGTTCGGGGGCCTGTAGCTCAGTTGGGAGAGCGCCACAATGGCATTGTGGAGGTCAGGGGTTCGAGTCCCCTCAGGTCCACTTCAGATATTGATGCGCTCATCAGGCGTGTAGAGGCTTCTTGAAGCAACGCCAAAATCAGAGGCGATTGCGGAAGCACAGGGAAAACTTCCCTTACCTCATTCTGGGGGCAGGGGAGCGTGGTTGCCATATCTACATATTCGCCACGCCGTCTTTTTTTGGAAAGGATCGCCCTGATTGTGGCAAAGCACAAGCGCAAACTTTGGGATGAACTGCTGGAGATGGGCCGGCGGATTGTGAAGGATATTGACGACTTGCTTGACCCGCGAGCGCGCGAGCCGCGCAAACCCGCCCCAGCGCCCGTGCCTATCGGGAAGCGGAACAGGAAGATCGCCGGCGAATAATGGCAGAGTTTGCGATTTTTGACGGCCACAACGATACGCTTCTGCGCTTTTATCAGAACGAAGATAGCCGCTGCGGCGACTTTCTGAGCGGCTTGGAAGGCGGTCATATTGACCTGCCGCGCGCGCGACAGGGTGGCTTGGCAGGTGGATTTTTCGCTGTCTGGGTGCCCAACCGGGACGACCGTATCGACCCGAGCAGCATGCCCGACACCAGCAAGCCCTACGCGCCGCCGGCTGTTGACCATGATTATGCCCTCGCTGTGGCGCAGCGTATGACCGCCGACCTGTTTCGCATCGAGGCTGCTGCAAAAGGCCAGGTCAAGGTCGTGCGCAGCGCGAACGAATTGCAGACCTGCATTGAAAAGGGCGTCTTCGCAGCCATCTTGCACATCGAAGGCGCGGAAGCCATCGACGAAGACCTCAATGCGCTGGAAGTGTTTTACCAGGCGGGACTGCGCTCGCTGGGAATCGTCTGGAGCCGCCCAACCATCTTTGCGCATGGAGTGCCCATCGCCTTTCCATCCTCGCCTGATATCGGCGCCGGGCTGACCGAAGCTGGCGCGCGCCTGGTCAAACGGTGCAACCAGTTGGGTGTTTTGATCGACCTGTCGCACATGAACGAAGCCGGCTTTTGGGATGTCGCGGAATTGAGCGATGCGCCGCTGGTCGCTACCCATTCCAATGCGCATGCGCTCTGTCCCATTTCACGCAATTTGACCGACAGGCAGTTGGACGCCATCAAGGAGTCGGACGGAATGGTCGGCTTGAACTTCGCTACGGGCTTCCTCAACGAAGACGGCGCATGGGACAGCGACCGTGGCTTGGATGCCATGGTGCGCCACTTTGATTATCTGGTCGAGCGACTGGGCGAAACGCGCGTCGGCTTTGGCTCGGACTTTGATGGCGCGCGCGTGCCCGATGCGGTGGGCGATGCGTCTATGCTGCCCCGCTTGACTGCCGCGCTGCAAGCCGCCGGCTACGATGACGCCCTGCTGCGCAAACTCGCGCATCAGAACTGGCTGCGCGTGCTGCGCAAAACCTGGAAGTAGCCATTTACAATGTTCGCCGCGCCGAGTAGACTGCCGGCAAGCGAATGGGCAGAGGACGCAGTGAGAGTACAATTCCCGGGTTTCGGGGTGACCCGCTCTTTCCTTATCCAGGGCGCATAGGCAGCCCGCACTTCACGATCCCACACGTATTCCAGCACCTAGCACAGTTCCGACCGCCTCGCCGCAAAGGCTGCGCCGAGACATGATTTGCCGCGCCAATCTTGACAGGGAGAAAGACAGACCGCATGAACGAACGCTATCAACCCAAACAGATCGAGAGCAAATGGCAGCGGCGCTGGGACGACAGCCAGCTATACCGCGCGCGCGTCGACTGGAGCAAGCCCAAGCACTATGCCATGACCATGTTGCCCTATCCATCGGGCGATTTGCACATTGGACACTGGTTCGCGATGACCCCGTCCGATGCCCGCGCTCGCTGGATGCGCATGCGCGGCTACAATGTGCTCTTCCCGATGGGTTTCGACGCGTTTGGATTGCCCGCCGAAAACGCCGCCATCGCTCGCAATATCCACCCTTGGCAGTGGACCTACGCCAATATCGAACGCATGCGCGAACAGATGCGCAGCATGGGCGCGATGTTTGATTGGGAACGCGAAGCCATCTCTTGCACGCCCGCGTATTACAAGTGGTCGCAGTGGTTTTTCAAGAAATTCTATGAAAACGGCATCGCCTATCGCGGCTCGGCGCTGGTCAACTGGTCGGACACCTTGCAAACTGTGCTGGCAAACGAGCAGGTCATCGATGGCAAAGACGAACGCACCGGACAGCCAGTCGCCCAGAAGATGATGGAGCAGTGGTTCTTCGCCATTACAAACTATGCCGACGAGCTGCTGGACTTCGCTGGTCTTGATTGGCCCCCGCCCATCGAACTCATGCAGACCAACTGGATCGGCCGCAGCGAAGGCGCGCGCGCCACCTTCTACAGCGAGGTCGGCGCGCACCCGATCGAGATTTACACCACCCGTCCGGATACATTGTGGGGCGCGACCTTTATGGCGCTGGCGCCCGAGCATGAACTGGTCGACCAGATCACGACCGACGCGCGGCGCGATGCGGTCGAAGCCTATGTGCAGGCAGCGGCGGCGCGCACGGAGGTCGAGAGGATGTTTGCCGACCGCGAAAAAACCGGCGTCTTCAGCGGCGCTTATGCCATCAATCCGGTCAACGACGAACGGGTGCCGATTTGGATCGCCGATTATGTCATGATTACTTATGGCACGGGCGCGATCATGGCTGTGCCCGCCCACGACCAGCGCGACTTTGAATTTGCCCGCGCCCACGACCTGCCTGTCAAAGTCGTCATCCAGCCCGCCGGCCGCGACGAGCCACTCGCCGCCGCCGCCATGACCGAAGCCTACGATGGGCCGGGCGCGATGGTCAATTCCGATGCCATGGACGGCAGCTTCAGCTCGACCGCCAAGGGACGCGCGAACCCCGCCATCAATCGCGTCATCGACTGGCTGGAGGCTACCGGCAAAGGCAAGGAATCGGTCAACTATCGCCTGCGCGACTGGTTAATCAGCCGGCAACGGTACTGGGGCTGCCCCATCCCGATTGTATTCCGCAATGGCGAGGTGGCCGCGGCGCCCGATGACGATCTGCCGGTCGAGCTGCCCGATGATGTCGACTTTGTGCCCACGGGCCGCAGCCCGCTGACCTATCACGAGCCATTCTTCAAAGTCGACGAAGACACGCGCCGCGAGACCGACACGTTGGATACATTCATGTGCTCCAGTTGGTATCAGCTGCGGTATCTGTCGCCGGATTGTGACGATGCGCCCTTTGATGCCGAAGAAGCCGCCTATTGGCTGCCGGTGGATGTGTATACGGGCGGCGCGGAACACGCTGTAATGCACCTGCTGTATACGCGCTTCTTTACCAAGGCGCTGCGCGATATCGGCGTATATGACGCGACTGCCGCTGCCATGCGCCGGCATGGACGCGACCCGTCCGCCGCTTTTGACGAGCCCATGACCCTGCTGCGCAATCAGGGACAGGTGCTGGGCGGCGAGCAGCAGGGACATTTTGTGCTGTGCAGCGGGCGCAAGATCGGCGAGACCTTGCAAGCCGAGCGTGTCGAAGTGGTCGGCTGGAACGAAGTGCCGGCTGGCTTCAGCGGCGTCTTTGGCGAGATCGCTCGCCGCACAGAAAATATCTTGCGCGTCGATATGGCTGGCGTCACCCAGTTGGTCGAAGTCTTGCCGCAGGCCGAGGTCATCATCCCCGAGATCAAGGGGGCGAACAACATCAACCAACTGCGCCAGCACTTAGAAATCCAGCGCATGTCCAAGAGCAAAGGCAATGTGGTCAATCCGGACGAGTTGGTCGCGCGGTATGGGGCTGATGTGGTGCGCTGCTATCTGATGTTCAATTTCGACTGGCAAAAGGGCGGTCCCTGGAACGAGAACAACATCAAGGGTCCCCAGGGCTGGCTGCACGATATCTGGGATATTGCCATGGCTGGCGAGCCCGCTGGCGCTGGCGATGCGGCTGTCGAGCGCGACATCATCCGCAAGCTGCACCAGTGCATCGCTGTCGTCGACCGCGGCTTGGAAAATTTCAGCTTCAACACGGCGATCGCCGAGCAGATGAAGTTCAAGAACGCGCTGAAAGATGCCCTGCGGCAGGAGACGATCGGCGTGGCAGCCTGGCGCGAGATCATGAATGCCGCTATCCGCCTGCTGGCGCCGTTTGCCCCGCACCTGGCTGAGGAATTGTGGGCGCGGCTGGGTTGGGAATACAGCGTGCACACCCAGCCCTGGCTCGAATATGACGCTGAGCTGGCGCGGGAAGAGGCTGTCGACTTGGTGGTGATGATCAATGGCAAGCCGCGCGAGACCATCGGCGTCGGCGTCGATATCGAACAGGAGCAGGCGGAAGCCTTGGCGCTGGCCAGCGCAGCGGCGCAACGCAGCCTGGCGGGCAGCTCGCCGCGCCGCATCGTGTATATCCCGGGCCGCAATGGCACAGACCCGAAGGTGAATATCGTGGTCTAAAACAAAACCCCGCCTGGGAAGCGCCTGGGCGGGGCAGAGTTTGGCGATGCGCAGCGCTTACTCGCAGCTGCCGCGCAGAACTGTGTTGTACAAGCGGCTGATATACCCTGTCTGGCCTTCGAATATCACTTTGTGCCAGGGTCCAATCGTTTCGATGACCGGCACTTCCGAGTTCATCCAGACCAAGCCGAAGCTCTCTCCGTCTGGTTCGGTTCGCAAATGGACAGTTTCCGTCAGTTTGATCAGGCAGTCGCCTGCTGCGATTGCCTCGCTAGTCGGCTGAGTGGCAGACGCTCCGGCGATTGGCGGAAGCGAATTCAGCTGCACCACTGTGCCATGGTTGTCGATCATGCCACAGGTCATGCCATCGCGTTCATACGTTTGCAGGACATACAGCGTTCGCGGCGCGTCATTGGCATCGAGAAACGCCAGAACGCCACTGCTTTGGAAGCAGACTTCGGTGCCGCCGGGAACGACGCCCCATACATCCAACGCGTCGACAAAGACATGTTGGAGCGCTTCAAACTGTGCGATACCGGCTGCGCTCACGATTTGGCAGTGCGTATTCATATTAAAACCAGAGACGGCGATGCGGGGCGGCAGGCTGAGGCAGGTCGATACGCTTTCGCGCTCAATGCCCTTGGTTTCTTTTTTTTCGCTCTCGCTCTTTGGCTCAGATTTTTCCGGGACTTCCGCTTCTGGCGCGTCAGGGCAATACGCTAGCTGGCCCAGAAAGCATCGGTCTTTGTCCCCCAGCGCATCAAACTGCGCCAGCGTGGCTGTCGTCATGAGGAGCGTGAGCGCAAGAGCCAGGCTCCAGCGAAGCGGCACCTTAAGCAGGCACCAAGTCATCTTCGATTTCATATCAATCAAACCCTCTTCTGCTGCAAAGTAGACAGCCCGAAGTGTAAATAAACTGAAATGGCTGCGCCAGTTGCAATTGTCCCGATTATCAGGAGCGACATGCGAATGGCGAAGCGCGCGAACCGTTCGTTCTTTTACGCTTGAATGATCAGCTTCTTTATGCTAAATTGTCGTATGTCGATCGAAGCAAGCTGTTGCAAGGAGTGTGCATCATGCAAAACGGAATCATGGACATTGTCGTCAAGTATTGCGCTGCTTGAGGGCACCAACCCAATGCCGTCAGTTTGACGGACGAAATCTTGAAAGACCGGGCGATTGAGTACTTCATCAGTAGTTGGCAGCTCGTTCCTGGCGGCGGCGGCGTCTTTGATGTCACCGTCAATGGCGAGTTGGTCTTTTCCAAGCAAGAAGTTGGCCGTCATGCCGAACCGGGCGAAGTCCGCGCCGCGATCAGCGCAGCCTTGGACAAAATCCGCCCCGCCGATGCAGAAATGGCCGCCAGCTAGGGCGCAAGTTGCGCGACACAGCGCAGAGACCGTTTCGGCAGCCCCGCGCTGTCGGGCGGTCTCTTTTGATTCCACCTGAAGTACTTGCCACGCAACCGTAATCGGTATAGAATGATAAAAGGTTGTGAGCCGTCCGAGTCTGGCTCGCTTCCTAATTTGACTTAACCTTCAGGGAGGAAGGGAAATGAAACGATATGCGGTTTTGGCAATTCTTGTAATCGGCTTGCTGGCGCTGGGCAGCGGGCTGGCTACGGCGCAGGACGATGGGCACATCGTTGAGCGTATCATGGACCGCGGTGAAATGATCTGCGGCGTAAACACGGTGCTGCCGGGCTTCGGCACACAGAACGATGCTGGCGACTTTGTTGGCTTTGATGTTGATATCTGCCGCGCTGTGGCTGCCGCTGTATTGGGCGATGCCGACGCTGTGGCTTTTCGCCCCCTGACCGCCGCTGAACGCCCGACCGCGCTGGCTGGCGGCGAGATCGACATGCTCAGCCGCAACACCACCTGGACGCTCAGCCGCGATACCGAATGGGGCGCCACTTTTGGTCCCACCACTTTCTATGATGGGCAAGGCATTATGGTTAAGGTCGACTTTGGCGTCACCAACCTCGCCGAACTGGCCGAAGAGAGCGTCACGATGTGCGCCACCGCCGGCACGACCACCGAGCTCAATATCACCGACACGGCGAACCGCATGGAAGCCGACTGGGAATTGAACACCTTCCAGGACTTCGACGCGATTATGGACGCCTATGAAGCGGGCGCTTGCGATGCCTTCACGAGCGATGTCAGCAGCCTCGTATCTCGTAAAGCCACTTCCGCCGATCCAGCTGCGCATATGATTCTGCCGGAAGTGATCAGCAAAGAGCCGCTTGGGCCGGTCAGCCCGCAGAGTGATGCGACCTTCGCTGATATCATTCGTTGGACCGTTTGGGGTCTGGTGAGCGCCGAAGAGTTTGGCATCGACAGCATGAACATCGGCGACTTCATGGACAGCGAAGATGCCGGCATCGGACGTTTGCTTGGCTTGGGCGACAATGTCGCTGGCGAATACCTGGGCATCAATGACGAGTTCATGGTTGATGTAATCAGCCAGGTCGGCAACTATGCCGAGATCTTCGACCGCCACCTGGGGACGGATACGATCTTTGGTCTGAATCGCGGCGTCAACGCGCTGTGGACAGACGGCGGCTTGCTCTACGCGGCCCCCTTCCGTTAAGACCGCGCCCGGCTTCACCAGGCAAGTTGAAAAAACGAGGCGCGCCGTCGAACCAGGCGGCGCGCTTCTTTTTTGTGAATGCGCCGCAACCAGCTAGCAAAATGCTCGCTGATTGGTTGTTTTATGAAGGAGTGATGATTTTGGTGGGTACGCGTTGCTTTGCCCCAAGCCCCTCCCCGACCGCCTGTGTCTACGCGGCGCAAAATGAAGAAGGGGCTGCCATGCTGCGGAGGCGCTGGCAAAACCCCCTTCCCTCGTTCTGGAGACAGGGGGATGGGGGCTTGGTTGTCATATCCACGCATTCATCACTCCCTTTATGACGGGTATTTGTCTTTGTCCCTGCTTTCGTCTATACTCGTTTGCGTTGGGATTATGGCGAGGCATTGCCAGCCCCACTCGTTTTCACATGCATAGCATATCGGTCTGAGGAGCGCCGATGGCAAGCGCCAAGCCCTCGCAAGACGCAAATGTGTTGCCGCTTATCTTCCGTGATGGGCGCATTTTGCAAGGCATCGCCCAGATATTGTTTGTGCTGGTCGTGGTTGTGGCCTTCAACGACCTGGCTTCGCGCATCAATTCCGCGCTGGACGCGACCAACCAGACGCCCAACTTTGAATTCCTGCAAAACCGCGCTGGCTTTGATATTGCCGATTCGGGCGATTATTCGTCCAACGACCGCTATATCGATGCCTTCAGCGTAGGCTTTGTCAATACCCTGCGCGTTGTGCTGCTGGGTTTGTTCGCGACCACCGTGTTGGGCATGCTGGTTGGCGTGCTGCTGCTGAGTCGCAACTTTCTGGTTCGCACGATTTCACGCTCCTATGTCGAGGTATTGCGCAACACGCCCATTCTCTTGCAGATATTCACTTGGTACTTCGTCGTCATCTTCGCCCTGCCGCCCCAGCAAGAATCACTCGCTTTCCCGCAAGAAGGCATCCGCAGCCTGCCTTTGCTGCAATATGTTCTTTCGCTTTTGTTGATCGCCGGTGTCTGGCGCTACAGCGGCAGCTTGCGGCGGCAGTCTTGGCGAACGCTCGCGCGCCAAGGCGGTATCGCCATCATCATCGCGGTCAACCTGCTGGGCATCGAACTGCTTGGCAGTGGCACGCCGGTCGAGTTCTTGCCTGCTATCTACATCAGCATCAAGGGCGTGGCGATCTTTGAGTTGATCCCGTCATCGCTGTTTGGCGTGTGGATGGTCTTTGTCGTCATTGGCATCCTGGCGGCGGCGGCGCTTTGGCGATATTTTGGCTTCATCACCGAGTCGACCGGGCGGCCGACTCGGCGCACCAGCGCTATTTTCATCAGCGTGGCCGGCTTTACATTGCTGGGCTGGCTGATTGTGGGCATGCGGCCGACGCCGTCAGTCATCCGCGTCTATGACGACGCCCGCGATTCGTTTGTCGACATGGCTTACGAGGACGCATTTGGGTCAGGCTTGCTGACGATCGAACAAGAACTGGAATACACGCGCCAGCCGCTGCTCTATCGCCCGCCCACGCTGGATCGCCGCGGTCGCAATGTCGAAACAGGCATAGAAATCTCGCCGGCCTATCTGGCGGTTTTTCTGGGCTTGGTCATCTACACCTCCGCGTTTATCGCCGAGATTGTGCGCGCTGGCATTCAAGCCGTGCCCAAGGGACAACTGGAAGCCGCGCGGGCATTGGGCATTTCACAAGGCGACATGCTGCGGCGCATCGTGCTGCCCCAGGCGCTGCGCGTTATCATCCCGCCGCTGGGCAACCAGTTTTTGAACCTGGCGAAGAACTCCAGCCTGGCGATCGCCGTCTCGTATACCGATATATTCCAGGTGACGAACACCATCATCAACCAAAGCGGACAATCTGTCACCGGCATCTTGATGGTGCTTCTGTCCTACCTCGTTATCAGCCTGGCGATTTCGCTGGGGATGAACATGGTCAATCAGCGCTTCCAAATCGTTACGAGGTAGGCGATGGCCGACCATAACGTTGACGCCAGCAAGACCATAATCCACTATGCGGATGCGCCGACGCTGCCGCCGCCGCGCTCTGAAGCGGGCATAAGCGGCTGGCTGCGGCAGAATCTTTTTGGCTCGCCGATCGATATCGCTGTCAGCGCCCTGTCTGCCCTGTTGGTCTTGGCGCTGGCTGTCGGCTTCTTCGATTGGGCGGTGCGCAGCGGCAACTGGTTCGCCATTATCAACAATCAGCGCCTGTTGATGATGGAATCGTTCGAGAGCGCCTTTGAATGGCGGCTGGCTGTGGTCGTGCTGCTGTCGGCATTTTTGACCGGCATCAGCCTGGCTGCCTGGGCGCGGGCTGCCGCGCGCGCGCTGACGATGCTGACACTGGCTGTCATTGTGGTGATGGCGCTGCTGCCGCCGTTGATCAATGCCGGCGTCGACCAGCCCAGCTCCTACTTCGCCGCCGGAAATGTCGATGTCATCGACCGCGCTTCTGCATTGACTCCCCAGCGCGACCTGGCTTTTATCGCTGCGGCCGGCGAAACCGTGTCGGTCAGCCTGGCGCTGGACGAAGTCGCTGATATTGAAACCCTGCGCGGGCTGGCGGGTTTCTCCGACCGAGCGACCAATGCGCTGGCTAATGCGGCCAATAACCGCGTCGAACAGCAGCATACGACCGGCGAGACCTTCGACCGCATGCTCAGTGGCGAGCTGACCGAGGCGCTGGAAGAACGCGCCCGCCTGAGCATTCGCACCTTCCGGCGCACCAACGACATGCTCGCATCGACCCGCGAGTTTGTGGAATCCACCGGCGCGCGGCTGGCAGACAGCGATGCGACAATCGCCGAAACCCGCTGGTGGCTGGACAGGCTGAAAGCGGCGGCGCGCGCAGCCGACCCGCGTCAAACAGCGATCTTGGACGCGGTCGCGCCACTGGAAGATGGCATCAAGAACTTTTCGATGAGCGAGGCGCTGCCAGCGCAGCTGCATGAGGCTCTCGCCGACTTGACCGCCGCCACGCTCGCCAGCGACCAACTGGACGACCTGGGCGACCTGCTGATTGTGCAGTTGTCTGAAGACTTGATCGGCCAACCCGACCAGAGCAATGCGGACGAAGAGCTGATTAACCCGTCTGCGCGCGAAGCCGCCTTCTTGCGGGACATGTTTGTGCGCCTGCTGACTCCGCAGTCTGTGCTGGATATTTACCAGCCGGGACAAGCGCCGATGCAGGTCGCCATTCGCGACGCTCGCAGCCTGGAAGCGCTGGCTGACGGCCTGCTGAGCGATGCGGGTGACCGCGTAACATTGACGATCCCGCGCGACGGCTGGTACATCTTCAGCAAAAATGCCGCCGCCGGTCACACGGGCAGCGCCATCCTGGCTGTTTCGGGTATTTACCCCATCATCGAGCGCACGCTCAGCGCCACCGAATCGCGGTTTGTGCGCGTCAATGACGACTCGTTGGTGATCCGCGAGGCGCGCCCACAGATTGATGGCGGCAATATCCCCTTCGCGGTGTTGATCGACAATCAATTCCGCGGCCTCCGCGACTTGTCGACCTACCTCATTCACTTTATCCCGCCTTTCTTTATGCAACTCGAGGCGCTGCTGCTGCCTTTCTTCATCACAGTCGTATGGGGGTTTGTATTTGGGCGCGGCATGGCGCACATGCTGGGCGGCCAGTCGGTATTCAACGCGCCAGACAATCGCCTGGTGGTCGTGGCTTGGGTCTTTTCGCCCCTGTTGGTTTTGATTGCCTATTTCGTGGTGGTGGATGGCGGCAGTTTGTCGGGGATTCCCAGAGTCGCGCTGCAGCTGGCTGCGGCATTTGGCGCGGTCGAACTCGCGCGGCGCATCGAAGCCTGGCTCTGTCGCAGCAACGCGGGCGAAGAAGCGGAAGGCTCGCTGAATCGGCTGCTACTGTATGGCTGGGTGGCTTTCCCCTTTGTGATGTATGTGATGGCATCGGGAGTGGGCGGGCTGTCTGGCGCGGCATTGGCCAGCGGCTTGGCGGGCTTGCTTTGGCTGTTGGCGATGCTGTGCGTGGGTATGCTCTACCGCGGGGCATTCGGCTATGCGCTGCTGGCTGGCGGGTTCTTTTTGCCGCTGTTGGCTGGCCATATCATCAATATAGGCTGGGCGGGCTGGGTAACCGAGCCCATTTCAGCATTGGCGCTGTGGCTGGCGCTGGCGGCTGTGGGCATACTGGCGGGGCTGCGCGGCGAATCCATGCGCGGCCGCCTGTCCTTGTCGGTCAAGCGCTTTGGCTATCTGCTCGGCAGTCTGACTTTTGTTTTCATTTTTGTCGATATCAACTTGTTGGCTGGCGATGACATGGCGGGCTTGCTTGCTGGCGCGGCCTTTGCGCTTTGGCTGGGCTGGATGTTCTTCAGCGGCGTCTTGCAATGGAACTCGACCCGCATCATCATTGGCTTGCTGCTCTTGACCTTTCTGTGGCTGCAAGCCTGGACAAGCTTAGACCGCGCCTCAAGCGCCCTCTTCATCGTCTGGATGGCTGCGGGCGCATTGGCATTCAAACGCGGCGAGTCGGAACAAGGCGCGCTGGGCAGCCGCAAGGGGCCGGCTGGCGCGTTGATGAGCAGGCTGGGCAGCGCGCCGGCGCGCAGCCTGGCTGTGACGGGCGGCATGTGGCTGGCGGCGCTCTTGTTCTTGCCAAGCCTGATAAGCGGGCTGGCGGCGCAGGGCATCTTGCAAACCTCGGCATCCGACCTGCTGCCGATTTCGGACAAGCGGCTGTGGGGCGGCTTGATGCTGACCATGCAGCTGACGATATTGGGCGTTGGCGCGTCCTTCCCGATCGGCTTGGCTTTGGCGCTGGGGCGGCGCAGCTCGCTGCCGGTCGTCAAGACAGCCTGCATCCTCTACATCGAAGCCGTTCGCGGCGTCCCGCTGATCACGGTGCTCTTCATGGCGACGCTGCTGGTGCCGCTGATTGACCCCACGCTGGCCACAATCGAGGGGGCGGTGCGCGCCTGGGTGGGCATCACCATGTTCAGCGCGGCTTATCTGGCAGAAAATGTCCGCGGTGGCTTGCAGTCTATCGGGCGCGGGCAGACAGAAGCGGCGCAGGCGATTGGCTTGTCCACCTGGCAGACGACCCTGCACATCTTGCTGCCACAGGCTTTGCGGGCGGTCATCCCGGCGCTGGTCGGGCAGTTTATATCGCTATTCAAAGACACCTCGCTGGTCTACATTGTGGGCTTGGCAGAGATCCTGGGCATCGCCCAACGCGTGGTCGCCCAGCCCGAATATCTGCAGCGGCGTCAAGAAACATTCCTGTATGTCGCGATCGTCTTCTTCGTATTCAGTTACATCATGTCTTACATCAGCCGCAAGGTCGAAGCGACTGGTTCGGGCGCGGTGCGGGCAGAACGGCTCTGAGGCGCGGCGGCAAGCAGCAAGCGGAGGCAGCAATGGAAGCGGACAGCAAACAAGTCATGGCGGGCGACGAGCCGATCATTATTTGCCGCGACATGAACAAATGGTTTGGCGAATTTCATGTTTTGCGCAATATCTCGCTGGAGGTGATGCCGCAGGAAGTGCTGGTTATCATCGGTCCGTCTGGCTCGGGCAAGTCCACCTTCATCCGCTGCATCAACCGGCTAGAAGAACACCAGGACGGCACCATCATCGTCGATGGCATCGAGCTAAGCCACGATGTGCAGAATATCGCCGAGATCCGCCGCGAAACCGGCATGGTCTTTCAGCAATTTAATCTATTCCCGCATTTGACAGTGATGGACAATATCTCGCTCGCGCCGATGAAGGTGCGGCACTGGGCGCGCGACAAAGCCGAACAGCGAGCCATGGAATTGCTGGAACGGGTCGGCATCCCCGAGCAAGCCTATAAATATCCCGGCCAGCTTTCGGGCGGACAGCAGCAGCGCGTCGCCATCGCCCGCGCCCTGGCCATGGAGCCGAAGATCATGCTCTTTGACGAGCCGACATCGGCGCTTGACCCCGAGATGATCAAAGAAGTGCTGGATGTTATGAAAGAGCTGGCGCGCACCGGCATGACTATGCTGGTCGTCACGCACGAGATGGGCTTCGCGCGCGAAGTCGCCGACCGCGTCATCTTCATGGATATGGGACGCATCGTCGAGCAGGGTCCGCCCGAGAATTTCTTCAGCGACGAAATCACCCACCATCCGCGCACGCAAGAATTCCTGGATCAGATTCTGTAGCCCGCGCGCAAACTATGCGCATCGCCGGCATCGCATAGGGGCGACAAGCGCGTGCCGCCCCGGCTGTATTCCGTGATATAAGGGGCGAACGCTCGTCATCCGTCCAACCCATACACCAGCGTGTCAGGATGGAAAGCCGCCCAGGCGAACCAGAAATGCGGGAAGGCGTTGATCCATTCCAGCTGCGCGCCGGCCAATTCCCCGCTCACAGCCTCGCCAAAGGCATTCCAGCTTGAGCCAGTCTGGGCATCCACGAAGCCGCCGCTCTCGTCCAGCGCAAATTCCAAAGTCGTGCCATCCAGATCTGCCCGGTACAAGCCAGCCGTGCCGATGTCGCGGGCATTGGCGATGACGGCATCATCCAGCGCGCTGGCAACCCCGCCTTGATAAAAAGCTGCCACCGGCATTTGACCAACGACATCGTTGATTATGCCAACGTCGCGCAGGATCGAAAATGGATAGGCGATGGCGATGTCATTGATCTGCGCCGCCAGCACATGCTCGACCGGGCTGGGCAGGCGACTGTCGATTACGCCATCAAACAAGAAGGGGCGACCGGTGCGGCTGTCATAACCGCGGTAGGGATTCATGCCATATTGCCGGCTGAAACCGGTATCGCGCGACATCACCAACCCATCCGCATGCCTTTGGGCATAGCTGCCGAAGCTGATTACTTGTGATGGCACAATATCCAGCAGCGCGCCGGCATGCTCGCCAGCCAAGCCTTCGCCAGTCAGCTGCTGCCACCAGGTTTCGGTCTGTCGGTCGTACATGACCAAGTCGCTGTTGCGAAGCAGGCCGCTCACGCCGAAGTCCAGAACAGCCTCGTCCACGCGCCGGTCGTAGGCGATGGCGCTGTTGCACAAGGGGCAGAAAGTAACCGCCACGGGCAGACTGCCGACCTGGTCATTGGCGATCTCGTGCCACATGAGGATCGCCAGCGGATAGGCGCGGGCTTCGCCATCGATTTCCAGCGCGATCACTGGCGAGCGATCAACCAGCCAGGTCCTTGCCTCTTCGACTGTCTCCATGCGCGGGTCGGTGACCGATGGGATGCCGTCTTTGCTCGGATTGCCCACCAGAATTTCGTTGAAATCGACGATGCTGTTGCAGAAGTCGGTTCGCCAGTTGCTGGTGCGCAGGTTGCGCGGCGCGCAGCTTTCACCGGCTTGGGCATCGGCAAGCAGAGAGCTGCTGACGGCAGCGACAAGCAGCGCCGAAAAGCACAGCAGGGCAAGTGAACGCAAAGGCAATGTCTTGAGCATATCGTCCCTCTTTCTGACTGTAGTATTCACAAGGGAATGATGATTTCAGTGGGTACGCGTTGCTTTGCCCTCCACCCCAAACCCCTTCCCCGACCGCCTGTGTCTACGCGGCGCAACAATGCGGGAGGGACTGCCATGCTGCGGAGGCGCTGGCAAAATCCCCCTTCCCTCGTTCTGGGGGCAAAGGGCCGGGGAGGGGGCTTGGTTACCATATCCACGCATTCACCACTCCCTCCACACCAGCATGGCGCACAATGCTTACGACAACGTTACAATCACGCCGACAGACAATCGCTTGGGATTGGCACGACAATCCTCTTTTCGTTGTATAGTCAAGGCTGTTGGCGCAGGTTTGAACGAGGAAGGCTTCGTGAAATTTATTCGATCGAAGAGGATGCCGCAGATCACGCTGGGCGGCTGGCTGCTGATAGTGGCTGGTGTGTTTGTCGCGCTGTTTGGCTTGTTGCTCGACCGTATCTTTCAGTCCAGCAATCCGGGCATCAGGATGCCCCAGTTGTTGATAGCCGCGCTGGGCGCTGCGCTGGCTTTGGTCGGGGTGGCTTCTCGCGGAAGATTGCCCGTTGCCGGCTTGCGGGCGAATCTGGGCAAAATCATCCTGATCACACTGGTCACTTTGGTCATGGTAGAAGCAGCCTTGATTGTGACAGGATACTCCACCTATTACCCGGTTGACCTGCCCAAGACAAATAGAAAGATAGTCGATTGGTTTGGCTGCGATGCCGCGATGGGCTGCCGTTTTCAGTACGAGGCGGCGCGCGACGCTTGCGAAGCTGGTGAACTGAGAGACATGTTCTGCATATTCAACACGCAGGGATTCGCCGATACCGACGAGTTTGTCGCGAGCGCAGACTTGTTCCAGCGCAATCGGACGCTTGTCTTGGGCGATTCTTTCACGCAGGGCGATGGCGCGGATGTAGGATTTTCGTATGTAGCGACAATCGAGAAAACATTGCCCGAAATTGCGCTGTGGAATCTGGGCATCAATAGGTCGGGCACAAACCAAGCGCTCGCCTCGTTCCGGGGCATCGCGCCAATCATGCAGCCGCAGCTGACTATACTGGGTTTTACTGTTGGCAACGACTTTCGCGACAATCGCTTGACGATAGAAAAGGCCTTCGCCCTCAATAAGGACAATCGGCCAGGTGCCGACAGCTGGCCGCTAGAGCTTGAGGGGCGCTGGGGTGGTCTGTATGAGGTGGAGCCGCTGACATTGCTAGTCTATAGCCCAACCAATATAAGCCCACCCCCAAACGAACTGGAACGGCTCACCGGCTTGACGCGACTGGGGTCGATTCTCTTGCGCAGCCTCGATGCGCTCAGCCCGCTCTTTGATGGCATAAAATGGAATGAGCAAGTGGCAGTGACTCGCGGTCTCTTGCAGCAGCTGCAGGCGGCGATTGCAGCAATGGACAGCCAGATGCTTGTCTTGATCATCCTTAGCAAAGAAGATTTCCCCACCAAGACAGAAAAATATACAACCGCTATCGGCCTAATGCGCGAATTGGCTATTCCCTATCTGGAGGTCTTTGACAGGCTGCAGGGACTAGCCGACTATGAAGTGCATGGCACACACTGGAACAACAGCGGGCACGGAAAAGTCGGCAAGCTGCTGAGCGAATGCATCGAAGACTTCTTCGCCGCGGGCAGTTTGTCCGCTTGCGACCATGTCGTCCGCCCCTAACTCACCATGACAAAGCGGCGCAGCGCGTATATTTGTGGCAACTGCGGGCGGCGCAGCGCTGGCAAGTTCAAAATCTGCCCGCAATGCAAGCAATTCGACACCTTGCAAGAAGTGCTTGAACAGCGCCCCGCTGGCTCTGTAGCTTCGGCAGGCGCGCCGGCTTCGCAGCGACAGCCTCAGCTTCTTGCCGAGATCGACCCGCGCGCCGAGCCTCGCATCCACTTGCCCATCATCGAGTTCAACCGCGTGCTGGGCGGAGGATTGGTGCCGGGCAGCTTGATCTTGCTGGGTGGCGAGCCTGGCATCGGCAAATCTACCTTGGCGCTGCAGCTTGTGGCCGAGCTGGCGCAGTGTGGCGGCGATGCGCTCTATGTCAGTGGCGAAGAAAGCGCGCGCCAGCTCAAACGCCGCGCCGACCGCCTGGGGCTGGCGGCGCAGTCGCTGTACCTGCTGCCAGAAACCGACTTGGCGAATATCATCGCGCAGACACAATCGCTGCAGCCGAGCCTGTTGGTGGTCGACTCCATTCAGACGACCCGCCACCCCGACTCCGATTCGCTGCCCGGTTTGCCCGCCCAGGTGCGTCAATGCGCTGGCGAATTGCAGCGCCTGGCGAAGTCCAGCGGCGTCAGCGTCATCCTCATCGGGCATGTGACCAAAGATGGCAGCATCGCTGGCCCGCGCGTGCTGGAGCATATTGTCGATGCCGTGCTCTACTTGGAAGGCGATCCTTTCCAGCATTACCGACTGCTGCGCGGGGTAAAAAACCGCTTCGGCGCGACCAGTGAAGTCGGCGTGTTTGAAATGCGCGGCAGCGGCTTGGTCGAAGTGCCCAATCCGTCAGCAGCCTTCATTGCCGAGCGTCTCGTCACCGCCTCGGGCTCGGCGATTGCCATCACGCTGGAAGGCACGCGCCCCCTGCTGGTCGAGCTGCAAGCCTTGACGAGCCCAACATCGTTCAGCAACCCGCGCCGCACGGCTAATGGCATCGACTCCAACCGCCTGCTGTTGATTAGCGCCGTGCTCAGCAAGCGCTTGGGCTTGAAGCTGTGGGAGCAGGATATCTTCGTCAATGTCATCGGCGGCTTAAAAATCGCTGAACCAGCTGCGGATCTGGCTTTGGCATTGGCGATCGCATCCAGCTATCACGATCGCCCCTTGCCTGCCGACCTGGCTGTCGTGGGCGAGGTGGGGCTGGGTGGTGAGCTGCGCCAGGTCGGTCAGCTGGCGGCGCGGCTATCTGAAGCGCAGAAAATGGGCTTCAAGCGGGCGCTGCTGCCCCGGCTGCGGCGGCAAGCGGATTTGCCCGCTGGCATCGAGCTGGTTCAGGCGCGCAGCCTGACCGAGGCCTTGCGGGCGGCGCTGCCTTCATAATCAAGGATACTTGCGGTTGAGCAGGCGGGCATAGGGAATGGTCTCGCGTACATGGCTCAACCCGCAGATCCAGGCGACTGTCCGCTCAATGCCGATTCCGAAGCCGGCGTGTGGCACGCTGCCAAACTTGCGCAGATCGAGATACCAGGCATAGGCTTCGCGCCCCAAGCCCATCTCGTCGATATTCGCCGCCAGCCGATCGTGGTCGTGGATGCGCTCGCTGCCGCCGATGATCTCGCCATAGCCCTCGGGCGCCAGCAGATCGACGCTGCGACAGACTTCCGGGCGGCCCGCCACCGGCGTCATATAGAAGGCTTTCACAGCGGTAGGATAGTGATAGACAAAGACAGGCTTGTCGAACAAACCAGCCAGCGCCGTCTCGTGCGGGCTGCCAAAATCTTCGCCCCATTCGATGTCCAGTTCGGCTTTGCGGGCCGGGTCATCGGTTTGGGCGCGCAGAGCCTGCAAGCGCTCGACTGCTTCATCATAGCTGATGCGCGCGAATGGCGCTGTGATGGCGCGCAGCTTGTCGACATCGCGTCCGATGATGCCCAGTTCTTGCCGATGCTTTTCTAGCGTCTGCGCCACCACATACGCCACCATGCCTTCTTCAATGTCCATCAGCTCTTCGAGCGAACAAAAGGCGATCTCTGGCTCCAGCATCCAAAACTCGATCAAGTGGCGGCGGGTTTTTGATTTCTCGGCGCGGAAGGTCGGCCCAAAACAATACACCTTGCCAAAAGCCGCGATATTGGCTTCGTTGTAGAGCTGCCCGGTCTGCGCGAGGAAAGCCGCCTCGCCAAAATAGTCGACCTCGAAGAGGGTCGTGGTCTCTTCGCCAGCTGCTGGCGTGATGATAGGCGTATCGACCAGCAAGAAACCCTGGTCGTCCAGCCAGTCGCGCATGGCTTTGATGATGGTGGCGCGCACCCGCAATATCGCCCACTGCCGATTGCTGCGCACCCACAAGTGGCGATGATTCATCAAAAACTCGGTGCCATGCTCTTTGGGCGTGATCGGATATTCATGCGCCAGCTGCACGAGCTCCAGCGAGCGAATGCCGATTTCATAGCCGCCGGGCAGCCCCGGCGCGCGCTCGTCCGCTCGCACTGTGCCGTGAATGATGACGGCAGACTCTTGCGTCAAGCCCCGCGCCAGTTCAAAGCACTCGGGGCGCATCTCGCGTTTGAATGCCACGCATTGCGCCTGCCCGCTGCCATCGCGCAGCAAGATAAATTGCAGGCGGCCCTTGCCCGTGCGGCTGTAGACCCAGCCCCGCACTGTAACCTCTTGGCCTGCGTAGGCGGCGATATCTTTGATGCGAATGAGCTGGCTCAATTTGTCGTTTCCTTATGCGCTTTGGCGAATTGTCAGCGCGAATTATAGCATAGCCGGCGCAAGCAAAGCCCATCTCAAACCTGTACCCACAAGCTGCCGCCACCTTGACGTTCCTCGTGCGGGAAAGTCTTTGCCAACAGGTCTTGGTGGCGCGCCGCCATAAAGCGATTGGCAAAGCGGATCTTCGCGCGTTGATTGTGCGCCAGCCAGGCTTGTACCAGGTACTGTTCATTCCAAAACACGCGACGATCCGTCAGCCAATGGCGAGGATAGTCATATGGCAAAAATATGTCGTGAAAATGCACCAAGACGCCACTCTGCAGGATCGGCAGCGCTTCCAATACCAAGTAACAGACATCGCTGCCCGTCTTGACGACATGCGAGCTATCGATGAAGAGGATGTCTCGGTTTTCCAACTGGCGAAAGAAATCGAGGTCGACAGCTTGCGCCATCTGTCTGACTACTTGAACTTTGTCTGCGATAGAGGCCAGGTAGGCATTGGGATAGGGCTCGATCGCGGTAATGTTTGCGTCGCCATTGAGGCGCGCTGCATGGGACGCGACCACTGTCGAATAGCCGGCACCAACCTCGACGATGCGACTCGGCTGGAAGTGCCGAATCATGCAGTGATAGACATACGGGTCATAGCCGACGAATTCGGGCTTTTGCGCCGCGAATGGCGCCGCAGACAGCAAGCTATCGTTGAATCTGCGGAATTCTTCTGCATACCGCGGGAAGATATCACGCAGCAGTTGCAACTGTTCGTTTTCCCGCCAGTCGATGCCAGCCATGCCGGTTGTGCTGCGATAAACATCGTCCAGCGCGCCAGTATCGGGGATGGGATGATAAAAGTGGACTGGGGTTACATGCCAGCCGCGCGCTTGAGCATCGCGCCATAGCTCGGGATTGTGCCAAATATAGCGCAAACGAGGCGTCATCCAACGCGCCAGCAGTCCGATCAGCCAGTTCTTCATCGTTGCCTCGCGCTATACATTGACTACTTCGCCGACAGCCGCCCGCAGCAACCGGTCATGCAGCGCCAGCCCCAGCCCGATCTGCTCGGGCGCTCTCGCCAAGATGACCGCGGCGCCAGCTTTGTCCAGCGCGCGCAAGCCAGCGAAGAGACGCTCTGCTGCCTGCTCGCTGTTTTCGCCCAGGTTCTCGCTGGGCATGTCCAAATCGGCAAACTGCTCAAGATCGCGCTGGCGCAGCAGCAAGCCGACTCCCTTGTGCCGGGCGATTTCGGCGCGCATAGCCGCATATACGGCGGCATCATCACCACGAAAAAGCAGCAGACGCGCTCGTGGCGAATAATGTTTCAGCAACGTGCCCGGCGCGGGAACAGCCACATCCGCCTCGGTTGCAAACAGCGGCGTATATTGCAAGTCGGGCAGCAACGCTCGCAATGCCTCCAGCGAAATGCCACCTGGGCGCAGCAGACGCGGTGGTTTGTCCACCAGGCTGATGATCGTCGATTCGACGCCTATGCGCGTGGAGCCGCCATCCAGCAGCAGGTCGACCTTGTCCGCCAGGTCATCCAGCACATGCGCTGCGCGGGTCGGGCTGGGGCGCGAGAAGGTATTGGCGCTGGGCGCGGCGATCGGCAATCCCGCCGCTTTGATCAAGGCGCGCGCCACAGCGTGATCGGGCATGCGCAGGGCGACTGTATTCATCCCAGCGCTCAGGTTGTCGGGTATGCGCGCTGATTTCCGCAGCACCAGTGTCAGCGCGCCGGGGAAGAAGCGCCGACACAGCAGATCGACCGCCGCCGGCACATCCCTCGCGACCTGCGGCAACTGCGCCATCTCGGCGATATGCACGATCAGCGGGTCGCTGGCTGGGCGGCTTTTGGCGCGGAAGATGCGGTCAACAGCCGCCGCGTCCCAAGCATTTGCACCCAAACCATAGACCGTCTCAGTGGGAAAAGCCACCAGTCCGCCGCCGCGGATGATGCCCGCCGCCTGCGCGATGAAGGCTGGATCGGGCGTCTGCGCATCGACTCGCAAGACGCGCGCGCTGCTGAGCATGGTTGTGGCTATCCTTTCTGCGCAGCCGCTTGCTGACGATGTCCCAGAAGCCTACTCGTTCGGCGCGAAAAGGCTAGGGCAGGCTCAGAGCGCGCATGGACAAAAGAGAAGACGCTATAATAAACACACATCGTAGCCGACTTGGAAAGGCATTGACCATGACTATTTTGGTAACTGGCGCAGCCGGTTTTTTGGGCAACTTGCTCGTGAAACGGCTGGTTGCCGATGGACAGCCTGTGCGCGCCTTGGTGCGCAGTGCTGCCAAAGCCAAGATTCGCCTGGGTGGAATTGCCGACCGCATCGAGATTGTGCCGGGCGATGTCACGCGGGCTGATAGCCTCGAACCCGCTATGCGAGGCGCGCGCGCTGTGGTCCATACTGTCGCCATCGCGCTGGAAAAGGGCGGGCAGACCTATGAATCGGTCAATTATGAAGGGACCTTGAATGTGCTGCGAGCGGCGGAAGCGGCTGGCGTACAGCGTTTCATCAATATCAGTCAAAATGGCGCAAAGGCTGACCTGCCCTACCGCTTCTTGGCCAGCAAGGGCCGCGCCCAGACAGCGGTGGCCGCCTCGAATCTGGCGTGGACCGCGCTGCGCCCCTCAGCGATATTCGGCGCGCAGGATGAATTCTTCAATACATTTGCGCGCCTGCTAAAAATCACGCCGCTTGTGTTTCCGCTCATTGATGGCGGCAAGGCGGAGTTCCAGCCTGTCTCGGCGCAGGATGTTGTCGAGGCGGCGCTGCGTTGTCTGGATGACGATTCGACCGTCGGCGCGGAGCTGGCGCTGGGTGGTCCGGAGGTGTTGACCTTGGGCGAGATTGAGCGCCGCGTCCTTGATGCCACCGGCAGTCTGCGGCTGCTCGTGCCGGTGCCGGCGGGTTTGCTGCGTCCGGTTGTGGCGGTGATGCAAAGACTGCTGCCCGGCTCGCCGGTCAATACCAGTCTGCTCGAGTTGCTGGCTGTGCCCAACACGGTGCCCGAAAACGCGCTGGTCACGCGCTTTGGCATGTCGCCGACACCCTTCGCCGGCGAGCATATCGCCTACCTGCGCGAAAACACCGTGGGCGATACGTTGGCAAAGTTCTTTGGCAACGCCACCATCAACTAGCGCAGCAAACGGTCATACAACTGCATGTGGGCATCGGCGGCCGCCGAGATTGAGAATGACTCTTTGGCGCGCCGCCTGCCCGCAGCGCCCATCCGCTTTCGCAGGCCGGCGTCATCCAGCAAGCGCAGCACAGCCGCCGCAAGCGCATCGACATCGCCGACATCGACCAGGTAGCCAGTCTCGCCAGGCACGATCGTTTCGCTTGGTCCCCCCCGCCGTGTGCTGACGACTGGCAGCCCGCAGGCCATCGCTTCCAGGTTGGCTATGCCATAGCTTTCGAAATCCGAGGGGCAGACAAAGACATCAGCCGCCGCGTACACAGCCTCGATATCATGGCGGAAGCCGATGTATTGCAGCGAATCGCGCAGCGCCGGCCGCTTCCGCGCGCGCTCCAAGATCTGCTCGCGATACCGCTGGTCGGCAGTTACGCCAAAAACATCATCGCCCGCCACAACGAAGCGCGCTTCGGGCTGCGCCGCCAAAACCCGCTCCGCCATCGCTTGAAAAATATGATGCCCCTTGACCGGCTGGAAGCGCGCCGCCATCGCCACCACCAGCGCATCATCGGCGATGTCTAGCTCGCGTCGCAGCCCGCTGCCCAAGCCAGGTCGAAAGCGCGCGCTGTCGATGCCCGTGTAGATCACCGGCAGCCGCTCGGTTGGCATGAAAGGCGGCGAGCCCAAAAAACCAGTGCGGATGGCGCAGGTGCGCGCCACAGCCGGCAGGGAGCGAAAGAAAGCCCGCTGCCAGGCTTTTGGCTCGAACCACCATCCCCATACAGTCCACAACACGGGCAAACCCAGTCGCTGCGCCGCCGCCGCGATGAGGGGCAAAGTGTGATAATCGCTGTGCACCAGGTCGATGCGCTGTGCCGCCAGCAGGTCGGTCATCCGCCGCACGCCGGGGAAGCGCGCCCACAGCCCCGGCACAAACCAGGTCGAAGCGCCGCGATAGGGCAGGGTATGCGCGTCCCAGCCGGCCTCGCGCCATCTTTGCTGGAGCTTGCCAGCCGCCGGCACGAGCAACTGCGTTTCAAAGCGCGCATGATCCAGCGCTTCCGCCAGCGTGAGCAGGTCGGTTTCGCCGCCGCCCAGTCCCGTATACCAGGATGTGTAGAGGATGCGCTTCATACCGCTCACAGGCACAGCGGGCGCGCGTTGGTTTCTTCGCGCTCGGCGCAGGTCAAGGAGCGCGGTTGATAGTCGCTTTCGATGCGCTCCAGCAGCGAATCGATGCGTTCCAACGTCCATAGCCGAAAGACATCGTCGGCGTCGCGAGTGATAAAGTGTGTGGCATCTGGGCTGTAGCTGAAATCCACGACTGGCAGCGCGTGCGCAAAGCGCGCTTCGAGCTCGCCCGATGCCGTGTGCCACAAGAGCAATTCGCTGCCGACCGCCGCCAGCAGCCGCCCCGCGCCGGGCACGATCGCCAGTTTGCGCGCCGCGAGGGCTTCGCCAGCCATGCGCCGCTGCAGCCCGCCATTGGCTGTAGCGAAGAGGTTGATGCTGCCGTCTGATTGCGCCACCGCCAGCGATGCGCCGTCCGCCGCTAGCGCGCCCATAGTTACATCCACCAACAAATGCCGCTGCGCCGTATAGTCGTCCGGCGACAGCCTGGTCAGCATGGCCAGATCGTCGTTCAGCGGCACGAAGAATACCAGGGCATCGTCGTGGAAAGCCGCCTGTGCCTCGCCATCTGCTCCCAGAGGAAATGCCGCCAGGGCTGCCCCGTCTTGCGAATCCCACAACAGCGCTGCTTCGGCATGCAAGCTCACGAAGCGCCGGCCATCCGCCGCGAACACGACAGCGCGCGCCATACCTGCATCGCCCACGCCCAAAGCTCGCGGCTCGGCAAAATCGGCGTTCAGCAGCCACAGGTTCTTGTCATCGACAGCTGCCAGCGCGTTGCCGTCCGCCGCCAGATAAAGCGCCTGAAGGCCAGTGAGCGGCGCAAGCCAACTGTGGATTTGCGCGCCAGTGTCGGTCGCATAGATTGTCGCGGCTTCGCCATCGTGCACAGCCAGAGACCTGCCAGCACTTGCCCAAAGACCGGCGGGTAGCTCTTTTTCCATGTCGCCATCGGCAAGCTGCCGCATCTGCGCGCCATGTTGGTCGACCAACAGCAGGCTTCTTCCCGCAATCGCGGTTCCGGGTGAAGCGCCGGGCAAGATCTGCGCTTGCGGCAGGGCGCTGTCGCCCGGCGCGCGCTCCCCCAACTCGTCCGCGATCAGCCGCAGCAAACGATGCGCCGAGCCAAAGTTTTCCAAAACAGCCTGCGCTTCCCATGCCAGCGCGAGCGCCAATTCTGTATCAGCCGCTTCCAGCGCTTGGCGAGCCGCGTCCAACAGGCGCATGCCATCACTGGCGCGCATGGGCAGGTGGGCTTGGGTGGCGCGAGCCACTGTGGCGCGGGCTTGGGCGGTGGCTTGCGCTTCGATCGCCGCGATCCCGGCTGCGCTGGCAGTCGCAGCGACGGATTCGCTGATGCGCGCGCTGGTTGCCGCGAGTTGGTCGATCAACCCGACTGCGCCGGCGCTGGCAGCGGTGGCATCGGCAAGCGAGCTTTGTGTTTGGGCGGCATCAGCTTGCCGGGCAGCGAGCGCTCCAGCCACATTTTGCAGCAGAAACGCGCCAACAGTGACCAGCAGCAGCGCCACACATGCCCATATCAGCCTGCGCGCCCACGAGCCAGTCCGTGAACGCAGGCTGCTGCTGCGTCCGCGGCGGCTGCTGTGAATGAACTCGACTTGCAGCTGCGACGGTTTGGGTTGGTTCTTGTTTGCGCCAGCCAGCCAACGTCGAGCCGCTTCCCAACTTTGCGCCGGCAGCAGGTGCTCCCGATTGCGGCCGCTCGACCGCCAGCGCTCAGCCGCCACCAGCAGCTTCGTGTGCAGCCGCAGATTGTCATCAACCTCAAGGCGCGGGCGAAGCTGCTCAATCCGCTCGACCAGATTGTCTTGCTCGCGGAAGAAAAGATAGCTGTTGTTGACGATGGCCGGGTGTACCTCGACGCGGATATCGTCATGATGGATGAGCGTTATGATGCGCTTGCTGTGGCTGACGGCGTATTGAATGAGCTCGTTGCAGAGCTGGCTTTCGGCGCTGGATTGCGATAGCACGATCGCCACTGTGTAGGCTTGCAAGATACCGGCTTTAAGCTGCGCGCTTTCTGCCGAGAGCTTGCCAAAATCGCTGTCATCAAACCAGCAGTTGATGCCGCTCGCGCGCATCTGCGCCGCCAGCCGCCGCACGAAGACGATGTCGTCCGGATGGTATATGCAGAATATGTCGTGATAGGCAATGTCGTCCACAGTCGAGCCTGCTTGACCGCCGGCGGTATTGCCCTTCATTCTACAGCAATTTGAACAGTGCAGGGCGCTTCACATCAATGACGGACATGCCTGCCAAAAAGAAAAGGGCGAACCATTGGCTCGCCCCAAGCGCTGCTCTTTGCAAACGCGATCTGCCGCCGACCCTAGCTCGCCGCTTGATGCGTGATCCGTCCTTGCAGTTCGACATGCAGCGGGCTATTCGCTGCGATGTAATCTGCCACGACTTGGTCCAGCGGACTGCCCTGATCGTAAGCGTTCATGGCCTTCGTCTCGAGAATGGCATAGCCATCTCCGCCACTGCGCATAAAATCGTTGGTGGCGATACGGTACACGGCGTCTGGATCCAGCGGGCTGTATTCGCCGTCGCTTATCACTTCGGCGCTGACAATGCGGCTGCCGGCTTCTTGCGTGGCGTCAAACGTAAAGCGCATGCCCGCCACCTGCGGGAAACGTCCTGATGCGCCATCGACCAGCGGCTGGCCATTGTCGGCGACTTCTACGCGGCTGACGCCATTTTCCAGCGCGGCCAACACATCAGCGCCAGTCAATTCCAAAGTGCTGATGAGGTTGCCAAATGGCAGCACATTCAGCACCTCGCCCAAGGTGACCTCGCCTTCGTCGATGTCAGCGCGAATGCCGCCGCCATTTTGGATCACAATATCGGCGCCGGTATTTTCCAGCATGGCATCGGTGATTACGACGCCCAGCAGGCACTCTTCGATGCGGCAGCGGCGCGGGCTGGTGCCGGTCAGCGCCACGCTGGTTTCGCCCACAGGCTGCGCGGTCAGCTCGGCGATTGGCTCGGCCAAGCCAGCGATGAGCTCGCTCATATCGGGGTAGGGCGTGATGTAACGGCTCAGCAAGATGGCGTCGCCGTCCCAGTCGGTCAAAACGCCCGCGCTGTCAAATTCGACATCCAGCCGCCCCAGATAGATCGTCTTCGTATTCGCCTGGACGACCAGCGTTGGTTCGCCACTGGCGCTTTCGACCACGGTCGGGTATGCGCCAAGCGCGCCGCTGTAGGTGTTGCTGAGGAAGGTGTTGGTGTGGCCGCCAACTACGATATCGACGCCGCTGACACCCTGCGCCACCTCGAGATCTGGCGCATAGCCGATATGCGAGAGCAGGATGATCTTGTCGATGCCTTGGGCGCTGAGGCTGTCGACCTGCTCTTGGGTTATGTCGATCAGGTTGTGATGAAAGACGAGTTCTTTGCTCGGCTTGGACAGGACCTCGGTTTCCGGCGCGGTCAACCCGATGATGCCGATCGACTCGCCGCCGACCTCGAGGACGACCGCCGGCGCGACCAAGCCAGCCAGCAGCGGATCTTCGCTGAAGTCGATATTGGCGCTCAAAGCCGGGAAGCTCAGCCCCTTGACGAAGTTCGCCAGCACTTCGCTGCCGTCGTTAAATTCGTGGTTGCCCAGCGCAATGGCATCATAGTCAAGAGCATTCATGATCTGCACGCTGTCTTGCCCGCGATACTGGACATGGAAGAGCGTGCCGGTGAAGCGGTCACCCGCATCCAGCAGCAGATGGTTGGCGACTTCGCCGCGGATCTGCTGGACAACTGTGGCTTGCCGCGCCGCGCCGCCATTGCCATCGCGCTGCGGTTCGTGGTCGCCGTGCACATCGTTGGTATGCATAATGGTCAGCGAATAGCTCTCGTCTTGGGCACCGACAAGCGACGCCAGCAGAGCCAAGAGCGCGACTATCACGATCAGCTTACGTTTCATTGGGCTTCTCCTTGTATTTTTCAGGCGATTTCTGCTTCCTGCATGAGCCACCATACCGTAGCAGCCAACAGTTAACTGCCCACATGAAATTCTTTAGAAGTCGTTACGGCAGTATAACAGGAATCGGGCTGGCGCGGCGAATCCGCGGTTGAATCGGGATTGGCTAGGTATATCGGTTCCGCCTATCCATATACGATAGACACGCCGGCTTAATCTCGCGGCCCGCTGCTGGGAGTTTTTTGGCTGTCGGCGCGCGTCTGTTTGTTTTCCAGCACGCCCACGACTTGACACCAGCTTGGCGTATCCAGCCGATTGCGCCGCTGCCGCATGCCCAGTCTGCGCATCACCTGCTGTGAGGCCAGGTTGTCATGCTCAGTCGTGGCGACCACCCGCCGCAACCGCAGCCTGCCAAAAAGAAAGCCTAGCAGAGCGCTGGCTGCTTCGGTCGCATAGCCCAGCCGCCGATGTTCTGGCAGCATGCCCCAAAACAAACCGACCTCTGGGCTTAGCAAATCGTCGGTCGCGCCGCCTTCTAACGCGCCCCAGGGCACGACTGTTGGCACAACCCCCACCTCGCCGACAAATTCGCCTGTGTCGCGCCGCTCGACAGCATAATCCGCATACGGCGGCTGCCCCAAACCAGCCAGCTCGCGGTAGCTGTCGATTGTCCAGGTCAGCCAGCGTTTAGTGGTTTCTTGGTCTTCATTCAGATGGAAAACGCGGCGGCGAAAGTCGCTGCACGCAGCCAGATCTGCCGAAGTGAACTGACGAATGCGCAGGCGCTGGCTGGTCAGCTGCAGGCGGTCGATCATGTTCGCGCGCGCCGGTCAACTGCGCAGGTACGATGCGCCATTGACATCGATAATTGTGCCCGTGGTGAATTCTGCACCCGCTGATGCCAGGAAGAGCGCGGCATACGCCACTTCTTGCGGCTTCGCGACGCGACCCAGCGGCGACTGCGCGCGGATCTCATCGCCGCCAGCCGCAGCCAAGCGCTCGGCAGCCATGTCAGTTTGCACAAAGCCGGGCGCGACGGCGCCGATGAAGATATTGTGTGGTGCCAGCAGTTTTGCCAGCGATTGCCCCAGGCTATTGAGCGCCGCTTTGCTTGCGCCATAGGCCGGCGCGGTGGGCTCGCCACGGAATGCGCCGCGCGATGAGATGTTGACGATGCGGCCACCGCCCTGGCGAATCATATGCCGCGCTGCGCAGTGCATGGTATTGGCTGCGCCAATCAGATTGACCCCCAGCACGCGTGAGAAATGCTGTCCCCATTCGGCATAGCTGCATTCTGTCAGCAGCCGCTCTTCATGGATGCCGGCATTGTTGACCAGAATATCCAGCCGCCCCATACGCGCAGCAGCTTCATCGACCATGCGCTGCACCTGGTCGCTGTCGGCCAAGTCGGCGCGCAGGGCGAAGTGCCCTGTGCCAGCCAGTTGATCAAGCGTCTGCTGCGTGGCTTTTTCATTGCTGTTGAAGTGGACAGCCACCTGCGCCCCACGCGCGGCAAACCCTTTGGCGATTTCGCGACCGATCCCGCGTGAGCCGCCCGTGACCAACACTGTCTGCTTGTCAAATCGCATGGTTCGCTCGTTTCGCGCCTAAATCAGCAAGCGCCAGCTCGGTTTAGATAATCGCCGTGCAGCCAGCCCACGCGCTCACCATAGGCAACGCGGAACCAGTGTGTGGTGCGCATTGTGGCGCTGAGCCGCGTGCCAGCGGGAATGGCAAGCAAAATCTCGCTGCTGGTGCTGGGGTTGACCCGCAGGTTGAGAATATCGACGGGGGTCACCGAACAGCCAGACAGGTCATAGACTGGCTCGGGCACAACACCTGAAACCAGGAAGTCCACCGGCATGAGCACAGCGGTGCCGGCGCGGTCGGTGTTGGCGCAGACCATGCCATCGGCGGACCAAGTGCGCAGCGGCACAATCCTGCGCGGCGAATAGGCGGCATCAAGCAGGACGATTGTCCCCGCATCATGCGCGAAGCAGACATCCACCGCGGCTACTTCTCCAAAGATATCGACGGCATATATGAAGCCATAATTGAGCAGGTCCGCATTGCCGACGCCAGCCGCGTCTACTTCACGGCAGTGGGTGTTATTTGGCGCATCGACCACAACAATATGCGCCGCGAGCGTATTGCACAAACTGCCGTCTGGCTCTGACCAGGTGCCGTCGGCTGGGCTGCCGCCCTCGCCAGCGCCGCCGGTCTGCGCGACTGTGGCGGTCCGCGCTGCGACTGCGCTCTGGATCTGAAATGAAAAAGCGCCTTCTTCTTGTTCAGCCGCGCCAATGTCACAAGCATCGGGCGGCCGCAAAATGCCGCGCTGGTCGTTTGCCAGGCAATAGGCGCTGTCGCCGGCGTCAATGACCGGGCTTTCAAGGTCGGGCACATAATAAGCGGGAGCGCCCGCCAGCAGCAGCAATCGCGGGTCGGCGCTGAGTCCATCGTGCCCACACGAGCCGTCGCGGATCAAATTGCCGATGCTGGCTTCCAAATCGCCGCCGCAATCGCCCTCGACATTGCCGGTCAAAATGCTGTTGTACAGCTGCAGATCCTGCTGGTCATAGATGCCCGCGCCCGCTTCTGCCCGGTTCTCGATGATCGTGACATGGGTGAGGGTGGCGCTGCCGCGGTTCATGAGTCCGCCGCCCATACCCGCCGCGCTGTTGCCGCGGATAGTCGTGTTGCTGATGGCGGCGCTGCCCTGCAAGACAAAAATGCCGCCGCCCTCGCCCCTAGACAGGTTGTCGCTTATGCCCGACTTGTCGATGATGAGCGTATTTTCAGCGCCATTGAAATAGATGCCAGCGCCAACAACGAGGTCGGGAGCTTCAGCTTCCGCAATGCTCTTGTCGCCAGCTGGCGCAGTCCATACGCGGGTTTCGTTGCTGCTCACAAGGCTGTCGATGAGCAAAACCTCGCTATTGATGGCTGCGATGCCGCCACCAGCCCCGGCCGAATAATTGTGCCTTACGACGCTGTTGTACAGCGCCAGGTGCGAGTCTGTCGCGAGGATGCCACCGCCATCGCTGTCCGCCCAGCCGTCAGTCAATGTCAAATCTTTGATTGTCAGGCTGCCACCTCGCACAGCAAAGAGTCTGTTGCCTTCGCCATCGATGACAAAGCCTATGCCTTCGATCACGACTTCGGACGTGACCTCCAACGTCGTGGCAAGCACCACCGCGCCATCGACTGTGCCGGCTTCCGTGATGGTGATGGTGTCTGATCCCGTGTTGTCTTCGCTCACGGCATCGCCCATTTCGCAGTTGTTGGCTGGCGCGACCTGGTCTTCGCCGTTGGCAGACCGAATGGCATTCGCCAGGCTGCAATCGGCATCGACACGGATATCAGCGGCCAAGGCAACGCCTGCCTGCAGCAACAGTATCGCCAGGCACAGGCTTTTGATGAGTCGTCTGATAATCACGATTTGATCCTGTCTTCGACCTTAGCTGATGCGCTCAAGCGCAGAGCCACCCCAATCACGCGGTGGCGGGCTCGTCGCGAGCGCCTCTTATTTAAGTGCAATTCGCGTTTCTGCACAAATGAATATGCAGCGGAATCAAGCAAAATCTGGCTTCGGCGCATTAGGTCGCTTCCGCCATCTTGCCCAGCAAGGCCAAGGTCATGCGCGCATCGCCCAGCGAACTGTGCGCGCCACTTGCCGACAGCCCCTCGCGGTGAACGGCTGCTGTCAGTTTGTGCGGACGATAATGCCTGCCCTTGGGATTGCGCTCGCCTTTGTAGCGGGCATACTGCTTCATGGCGCAATCGCGCTTTGCCACGCGCGGCTCGGGCAATTTGTAAACGGACGCCGTTTGCAGCAGCAGCCGCCAGTCGAAGTCCATATTGTAGGCGACGACGACTTCCCCAGCCAGCAGCGCCGACAGCTTGATATAGAGTTGGCGAAAGGTCGGCGCGTCCACTATATCCGCATCGCTGATGCCATGAATGCGCGAGGCGGCGGGCGGGATGGAGATGCTGGGCTTGATGCGCTGGTGGATGCGCGTGTGGCCGGCTTGATCGATGATAGCGATTTCCACGATTTGGTCGGCTGTGCCCAAGCCAGTCGTTTCGGTATCCAGCACCAGGAAGCCGCGAGCCATCAAGCCACGCGCCCACTGGATGGCTTGCCGCCGGTGCGCCGGGTGATAATGCCGCGTCATCGCTGCGCCGCCTCGCCTCGTTGTCGCTTCATTGCAAAATCATAACACGCCCCCACCCCAAACCCCTCCCCCAAAATGAGGGAGTGGTTTCAAGCCTTAAGAATCGCTGGAGCAAAGTTCCCTTACCTCGTTCTGAGGGGAAGGGACGGGGGATGGGGGCAATCGGCAATCATATCCACACAGCCAAACACTTTTTTCTGGAAGAAATGCTTGCGCCGCGAAAAGAAATCCGCTAGACTATTGTTATCGTCGGGTGAGTAAAGGAGGTGAATCAACATGTTAGGTTTACAGGGGGCAGCCCTCTGACCGCTTCACACCTCTAGGGGTTTGTCCGTCTTGGAGGGTGAACCCGAAACCGCCAGACTGTGAGTTTACAGTCGGGAGGCCGCAGACTAATCCTCTGCGGTCTTTTTTTGGCAGGCGGCGGAAATCTATTACAATACGATAAGGGTTCTGAGATGAGAGTGCATAACATGCTGCTAATTGACCCATTCCACAGTTATCTGAACAGCATGAGCAAGTCGCCGTTTTTGTTGTGTGGAGACTCGCTGCAGGTGTTGCGTGTATTACCCTCTCATAGCATTGACTGCTGTATGACGAGTCCACCGTACTGGAATCAACGAGAGTACCATGATGGCGGAATCGGGTTAGAAGATAATTATCGGAGTTACATAGCTAACTTGCTCGAAGTAACACAGGAGATATTCCGAGTGCTCAAGGATAGTGGATCGTTCTGGCTAAATCTAGGTGATAGTTATTTGAATAAGCGGCTGCTTGGCATGCCGTGGCGCGTAGCTATTGAGATGGGCGAACAGCAGCACTGGATTATGCGAAACGACGTAATATGGCACAAGATTAAAGGAATGGATACTTCCAAAGATAAACTGCGGCCGGTCCATGAACACCTGTTTCATTTTGTAAAACAAAATCGATATTATTATGACCTTGATGCAATTCGCAGCAAACCCAGACGAGCGAAAGTAAAAAACGGAGCTGTTGTAAGCGCGACTGGCGTGACTGGCGTAAAGTACAAGCGACAAATTGAGCTTTCCACATCGTTGAATGAAAAAGAAAAAGTACAAGCGGAATGCGCCCTGTCAGAAACATTACGGAGGCTTGAATCTGGCGAAATATCCGACTTTCGCATGGTCATCCGGAAACAGCACAGGACAACGCATTCCGATTCTGCTCGAGTTTCTGGGCGAGCAAAGGAGTTAGCAGAGAGGGGATTTTATTTCTTGTACTATCACCAGAATGGGAGCAAACCAGGGGACGTCTGGGAGATTCTTCCAGAAGATACGAGCAATCGTGGCGAACACTGTGCGGTCTATCCGGAAGACTTGTGTAAAATTCCGATCCTAGCTACCTGCCCACTAGACGGAATTGTCCTCGATCCGTTTTGTGGCAGTGGGACCACCAATGTCGTGGCGTTTCAATTAGGACGAAAGTCGATAGGCATTGATATATCTCGATCATATGTTGAGCATGCAAAAGAGAGATGTAAAATCTTGCTATGAACCATACTCGAGTTATAGAGTTGTTTGGCGTTCCTACCTCAGCTACCGATGCCGAGAAGAGCATTCTGATATGCCCTCATCGCATGCTTGGCAATGGAATGATTTTCATGGATTGTATTCATTTGTTGAGACTGCACGAGCCTGGAAACGAACTGCATAAAATACCTCAAATCGAAATTCCTGGTGGTAGCGTCGATTACTTTCTTGCTTCAGTTAGAAACGACCAAGTTGTCGACTTTGTTGGCATTGAAATACAGACATTGGATACTACGGGGACAGTGTGGCCGGATAGACAACAGTTTCTTCAAGCTTCTGGCTTGAACAATCTTGATGATTTCGATATGTCAAAAACCTTTGGCATGAACTGGAAGATGACTGCCAAGACGATTCTAGTTCAATTGCACCACAAAATCGAAACCTTTGAGAGTCTCGCAAAACACCTTGTCTTAGTACATCAAGATGTGCTGCTTGAATACATGATGAGACAATTCAAATTCGATCATATAGGAAGCGCCAAGCTGGGCCATTCATTGCATTTCCATGCATACAACTTTAGGTTGGGTGCCCGTGATGCACCAAAATTGCGACTGTCATCAAGACATAGTACCGATGCGGATGGCATGTCAACCGCTCTAGGACTTCAGGCAAAAGCCAATGTAGAACTGTCCAACATTGTTGCCAAGTTGGAAGACAAGATCACAGCAGATACTTTGTTGCGTATTTGAACGGTTAGTGGGTGCGATCCGCCTCATATTCATCGCGCAGGATGGCGTACCAGACGGAGTCCTTGAAGCTGTCGCGGTGATAGTGATAGGCGCGCCGCGTGCCTTCGCAGCGCATACCCGCTTTTTGCATGACTCGCCCAGAGGCGGAATTGCCCGCGAAATGCCCAGCCGCGATGCGATTCAAGCCCAGCTTCTCAAACCCAAATCGGATGAGCAGCCGCAGCGCCTGCGTCGCCAGCCCGCGCCCCCAAAAGGGCAGCCCAATCCAGTAACCAACCTCGGCGCGCTGGTGTTCTTGCACAGGATGGATGCCCATGACGCCAGCGAAACTATCCGACTGCGCCTCGATGATGGCGAATGTATAGTCTTGCTCGCTGCGCCAGGCTTCGCTGGCTTTTTGCACAAATTCATGCGCGGCTTCGGGTGGATAGGGATGCGGCACGAAGGTGTTGGCGGCGATCTCGGGCGCGCTGGCATATTTCAAAATCGCCGCGATATCCTGCTCTGCCAGCGGACGCATGCACAGCGCAGGACAGCGCAATATCGTTTTTTCCATACGGCAGTTCCTTTATGGCGCGGTCTCGCAGCCCAGTATGGGCGGTCCTTCGGTGGCTGGTCGGCTCGCCATCTGCAGCGACAATTCCAGTGTGAGGCGGTCGCGGATGACCAGCAATGCCGCTTCGTCGCCTGGGCGTTTCTGCTGCACCAGGTAGGCCATCAAGGCATCCAGGTCGTCAAAATAATACTCGTCGATCGCCACAATCAAATCGCCGCCGGCACAGACAGTTTTCCCGCGCACATCAACCAGCCGGTCGCCGCCGCGCAAGCCCGCCGAATGCGCCGGCGATCCCGCCGATACCCCGCGCAGCAGCACGCCTCGCTCGGTCGGCAGGTCCAGCGCCGCGCTCAAGCCGGCCACGCCATAGCCGCCCTCTTCACGCATCACCGATATGCCCATCCACGCATAGTCGACACGCCCAGCCGCCAGCAAATCGGGGATGACGCGCCGCATGGTATCGGCTGGCACAGCAAAACCAATGCCAGCGATCTCGCCCCTGAGGCTCTGATTGGCTGTTGTCATGCCAAAGACCAGCCCGCGCGAATCCAGCAAAGGCCCCCCCGAACTGCCTGGATAGATCGGCGCGTCAATCTGGATAATGGCGGGATTGTCATACGCGACTGCGCCAATGCCGATCAACTCCGCAGACGGCAATGTGCGGCCGACGCCGCTGACGATGCCGGTGGTCATCGAGCTGTTCAAACCAAACGGATTGCCGATGGCGATGGCGCGCTGCCCCACTTCAATCAACGCCGAATCGCCGATGCGCAGAGGCAACAGCCGCTCGGCCGGCGCCGAAACTTTCACAACCGCCACATCGCTGAAGCTGTCTGCGCCAACCAGCGTCGCCTCTAGCACCAAGGCGCTGCCCAATGTTACTCGGATGACATCGGCATCGTTCACCAGGTGGGCGTTGGTGATGATATGTCCCTGCTGATCATAGATGAAGCCAGAGCCGCGCCGCACCACTGCCGCTGCTGCCTCATCGGCATCCATCCGCGCTTCGATATTGACGACCGCAGGGCTGGCGCTTTTGTATATCTCGGCCAGCAGTCGGTATTCGGCATCGGCTATTGCGCTGAGGTCGATCGGCGTGGCTGTGGCTGCCGCCGGGGTTGTCGCTGGCGCGCTGCCAAAGCTGCAAGCCGTCAGCAGCAGGCAGACTATCGGGGCGATGCAGACGCGCAGACTCATCAGCCGGGCTGTGTCGCCAGCGCCGCGTCGGTCAAGCAAGGCTGTCTCGCAGAGCCTGGGCGAGCTCGCGTTGTTTGTGGCTGAGCTGGGCGGGCACGTTGATGACGACGCGCGCCAGCAAATCGCCATAGTCATCATCGCCACGCAGCTTGGGCATGCCTTTGCCAGCCAAGCGCAGCCGCGCCCCAGCCTGCATGCCCGGGTGGATTTTCATGCGCAGCTTGCCCGCCAGAGTCGGCACTTCGACTTCGCCGCCCAGCATAGCGGTCAAGGCATCAACCTCGACATCCACGCCTAGATCGTGCCCCTTGCGCGTAAATTGCGGGTCGTCGGCGACTTCGATAATCAGATAGAGATTGCCCGGCGGTCCGCCATACATGCCCGGCTGCCCCTCGCCCGTCAGGCGCACTTTGGTGCCGGTGGCAGCCCCACGCGGTATCTGGAGCGTGACCTCTCGGCCACCCTTGCTATACACCCGCTGAGTCCCCGCATAAGCCTCGCGCAGGCTGATGCGCACCGACTGTTCAATATCTTGCCCGGCGCGGGGCGAGCGCTGCGCCCGTCCGCCAAAGCCGCCAGCATGTCGGCGTCCGCCCGCACCGGCGAATATCGTTTCAAAGATATCGGACATATCGTGGAATTGCGCGCCGTCTGGATAAGCGCCTCCCCCGTTGCCCGCCTGAACATGCTGCCAGTTTTCGCCAAACTGATTGTAGGCTTTGCGCTTGTCCGGGTCGCTCAATACCTCGTAAGCGGCATTCAGCTCTTTGAAACGAGCTTCGGCGGCCGCATCATCGGGGTTGGCGTCAGGATGATATTGTTTGGCTTTTTTGCGGAAGGCGCGCTTGATTTCGTCATCGCTGGCATTGCGCGCCACGCCCAGAATGTCGTAATAGTCTCGGCTCATGGGTCGCTTCCATTTTGCGCTGCCGACACAGCAGTCAAAGTCTATTGTACGGGCAGAGGACGAGCAGGTCAATAAAACCCGCTGCGCTCCCAGCTTGGCAAGTTATTGTTAGAAATTCGTTGTAGGGGGCGGAGCTGCGACAAGTTGAATGCGATCGCCCCGCGCTGCTTTTGTCTGCGCTTCTGCCGTCTGTGCTGTTATGATAGGCGCATGCGCATCTGAACAAGACCAGCAGCCTCCATGACCAGTCGCAGATTGCCCGCCCGCGCATCGCAGTCGGTAGAAGACTTCTTGAAAGCGATATTTCACTTGCAGCGGCAGACCGACCGCGTCTCGACGAATGCCTTGGCTGAAGCGCTTAAAATCTCCGCGCCGGCGGTGACCGACATGGCGCAGCGCCTGGTCGACGAAGGCACAGTCGATTACATGAAGTATCGTGGCGTGCGGCTCACCGACGCCGGCGAACGCGTCGCTTTGCAGATGCTGCGGCGGCACCGGCTTATCGAAGCGTATCTGGTCGAAGACCTGGGGTATCAGCTGCATGAGGTGCACGACGAAGCTGAAGCGCTGGAACATACCGTGTCCGACCGCTTTGTCGAGGCGATCGCGCGCAAGCTGGGCAACCCACCCTATGACCCGCATGGCGACCCGATCCCCAATCGCGATGGCTCGATGCCCCAGCGTGATTTGCAGCCACTGTCTGACCTGCCGACGCGGACGCCCGCCCGCATCCGCCGCTTCATCATGGATGACCCGCGCATGCTGCAAGAAACCCAAAAGCGCGGCTTGGCGCTGGGCAAAACGCTGGAAGTGCTGGCGCGCGATGACTTTGACGGCCTGCTGGAAGTTCGCTTGCAGCCGGGCAACCAGCAAGTCATCGGCTTCAAAATGGCCAGCGAGATCCTGGTCGAATCACGCAAGCCGCCGGCCTAGACAGTCTGACACGGTCTTGCTGCGCGGCTTCTCGGCGACTGCGCTGATTGCTTGAATTGATGAGAGGAGCGGTGATTTTGGTGGATGTGCGTTGCTTCCCCCTCTCCCCTCCCCAAACCTCTCCCCAAAATGAGGGAGGGGCTAGCATGCTGCGGAGGCGCTGGCAAAAACCCCTTCCCTCGTTCTGGGGGCAAGGCGCCGGGGATGGGGGCTTGGTTGCCATATCCACGCATTCACCACCCCCTTGATGAGCGCGCGCCTGTCCCTAATGAAAAACTGTGCTATACTGCTCAATCTTGCCTGGTGAACCTGTATCCGCAGGCGAATGTGCGACATCCACGCCGCGTTGAGCGAAAGACTATTCGCGCCTGTAAAGACATGATCATGTTAAGAGAAATCCAATCGCAGCGACTCATCAACCGGCGGGTGCGCGCCATCTTGCTCACCGGCCGCGACTCGGCGTTGTTGATCAAGCGCGTCAAGCCACACAAGCGCCTGCCCTATTGGGTCGCGCCGGGCGGTGGGGTCGAAAGCCGCGACAGCGACCTCATCGCAGCGCTGCGCCGCGAATTGCGTGAAGAGCTGGGCGCGCGGGCGACGGTGCTGGAAAAAGCCTTCGTGCTTGAGCATCACAAAGCCGGCAAGCAGTTGGAAGAGCATTTCTTTGTTTGCCGGCTGCAAGAATATGACCTCAGCAAGCGCTGTGGACCTGAATTTGCTGATCCCACTCGTGGCGAATTCATCCCGCAAGAAGTCCCGCTGGACGCGCTGGCATTATGCCGCATCAACATCAAGACCGGGCAGCTGCGCGACTGGATGCTGCGCAACCTCGATGGCTTGCGCGAGATGCAGCGAATGCCCGTGTAATGATCGTGCAGCATTGACGAAATCGCCGCGAACTTTGTACGCATGACTCATGGGCATTTGCCGGCGCGCTCGACAACAGCCCCACCCAAGCCAGACCTGAGAATGTCACGAAGCGCGCGCTGCCTCGCAATTGCCGCCCCGCCGCGACTGCATTATGATGATGGCGGGCAAGAGCAGGAGAGCCGCGCATGCGCATCACCATCGGCTTGGCGCAGATCTATCCCAAACTGGGCGATATTCAACACAACCTCGCCGCGCACTTGCAGACGATCGCCGCGGCGCGCGAACAGGGCGTCGACCTGCTCGTCTTTCCGGAATTGTCGCTGGCCGGCTACCAGGTGCAAGACCTCGTGCCCGAAGTGTCGCTGCGCAGCGATGCCAGCGATGCCGTCTTTGCCGAGCTGCTGGCAGCCAGCGCCGATATCGACCTCGTGGTGGGCTTTGTGCACGAAGACAAACGCAAGCGCTTTTATATCGCCAATGCCTACTTGTCGGCTGGCGCAGTCCTGCACATTCATCACAAACTCTACCTGCCCACCTATGCCATGTTTGACGAATCGCGCTACTTCGCCCAAGGCAACAGCGTGCGCGCTTTTGACACGCGCTTTGGCCGGCTGGGCATGTTAATCTGCGAAGACTTTTGGCATGTTTCGCCAGCCTGGCTGCTCTGGCTCGATGGCGCCGATATGCTCATCCTCAACAGCAGCAGCCCGTCGCGCGGCTTGAACGAGGGCGATCGACTCGGCGGCACGCGCTGGGTCGAGTTGGTGAATCAAGCCTATGGCAGCATGTTCACCGCTTATGTGCTGCACTGCAACCGCGTCGGCTATGAAGATGGCAAGAACTTCTGGGGCGGCTCATCGGTGGTCGACCCCGATGGCGAGTTCATGACGCGCGGTCTCTATTTTGACGAAGCGCTCATCACGCAGGAGATCGATCTGAATCAGCTGCATCGGACGCGCGCGCGCCTGCCCCTGCTGCGCGATGAACGACCCGGGCTGGTGAGGCGGGAGCTGGGGCGGATTTTGAGCGAGAATCTGGGTTGATGGGCAATCCCTCAGCCCTTTTCTGAAACAGCTTCTGCGCTATTTGTGGGCCTCCCCCAATAATTTGGGCGCTAAGAAGCCTGCCAGGCTGTGCTATAATCATGCTGAAGAGAAAAAACAAAGTCTCAGCGACGAGTGAGGAGCAGTCATGAACTTCGGTGGATTATTGAGCGTTGTCGCGATTCTCGCCTTTGGCGTGGGCATATTGGGCGTGGCCTTTGCCTTCACGCTGGCATCGCAGAACCGCCCGGCTCGCGGCGGATATATGCTGGCTGTGTTCGGTTTTGTGGCGGGCATCGTGCTTTTCATCATCAGTTCGGGCATCTTGATCGTGCAGCCAGCCCGCGCCGCCGTCATCGTCAATGTCTTGTCTGGCGAGTTGGAGGTTCCAGCCCGCGCGCCTGGCACCTCCATCATCATTCCCGGTTTACAAGAGTACATCATCTATCCCACCGACCTGCAGGAATACACCATGTCGGGCATCGCCAGCGAAGGTCGCATCCAGGGCAATGACGCCGTTGAAGCGCTGACCGTTGACGGGCAAGTCGTGCGGCTGGATATCACCGTGCTCTATCGGCTCGACCGCGAAAATATCAACGACATTCACCTGACCCTGCAAAGTCGCTATGAAACCGACTTTATCCGCCCCACCGTGCGGGCGGTGGCTCGTGATGTCGTTTCGCAGTTCGAGGCGCAAGCCATTTATGGCGTCGAGCGCGAGGCGCTTGGCGGGCGCATCGGCGAAGCGGTGTCGGCGCGCATGGCAGAACGCGGCTTGACCTTGACCTCGTTGCTGGTGCGCCAGATCGAGTTCAACGAATCCTTCGCCCAATCCATCGAAGAAAAGCAGATTGAAGAGCAGCGTCTGCAGCGGGCTCGCACAGAAGCTGAACGTGTCCGCACCGAAGCCGGCGGTCGCGCCGACGCCGCTATCGAAGCCGCGCGTGGTCGCGCCGAAGCCCGCAAGGTCGAAGCCGAAGCCGAAGCTGAAGCCCTGCGCGTCATCAGCGACCAGATCGCCGCCAACCCCAACCTCATCCAGTATCTGTATGTCGCCAACTTGTCGGACAATGTGTCCTTCGCCTTGCTGCCATCGGATACGCCCTTCCTGTTCAATGTGGACGACTTCACCCAGCTCGACGAAGGTTTCCAAGCGCCTGAGGTCGACTTGCAGGTCGAAGGCTAGCGGCAACGTTGCCCTTTCCCCTAGAACGGGGGAAGGGGATTTCATCTGTAATCTCGCAAGAGACCGAAGCCCCTCCCGCTTTCATGTGGCAGGGGCTTGAGTTGTCGGTGTGAGCAGCGCGCTACAAGCGCACATCCAACGTTTCCAGCACCGTCTCGATAGGCGTAAAGATTGTCGCGCGCCGCGAGCCAGCGAATAACAAGCCCACCGCTTTCAAACTGTCGCCCGCCACGACCAGCGCGCCGGAATCGCCACCTTGGCTCATGGGCGTGGTGATGGTCTGCCCGGCGAAGCGCGCATTCAGATTTTCTCCATACGATACATCCACTGTCGCATTCATCAGCGTGACACTGCCCGTGGTATAACCAGTGGTGCGCCCATGTTTGCGCACGGTCATACCCAGCCGCGCTTTGACGATCCCGTTGGGGCGTCCGATATCGGCGATGCTCTGTTGAAACATCATCGGGTTGTTGGGGCGCGCCACAGCCGCATCAATGCGATTGGGAAAGATCGTCTGTCCCGCTTGCGCCTGGGGCAAAGTAATCGCCGCCAGCCGTTTTGATGAACCGCTCAGAGCGCTCAAGGCATTGCCCACTGTCACAAACATCTCGACGATATCACAGCCGCCCGGCGGGAAGAGCGGTGGCGGCGTGGTGGGCGGTTGGGCTGGAATAGGACCGTTTTGGTTATAAAAACGCAGCATCTCGTAGCGATGCAGCTTCGCCACCACATCATCGGGGCGCAGGCCGTGGTCGGTTGTGCCCGGCTGCAGCACTGCATCGCCAATAGCGGCTTGGTTGCTGTTTGCCAGCACGTGATTGTTGGAGAGCAGCAGTGGCTCGCCCGTCTGGTTGTCAAAGACGATCGCGCCCAGTGTGCCGGCCGTCACCTTATAATGTCCGATGCTGACGCCAGCCGGGATATTCGGACGAAAGCGGTCGCGCGGGTTCAACTGCGCTTCGAGCCGCCCAATTTCGATGACATCGGTGCGCGCGCCATTGACATCTGGCGGCACCAAGTCTTCTGCGCTCAGCGCTTCGATCGGTTTCTTCTGCTCCACCAGCACAGCCATCGCCAGTTGGTCGGTGGCCTGCTCTTTGTAGTTGCGAAAGCCGATGGCGACGCCCACTACGCCACGCCGCCGCAGCAAATCGTCTTGCGACAGCCGCTGCGCTTCCAGCAATTGATGAAACAGGTCCAGTGACATGCGCCCCGGCCTCGCGCGTCGGATACGACAATAGTATACAGGCAAGCGCCGAGCGTGGATAAGCGGGCGCTAGGCGGACAGATTCTTCAAGCCGCTGCCTGTCAGCGTAATCACCAACTCTGTCGCATCACCCAATTGCGCGCGGATTTGCGGCAGGGCTGCGACTGGCGCGGCGCTGGTCGCTTCGATCATGAATCCTCGCGAGCGCATGCGTCGCTGCGCGTCCAAAATCTCGGCATTGTCAACGCGCAGAGCCAAGCCTTGGCTGGCTGCGATCGCTCGCAAAATCTGCTGCCCCCGCACCGGCTCGTCCACCAGGATGCCATCCGCCACGCTTGCGCCGCGAATGCCAGTCGCCGGTGTGTCTGCGCCCGCTTCCCAGGCGCGCACGATCGGGTCAACGCCTGTCGACTGCACGGCGATTAGACGAGGGATCTGCGCAAGCAGCCCAGCTGCATGCAGCGCCAAGAAGCCGCGGTACATGCCCAGAAACAATCCGCCATGTCCCACCGGCATCGCCACAGCCTCGGGCGCGCGCCGCCCCAGCTGTTCCCAGATTTCCCAAGCCGCGGTCTGCTGCCCCAGGACAAAACTTGGATTCCAGGCGTGGCTGGCATAGTGCCGGCCTCTGGCTGCGGCATAGATCTCCGCGGGCAGATCTGCCGATTCGATGATTTCGCCGCCATACGCGCGGATATGCGCTTTTTTGCTTGCGACCGCGCTGGCTTTGGGCACATAGACTGTCGCCCGTATGCCTGCCAGCGCCGCATACGCTGCCAGCGAAGCGCCCGCATTGCCCGACGAATTGTCCATTGCCTCAGCAGCGCCGGCGCTTGCCAGGTGATTCAGCATAACAGCCACGCCGCGGTCTTTGAACGAGCCAGTTGGATTCAAGTACTCTTGCTTGGCATAAAAGCGCGCGCCATCCAGATGCAAGGGCGTGAGCGGTGTCATTCCTTCGCCCAGGCTGAATCGCCGCTGGACGGGCAGAAATGCCTGATAGCGCCACAGCGAGAAATCGTCAGGCACAATCTGCGCGGGGGCGAATGTCGGCAGCGCAGCCCAATCCAGCATGCCGCCGCAATAGCGACAGCGCCAGTTGGTGGCTTGCGCCGTCATTCCGCAAGCATTGCAAAGTATTCGCGCCAAAATTGGGCTTCTTTCTCTGGCGAACGCCGGCATTGTATCACAGCGCCAGGCATCTTGACCGACTGCTTCATGCCGTCGAGAGCGCAACGATTTTTCCGCAGGCGCGTATAGACAGCTCTCGGCGCGCTCGCTGGCAAGATTTGACATATCGCCTCGGTGGAGACGCGTTGCTTTGCCCCCCCAAACCCCACCCCGACCGCCTGTGTCTACGCGGCGCAAAATGAGGGAGGGCTACCATGCTGCGCAAACGCAGGAAAAACTCCCCTTCCCCCGTTCTGGGGGCAAGGGGCCGGGGGATGGGGGGCTTGCTTGCCATATTCACGCATTCACCACTCCCGACCGTTTGCAGTAGGGGATTTGCGCATGTTTTGTGCTAAAATCGGTCAAATTCGCCGCAAGAGCTGGCACGGTGCCCATGACTCTGCAGGACCGCTTTGAACGCCCCTTGCGCGACTTGCGCATTTCGGTAACCGACCGCTGCAATTTTCGCTGTCCTTATTGCATGCCCGCCGAGATCTTTGGCGAGCGTTACCAATTTCTGCCCAAGCCGCAGTTGTTGACCTTCGAAGAGATCGCCCGCATCACCCGCGTCATTGTGCGCCATGGCGCGGGGAAAATTCGCCTCACCGGTGGCGAGCCGCTGCTGCGACAAGGCATTGAAGAGCTGGTGGCTATGCTTGCGGAGATCGATGGCGTGGCTGACCTGGCCATGACCACCAATGCTTTTTTGCTGCCGCAGAAGGTCGAAGCGCTCAGAGAGGCCGGGCTGCAACGGCTGACGATCAGCCTGGACACGCTGGACGACGCTGTTTTTCGCCAGATGAATGGCGGACGCTCTGGGGTCGACAAGGTGCTCGCGGGCATCACAGCTGCTGAACAGGCTGGTTTCTCGCCACTCAAGATCAATGCTGTTGTGCAGCGCGGCGTGAACGACCACACCTTGGTCGAATTGGCTCGCTTCTTCAAGGCGCGCGGGCATATCGTGCGCTTCATAGAGTACATGGATGTGGGAAACCGCAATGGCTGGCAGATGGATCAAGTGCTGCCATCCAGCCAGGTCGTCGAGCTTGTGGATGCCGAGATGCCGCTGGAACCCGCGCCGGGCAATTACTATGGCGAGGTGGCGCAACGGTATCAATATCGCGACGGCAAAGGCGAGATCGGGCTCATCAGTTCGGTTACGCAGCCGTTTTGTGGCGCTTGCACCCGCCTGCGCCTATCGCCAGAAGGCCAGATCTTCACCTGTCTGTTTGGCGCAAAAGGCGCTAATCTGCGCGACCCTCTGCGGGCGGGCGCCAGCGATGATGAGCTGGCGGCCATTATCAGCCGCACCTGGCGCGCGCGCAGCGACCGCTACTCCGAAATCCGCAGCTCGCTCACCAAAGCCGCCCGCGAAGACCGGCGCAAGGTGGAGATGTATCACATCGGCGGCTAGCTGCGGCCAGTTTGAACCAGGCTGTGGCTATGCTAAGCTGACGGCAAAGACAAATGGGCGAGGAAAGAGCGATGTCCAATGCAGATTTTGATTTGAGCGGACAGACGGCGCTGATCACCGGCGCGGGCCGGGGCATCGGCTTGGCGACGGCGCGCCGGCTGGCTGCTGCTGGCGCTGATGTGATCATTGCCGAATACATCGCCAAAAACGGGCGCAATGCCGCCGCCGAGATCGAAAGCATGGGGCGCAGATCGCTGTTCATCGAGGTCGATGTGCGCGACTCGGGCAGTGTGAACGCCATGGCCAAGACCGCGCTGGCTGCCTTCCCGCAGATTGACATGTTGGTTTGCAATGCCGGCATCGCCCAAGGCATCAGAGCCGAAGATATGACCGATGCCGATTGGTTGAATATGATGGCGGTCAACCTGAACGGGGTCTTTTATTGCTGTCGGGCGGTCGGGCGGCACATGCTGGAACTTGGCCGTGGCAGCATCGTCAACACGGCATCCATGTCGGGCATGATATCCAATACGCCCCAGCCACAAGCCCATTACAATGCAGCCAAGGCTGGCGTCATCTTGCTGACCAAGTCGCTGGCTGGCGAATGGGCGGATCGCGGCGTGCGCGTCAATTGCGTGTCGCCCGGCTACATCGGCACGGATATGACCGCGGCCGGCATGCAAAACCCCGATTGGTATCCCACTTGGCTGGCGATGACCCCGCAGGGCAGGGTGGGCAAGCCTGAAGATGTGGCGGCTGCGATCTATTACCTGGCTTCGCCGGCCGCCGCTTATACAACTGGCGCGAATCTGGTCGTGGATGGCGGCTATACCAGTTGGTAGGGATTATCGCGGCTCGGGGCAGGGCGAGCTCAGGTTTAATAGCTTGACCACATCGTTGCGCACCCACCCGCTCAGGAAGGTGTCGCTGTCGCGGCGGTCGCGCACATAATACCAGGCATTGCCGGTTGGGTTGCGTTCATCGCGCCGCACTTCAATCACATCGAGTTGTATATTGGGCGGCAGCAGGGCAATTGACTGGCTGCTGATGGTCGGGCGCAGGCGGACATTCTTTGCCTCGTCATCGGCATTGTAGACTCGGCAGAGCACAGCTGGGGTCGGCGTGATGGTCGGCGTGTTGGTGGCGGTGGGCGTGTTGGTGGCAGTCGGCGTGTTGGTGGCGGTCGGCGTGATAGTCGGGGTCAATGTGTTGGTCGGTGTGACAGTCGGCGTCAGGGTATTCGTCGGCGTCGGCGTGATGGTCGGCGTGTTGGTGGCGGTGGGCGTGTTCGAAGGCGTGAAGGTTAGCGTGGGCGTGTTGGTGGCGGTCGGCGTTGGCGTTTCGGTGGGGAAGATGATCGGCTCCCATGCATCGCGCGTCAAAAAGACGCCGGCCGCGCCCGCCAAGCCCAAGATCACCAGCAACAGGCAGCCAGCAAAACGACCGCGGTTGCGCCGGCTGCGGATGACGCCCTCGATGCGCGACAAATCACTGCGCCGCCCTAAAATCCGAAATGGCTCGTCACGCATGATATCGAGCCAAGCCTGCGCCTCGACCATAGCGCCATTTTGCAGTGCCTCGTCCGCTCGCTCTAGGTAACGCAGAAACAAGTCGTTGACTGCGCCGCGATACCGCTCATCTTGAGCATATTCGCCAACCATTTCCGCCAGCATCTGCCGCGCTTGCGCCAGCTCGGGGTCGAAATTTTGCGAAATCAGCGCCTGCGCCCGCCGCAGCGCTTGCTGTGTGCGCGCCACTTCCGCCTGGCTGTTGCGCGCCTGCATCAGCAAATCGGCGAAACTGCTGTCTTTCGGGTCGAGCTCCAGCCCCATTTCCAGCGATTTCACGGCGCTGTTCATCAGCAAGATGCGCTCGTCCAGCGTGTTGGCTTCTTTGGCATGATTCAACTGCAGCTGGGCTTGGTCGGTCAGCTGACTGCGGATGCCCGCCAAGTTGCTATCAATTTCTTGCTGCAGCTGCGAAAGGCGCTGGCTGTTGGGCAGCAGCTGCCGAACCTGCGAAAGCAGCTTGCGGATCTGGGCGACTTGCGCCACTTGCTCGTCCAACGTGCCGCCGATTGTGTTCATGCTCAGCGTGATCTGGTCATAATCTTGCTGGATGCGGCGGATCATCTCCTGGCGTTCTTCGGCTTGCGGGTCGTTGGGCACGACGCGCAACGCGCCTTCGTATTTGCGCAGCGCTTCCGACCAATTGTCGTTCGCCATCAGACGGTCGCCGTCGTTCAGCAATTCGCGCGCCAACGCCAGATCTTGGATATCCAGCAGAGCCTGCTCGACATCTTTCCAGCTGAGGATGCCATCGCGTTCAGCCAGTTCGCGGGCTTCGCGGTAGAGTCCGGTCGCCTGCTCATAATTGCCGGCGCGCACGAGCGAGTTGGCGCGGTTGTAGGCGACGCGCGCTTCGAAGGGGATGCGGTGGTCGGGCACGATGCCGCGGATCAGGTTGTCTTCCGACTTTTCGCGGTATTCCAGCGCTGTCGCATGGTCGGGGCTTTGCGCCAAGATGCGGTTGGCGACATCAATCGTCTGTTGATACTCGCCAGAGTAATAGCTTTCGGTGAGTCGTTTCAACAAGTCGTCAAATGTATCGGCGCTTGGGCGAGACGGCGCTTCGCGAGTGGTTGCAGGCGGGTTTGCTTCGGGCTGCGCTGGCTGGCTGCGCAAACTTTCGCTTGGGCGGCGCGCAGCATGTTCCGACTGTGCTGGCTCGCCGCTGCTGGGTGGCTCGCTGGGCGTTGTGGTTGGCGCTTGCTGGATATTGTGCCGCGAAAACAGGTCTTGCACACGCTGCCTGGCTTGCGCGCTGTGCGCCCCTGCCCGCTGCAAGAGGCTGATGACATCGGCATGGTTGGCATCGATCCGCAAGGCGTCGGCCAGGATGTCGATGGCTTCATCAATATCGTCGTCATCGCCCGCGATTTCGATGCGGATGCGCGCGCGCCGCGCCAAGCCGCGCATAGCCGCTGTGTCGGGACGGGTGGCCTGCCTTTGCAAATCGGCGATCTCGGCAAAGAGCGCCTGCGCCTTTTGTTCCAGGGGCGTATTTTTTGCTTCGGTCAGCAGATCTCGGGCTTCTTGCTGCAATTCGGCGAGAGACTGCGGGTCTGTCAGTCCAGTTGCGCGCCGACGCAGCTCTTCGATCGCCCGTTGCAATTCCTGCATGGATGATATCCCTGTGCTGGCTGGCTGCGCTGCGCGATATGCAGCGAGCCAATTGTGACGCGGCTCGCCAGGATACGCGCCATACCATTTGTCAAGATTCTATGCTAAAGTGCGCTGGTGGTCAAATTGCGGCGATGGTTCTATTCCAATGGCTACATTTCAGCACATCGTACCCAGATACAAACTAATCCTATTCTACAATATCCGCTCTGACCGACAAGAACAATACTATCGCTTCATGCTCAGCAGCTTTGTGCCGGCTGTCCAAAAGGTCGGGGTGTTCATGCACATGGCTTGGCACATCGCCTATGGTCCGCACCCCATGCGCAAGATCGAGTTCGTTACCGAAAGCTCCGACACCCTGCGCAGCCTGTTCTTGAGCGACGAATGGGAAGAACTGGAAAACAAGCTTATGCGCTATGTGTCTGATTATGAACGCAAGGTCGTGGAATACCGCGATGGCTTCCAGGTCTAGGTCTTGGGAGTGGTGATTTTGGTGAATACGCGTTGCTTTGCCCCCACCCCAAATCCCTGCCCGACCGCTTGTGTCTACGCGGCGCAAAAATGAGGGAGGGGCTAGCATGCTGCGGAAGCGCAGGCAAAACTCCTCTTCCCTCGTTCTGGGGGCTTGGTTGCCATACCTACGCATTCACCACTCTCAGGTCTTTGCGCCGCTTGCATATCGGCTGGCAGAGCGTACAATAAAGATCCCCGCCCGCTTGAGCGACCGAGCAAGGCAACATGGAAATTGATCTCCGCGAGTGGCTGCCTTTTCTGGCTGAATTGCCAGAGTTTGCGCAGCGCCTCTTGCTTGACTTCTTTCCCTTTTTGTTCGCGGCGCTGGTGATATTGCTGTTGCGCTGGCTCTTGACGCGGCTGCTGTTGAGCCCTTTGCGCATCGCCGTCAGCCGCACCGCAACCCAGCTAGACGACAACCTGTTGGAAGCCTGCATCTCGCCTTTGCGCGTCGCGGTGGTGGGGTTTTCGCTGATTTTGGTCGCGTCTCTCTTCAGCTTCAGCGCGGAGGTTGTGCAAATTGCCCAGGCAGTTGGTCGCTCGCTATTGATCGGCGCGGTCTTCTTCGCCATCATCCGCGCATTCGAAGTCGTCTCGCTGCAGCCGGCGTCTTTTGAGCGCCTCACCGGCATCGCCATCCCCGAGCGTCTGCTGCCCTTTTTGAACACGCTGGTGAAGTTTCTTATTCTGGCGCTGGGGGCGATCTTTATCCTGCAAGAGCTGCGCTTTGATGTCGCTGCCTTAATCGCCTCGCTGGGCGTCGTGGGCATTGGCATCTCGCTGGCGTCGCAGAACACCGTCAGCAATATGTTTGGATTTGCGGCGATCGTCTCTGACAATCCCTTCAAGGTCGGCGACTTCATCCGCACGCCCGCGGTCACCGGCATTGTGGAATCGGTCGGCGTGCGCGCGACGCGCATTCGTCAGCTCGACCAGGCGCTGGTATTTGTGCCCAACAACCTGCTGACCGATGCCATCGTCGTGAATCTGTCGCGTATGCAAAAGCGCCGCCTCGACCTGACCTTGGCTTTTACCTACAGCACGACGAGTGAGCAGATGCGCGCCCTGGTGGAAGAAATCCGCGCGATGCTGCAGAGCCAGGAAACCATCGCCCCAGAGTCAATCTTGGTGCACTTTGTGGATATGAACGCCAGCTCTTTGGATGTGCGCATTATCAGCCAGGTGCTGACCTCCGATTTCCGCGAATTCACCGCCCGCAAAGAAGCGCTCTTGCTGGAGATCATGGGCATTGCCGAGCGGCTGAATGTCAGCTTCGCATTCCCCAGCCAGTCGCTGTACATCGAGTCGCTGCCCGGCGCGCCCCCGCCAGACAAAGCCGACCTCGAAGCGCCATGACCGAAGCGGCAAGCGCGTTGATGGCTGCGCTGCAATTTACTGGGTCTGATTTGGCCGCGAACCAGCAGGGCCGGCTCAGCCTTGCGCAGGCAGCGCGCATTCAGCAAGCGCGGCGGCGACAACTGCTCCTGGCGGCGCTGCTCTTCTTTTCCTTCGTCCTTGGCGCGACCATTTTGCTGTTTGCCGGGCAGCGCGCGGGCAATGCCATCCTGACTGTGGCGGGCGGCGCGTTGATCGTCATGAATGCGCTGCTGGTCGGGCTGGTCGGGCGCGGCAGCATGCGCGTCGGCAGCGATCTGCGCGCGAACAGCGTCGAAGCGCTGGCTGGCGAAGTCGAGCGGGTGCTGCGGCGTGGGCCTCAGGGCGATCGCTATCTGCTGCGCATCAATGGCGATGACCTGCGCGTCACCAGAGATGTCTTCCAGGGCTTTCGACACGAGCGTCTCTATCGCATCTATCGCACCAAAGGCTCGCGCCTGCTGCTGTCTGCGGAAGCGATTGGCTAGATGAACCGCCGCGACTGGCGAGGTCGATTGCCCCGTTGGCCCTATGCGCCTTGGCTGGCTGCGCTTGGCTATTTGCTGCTGGCGCTGCATATCACGGCGCCTGCGCATGCGACGCTTTCGACCCGCTATATCGGCGCGGAATCGGGCGATGTGTATGCTCTGGCGCAGCAGATCTGGTGGCTGAAGAGCGCGCTGCAAGCTGGCGATACCCTCTTCTTTCAATCGCTTTTTGCCTATCCAGACGGTGCCCCGGCGCCGCATCTATGGGCGAATCCGCTGGCGTATTTTCCAGCCGGGCTGCTGGCGCTGGTTATGCCGCTCGCAGCCGCCTACAACCTGGTGGCGGTCTTGACAGTGACGGGCAACGGCTTGGCGCTGTATCTGCTGGCGCGGCGGCATTTGCGGGCTTCGGCGCATTTGCCGGCTTTCATCGCTGGCGCAGTCTATGTGGCTTTCCCCGCGCTGCAAGGCTTGCTGATAGACGGCCAAATCGGCGCGCTTATGCAATGGCCGCTGCCCCTGCTGTTGATCTGCCTCTATCGATATGCCGGCTTGGGCGGCAAGCGCCGTTATCTTTGGACAGTGCTGTTCTTCGCGCTGGCGGCGATGGGCGGCGTCTCGCAGTTGGTCTATGCCATCTTGCCCATGTCGACTCTGTTCATGCTGGCTCGCTGGCAGCGGCGGGATCAGGTTGGCGCCGCGCGCGCGCTGTTGGTCGTCGTGGGCGGCTGCGCATTGCTGATGCTGTATCTGTCGCCGGTCTTGGGCGAGATACTCAGCCAGCCGCTGCCAGCCGCCGCCGACACCGTCCGCCACAGCATCGACCTGCTAGACGTCGTTTCGCCAGCATTTGGCCAGCTTGCCCCGCTCGATATCCTGGGCAATTCTTCAAGCGCAACGGGGCTTCCCGCTACATCCAACGCGGCATACATTGGCATTCTGGGTGGCTTGCTGGCATTGCTGGGCATTGTGTGCAGGCGCGCCGCTCGCTGGTGGCTGCTGCTCGCATTTGTGGCTTGGCTGCTGGCGCTGGGTCCCCTTTTGCAGGTGGGGGGGCAGGCTTTGACGGTCGCCATCATCGAGTATGAAATCGTCGTGCCGCTGCCATTCGCCGCGTTTTTTGGGCTGCCGCTTTTCCAACTCGCGGGCCAGCCCGACCGCTTCTTGCTGCTGTTTGCTTTGGCGATTGCCCTGTTGGCCGGCTTCGGGGCGGATGTGTTGTGGTCGAGCGGCCTCATGCAGCGTCTTCATCCTTGGCTGCGATTGGCAGTTGCTGCCTTGGGCCTGCTGCTGCTGGTCGAGGATTATCGGCTGGCGGCCGAGATGCCCAGCGCCCCGGCCGACCCGCCGCAAGCTATCCGCGACCTGGCAGCGCGACCAGATATCCGCGCGATTTACAATTTGCCCCATGACCAGCCCTGGGCTCTCAAGCAGGCGCTGTACTTGCAAACGGCGCATGGCAAGCCGATCTTCACCGGCGGCGACCGCTATGCCGCGCTCCCCAATCCAGCCCAACTGGAGTTGCTTGCCCGTTTCGAGCCAGCGCTGCTTTGGGAGGCCGGCGCCGATGTGGTCATCATCCACAAAGCGCCAGACCTGGACGCAGTTGTGCTGGCGCAGATGCTTCGGCGGGCGCGCCAGCAGTTGGGCGAGCCGATTCACGACGACGCAAGCCGCAGCGTCTTCCAAACGCCCTTGTCACGACGCGCGACCCTGCCCCTGCTTTATGCTGCGCAGTCAGACGAGAACACCCACACCGCCTACATCTATAAAGCGCAGCCGGGCTGGCTGGAGTTCACCGCCACCTTGGAAGCGGTCAACCGGCGTGTCAACCTGTCGTTGAATGGCGCTATGTTGGACTCGCTGGAGGTCAATGGCAAGATTCCCTTGTCGCTGCCTCTGCCCATCGCGCGGCGCGGCTATCACAGCTTGCTTATCGAGCTGGAGCCGCCCTGTCCGCCGCGAATCGATACCAGCTTGTTGTTCTGCCACGATGTCGCAGTCGAGCTGGTGGATATCCATGTCCTTTCGGATGGCACAATCTACGACCCAATCCGTATCGAGGACGACATCATGCTGGCCGGCTATCACCTGCCCGACCAAGCCAATGACGAGCTGGTGGTACGCTTCTGGTGGCGGTTTGAAGCGCCGCGCTCGGCCAGCGATGTGCGCTTTGTTCACCTGCTGGACGCAAGCGGCAGATTGGTGCCCGGGCGGCAGAATGACACGGCTCTGGGCGCTTTGCAAGCGGGCACCGAACTGACAGAGACCGTGCGCTTTGATGCGCGCTTCTTGCCGGCTGGCGAATATCGCGTGTTGACCGGTTGGTATCGGCTGCCCGATGCCATTCGTTACGATGTGTTGACCAATGTGCCGGGCGCGCAAGACGATACCATCCAGCTGGGCATCGTGCGCGTCGGCTCGCCAGAATCGTCTAGCTGAGCAGAACTCAAGGCAGAGCGGCTATGTCGTCAAACTCGCGCGACATCCCAGGCTTGGCACGCTCGTTTATAGCATTGAAGTTGTCCTGGAGTCGCTGCTGCCGCGCTGTTTCCTGCGGGTTCTGGCTGACAGCTCTTGCTGCGTGCCGATGCATCGCCACGCGCATGCTCAGCCAGCTGCCGATGATTGCGCCAATTACCGCGCCCGCCACAGCGCCGTCCGTGCGCATGTCCGATGTCAGCAGTCCCGCTACAGCGCCGATAGCCACAGCCAAGGCAATGATGAAAAGCGTTTGCAGCGGTTTCATAATCACAGTCCTTCCGCCTTGTGCTTAGTGGCTGCAAGCATGAGCGACTTGTACGGCTGTCAATGCAAGCCACTCGGTGGAGCCGCTATGTTTGATAGGATGCTCTTTCCTTTTGCTGTCGAAACGTTTATGCAATTTCGCTTCCAAGTCTAACATATGAGCAACTTGCTGCGCCAGAACTCCAATTGCTGGAAGAGCAATAATCATATTTTGTCTCCTGTCGGCATTGTGGATACAAAGCGCCTGTACGCAAATAAAGGGCAAAAGTTTCCAAATCTCCTGTAATCAAATCTCCTCCAACAGCGCCTCGACACGCGCCAGCCGCTGCGCATAGGTATGATTTTTCAGCACATGGTCGCGCGCCGCCGCCGCCATTTGCAGCCGTTCCTCATCATGCGCCAGATAATGCGCGACCTTGTCTCGCAGCTCGTTCACATTGCGAAAGACTTCCAGGTGCTCGCCGATTGTGAACCATTCGCGCAGGCCCGGGCGATCATCCACGATCTGGAATGCGCCCAGCGCCGCCGCCTCAAAGAGACGCATGTTGCCGCCATAGCGCATAAAGTCGCCGTGCGCATTGAGGCAGATTTTTACTGAGGACAACGTTTGCAGCATCGTCTCGCCCAGCGCGCTCCCACGATAGTGCGCCCGCAGCGACTTCGGCAGCTCGTGAATGCTCCAGATGCCCAGGTCAAAGTCGCGCAGGCATTCCAGAGCCGCCACGCGCTCGCTATACAGATGATATGGCAGCAACGTGCCCACAAAGCCGATGTCAGCCAGGTATTCGCGGGGCACATCGGTGAGGGGTTGAGGAACATGCAGCGCCGGGTCGACCGCCACATAGGGCAGGCAAGCCATGCGCCGCGCCCCCAGTTCTTGCCATTGCACGCCATGATAATAGTCGTTGACCAGCACCAGATCATACAGCCGCGCCGCCGACCGCTCGTTGTGGCTGGAAAATACGATTGGCGAAACGCCGCTGACATAAATCAGCTTGCAGCCATGCTCGTCTTTGAGCCGCGCCAGCGTCTGCGGCGTGATTTCGCGGTTGTCGCCAGACAGCCAGATGATATCCGGCTGAAAACGCGCCGCTTCTGCCAGCAGCAGTTGATTGCGCCGCCGCAGATCGGGCTGCAAAGATGGCGGGATGCGCTGGTTGAGCGCGCTGAGGATTTTGCGGGGCGTCCAGCGACTGCTGAACCTGTCTTGCCGCAAGCTGGCGATATCGCGAGAGCCGAAGCCCGGCAAGTTGCGCCAGAAAACCGCGACCGTATAACCAGCTTCTCGAAAAGCCCGCTCCCAACCATGCTGCCCCATACTGCGTGGGAAAAGGGGCGGTTCTGCATCGTCTGGCGCGGCGGCGATGTCGGCAAGTAGCTGCTGGGGATGATGCAGCGCGGCGATGAAGAGGACTCGGCGGGGCATGAATTGCCATTTCAAAGCATGGTAACGATTGCTTTACGCGGATTCTTCGACATTGCTGGGCTTGCGCCCACCCGATCCCAAGAGCGCGCCCAGCAATGCGCCGACCACACCTCCAACAACGATCCCAACTCCGGCCTCGCCTCCAGAGATTGAAGACAGCAGCGCGCCGATGATCGCCAAAATCACAGATACTACCATAGCGCCAACGACAGAAACTTCACCGAGAAAAGTGACCAATATCGCGGCAGTCAGAACGCCGAAGATCGTGCCAACTGCTGCTCCAGCGCCACCCACAGTTTCGACCAGATCCTGCAAGAATACCGCAATGCTTTCGTTTTCTATGGCGGAGATATTCTGAGATACCCAAATATCCGCGCCCACCGCTTCCCCCCCCAAGGCACCAAACAACGCGCCAACCACAGTTCCAAGTATGGTAAATATAGCTGCATCATCGTCTCCAATCGCAGCGCCGACGCTACCGCCAACTACGCCGATGGCGACTCCGGAAACTCCCGCAGTCAGCATCGAAGAAATGATGTCTTCCCCGCGAATTAGGCCGACTACGAAGGCTAGAACAGCCGCCAGCGCAGCCACCATGATCGCGCCTACGATACCACCTAGGATCATGCTCCGCAGACGCTGTTTGATATCCGAGCCGCCCAACATGCCTCGAGGCCGATTCACTGGTTGACGACCGCCCTCATAGTTCTTGGATTTGGCAGACTGTTTCCCTCTGTATTGTCTGTCGTCCATGAGAGAATTCCTTCCTATAGTTCAGATTAACGAACAGAATGGCAGTTTGTTGCACAAACTATGCGTGTAACGCCTCAATCGGCAGGCTACCCGACTATTTTCAGCGCTCGTGGCGATCACACTCCGCTCAAATCCAACAACCGCAGCGGCTCTTCAATCAAGCCGCGCAGGTGGTTCAAAAATGCCGCGCCTTCCGCGCCGTTGCTGACGCGATGATCCACACTCAGCGTCATATTCATTCGTGTGCCCACGCCGAGCGCGCCATCATCCAGCACGACTGGCACGCGTTGTGCCGAAGACACAGCCAAGATGCCGGCTTCGGGCGCGGCGATAATCGCTGAGAAGTCCTTGATGTTATACGGACCCATATTGCTGATGGTGAAGGTCGCGCCACGGATATCGTCTGGCTTGATTTTGCCGGCGCGCGCTCTTTCATACATGGCTTTGTTGGCAGCCGCCAGGTCGCTGAGGCTGCGCTGGTCGGCATCATGACAGACCACATTGACCAAGCCATTTTCTGGCAGCGAAACTGCCACGCCGATGTTGACGCGCAGGTGCCGCACAAAGCGGTCGCCATAATAATGCGTGTTGAGGTTGGGGAATTCACGCAGGGTCAGCGCCAAAGCCTTGATGAGCATATCATTGACGCTGGCCTTGACGCCACGCGCCGCCAGCGCAGCATTCATCGACTTGCGCAAAGCCAGCAGCGGCTCGACATCGGTTTCGATCGTCACATAAAAATGCGGCGTGTTGCTCTTGCTTTTGACTGTGCCATCGGCGATGGCGCGGCGCATGCGGCTGAGCGGGATGACCTCGACATCGGCCTCGGGCAGCTTGCCCCAGGTGGCTTGACCACTCGTGGCTGCTGGAGCGGCTGGCAGCTCGGGCAGTTGGGGCGGCGCGCTCCAATTCTTCAGGTCGGCTTTGACAATGCGCCCGCCGGGGCCACTGCCTTGCACGCGGCTTAGGTCGATGCCTTTATCGGCGGCGATACGCTTGGCCAAGGGCGATGCCTTGAGGCGTCCATCGGCGGTCATGGCGCTGCCATTGGCGGCTGTCGGCGCTGGGGCGGATTCTGGATGAGCTGAGGGATCTGCGGCGGGTTGTTCGGCTGGCGCAGCTTCTTCTCCGGCCGCGCCGATTACAGCGATGACCGCGCCTTCGCCAATTTCGTCGCCTGGCTCGGCGCGCAATTCCAGCAATTCGCCCGCGCGGCCCGCTGCGACTTCGACTGTGGCTTTGTCGGCTTCAAATTCAGCGATGATATCGTCTGCCTGGACTTGGTCGCCGATATCTTTCAGCCAGTTGATCAGCAGTCCATCCATCGTCAATTTGATTTCATGCGCCATTTAGACAATCTCCTTGACCGCGTCGACCACCTTTTGCGCGTTGGGCAGCGCCAGCAATTCGATCTCTTTGGAATAGGGCAGCGGCACATCTTCAGCCGCCACCCGCTTGATCGGCGCGTCCATATAATCGAACATGTTCTCTTGCAGCAGCGCCGCGATCTCGCTGCCAAAGCTGTACATGGGCAGCGACTCTTCCACGATGACGCAGCGATTGGTCTTTTTGAAGCTGTCGTAGACCAGCGCCATATCCAAGGGGCGCAGCCAACGCAGGTCGACCACTTCGGCTTCGATACCGTCCCGCGCCAATGCCCGCGCCGCTTGCAGCGACCAGTCGACGCCGCGCGCATAGGCGACCAAGGTTACATCGCCGCCCTCGCGTTTGATATCGCCTTTGCCGATTGGCACTAGCATCTCTTCCACGCTTTCATCGGGCAGCGGGCCGGGCTTGGGATAGAGCGCGATGCTTTCGCTGAAGAGGACCGGGTTGTCATCGCGGATGGCTGTCTTCAGCATGCCATAGGCATCCAGGGCATTGGATGGGCAGCCGACATAGATGCCCGGGAAGTGGGCGAAGATCGGCTCGGGGGCGTGTGAATGCGAGGCGGTGGCTTGGTTTCCCCAGCCGCTGGCCGCCCGATACACCAGCGGCACCTTGAACATGCCGTCAAAAAAATAGCGCACCTTGGCGGCATGATTGACGATGGCATCGAGGGCCAGAAAGGCGAAATTGATGGTCATAAACTCGGCAACCGGACGCAGGCCAGCCATCGCCGCGCCCACCGCGACGCCGCCGATCGCCATCTCGCTGATAGGCGTATCGCGAACGCGCCGCTCGCCAAATTCTTCCAAAAATCCCCGCGTAACCCGGTGGGTGCCTTGCCAATAGGCGACTTCTTCGCCCATCACAAAGACCGATTCGTCGCGCAGCATTTCTTCGCGCAGCGCCCTGCGGATCGCTTCTCGCATAGCGACATTTCTAACTGCCATAGCGCGTCCTTATCCTCGTTCAGTCGCTGCCCGCGCCGACGCTGGCTGGCGTCTTATAGACTTGGGGCGAGCCGATATAGGTATTGCCCAGCAGAGCGTCGCGCCCGCGTGGCAGCTCGCTGGCTTCAGCAAACTCCACCGCCTGCGCCACGATCCGCCTGGCCGCTTCGTCATGCGCCGCCAGCGCATCGCCGACATCCCCATGCGCCGCCAGGATATGGTCGCGCAGAATCTTGATGGGCTCGCGCTCGTCCATCCATTCGCGCAGCTCGGCGGACATGTCATCGCGGGAATCATACTGCTTGTCCGAAACGCCGTGCCCGCGATAACGATACGTGACATGCTCGATGACAGCAGGCCCATGCTCGCGCGCATAGGCGACCGCCTCGCTCGCCACCTGGTACACAGCCAGGGCATCTTGTCCATCCACGCGCCCAAAACTGCGAATGCCATAGGCTTCGGCTTTGCGGTGCAGCTCGGTCTGTCCGCTGGCGCGCGCGACCTCCGTGCCCATGCCATAGCCGTTGTTTTCGATGATCCAGATGACGGGCAGGTCCCATATCGCGCTCATATTCAGCGATTCATGAAAATAGCCATTGTTGGTCGCGCCATCGCCGATATAGGTCATCGTTACATCGTCTTTGCCGCGATAACGGGCTTCGAGGGCGATGCCAGCCGCCAAAGGCAGGTGTCCGCCCACAATCGCATAGCCGCCCCAAAAATTGTGTTCTGCCGAAGCCAGGTGCATCGAGCCGCCCTTGCCGCCGCTGCTGCCAGTTTTCTTGCCCATCATCTCAGCCATGACTGCATTGGCGTCCATGCCCAAAATCAGCGCGATGCCATGATCGCGATACGCGGTGATGACATGGTCGCTTTTGCGCAGCGCCGCCATCGAGCCGACGCCACTGGCTTCGTGCCCGCTGTACAGGTGCAGGTACACGCCGGTGATGCGCTTTTGCAGATAAAGCTGGTGGCAGATTTCTTCAAACTCGCGGATCAGCGCCATTTGCCGATACCAATCGAGCAGCATGTCCTTGGTGGGCGAGGGCATGGAAGTTCCTTCGCGCGTTGCTGTTTCGGTCACATATTCGCGGGAGTATAGCACAGGTCGCGCGCTGGTTTACAGGGCAGTTGCCGAGGCGGCCTTGATCACCTTGACAAACCTTGCCGGCTGGCATATAGATCAAATGTACTGATTTGTCGATGCCTGTGGGCGGCATGTCGCAACCAAGTCTCCCGAATTTCCAACAAGCCAAGCCTTTCGTCAAGTGGGTGGGCGGCAAGCGCAGTCTGCTGTCTGAGCTGCTGCGGCGAGTCCCCGCGCAATTCAAGCATTACTGCGAACCCTTTGTCGGCGGCGGGGCGCTCTTCTTCGCGCTGAAGAATAAAGGAAGAATTAACTATAGCGGGGGGGGGGGGGGTGGGGGCGTGGGGGGGGTGGGGGAGTGGTGGCG
>JAPOSR010000051.1:101004-105136 GCA_026709625.1 Chloroflexota bacterium
TCGTCTCCCCTTGGGGGGCGGGCGGGCTCTCCCTCTTCGCCTCCTCTCACACTACTCCCCCTTCCCGGGGGGGGGGGGCGCCGCCCAAGGCGCTTCGTTATTCGATATCAATTTTGACCTGGTCATCGCGTATCAAGTTGTCCAGCGCGAGACTGAGCCTCTCATCATTAAGCTGCATGAGCACGCGGCGAACCACTCGAAAGACTACTACTACCACATCCGCAACCAGCATCAACTCGCCGACCGTGTCGGGATCGCCGCTCGCTTCATCTACCTCAACAAGACCTGCTTCAACGGACTTTGGCGCGTCAATTCCAAAGGCGAATTTAATGTGCCGCTGGGAAGCTACGAGAATCCCGCCATCTGCCAGCCAGAGGTCCTTCGCGCTTGCCATGTGTCCTTGCAAGGCGTGGATGTGCGGCTGCGCGACTTTCGCAAACTCGCGGTTGGCGCAGGCGACTTCGTCTACCTGGATCCACCCTATCACACGCAGAAGAGCGGCGGCTTCACGAAATATGCCCAAGGCGATTTTGGCAAAGGCGAACACGAGGCGCTGCGCGACCTCTGCCTGAAGCTGCATGAACGCGGCGTGAAGTTCATGCTGTCCAACAGCGATACACCGCTTGTCCGCGCGCTGTATGCCGATGCGCCTTTTGCCATCGAGGAAGTGCAAGCGCCACGTATGGTCAACCGCAATCCAGCCGGGCGAGGCGCTGTGAATGAGCTGCTGGTGAGGAATTACTAGAGGCTAGCATGGAGCGCGAAGAAGCAATCGTCAGGCTCAAAGAACTTACCGATAAAGACTTGCATATTGTTGGCGCAAAGCATGGCATCTATGCAACCGTAAATGGCAAACAGAACAAGGGCTGGGCTGGCCAGGTCTGCGAGCGACACTTAGGGTTGGCATTGAACTCATGCAGAAGCCCAAACTTTGGCTCGTGGGAATTGAAAGTAATCCCGCTGAAGTATCTCAAGAGCGGCATGCTCGCATTCAAAGAAACGATGGCGATTTGCATGATTGATCGAGTCGAAGTCGCCAATAAACAATTCTATGAAAGCCACCTGCTTAGAAAGCTGGCAAAAATGGTTGTCGTTGCCCGCACGGTTGGCAGTCATTACACAGAGCCATCATTCGTCTTCAAAGTAAGCGATTTTGTGCTAAGCGAAGACTTGTACGAACAAATTGAAAGCGACTATGATGAGATTCGGAATGTCATTCGCGATCCGAAGCAAGGATTCGATTGTTTGACAGGAAGAATGGGACTTCTTGTTCAGCCTCGCACGAAGGGACCGGGACATGGTTCAAGAAGTCGCGCATTTTACGCTCGCAAGAAGTTGCTTGGGCACATATTTGGCGATTTGAACTCGAGTGGAAATGGTCAAGACGCTGGCTCGCAGTGAAGCGTCACTCCGTCTCGCCATTCCCATACAGCAAACCCGCCACGACCACCACAAGCACCGAGCCCAGCGCGCCCACCAAGATGCCGCCGATGAAAGGCAGCTTCACCAAGCCAGTGATGCCGATGACGCTCACCAGGATCGAGCCGACCACGCCGCCGACCAGCCCCAGCGCGATATTGCCTAAGAAGCCATAACCCTCGCCCTGCAGCAGCTTGCCAGCCAGATAGCCGCTCGCGCCCCAGACCAGCAGCGACACGATTGCGCCCAGCGCCTTGAAGAGCATGCCCGGCAGCAAAAACAGCGCCAGCAGCAGCCCGACAAGCAACCCGATGCCGATTTTGATCTTCATGTTCGTCTCCCGCGCTTGCTTATGCCCAGTATACGCCAAGAATCGGCCAGCGGTTGCGAGGACCGCCGGCTTTTTTTTCGCGCATTCGCCCCGCGCAGGAAATTAATGTAACATAATGGCAGATTCCTTGGTCAACACAGGTAGACTGTCGCATGAGCGAGGTTGAGGCGGGTGGACTGCCGCTGCTCACACCCGACAACTTCATCAACCGTGAGCTGAGCACGATCGACTTCCAAAAGCGTGTGCTGGCGCTGGCGGAAGACGAATCGACGCCGCTGCTCGAGCGCGTCAAGTTCATCGCCATTGTCGGCAACAACCTCGACGAGTTCTTCATGGTGCGGGTCGGCGCTTATTTCCAAAAGCTGCAACTCCGCAATCCGCGCACACGCCCCGATGGCATGACGCCCATGCAGCTGCTGCAGTTGATACACACGGAAGTTTCTGCGCTCATCGCCCGGCAACGGCGGCTGCGGCGCGAAGTCTTCACCTTGCTTGAACGCGAAGGCATCCGCTTTATCAATACTGACCAACTCGACCAAAGCGAGCGCGATGCCATCAGCGACTATTTTCGCGCCGAGGTCTTCCCGCTTTTGACGCCGCTGGCAGTCGACCACGCTCGTCCCTTTCCGTTCATCTCCAATCTCAGCCTCAACCTCGGTGTCTATCTGCAGCGCAAAAACGGCGACATGAACAGCGGTATCGACTTCGCGCGGGTCAAAGTGCCGCTGGATGCGCTGCCGCGCATCGTCAGGTTGGAAAATGTGCTGCGCGCCTACACGGGCAATTTGCGCGCAGGCTGTCGTTTCTTGTGGATGGAAGACATCATCGCCGATTATTTGTCCGATCTGTTTCCTGGCATGCAAATCCACGAAGCCTTCCCGTTTCGCATTATTCGCAATGCGGATATTGATTATGAGTACGAGTGGGAAGAAGACCTGCTGGATGTCAAATCGATCATTGAGCAGGGCGTGCGCGAACGGCGTTTTGGCTCGGTGGTGCGGCTGGGCGTGCCCGAAACCATCAGCCAGCGCATGGTCGACCGCCTGGCGAGCTCGCTGGAATTGCCGACGACGCAGGAGGTCTTTCGCATTGATGGCAAGCTGGGCTCTGCAGATCTTTTTGAGCTGCTGCAAGTCGAGCGCGCCGACCTGAAAGACCCGCCCCATTCGCCGCGCCTGCCCCAGCCATTCGCCCAGTCGGACGATTTCTTCGGCGTCATCCGCCAGCAGGATGTCATCGTGCATCTGCCCTACGATTCTTTCGCGCCGGTCGAAGATTTCTTTAAGCGCGCCGCCCGCGACCCGAATGTGCTGGCTATCAAGACGACTCTGTATCGCGTCGGCAAGAATTCACCAGTCGTCAACGCTTTGATGGAAGCGCGCGACAACGAAAAACAGGTCACTGTGCTGGTGGAGCTGAAAGCCCGCTTTGACGAAGAGAACAACCTGGAGTGGGTTACGGCGCTGGCCGAGAAAGGCGTGCATGTCATTTATGGCGTGGAGGAATTGTCAGTCAAGACACATGCCAAAATATCGCTGGTGGTGCGCCGCGAGCGCGAGGGCTTGCGGCGTTATGTGCATCTTGGCACAGGCAACTACAATGCCGCGACCGCGCGTCTGTATGCCGATATTGGCTTGTTCACCTGCAATCCCGAAGTGGCGGACGATGCCTCGCGCTTGTTCAACCGGCTGACCGGCTATGCGCCCGATACCCGCTATCAACGGCTGCTGGTTGCCCCCGAATACTTGCGCGACAGCCTGCTGAAGTTGATTGACAACGAGATCGCTGTGGCGCGGGGCGGGGGAGATGCGCGGTTGATCTTCAAGATGAACCAGCTCGAAGAAGACCGCATCATCCAAAAACTCTATCAGGCATCGCAGGCTGGCGTGACGATCGACCTCATTGTGCGCGGCTTGTGCTGTTTGCGGCCCGGCCTGCCGGGCTTAAGCGACAACATCACCGTCAAGAGCATCGTCGGACGCTATCTGGAACACAGCCGCATCTATTATTTTCGCAATGCGCCCCCAGAGCAGCGGCTGTATATGGGCAGCGCTGATTTGATGCGCCGCAATTTGCTGAATCGCGTCGAAGTCGTCTTCCCTATTCTCGACCCGCGCATCCAGTGGCGCGCTCTGCGCATCTTGCAGACCGACCTGCGCGATATCAAAAACTCCTGGAGTCTGCGCAGCGATGGCGCTTATCAGCGGCTGTGGCAGCCAGGCGACCAGACAGCTTTCGATTCGCACGTTGCCTTTATGCAAGACAGCTTTGGCCTTTGCGAGACGCCCGACTGACCTGCTTCCCCCCCCCCCCCCCCCCCCCACACCGACCGGGGGGAACACACCGCCAAAAGCGGCGGGGGAGGAAAAAGGCGAAACCCGG
>JAPOSR010000051.1:105146-194178 GCA_026709625.1 Chloroflexota bacterium
TCGCACGTTGCCTTTATGCAAGAAAGCTTTGGCCTTTGCGTGACCCCCCCCCGCCCCGCCTCCCCCCCCCCCCCCCCCCACAGCAAGCTAGGGGGGAAGCAAGCTCCATCTGCCTGGCTGCTCTAAGCTTCCTTCCGCGCGGCTAGATATCGACGGGTTGCGTGTGTTCGTTGACGTGGATGCGGTAGCTGCCGGCTGCAAATGCGCCGTCCAGTTGGATCGTGTCCTGGTAGGGGCGCAAGATCATCGGGCAGACGATGTCGACAGGCAGCTCGCGGTAGATTTCTACCCGGACAGCGCTGCCCTCGCGTGATTGCGCCACATGCACCGGCAGCTCGCAGCCATCGGGGTGTTCGCCCGCCACATTCAGCGTGACTCGCCTGGGGTCATCTTCGGTCACGCTGACATCAACACGGAAGATATGGGTCATGACTTTTTCGATTTCGCGCACTTCGTCCCCCTCGCTCGGTTGGGTGGGTATTGTGGTCTTGGCGGCCTGCTGGCTGATTGGCGACTCCGCTCCATGCAGCCCCAGCAAGCCCAGCGCCAGCAGCAGCAGCGCCAACAACATATCGACTCGGAACACAACCGCCTCCTACGCTGCCGCTACAGTATTCTGTACGCAAAGCCCTGCCCGCCAGTTTCATGCCAGCGCGCGCCACTCCCCAGCCTGCAGCTGCCAGACAGCCGGCGCTTCATGCGCGTCATCCCATTCAGTCGGGTGCGGCAGCATAGCCAGGCAATGCGCTTCGCCGGTGAATGCCCCCTTCAGCATGTCTCGCAGGCCAGCGTCGCCGCGCTTGGGTCGCGCCAGCGCCAGCAGCTTGCTCTGCGCCGCGCCCATGTTCAGCCGATTGACTGCCCGCAGCGCGCTTGCTGTTTCGCGCGTGAAATCAATGGCGGCGAAGCAAACTGCCTCCGCCACGAATTGAACGGGCTGTGGCTGGCGTCCGTCCGTTTCGGCTTGGCTTATGCGGCAGACGCGGATATCGCCGGCAGGCCCCGCCGCGCCGAAGACCGTCCGCCAGTCATCTGTAAAGGCATGGAAGACGCGCGCGTTTTCGTCCCCGCAGCTCGCCAATAGCCGCGCCGCCAGCGCCTTGATAAAAACCCGTTCTCGCGCTCTCGCCAACGCCGCGGGCGATGTGCCCATGACCAGCGCTCGCAAGGCATCGTGATAGCTGCTGTCCAGGACGCGCTTGATGTCCACCTGCGTAGAGCCTGTTTCCAGTTGAAAAATGCGGTTGCAGCGCGCGAGATAGAGACGGAGACCGTATCCCCTTGGATGTCCTTTGTTTTAAGAGATACCCTGACTAGCTAAAACTCCAGCGTCAAGCTGATCGGACAGTGGTCGCTGCCCATGACATCGGCGTGAATCTCGGCAGTGGCGACTCGCTCCAGCAGGTCGGGCGAGATGAAGAAATAATCGATCCGCCAGCCAACATTTTTCGCGCGCGCCCCACTCCGCAGCGACCACCAGGAGTATGCGCCTTCTTTTTCGGGATTGCGGTGGCGGTAGATGTCGATGTAGCCCTGTTCCACCACTTTGTCGATCCAGTCGCGCTCTTCGCGCAGGAAGCCCGAAACCTTCGAGTTCGGTTTGGGGTGCGTCAGGTCAATCTCATTGTGCGCGGTGTTGATGTCGCCGCAAAAGACCACCGACTTGCCCGCCGCCCGCAAGCCATTCGCATAATCGAGAAAAGCCTCTTTGTATTCCATTTTGTAGCGCAGGCGTTCCGCGCTCGCCTTGCCATTGGGCAGGTAGGTCGTCATCAGGGTGAAGTCGCCATAATCGGCGATGATGGTGCGCCCTTCGCTGTCGAACTTCTCGATGCCCAAGCCGATCTGCACATCGCGCGGCTGTGATTTGCTGTACAAGCCGACGCCGCTGTAGCCCTTGCGTTCGGCGCTCGCCCACCAGCTGCGGTAGCCATCGGGCTGGCGCAATTTGGCCGGGAGCTGTTCAGGGTGCGCCTTGGTCTCTTGCACGGTCAGCACATCGGGGGCTTCCGCATGCAGCCAATCGAGAAAGCCTTTGCGATGCGCGGCGCGGATGCCATTGACATTCCAGGAAACTACCTTCATCGCGCCCTCCTCTATGTTGTTCCTTGTATCATTATAGGTCGTAATGGCGCGCCGGTGTAGCCCACAAACGCTACAATGACGCTGCAAGCGAGCGGGTTAACGAGGTATAGACAGATTATGACCCACACAATCCATGCAGACCGATTTTTGTCTGACCTGCGCGAATTGGCGCAGATCGGCGCGACGCCCGCTGGCGGTGTATCGCGCCCAGCGCTGACTGCTGTTGATCGCGAAGCGCGCGAATGGTTTCGCCGCAAAGTTGTCGAAGCCGGGCTGGAGTATGCGGTCGACGGCGCGGGCAATCAGTCCGCCATCCTGCACAGCGATCCGCCCAGCCCCAAGCGCATCCTGGCTGGCTCGCATCTGGACAGCGTGCCCAATGGCGGACGTTTTGATGGCGCGCTGGGCGTGCTCGTCGTCCTGGAGGCTTTGCGCGCGCTCAAAGAAAACGACTATAGTCCGCCAGTCTCGATTGAAGCGATCAATTTTACCGATGAAGAAAGCGCCATCATGGGGTTGATGGGCAGCCGCGCCATGAGCGGACAGCTGTCTGCCAGCGACCTCGCCAGCGCCAGATTACCGCAATCGGAACTCGACAGCCGTCTGGCCGCCGCCGGCCTCAGCCGCGAATCCATGTTAAGTGCGCGGCGCGATAATGTGCTGGCTTTTGTGGAGCTGCACATTGAACAAGGGACGCGCCTGGAAACCGCGGGCGTCCCTATCGGAGTCGTCAATGCCATCGTAGGCATCCGCGCGCTGCAAGTGCGGCTTTTTGGCGAGGCGGCGCATGCTGGCACGATGCCGATGCAGCTGCGGCGCGATGCTTTGTGGGGAGCCGCCCAATTTGTGCTGCGGGCGCGCGAACTGGTCATGCGCCAATTCACGCCGGGCGTCTGCAATGTTGGCATCATTCACGCCGAGCCAGGTGCCTACAACATCGTGCCCGCGCAAGTGACCTTCGCGTTGGAATTTCGCCACGGCTCAGAAGCGGAAATGGACAATATGCAAAGCGAACTGATGCGCCTGCTGGACGATTGCGCGCGGGACTATGACCTGCGCGCCGAAGTCGAAGCCACGCCGCCGGTTGTCTCTGCGCAGATGGACGAGGCGGTGATGCAGGCGATCGAGCGGGCTGCGGACAAGCTGGGCCTGTCACGCCAGCGCATGCTCAGCTTCGCCGGGCACGATACGCAGAATATGGCGCGCATTGCCCCATCCGCAATGTACTTCGTGCCGTCTGTGGCGGGCATCAGCCACAATCCCAACGAGCTCACCAGCGATGCCGACTGCGTGAATGGCGCGAACATGATGCTGGGCACGCTGTTGGAGTTGACAAAACAGTGCCAGCAGTGAGCTTGGGTCTGTAGAGAATCACATCTGCTGGTGTTGAACGCGCCCGGCGCTCAAAATCCGGTCGGCACCCAGATGTTCTTGACCTCGACCGACTCGCGCAGGAACTCTTCGCCAGCGCCTTGCTGCGCATCGCTCCAGTCGCGCGCTATGCCATAGTTCACCCAGGCGCGCTTGATATTGTGCCGGCTGCGCGCCTCGACTTGGCGGCTGCCTTCTGCATCGCCAAAGTACCACAGGCTATCGACATCGTCGTGCTCGACCAAGGTTTTGACCAGGTGGTCGCGGTCGCCCGTGACGATATTGACCACGCCAGCCGGCAGGTCAGAGGTGTCCAGCACCTGGTAGAGATCGGTCGCGCACAGCGGAAAGCGCTGCGACGGGATACAAACGACCGTATTGCCGCGGGCGATGGCTGGCGCGACCAGCGAGACGAATGCCAGCAGCGGCGCTTCGTTGGGGCAGGCGATGCCGATGACGCCAACTGGCTCGTGAATCGCCGCGACTAGCCCGCGCAATGTCGTCTCTTGCAGGTTGCCGCCGGCTTTGTCTGCCAGCGCCGCCCAGTGAAACAGCCGCTCAATCGACAAGGCGACTTCGTCACGAGCAGCCGCCTCGGCAACTTCGGTCATATCGGCGATGCGCCTGGTGAATTCGCCCTGCCGCGCCGACAGGTTTTCGGCGATGTAGTAGAGAATCTGCGCGCGATTGTGCGGAGAATAACACGCCCAGTCCTTGGCCTTATGCGCCGCTTCGACGGCATTGCGAATATCTTTGCGGCTGCCATCGCCGACCTGCCCCGCCAGTTGACCCGTTGCCGAAAGCGCCGCGCGCGTATAATTGCCGTCGGGCCGTTTCTGCGCGCCGCCGATATAGAGCTTGGCTGTCCGGTCTAGCGCAGTCTCGCTTAGCCTGCCCGAAGAGTCGCGCATGGCTGTGGGCGCGGGCGGGGTGTGCGCCCCCCAGTCGGCCGGCGCATCGCTCAGCTCGGGCCTCGCGCGTTTCTGCCAGCGTGGTCGCAGGTAGGCAAAGAGCCCTTCCTTGCCGCCTTCACGACCAACCCCGCTCTCGCGATACCCGCCGAATCCCGCCGCCGCGTCAAACAGATTCGCGCTGTTGACCCACACGCTGCCAGCTTTGATGCCACGCGCCGTTTCCAGCGCCAGGCTGATATTTTCGCTCCATACTGATGCCGCCAAGCCATAGCGCGTGTTGTTGGCCAGTTCAATGGCTTCGGCGGGCGTGCGGAAGCTCATCGCTACCAGCACGGGCCCGAATATCTCTTCCTGCGCGGTGGCCGCGGCGGCTTCCAGCCCGGTCAGCAGGGTGGGTGGATAAAAGCAGCCTTGCGCAGGCAGGTCGAGGCTGGGCTGGAATATCGCTGCGCCTTCGCTGATGCCGCGCTGCACCCAGTTGTCGATTGTGGCGCGCTGAACGGGATCGACAACCGCGCCGATATCGATGCCCTTGTCCAGCGCATCACCCAGCCGCAAATGCGACATCCGCCGCTTCAGCCGCGCCAGAAATGCCTCGGCGATCGTCTCTTGAACCAGCAACCGCGAACCAGCGCAGCAGACCTCGCCTTGATTAAAAAATATGGCATCGACCAGTCCTTCGACCGCGCCATCCAGATCGGCATCGTCATAGACCACATAAGGTGACTTTCCGCCGAGCTCCAGCGTGAGTTTGATACCTGTGCCGGCTGTGACGCGCCGAATCTCCCGCCCCGCCGCTGTCGATCCCGTGAAGGCCACCTTGTCTAGATCTTTGTGCGCCACCAGCGCAGCGCCCGCTGCATCGCCGCCCGTGAGGATATTGACCACGCCAACCGGCAGGCCGGCTTCGGCGATGATCTCGGCAAACAGCAGCGCGCTCAATGGCGTATAGGGCGCGGGTTTGATGACCACCGTGTTGCCCATGGCCAGCGCCGGAGCGATCTTCCACGCGAGCATCAACAGCGGGAAGTTCCAAGGGATGACCTGCCCGACTACGCCCAGCGGCTGATAATCGCGCAAGTCGCTTTCCAGCAGCTGCGCCCAGCCGGCATGATAATAAAAGTGGCGGGCGGCCAGCGGCACATCGACATCGCGGGCTTCGCGGATCGGCTTGCCATTATCGATGCTTTCCACCACAGCCAGCAGCCGGGCGTGTTTTTGGATGTTGCGGGCGATGGCGTAGAGATGACGGGCGCGCTGATGCGGGCGCAGCGTCGACCAGCTTGCAAATGCGCTGCGGGCTGCGCAGACGGCGACATCGATGTCGGCGGGGCTAGCGTCTGCGACTCGCGCCAAAGGCTGCTCGCGCGCTGGGTTGCGCACAGACAGACAGCCGCCAGCCGCAGACGGCAGCCAAGCGTTGTTGATGAACAAGCCGAACTGGCGATCATGCGCGTCCAGCCAAGCATCGGCAGCCGCATCAGCTTCAGGCGCGGGTCCGTAAGCCATAGATTGGAAGAGGTCAGCGACAGTCAGCATCAGACGAGTACCCTTTTCAACCCATTATAGTTTTGCGGTTGCTTCTTGCCAATTGCTCTGGCGACTGCCGGGCGTGGTGAATGCGTGGATAGGGCAACCATCCCCAGGCACCTTGCCCCCAGAACGAGGGAAGGGGTTTTGCCAGCGCCTCCGCAGCATGGTAGCCCTCCCTCATTTTTGGGGTGGGGGCAAAGCAACGCTTACCCAGCAAAATCACCACTCCCGCCTGCCCCGACACTACCCCTGCGGCGCTGTGTCTGCTACCCTCTCTCGTTAACCTCGCCCAAACCCAACAGGAGACCTCCAATGCCCAAGCAATACGCCCGCCCGCCCGCTATGCAGATCAACCCCAAGAAGACCTATTCCGCCACCATGCGCACCAGCAAAGGCGACATCGCCATTGACCTGTTTGCCGACCGCGCGCCCCTCACCGTCAACAATTTTGTCTTTTTGGCGAATGATGGCTTCTATGACGGCGTCATCTTTCACCGCGTGCTAGAGGGCTTCATGGCACAGGGTGGCGACCCGACTGGCAGCGGGCGCGGCGGGCCTGGCTACCGATGGGACGACGAGCCAGCGGCTTTGCAGATTCGTCATGACGCGCCGGGCACGTTGAGCATGGCAAATGCTGGACCCAACACCAACGGCTCGCAGTTCTTCATCACTTTCGTGCCAACGCCGCACCTGAATGGCAATCACGCTGTCTTTGGGCGCGTCGCCGATGCCGACAGCCTGCAAGTGCTGCAGAGCTTGCAGCGCATCGACCCGCAGCGCCCGGCCCGCGGCATCATCGCCGACCGGATTCTCTCTGTCGATATCGAGGCGAGCTGACTGGCTCGGCAGCGCGTTTCTGCATACACTGGCGCTACGAGCGACTGGACAAATAGCCAATGATAAACCGCCGCGGCGAGCGCATCGCACAGACTTCTTCTCCGCTGGCAGGCGGCGAAGGCCGTGGCGTGCTGCTGGCGGCGCTGGGAATGATGCTGGTTGGCTGGGCAGGGCTGGCTGCCTTGGTCGCCACGACCCGCCCGCGCATCGGCGGTGAAATCTGGCTTTTTTTCATCTTGCTGCAGATCGCTGTCACTGGCAGCGCCATCCCCTTCTTTCGCATGCTCAGCCAATATCTCGCGCCCAGCCGCCCGACATTGACCGGCGTGGTCGTGCGGCGCAGCGTTTTGCTCGGCATCTTGGCGGTGCTTTGCGCTTGGCTGATGATCCCTCGCTATCTGACTCTGCCGATTGCCTGCATGCTCGCCTTGCTCTTTCTCGTTCTGGAGCTATTTCTGCGCAGCCGCGAATTGGCGAATGAATCCTGAACGCGCCCGCCTGCGCCACTTGCCAGCCATAGGCGCGCTGCTGTCTGATGATGCTGCCCAAGAATTAATTCAGCAGCACAGCCGCGACCTGCTTGTGACGGCGCTGCGCGCTGAATTGGCTGCTGCCCGCCAGGCAATTTTGGCAAGCCACGACATCGACACGGTGCCGACCGCCATCATCCAGCGCGCCGCTGCTGCCCTGTTTCGTCAGCAGCAGCCCAGCCTGCGCCCGGTCATCAACGCGACCGGCGTAATCATTCATACCAACCTGGGGCGCGCTCCTTTGTCGGTGGCGGCGATTGCTGCCATGCGCGCGGCCGCTATCGGCTACAGCACATTGGAATTCGACCTGCAGAGCGGTGGACGGGGCAGCCGCCTCGCCCATGCCGCCGCTGCGCTGCGTGACTTGACCGGCGCGGAAGCTGCGCTGGTTGTCAACAACAATGCCGCGGCGCTGGTGCTGATTCTATCTGCGCTGGCACGCGATAAAGAAGTCATTATCTCGCGCGGACAACTGGTGGAGATTGGGGGCGGCTTTCGCATCCCGGCCATCATGCAGCAGAGCGGCGCGCGCTTGGTCGAAGTCGGCGCCACCAACCGAACGTCTCTGGACGATTTTGCGGACGCGCTCTCCGACCGCACAGCCATGCTGCTGCGCGCCCACAGCTCCAACTTCAAGCAGATTGGCTTTGTTCAACAGCCGGCTTTGTCTGATCTGGCTTCGCTGGCGCAGGAGCGCGGCATGCTGATGGTGGATGACCTGGGCAGCGGCGCGTTGATCAATACAGCGCAATTTGGGCTGGATTATGAACCGACTGTGCAAGACAGCCTGGCGGCGGGCGTCGACCTGGTCTGCTTCAGCGGCGACAAGCTGTTGGGCGGGCCGCAAGCGGGCATTATCCTGGGCCGGGACGAGGCGGTCGGGCAGCTACAGGCGCATCCTCTGGCGCGGGCGCTGCGGGTCGACAAGCTAACCTACGCGGCGCTGCTGGCGACGCTGCAACACTATCGGCGCGGCGAGGCTTTGGCGCGAATCCCCATCTGGCAGATGATTTCGCGCCCACTCGCTGATATTGCCGAGACAGCCCACCGCTGGGCAAAAGCGAGCGGCGGCAGCGTGATAAAAGGCGAGTCGACAGCTGGCGGCGGCAGCTTGCCCGGCGCGACATTGCCGACCTGGCTGCTGGCTTTGGGCAGCGCAGATCCAGAAGCGCTCAAAGCGGCGCTGCGTCGTGCCGACCCGCCCGTCATCGCGCGCATCGCTGGTGGACAAGTTTTGCTTGACCCGCGCACAGTCCTGGCCGAGCAAGAGCGCGACCTGCTGCAAACCCTGCAAAGGGCGAGGGCCGACCTCGCCCCTAGAGCCGACTCATTAAGCGCCAGGAGCGATTCACAGCTATGAAATCAGACATCAACCGCTTGATGCGCGAGCGCGATTTAGACGCGTTCATCGTCTTCGGCGGCGAAGAATTCAACAGCGCCCGTTATTACCTCAGCAATGGCGCGAAGATCACGCATGGCACCATTCTCAAAGCGCGCGACGGCGAGATGCTGCTGGTTTGCGGCGGGATCGAATTCGCCGAAGCCCAAAAAAGTGGCTTGCCAGTGAAGACATCCGCTGAACTGGGTTACAACGATCGCCTGAAGCAGTCCGAGAACAGCGCGACAGAAGCGACTGCGCTCTTCTTTGGCGACCTGCTGCGCGAGATCGGCCTGCGCAGCGGACGGGTCGGGCTATATGGCGCGTGGCAGGTCAACAAGACCATCGCGCTCTATCAACTGCTTGCCGCGCAATCGCAATACGAGTTCGTGGCAGAAGGCTCGCCAACTGTCATCGAAACCGCCATGCTGACCAAAGATGATGAAGAGATCGCGCGGATGAAATCGGTGGCGCGACGCTGCAACGAAGTCATGCAAGCCGTCTGGGATTTCATCGCGAGCCTGCGGCGGTCTGGCGATCTTCTGATCGATGCGGCGGGGCGGCGCGCAACCATCGGCGTGGTCAAAGATTTGGCGCGGCGCGAGTTGATGGCGCGCGGCTTGGAAGACACCGGCATGATCTTCGCGCAGGGGGCGGATGGCGGCTCGCCACACAGCCGCGGCGAGGCGGATATGCCCTTGCAGATCGGGCAAGCCATCGTGTTCGATCTATTTCCGCGTGAACTGGGCGGCGGCTATCATCATGACATGACGCGCACCTGGTGCATCGGTTTTGCTCCGCCCGCAGTGCAAGCCGCTTATGACACGGTCATGGACGCCTTCGATATCGCTGTCGAGACTTATGGGCTCGACAAACCGACGCATATCATGCAAGAAGCTGTGCAAGATCATTTTGAAGCGCGCGGACACGCCACTTCACGCAGCGCCCCCAAGACTCTTTGCGGCTATATGCACAGCCTGGGTCATGGCGTCGGCATCGACATTCACGAGCGCCCGTCCATAAGCCACCTGGCGCGCAAGGATACCTTCCAGATCGGCAATGTCTTTAGCATCGAGCCGGGCTTGTATTATCCGGAACTCGGTTTTGGCATGCGCGTGGAAGATCTCTTTGTCATCGACAGCGCGGGCGAGCTGGTTTCGCTGACGACATTTCGCAAAGACCTGGTCATACCGCTGCGGGACGAGGCATAGGCGCTGGCGATGTCTTGCCAAAGCGCGCATGGCGCATTCTCACGCAGACGAAGCGGTATGCTTCATCATGAAAAATTGTCGGTCATTCACAACTTGCGAAACAGGGGGCGGTCATGGACGCTGCGCAGATAATCCTGCAGCACATCAACGAGCGGGACGAAGAACTTTCCACCATCGCCAAGCAAATCTGGGACAACCCACAAGTCGCTTTGCAAGAAACGTATGCCGCGCGGTTGTTGGCGGATACACTGGCGGCGGCTGGCTTCGATATTAGCTGGGGCGCGGGCGGCATGTCCACGGCTTTCATCGCCGAATGGGGCGGCGGCGGCAGCCCGACAATTGGCTTTTTGGGCGAATACGATGCCTTGCCGGGCTTGTCGCAGGAACTTTCTAGCACAAAGTCGCCAATCGAGAGCGGCGGGCCCGGGCACGGCTGCGGACACAACCTGTATGGCACGGCTTGTCTGGGCGCTGTGCTGGCGCTGCAAAAAGCCATGCAGTCCCTGGCAATCCCGGGCACCATCCGCTTTTATGGCTGCCCAGCCGAAGAGACTCTTGTCGGCAAGACGTTTATGGCGCGCGATGGCGTCTTTGACGACCTGGACGCCGCCCTCACCTGGCACCCGGGCGCTAGCAATGTCGTTTGGAATGGCTCGTCGCTGGCGATGAATTCTTTCCGCGTCAATTTTTATGGCGTGGCTGCCCATGCTGGCGGCTTGCCCTGGCTGGGCCGCAGCGCTCTCGATGGCGTCATGCTGATGGATGCCGGCGTCAATTATATGCGCGAACATGTCCCGCCCGAATCACGGATTCACAGCGTGGTCACCCGTGGCGGCGACGCGCCGAATGTCGTGCCGGCCTATGCGCAGGTCTGGTATTTTGCGCGCGCGCCCAAACGAGCGCAGGTCGAGGAGATCTATCGCTGGATGCAGGATATCGCCCAGGGCGCGGCGTTGATGACCGGCACTCGCTGCGAAATCGAGTTTCTTACCGGCTGCTATGACCTGCTGCCCAACCAGGTGATTTCTGACCTGCTCTATGAAAAGATGGCGGCGGTGGACGACATGCGCTTCACCGAAAAAGAGCGGGACTATGCGCGTGAGCTGCAAGCCAGCTTCCCGCCGGGCTCGGTGCAGCGCGGCTTCGACTGGATGCAGCAATCGACCAGCCAGACACTGGGCAAAGCGGCAATGGCCGACCCGCTGTGGGAGGGCGTTTTTCACCATTCGCCGACGCCGCCATTGCTGGGCGGCTCTACCGAAGTCGCTGATGTCAGCTGGATCACGCCGACAGCGCAGATGATCACAACCTGCTGGCCCCTGGGCACGCCTGCGCACAGTTGGCAGGCTGTCGCTTCGACTGGCTCCAGCATCGGCGCGAAAGGCATGCTCTTTGCCGCAAAGACCATGGCGCTGGCTGGCTGCGAATTGCTCGTCGACGCCGACTTGCTGGCGGCGGCAAAGGCAGAGTTCTTGGCTGCGCGGGGCGATTCGCCGTATGTGACGCCGCTGCCACCCGAAGCGAGTCCCAAATGATCGCCGAAACGGCAGGGACGAGGCGATGACTGGCCCGCAAAGCGCGCCGCAGGGCATCGTCGCTGGCAGCATTCCGCTCTTTGCCGGGCATCCCGCGCCCGAATTGCTGCCTGTGCGCGGCATCCGCCATGCGCTGGCTGCCTGGGACGGGCGTCTGCCCCTGCGCGCATTCAATTATGGCGACGAACAAGGCGATCCACAGCTGCTGGATTTTTTGCTGGCGCGCCTGAATGCTGCCGAGCAGTTGGGAATCGGGCGCGAGAATCTGATGATCGTGCCTGGCTCGGCCGGCGGCTTGGCGATGATCACGCGCCTGCTGACGAAAGCTGGCGATACTGTGCTGGTCGACGCGCCGAGCTACCGAGATGCGCTGCACATCTTCCGCGACCAGGGGCTTGCGCTGCGTGCCTTGCCCATTGATGACGAGGGTCCCAGGCTGGACGCGCTGGCTGCCGAGCTCGAGCGTCTGGCTGCTAAGCAAATGCCGCCGCGCTTTTATTATGTCGTGCCCAACTTTCAAAATCCCAGCGGCATCACCGTCAGCGAAGCCCGCCGCCGCGCCATCATTGAGCTGAGCAACCGATATGACTTCTGCATTGTCGAGGACGATGTCTATAGCGATTTGCGCTTTGCTGACTGGGCTCCGCCGAGTTTCTATGCGCTGGCTGGCGGCGAGAATGTCTTGCGTCTGGGCAGTTTTTCCAAGACATTGGCGCCGGGTCTGCGTCTGGGCTGGCTGCTGGGCGGCTCGCGGCAGATCGCCGAGTTTGTCAAAAGCGGCGTGTTGCGCATGGGCGGCGGGGCGAACCCCTTCAATGCGGCGCTGGTGGCGGAGTATTGTCAAAGCGGCGCATGGCAAGCGCATGTCGATTGGCTGCTCGGTCAATATCGGGCGCGGCGCGATGTGGCGCTGACGGCGCTGGCTGCAAGTATGCCCGGCGGCCTCAGTTGGACGCGTCCCGCTGGTGGCTACTTCATCTGGTTGCGGCTGCCCGACGCGGTGGATGTCGATGAACTGGAGCGAAGGGCGCAGGCGCAGCAGGTTTATTTCGCCAACGGACGCGGCTTCTTCCCAGAGCCGGCCAAGGGCGCGCATTTTCTACGGCTGTCCTACAGCTACCTGCCGCCTGACGATTTGCGCACAGGCATCGCCATCCTGGGCAGTCTGATCGCCCAGTTGGCTGCCTAGACAACAAGAGAAATCCCGCGGGGCGGGCTCTCTTTCTGCTGCGAACAGCGAGGAAAGGACTCGAACCTTTAACCTTGTGCTCCAAAGGCACCTGCTCTGCCAATTGAGCTACCTCGCTAACTAGACACGATTTTAGCAGAGATGCGCCGCTGCTCAAGGTTGAATCCTGCGCGCAAGATATTGTCCTCCGCCATCTTCAGAAAAATCACGCTGACCGGCCGGCACAGTATCAGCGATTTTCTTTGTCTGTTGGTTATGATAACATTAAGCAAATGTAGCGAGTGGTGATTTTGGTGGGTACCCGTTGCTCTGCCTCCACCCCAAAAATGAGGGAGGGGCTGGCAAACCCCCTTCCCTCGTTCTAGGGGCAAGGGGCCGGGGATGGGAGTCTTGGTTGCCATATCCACGCATTCACGACTCCCAATGTAGCTTTTTCTTGACAGGAAGGCGCTGACCGATGTACTCAAAATACTTTGCTTTGCTTGTGCTGAGCGTGCTGTTCATGGGCGGCGCTTCTGCGCAGGAGTATTCCATTCGCGTCAATCGAGGCTTAAACCTGCGAGCCGCGCCCAGCCTCAATGCCGACATCACCGACACAGTCACATCAGGCAGCATTCTGCAAGTTGTGGGCAAGACAAATCGCTGGCTGCAGATCAACCGCAATGGCCGGCAGGTTTGGCTGGCGGACTGGGTCAATTTCAGCCGCGTCGACAGCAGCCAGCCGGCAACGCCCATCGACAACTGCTGTTTTGTTGATCGGCAATGCCAAAGCGAGGCGGAATGGGAAGCTGGCTACTGGGCCTTTCAAAACAAGCAATGCGCCGCGCCCAGCCAACCCAAGCCAGCGACATCCGCGAATGCGCCTTCGGGTTCCTCGCCCAGTATAGAGGGCTCGCAACAATTTGTTCGCCACATTGCGGCGACGCTCAATTGGATGCAGCAGGCAGCGCCGGAGTGGCACCACTATGTGATAAGCGGAATGGATGTAATCGCCGAAGTCCCCGTTCCCATTCCCGATGTGGGAGGGAGGGTGATAACTTGCACTGCTGCCGCTTATGACCGCCAAAGAAAGGTCACCCTCGAAACTTGCTTTATGACCTGGACTATCTGGGGGACTGGTCCCGTTGAGCTCGACCAAGTCAACACAGCTGCGGCGCTAGCCCATGAGGCTTGTCACATACACCTGCATGAAGCAGGTATCAACTTTGCGACCCAAGAACTCGAGGAACTGGAATGCAGGAAATACGGAACGGGCGGAATGGCATCTCTTGCCCTCGCTTTTGAACAGAGTCTTGGGTCAACGTTCACCTGGTTTCGAGAAGGCGCATTGAGCTTGATCAGACGTTACTGCTCCGAAGGGCTTAGGCCAGAGCTGTTTTGCCCACTCATTCAAAGGTTGCCAGGCGGATAAATCTGTTCTGCGCGGCGCTTCCGCCGACGCATTAGCTATCGCCGCTCTCGGGATTGCGGACGCCAATCGCTTCGTCGAGCGGCACGACGAAGGCGACGCCGTGATTCGGCTCCAGCAAGTCGCCCATGACCGCTCGTGCTTCATCCAGCAGCGTCGGCACCAGTTCTTTTGGCACGACCGACAGCAGCACATGGTTGGTTTGTTCCATTTCACGCAGCACATAAGCCATCATGCTGGTCATTGAGCTGGCGATATGCAGCGGCACTTCCAAGCTGTCGCCCCGTATCTTGCGCTGCAGGCTGTGCAGGCCGAAGCTCTTGAGCACAGTCACGCCTGGCGCGCCCGCTTCTTGCCAGCGGACTGCGACGTCCAGCCCGTTTTCCACATTCGATGTGATGAGGATAATCAACTTCACTTTTGCAAGTCTCCTGTCGCTGCGCTCGCGAGCGTGGGGTTGGCGCTTGCGTCTCGTTTCTTGCCTTGGAAGACCCAGCGCACCAGCGGCGGGGTCAGCACTGTGGTCAACAAGATCACCATGAATAGCGAGGCGTACAATTCGCTGCCGCTATCGAGCAAACCGCTGGACAAGCCGATTGAAATGATGATCAGCCCGACTTCGCCGCGCGAAACCATGCAAACGCCCACCCGCAGCGATTCCCACAGGTCGAAGCCGCCCATTCGCGCGCCGATGCCAGCCCCAAACACCTTGCTGATCACCGCCACCAGCAGCAGAGCCAGCATGAATGGCAGCGCTGCGAGCGGGAAGGCGCTGAGGTCGGTTTCCAAGCCCACATCGATGAAAAAGATGGGCACGAGGAAAACATAGGCCAGGTGTGTCATCGCCTGCTCGATTTCCTGCTTGGTGCCTTGCCCTTGCAGATGGCTTAAGCCGACGCCTGCGATAAATGCGCCGGTGATGGCTGCCACGCCGCCAAAATACTCAGCCGACCAGCCGAAGAACAGCGCCGACGCCAGCGCAAACATGGGGATGCCATAGGCTTGCGCAAGCTGTGGCCGTGAGCGGATCCAGCGAAATGCCCGAGGCAAGCCATACCAAGCCAGCGCGAAAGCTACGGCGAGGTAGCCAGCCATCTGCAAGACGATCACCAGCAGTTGGCTGAGGTCTGCGCCGTCCCCGTTGGCGCCCGCGCTCGCCAGCACCAGCGTAAGCGACACCGCCAAAATCGCCAGCACATCGTCTATCAAGGCTGTCGCCAGCAGCGCATTGCCTTCTTTTGTGTGCAGATAACCCAGCTCCAGCAAGACCTGCGCCGAGATGCTCACCGATGTCGCCGCCAGCGTCACCCCTGCGAAGAGCGCCGGAAACATGTCATAGCCAGCCGCCAGCGCCACCAGCACCGTCAGCGCAATGGGCACGGCAACGCCCAGCGCGCCGCCCAAGACCGCCACCCTGCCCACCTTTGCCAGCTCGCTGAGATGCACCTCCAAGCCGATGTTGAACATCAGCAGCAGCACGCCCAACTCGGCCAGTTCCTTTAGCGTGTGCTGCAAGTCGACGCCCTGCAAGATGCCCCAATGCAGCATATCCAGCACGGTGGGACCAAGCAAGACGCCCACCAGCAGCTGCCCCAGCACACGAGGCTGTCCCAGGCGTCTGGCAACCGCCCCACCAGCGCGCGATGCCAGCAAGATGATGCCCAAGGCGAACATCAGCGGGATAAAAGCCTTGACTGCGCCAGCCTCGCCTTCGGTGGAAGCAGCCAAAGCCGGTCGCGCACCTTGCGCGAAGAGCCAGGCGAAAGCCAGCATCACAAACAGCATGCGCCGGCGCAGCAGCGCGGCCAGTTGCTCCAAGTCGTCCCGCCTTTCCGGTCATTTTGATCAACGCTGTCCACCTATTATACTGGCGGTATGAAAATTGGGGGAAACCCGCTGAAAAGGTGCTGCCATGAAAATCACCGCGTTGGAATTGTTCACGCTAAAGCCCCGTTGGCTCTTTTTGAAGGTATCCACAGATGACGGCTGTTTTGGCTGGGGCGAGCCGATCGTGGAAGGGCAGGCGGGCACGGTGCGCGGCGCTGTCGAGGACATGGCGGATTATCTGCTGGGGCGCGATCCGCGGCAGATTGAAGATATCTGGCAGACGCTCTTTCGGGGTCGCTTTTATCGTGGCGGACCAGTCATGATGAGCGCGATTGCCGGCGTCAACCAGGCGCTTTGGGATATCAAAGGCAAGGTTCATGGCGCGCCGGCCTATGAGCTGCTGGGCGGCAAGGTGCGCGACCGGGTGCAGGTCTATGCGCATGTGGGCGGAGAGTCGCCCGCGGAGGCTGCGCAGGCGGCGCAAAAACTCACAGACGCGGGGCTGCGCGCGCTAAAAATGGGCGCGGTCGGCAATGTGCATTTCATGGACAGTTTCGCGCATATCGACGCGGCAGTGGCGCGGGTCGCGGCGGTGCGCGAACAGGTCGGCGGCGCGGTCAGCATCGCGGTCGATTTTCATGGGCGCGTGCACAAACCCCTGGCAAAAATGCTCATCCGCGAGCTCGAGCCCTATCACCTCATGTTCGTTGAAGAGCCGGTCTTGCCCATGCACAACGAGAGTCTGCTGGATATCAAGCGTTCGACCTGCATACCGATCGCCACGGGCGAGCGCATGTATTCGCGGTGGGATTTCAAGGACATCCTGGCACAAGGCAGCGTGGATATTATCCAGCCCGATGTCTCGCATGCCGGCGGCATATCGGAAGTCTTCAAAATCGCCGCTATGGCCGAAGCCTACGATGTCGCGCTGGCGCCGCATTGTCCGCTGGGTCCCATCGCCCTGGCCAGCTGCCTGCAGGTCGATGCAGTCGCCTACAATGCGCTAATCCAAGAGCAGAGTTTGGGCATCCACTACAATGAAGGCGTCGATTTGTTAGACTATCTGGTCGACCGTAGCGTCTTTGATTATGAGAATGGCTTTGTCAAGGTGCCGACTGCGCCTGGCTTGGGCATCGACATAGACGAAGGCAAGGTGCGCGCCGCCAGCGACCATAATTTCCGCTGGCGCAACCCGCAGTGGCGCAGGACTGATGGCTCTGTGGCGGAGTGGTAGCGGGCTGCCTATCCCCAGCGCATCACATCAACCGCTCCAGCGCTCGCGCCATGCAGCAGTTTGTCCACCGCGCGCTCGGCTGAGGCCGCGCCCAGCGCCAAGCCATGGCCGCTGAAGCCGACCGCGAAGCCCACTCGCGGCTTGCCTGGCAGTGTCCCCACCAGTGGCAGGCCATCACAGCTGAAGCCCATGATGCCGCTCCAGCGCTGCGCGACCGGCGCTGTAACATCGGGGAAGTACTTTTTGAGGTAGCTATCCAGATATGCCTGTACATTGGGATTTAGACGGTCTTCGCTGGTGTTGTTTTCTTCGCTGCGAAAGTGTTTGCGTCCGCCGCCCAGCAAAAATCGCCCGTCAAAGGTGCTACGATAATACATATAGCCATAATCGCTGTAGCCGCACCAGGGCAGAGGCGGTTTTTCCAGTGGCTCGGTGACCAGGCATTGCGCGCGCGTCGGCAGGACCTTGCCGCGAAACCAGGGGTCAATCTGCGGTGACCAGGCATTTGTGCACAGCAGCACATACTGCGCCAGGAAGCGATAGCGCCGCGTGTATATCGTGACTCGCTCGCCCGCGCATTCGATTGCGTAGACCTCGTTGTTGGCGATGAGTTCCGCGCCGCTCTGCGCCATGATGCTGCGCGTCAGCAGGTAGGGCTGCACACCGGCGTCCAGCGGCTGTTCGATACCCGCGTGATAACCGCGTCCCAGCGGATCGCGACTGTGATAGTTGATGTCGATGCCATCTTTGTCGAGCGCCCGCGCCGCGCATTCCAGCTCTTTCGCTTCTTCGGGTGATTCCGCCAGCAGCAGCGAGCCACATTCGTCAAGCGGCACGGCAAAGTCGCTGCTGTGCACAAAGCGCCGCCACAGATCCATGCTGCGCGCCGAAAGCGCCCACATCTCGCGGGCGACTGAGTGTCCATACCGCTCGATGGCGCGATGATAGAAGGTATCCAGCCCGCTGATCATAAAGCCGGCGTTGCGGCCGCTCGCGCCCAAGCCAGCATCGCGCGCATCGGTCACCACGACATCGCGTCCATGCGCCTGCTTGGCGAAGAATGCCGCTGCCCCGCCCACTAGCCCGGCGCCCACAACCAGAAAGTCGACTTCGCGTTCTTGCTGCTGCGCTCGTTGCCAGTGTGATACGGTCATAGAAGTTACTAACCTGGCACTTTGGATTTTTCAAACATATTGGACTGCCTGGGTTCATTGCCGATGAGCTTACGGCTTGTAGCAGAAATCGGATGCAAGCGTGATTTCGCAAGTTCCACGTAAGCTTCGTTTATCTCAATGCCAATGAACTGTCTGTTCAGTTTTTGACAAGCGACGGCAGTAGAGCCACTGCCTGCAAACGGATCTAGCACTATCTGTCCTTCAAGAGTGGATAGCCTGATAAGAAATTCCAACACTGCTATCGGTTTCTGTGCTTCATGGAATCGTTCTTCATTCTCGTGAAACCAACCTTTGATAAGATTCTTCGGTTGCTTGCCATTTGTCATCACGGCTGATGAATTTACTGCCCCGACTTCGTTTTCGAGAACAACGTCAGTAATCGTTTTTGGATATGGCTTAAACAGCCAGGCGATTGGTTCCCATATGGGCGCTAGGTTTCCTAGGCGCCAGCCCGACCATTTTTCCGCTTCTGTTTGCAAACCACGCCGAGACAAGACAACTGACAGGCGTTGGGCACGGTGGTGTGCAATCGGTTTTTCCCATGCAAGAATGTCTTTAAGCAAAAACCCGCTATCCTCCAAAGCGACGATTGCCCGATGCAGTGTTCGCCGTGCGCCAAAGACAAATAAACTTCCCCCATCTTTGACCTTTGGATACAGAGCGGATGCCCAACGATAGCACCACTCTTGATATTCTCTAGGAATTTGGCGGTCGGACATGCTCCAGCCACGAATTGGTTTGCCACGCCGCTTAAATCCGCTCTTGCCTTCTTGGGCGGGAGATGTACCCAAAAGCGCAGAGTTGGCATTATTGTGCAGTACATCCCAGTGATCCAAACTAATGCCGTAGGGGATATCCGTGATGCAACAATGAACGGAGTCGTTGTCCAAATTGGGAATAAGCGCTATTGCGTCCCCTACAGTGATTTCGTTTATCAATTCAGTCATTGAGTGTTTGGCTCGCTCTCTGAATTGTCTTGCGTATAACATCTATCTTCTGGTCGATTTTCTCCGAGCGAATCAGCCTACGAATGGCTTCTTCTTTGGACAAACTATGATAACTTCGTTTTACAGACTCCCAATAGACTATACCTTCCTGCGCTGCTTCACTTGTCGACTGAATTGCCGTTTGTTTGTATTGTCTCAGCATTTGAAAACTCGTTTCCGTTATAGAAACAATGTTGTCGTCAACTGCTTCCCAATATCGACGAGCGTCTTTGGAAGGCTCAAGATATCCGGCGGTGTTCCAAAGCAATTCGAGGGATTGAATTGGTGGATGATCGAGCAAATACTTCATATGTACATATGATAGCAAAGTCACATTTCGTTGTTCAGCTTGTACGTAAATCTGGCTGGAGCGGCTTGGAAATTGATACCATGGTGCTACCAGACAAGCGTAAGTGTCGCTACGCCGCCAATCATCCAGCGCAGTGATTTTGAAGTCCTTCTGATTCTTGGCTGTTCTGCTCAAGCGGAACGCCTTCGCGTCGGCAACTATCGAGTAGTCCTTGGATACTCCGCGAACATCTGCCGAGTCTCCGCGCACACGGATTACTTCCGATGGAATATCCAGTGAATTGAACCACCGTTTCAAGAGGATATCGCAGTATTTTGCCCACAGTTTCTCATGTGACGAATCGTGGGCGAATTGTTCCGGAATAACGCCACACTGAAGCATGGACGGACCAATTGCATTGGACGAAAGCAACTCCACTTTCTGTTCCAAATGGTCAAATGCCCCACTTGTTTGGGCGATTTCCTCGATAATGGAAATGATAGAATATCGAGTCATAGCGGCTGCTCTCCGCTGTTAGCCGGCGCGCATCAATTCGCGCTCGACATGATCTTTAAGCACGAGCGTCTTGCGCCATTCGTCGTCTGTGCCATCGCAGATGAGCGCGATATGCCCGCTGAAGCCAGCTGCCTTCACCAATGCTAGCGCCCGTGTGAACTCGGCTGCATCCAGCTCGTCGCCAGTGAAGATACCCTTGCAGTGCAGGGAGGTCGCCCGTGGCAGCAGCGCGCGCATGGTGGCGTATTTGTCGGCGGTCTTGGCGGCATTGCCAAAATCGACGCATAGCTGCAGCGAGCGCCCCACGCCGTCCATGATTCGCAGCAAATTGTCGCTTTCCACGCTGGTTGCGCGCCAATTTTCTGTGGTGGTATGCAAGCCCAGCTCCGCGCCAAAATCAGCCAATTCACGCAGCGCGTCGCAACTGCGTTGGATAGCGGCTGGGCTGGGCGCATCGCTGCCACAATCCAGTCGCACGCCTTTCGCCCCCAGTTTGACCGCGACTCGCTGCCAGCGCTTGGCTGCTGCGATATCCCGCCGCCAGACCGCATTGTCCGCTGCCGACAAATTGCCGGTGTCGATCAACAGGTTGACCAAGGTTACGCCCGCCGCCTCGATCTTGGCGAGCAGTCGGGCGAGGTAGCCATCGTCAATAGCTGGCAGATGAAAATTGCAGATCTCCAGCAGGTGGATGCCTTCGGCAGCGATGAAAGCCGGCAGTTCCAGCAGGCTTAATTCGGCTGGCTGGCTGGCTGCGCGGTTGACCATCGCGCCGCTTTCGTCCGGCTCATACCAGGGCGCTCCCAGCGCGCCATGCAGCGTCCAGGAAGAAATCGCCAATTTGATCATTTTCCACTACCCTTCAGGCTGATTGCCACCAGGCGAATGATAATCGGCAATGCGCCAATGTCCAAATCGGGGGGTGGTGATTTTGATGGATATGCTTTGCTTTGCCCCTCCCCCAAAAAAATGAGGGAGGGGCTACCATGCTGCGGAAACGCAGGCAAAACGCCCCTTCCCTCGTTCTGGGGGCAAGGGGCCGGGGGCTTGGTTGCCATATCCACGCATTCACCACTCCCCAAATCGCGCGCTTTTGCCGGTGCCGCTTTTTGCGTGATAGAATAGGTGAAGTCACGGTATCGACCTGGCTTTTCTGAACAACGGGAGGAACGACAATGAGAACCACCAAGTATTTGTTGTTGCTGGGGCTTTTGCTGCTGGCGCTGCCCCTTGCATTCGCGGATGGACACTTGCCCGACCTGGATGGTCGCGCGGTGACTGTCGCTGTTGAAAATGCCTATCCGCCCTTCAACACGTTAAATCCCGATACTGGCGAGCCAGAAGGCTGGGATTATGACACGTTGGGCGAGATTTGCGCGCGTTTGAACTGCGTGCCGGAATACATTGAGACGAGTTGGGAAGGGCTGATCGTGGCGGTGTCGAATGGCGAGTTCGACATGGCGGCTGATGGCATCACCATCACCGAGGAGCGTGCTGAGATAGTGGACTATTCGGATGGCTATATCGATGTCATTCAGCGGCTGATGGTGCGTCTTGAGGAAGATCGGTTTGACAGCGCGGCGGCCTTCGTTGCTGGCGATTTTGTGGTGGGCGTGCAGGTAGCGACGACAAACTACATTGCGGCTGAGGAGTTGTTGGGCGAGGGCAGCGACCGCATTGTTGCCTATGGCGAGTTTGGTTTGGCGGTGCAGGCTTTGATTACTGGCGACATCGATGCGGTTGTGATAGACGATGTGGCGGGTCAAGGCTATGTGGGTTTGAACGCGGATAGGATCAAATTGCTGTCGGATGATTTGATTACGCAGCAGTTGGGTTTCATCTATCCGCAGGGCAGCGACTTGGTCGAGCCTGTCAATATGGCGCTGGCTAGCATGCGCGAGGATGGCACGCTGGCTGCTATCAACGCCAAGTGGCTGGGCGACACGGCAGATGCCATGATGCTGCCCGACCTGGATGGTCGCGCGGTGACTGTCGCTGTTGAAAATGCCTATCCGCCCTTCAACACGTTAAATCCCGATACTGGCGAGCCAGAAGGCTGGGATTATGACACGTTGGGCGAGATTTGCGCGCGTTTGAACTGCGTGCCGGAATACATTGAGACGAGTTGGGAAGGGCTGATCGTGGCGGTGTCGAATGGCGAGTTCGACATGGCGGCTGATGGCATCACCATCACCGAGGAGCGTGCTGAGATAGTGGACTATTCGGATGGCTATATCGATGTCATTCAGCGGCTGATGGTGCGTCTTGAGGAAGATCGGTTTGACAGCGCGGCGGCCTTCGTTGCTGGCGATTTTGTGGTGGGCGTGCAGGTAGCGACGACAAACTACATTGCGGCTGAGGAGTTGTTGGGCGAGGGCAGCGACCGCATTGTTGCCTATGGCGAGTTTGGTTTGGCGGTGCAGGCTTTGATTACTGGCGACATCGATGCGGTTGTGATAGACGATGTGGCGGGTCAAGGCTATGTGGGTTTGAACGCGGATAGGATCAAATTGCTGTCGGATGATTTGATTACGCAGCAGTTGGGTTTCATCTATCCGCAGGGCAGCGACTTGGTCGAGCCTGTCAATATGGCGCTGGCTAGCATGCGCGAGGATGGCACGCTGGCTGCTATCAACGCCAAGTGGCTGGGTGATAACTAGCTGACCTGGCGTGGCGATTTCTGGCTCAAACGCAGTGCTTGCAACACAGCGCTGCGTTTGTCCATCTTTTTTGCTAGCACAGTTAACGACATGTCTTTGTCGCAAGCAGTCTTGCGCTCTGGTAGTTAGGACCTGTGAAGATCGAAAGCCGGAGCATGGTTCTGCTGGCGTTCACACTCATTTTGTACAGATGATCCGGGTTATGTTTCACAATGCGCAGCCATTCCCACGAGATTTTGCCGAACAGATTCGACCAGCGCGCTTCAATCCGAGAGCCGTCTGTGGCAAGTTGGCATGAAACATAATAGTGTGCTTCATAGTCACCCGCAAAGACGAGCATAGCCAGGTGGCTGACCAATACAATAACAAGTACAACGAGCGCGATTTTTTTCATGGCTCACCTCCGCAGGATATTGATCGCTAATGCGTTTACACGAATGCTGTATGAAATGCGCAATGTTCTGGAAATGGAATTTTTTCGCGCTGTTTGACAATCTTGGAACGGCAGCATGAACACATCAGCCCCGCAAGGCGCGAATGAGCCCGACCTGCAAGAAATCATCGCCGAGTCGCGTGGGCGGGCGATGCGCTTTGCTCGGCTGTATACATTTCCGTATTGGATTGTGTTTTTGGTGATTTTGGGCATCTTGCTGGCCATCAGCATTTTGACCGACAAAGTCTATTCCGATATTTTTACGCAGCTGATGGATGGCGTCGATATGACCTTGTTTGTCAGTGGCGCGAGTTATCTCTTGGCGCTGACCATCGCGATCATCGTCGGCATCATCCGCTCCAACCCGCCCGAAGCGCCCCAGACTCGCCAGATTCTGCGCAAGGCTCTCCTCCGCTGGCTGCGCATCGCTACCTACAATGTCTGTACTGTTTATGTCAGCGTCATGCGCGGCATTCCCATTTTGGTGGTGCTGCTGGTCACCGCTTTCATCGTCGTGCCGGCGCTGCGCGATCTGATCAATACCAATGTGGTCGGCGGCATTCGCGATCTGCTGGACGACCCCGACATCCCCGACTTGATTTGGCGCGGCAGTTCGGCTGGCACAGCGATCGTTGCACTGGCTATCACCTATGGCGCTTATATGTCGGAGACAGTGCGCGCGGGCATTCAATCTATCCCCAAAGGGCAATTTGAAGCCGCCTATTCGGTGGGCATGACCTATTGGCAGACGATGCGCTCGATCGTGCTGCCGCAGGCATTTCGCAATGTGCTGCCGCCGCTGGGCAACGACTTTGTGGCGATGATTAAGGATTCATCTTTGTTGGCATTTTTGGGCATCCGCGATATCACGCAGATTGCCAAGACCACCTCGGGGCGCAGCTTTCGTTATGTCGAGACCTATGCTGTTGTGGCGTATCTGTATTTGACCTTGGTCATCCTGGCGACCACTTTGGTCAACATGTTGGAAGACACGGTCAACATCGAGCGCGAAACGCCGCGTCTGGTGAAACGTTTGGGCGGGCTGCTGCCGGGCCGGCGCAAGCGCAAAGCCATCCCCGAGACTTTCGGCTAGCGGCTGTTCGCTTTCCTAGCGCGCTGTTTGGCGGATGCCTTCATCTTCGTCTTGCAGCATATCTTCGGGCAAGGGCTCGTCTGCGCTGGCGGTGTCGCCGCGGAGTCGCTGGGCGGTGTTTTGCTCGCGCTGCTCGACCAAGCTGTTGTCGAGTCCGCTCAGCGCCGCCGCCATATTTTCGCTTAAGTGATGCCCATGAAAGTGCACTTCGTCCATGGCGTCGATGGTGTCTTGCAGCTTGTCGATTTCGTCTTTGATCTCGATGCTGAGTCGTTGTCCGCGCGCGCCATCGCTGTCCTTTGCGCCCAGCAGCGACATCTGCGCGTAGACTGTGCCCAGCGCCGACAACGTGCTTTCCAACTGGATCTCGGCGCGTTTGATGATGCTGGCGCTGGCTTCCAGGCTGACCAACTGCCGCTGCAGCAACTTGAGCTGCTGTTCGAGGTCGCGGCGGGTGTGCGCGTCGCTTTCACTGCCGATGCGGCGGCGCACATTGGCGATTTTGCGCGGCACTCGCTGCAGGTCGCGCGCGGCCAGGTCGTTGTTTTCGAAGTGGTCGATCCGCGATGCCAGGTTGTACATGTGGACGATCCAGTCGTTGATGCCCGCAATCAACGTGCGCTGGCGGGTGCGCATGGCGCCGCGCGCCACATCAGCCAACTTCAACATGTTTCGGCGGTATTCAAAGGCATCGCGCAGCCGCTCGCGGGAGATGCGATTGTGAATGTTGCGCAGGTCATATTCGCGTTCAAAGTCTTCCGCCAACGCTTGCTCGGTGGCTTCGGGGTCGTTAAGCGTTGCCGCGACCAGCACAGCCTGAGCCACTCCCCCCAGCGCCAGCCAATACCAAGGCTGCCATTCCATAAATGGCAAACTGACATCTTGCACGAAGAGGAAGAGGATGGCGGTAACCATCAGGGTTACCAGCGTCTCCCAACGCAGCACGGCGCTGGCGAGCAACGTGCCAAAAACCTTCTGCCGCGCTTCGGTGTCCGTTGTCATGATCCCGCTGCCGTCAGATTATGCGCCCGCTTTATTCCGTGCTCAGCAGCCGCTGCCGGCGTTCTTCCAGCTGCAATTCGACTTGACCAATGCCGACTGTGTCTTCAATCTGGTCGGACAGCTTGCGGCTGGCCAGGTCGGCGCGGGCGTCTTCTTGGTCGATCTGCGAATAAATCGAATCGAGCAGGCTGTCGATTTCTTGGTCGCCCGAGGTATCTAGCTTGTCCATGCTGCGCAGGGTCTTGGTCATGACTTTTTTGGTTTCTGCCAGCTCGAGCAGCGAGCGCATCTTCTCGCGTTCTTGCTTGATTGTAGTCAGCCGCCCTTCCAGCTTCATGCGCATATTCAGCATGCCTTGATACTGCTCTTGCTGCGACTGCCACTGCTCGTAGTATTCTTGCGCCAGCTCTTGTTTGGTATTCATTTCAGCTTGGGCGGCGGCAGCCAAATCATTCTTGCCACGCAGAATCAAGGTATCGATATCGCGGTCCAGCTTGTCGGTCTGGTTGGAAAATTCTTCATATTTGCGCTTGAGCGTGCGCACTGACCCGCCCACGGTCGCCGCAGAATCCTCGAGCGCGTCGAGGTTGCGTTCCACCTGGCGGATGTACTCGTCCATGACCTTGAGGGAGTTGGTTTCCAGGGCGCGGTCAATCATGCCATGCAGGTTGGCGCTGAATAATGTGCGGACCTTCTGTATTATCGATGGCATCTTTAGGCATTCCTTTGCTGAATTGGCTTGTCTGCGCCTTGGCTGGCTGCGAGTATAACACAAGACGCGGGCTGCGCATTATAGTGGCTTGCCGCGCTTATCAGGATTACGCAGAAGCGCCCGCCTGGTTGCATGCGCCGCGGTGAATCGCCAGCAGGTCCGCCAGCAGCGCAGCGCCCGTCTCGCGGCTGCCAGCCCCCGCGCCGATCAACGTGACCGCGCCCAGCAAATCAGTTTCCAGCGTGATGGCGTTTGTTGTGCCGGCGACGCTGGCCAGGGGGTCGGTCGCGGGCAGGCGCTGCGCTTTGACTGTGCCGCCACTGGGCGAGGCTTGGGCGACCAGCTTATAATGCTGGTTTTGCTCGCGCGCCAGGTGGATATCGTCTGCGCTGATGCCGCTGATGCCGCTGACTTGCAAGTCGCTCATCGTCAGGCGGCTGCCAAAGAGCGCGTTCGCCAGGATAAGCAGCTTGCCGGCCGCATCCCAGCCATCGACATCGCCACTCGGGTCGGCTTCGGCATACCCCAGCGCCTGGGCTTTCTCCAGCGCGGCCTGATAACTCGCGCCGCTTTCCATCTGCGTCAGGATATAATTTGTCGTCCCGTTGAGGATGCCGCGCGCGCCGGTAATCTGGCAGCCAGCCAAGGCTTCCTGCGCCAACTGCATGGTGGGCGTGCCAGCCATTACGGTCGCTTCGCAGCGCATCTGCACGCCACGAGCCGCCGCCTGCGCTTGCAAATCGGCATAATGCAGGGCGACGGGTCCTTTGTTCGCCAGCGCCAGGTGCAATCCGGCGTCCAGCGCGCGATAGCAGGTTTCCAGCGCCGGCTGGGCAGTTTTCAGGTTGGTCGGGCTGAGCTCGAGCAGCGCATCGGCAGCCCCCAATTTGATCATGTCGGAGCCAGACAAGCCGCGCCGCAGCCCCGCGCTGGCTGAATAACTGGCAAAGCTGCCCGCCTTCGCAGCGCTCAGCAGGGCGGGGATATCTAAGCCATCGGCGCAATACAGGCTGCCGCGCGTGGCTGTCACGACGCCGATGATGCTGGCTGCAAAATCATGTTTCGCGCGCAGGTCTTTCGCCTTGTCGCGCAAGATTTCGGCGAATCCCCGCCCGACCGCTCCAAAGCCAATCAGTATCAGTCTCATGATTGCGCCTGTTTGCTTTGCGCCAGCTGTTCGACAGCAGCCAGGGCTTTTTCGATGCTGGCTTGCGCGCCGATGCCGATCTGCTGATCGACCAGGATGCCGTCTTCGTCAATGACCCAGTACGAGCGTGTGGGCATCGGCAGCTTGATTAACCGCATATCCAAGCCCCAAGCCCCCCATTCGTCCAGCATGTTGTGATCGGGGTCGGAAAGCAGGTCGTATTGCAGGTTGCGCGAGGCTTTCCATTTTGCCAGGGTGCGTTCGCTGTCGTTGCTGACGCCAAAAACCACCGCGTCGTTCGCTTTGATCTGCGGCAAAGCATCGCGGAAGCCACAAGCCTGATTGTTGCAGATCATCGTATTGGCTATGAGGAAAGAGAAAATGATGACGCGCTGCCCACGCAGGTCGCTGAGCCGCACAAGCTCTCCGTCTTGATTGCGCAGCGCGAATTCTGGGGCTGGCTGTCCCTTTTCTGGCATATCTTTCCTCCTCGCGCATTGGCGGTCCACGATCAGGCTGGGTTCGGACGCTCTTGTCTGGTCAAGGCGCTGCCCACCGCAATCTTCACCAAGTCAACGATCAAAAGACCGATGCTCGAATTGAGCGGAAAATTCCAAAGATGATGATGCCATAGACGAGCGGCGAAAGCAAAGCCTCGAAGTGGCGAGCAATCGTTTCAAACGATAGGCCACAGAGGCGCTGAGGCTTTGTCTTTGCCGGCTAAAGCGGAGCGGCGAATATGCTGAATATGATTGATTAGGCGAAAGCCTTGCTGTAGGCTGTGCGCATGCTTCAGACACGCGACCTCCATCCCGGCCTATTTCTGACTCTGGCGCTGACTGTTTTTGTGGCGCTGCCAACCTGGCCCGCCGTGGCCTCGCTGCCGGGCATGATGCTAGCGAGCGGCGGGATGTACCTGTTTTGTCATCGGCGCTATGGACGGCTGGGCGCGCTGCTGGCGGGGCTGGTCTATGCCTACAGCCCGCACTTGCTGGTGGCGCGGGGTGATTGGCGCGACATGCTGGCGCTGGCGCTGCTGCCGCTCTTGCTGTGGCGCATCGATGCGCTGCGCGACAACCCCGGCGCTGGCAGTTTTATATCCGTTTGCCTGCTGCAAGCCGCTCTGCTGGCCGCGCATGCGTCGGCGATTTGGCTGACACTGCTGGCATTTGCCTGGGTCGGCTTCGAAACGACGATCCAGCATATCAATCGCAGGGCGAGCCAGCTGCGCGCGCGGCCTGGCTTGATTGCGCTGCTGGCGATGCTGCTGGGCTTGGCGCTGGGCGCGCCCTTCGCCTCGGCGCAAACAGCAGTCGCCATGCAAGAATTTGTTCCGCTTGACATGCTGCTGTCGACTGGCGCGGGCTTGGCGCTGCTTGGCGCTGCCATTGCCTTTGCTTTGTATCTTCGCGGCTACCGTACGCGCCATCCTAATGCCTTCCTAGGGGCAGCTTTCTTCGCGCTCGCTGCCTTGGGATTGCTGGCTTGGGCGCAGCCGCCGGCTTCTGCGGGCATCGCTGTCTGTTTGGCTTGCACAGCTGGCGCGAGCGGCATCGGGTTGACGCGGCTGCCAGCGCGTTATCAACCGAGCCTCATCGCTTTGTTGGTGGCGCTGCCCATCATCATCAGCATTCCCGCGTTGGCGCTGCCCGCAAGCGAAGATCGTCCGGCTGATTCGCTGGAGATGCCGCTGTCGCTGGATGCGGCTCTTGGCTTGCCCACCTTGGCGCTGGCTGGCGCGTTGATTGTGGCGAGGCGCAGGGGCGCTGCGCAGTTGCCGCCACGCGCCTACTCGACATCGCTGCCTTTGACGCGCTCGGCCGTCATCGGGGCACTGGCTGGCGGCGCGCTGGCGCTGTTGATGTGGCTGATTACCCATTCGTTTTATGCATGAAGCCGCAGCAGGCCAAGCGGGGAATGCGACCAATCAAAGGGCAGGGCGACATAACCGCCAGGCAGACGCGGCGACGGGCAGGTTAATAGCCGCCGCTGGGGTCGGGGTAGGCGTGGCCGCCCCCAAAGCTGAAAGATGGCGTGGGCGTGGCGCGAGTGGGCAGCGGCACCTGATAGTCGATGGGCAGCGAGCTGATGACGGATTGCGTCGTCAGCGTAAACAGCGCCATCCAGCCGATATCATCAGCCGCCTGCACCTTGACCCAGGGGCTATAAGGGCTGCGCGCCAGCAGCTTGGTTTCTGTGCCGACTGGCAGCGTGCGCAAAACTTGAAAGGCTGTATCGGGAGCTGCGCGCAGATTCCCGCCGGCCGGCACATTGACGACCGCGAGGTTGGCATGGACGCCGAGTCGCTGCGGTGGCGGTGGCGCATCATCATAGACATGCGTGATTTCGCCCAGGCTCTTCGCCAGCAAACCCGCGCTCATCCAGCCCATTTCGCCATTGCCCAGCCGGATATGCAGCCATTCGCCATCGCTGCTGATGCCCAGCACGCTCATGGTTTCGCCAGCTGGCACCAGGTAGAGCAGCCGTCCATTGATACTTGGCGCGGCTCGCATATTGACGCCGCCCCGCGTTTGCGCATAGCCGGGCTGCGGGATGGGCAGGGGGCGGGCAAACAGCGCAATGGGCAGGTCTTGCAAGACCGCATAGTCCAGCAGACTCGCTTCAGCGGGCAGGTCGGCCGGCGCAGTCCAATCGCCAGTTGGATACGCCAGGCTGGCTTGCGTGCCCACGACCAATGACAGGCTGCGCGCGCCGACGCTCAGGCGGACGCTCCCCTCGATGACGACAAAATGGCTGGTTTGCGCTTGCGTCATCACAATTAGCGTGCCATCAATCGCGGCGGCCACGCCATTGATGTCGAGTCGCGCCGTTTGTCCATAGCGGCTCTGCGCGACCAGCGCGCCAACTGGCGGCACAGCGGCGCACTCGGCATTTGCCTGTCCGCTTTCGATGGTCAATGCGCGCCACGGCTCGCCGCTGGACAGGCTGCCCAGCTCAGCCTCGCCGATGACCAAAGCATCCGCCAGCAGAGTCTGCGCCATCCGCAGCCATACCAAGCCCATGCCCGCATCCAGCGAAAAAGGCAGTGTGCGCAGCCGGTCGATGCTGTCGACGGCGATCTGCGCTCCCGACGCGATATCCACAGATTGCCCGCCACTGCAAATCATGCCGTCTGCTGACGCTAGACAAGAGTCGCTGGCTGCCGTGTAATGCTTCAGCAGCGCCGCCTGGCAGGCAGCGTCGTCAGGGCTGATTTCCTCTGTGGCTGCGCTTGCTGTTTGCGCGGTTGGCGTGGCGCGCGCAACCGTCGGCACACGCGTCATCAAGGCGGTCGGCGTAACCACGATAATGCGTGGAACAGTTGTCGGGATGGGGCTTGCCGAAGGCGCCGCACAGCCGACCAGCGCCAGCGCGAGCAGCCACAAGCAAGCAAAACGCGAGGCGCCGCGCCAATCAGGTGCCATGCAAAGCTTGCGGCAAGACCGGCTAGCTGCCACTGCGCGCCAGGAACTTCAGCGCCTTTTCGATGCTTTTCTTGGGGCTGACCTTCACCTGCGCGTCCAGCACCGCGCCATCTGCGCCGATGATCCAATGCGAGCGGATGACGCCCATGTATGTCTTGCCGTACATCGACTTTTCGCCCCAAGCCCCCCATGCTTCCAGGACCTGGTGGTCGGGGTCGGAAAGCAGGTCATAGCCCAGTTTCTCTTTGTCGATCCACTTCGTCAGCGCGGCTGGTTCGTCTGGGCTGATCCCCAGCACAACCGCGCCAGCTGTTTTGATCTGGGCAAAGTTGTCGCGGAAGCCGCAAGCCTGCGTCGTACAGCCTGATGTGCCGGCGCGTGGATAGGCGAAGAGTACAACTTTTTTGCCGCGATAGTCGCTGAGTCTGACAGTCTCGCCATGTTGATTCTTCAGTGCAAAGTCGGGCGCTGTTTCGCCTGCGCTAGGCATACCGCTGTCCTTTCGCCATAATGTTGGATACGCTCATTCTAGCGCAGAATCTCGCGCCACGGGTATAGCGCTGTCTTGTCGCTGCTGGATGAGTTGCCGCGCCATATCCATGCCCAGCCACATGGTCGCGGTGGCTTGCGCTGGCATACGCAGATGCAGCTTGGGCGGGAAGTGAGACAGAAAAGCTTCGTCAGTGGCGATCGGCGCGCGAACGATGCTGCCTTCTAACGTCTCGGCGGCTGTTCGCAAAGGCATATCGCTATCGGGAGCGGTGACTCGCGCATGCCAGGCTGGGTCGTGTATCAAGAGCAGTGTGCCGACCTCTGGGCGCAGGGTCAGCAAGTTGATGATGATGCCGGTGGCATACAAGGCAGCTTTGCCCGCCGCTAGCAGCTCGTTGAGGTATTGCAGCGCCGGCGCTTCATAGAAGAAATCCCAACTTGCTGGCTGGCGCTCTTCGGGCAGGCCAAACAATTCCTCGAGAAACTCGCGAGTGATCTGGTGTCGCAGGCTCCATTCGCGGGCGTCGTGGAAGCCGCGGGTAGTCGGGCAAAACATCATGGCGGGCAGCACATGAAGCATGCCGCTGTCGTAGGCGGTGTGCTGCGAGCGGCGCGCCATGATGGCTTTGTAGACGCCGGCATCGTTGCAGACTGTCAATGTGCCGATGCCGATGGCGGCGCTGCGTTTTATGCCGCGCAGCAGGGCGTCTTCGGGCGGGACCTGCCGATGATAGGCGCTGCGCGATGGCGCGCGCATCCAGCCTTGCTCGGCTGCATGACGCAGTTCGCGTTCCAGCGCGGCGCAGGTGGCCAGCATGTCGAAATAACTGCCCAGCGCTCCGCGCAGACGCAGCGGCTGCTGGCGGATCTGCTTCAAAGTAAAGGTCGCGCCATTGAACAGACGCGGCTTGCTGTTCTGCAAATCGTGCAGGTATGCATAATCGTACATGGCGAAGTCGCGCGCCTCGGGCTTTGGCAAGGGCGGCGCAAGCAGGCTGTCGACATCGTCAACCTGCCAGATTTCGGGGTATAGAACCGTCACAGGATGCTCGATGCCGCCGCGTTCAAACGGCTGACATTGATACAAGTGTTGCAGATAATCGGTCAGATTCTTGTAGTCGCGGCTGTCGATTGGCATAAATTGTCACCTTCCCCGCGCCAGCCGCGCAGGATCTTATCCATCAGCGCCGATTGCTTCGCCCAACGTGGCTTCCAGGCGCGCCAATTCATCTTGGCAATCCGCATAGTCCAACTGGACCGTGCGATTATGCCGCAGATAATGCACATAGATCCGCGGCGGTTCAGCCAGCGTCAACTGCTCTTGCGCCGCCACGGCATAGACACCCAGCTGCAGGCGATATTGGCGCGCGTGCCCCAGCCAATCGCCGCCGGCATCGCCCGTCTTGTAGTCAATGATGCGCCAGACGCCGTCCGCTCCCTCCAGCAATACATCCATTGCGCCATGAATCACGCGTTCATGGCGCAGCAGGATGAACGGTGCCTCTGTGAAAACGGACTGGCCTGCGGCCTGCGCTTGTTTGATCCAGCCGCAGACATCGCTTCGGGCATAATTGTCCAGCAAGCGCCGAACTTGCTTTAGGACGCTAGGCAGCGCCGCGGCATCGGTCGCGCCGGCCTGCCAGGCGATCGTTTCAATTAACGCGTCGGGCAGGTCGCTCTCCAGCTGGAAAGCCTGAACGCGCAGCAGTTCATGCACGATCGCGCCGATCTGCCGCTGCGATACGCGCCCAGGTCGCGGGTCGAGCGGATAGGCTTGCTCTGGTCGGTCGTGAAGCGCTGTTTCGCGAAAGCGCAAAGCTGCTTCGCGCCGCTTTTTTGCATCTGCGCCGAAACGGACTTCGCCGAGGTCCGCCAACTGCGTAACCGAGATGTGTCTGAGCTGCGTGGAGAATTCGGGCATGGTTTGCAGCAAGGGTGGCGGCAGCGCTGGACAGGCGCTGGCTTCGGCATTCAGATCCCACAAATCGGCCTCAGCTCGCAGGTTGCGGTACAAGAACGCTTCGTCAGTCGGCTTGTCGGGCATGGCGATGCGCAGTGGATGCCCGGCTAGGGGTACGACCTGGGTTTCTTCGCGCGGGAGCTCGGCCAGACCAAGTGTCTTGAGCAGTGTTCCCAGCCAGCCGCGCGCATTCCAAGCGCCTTTTTTGTCTTGCGAAACCGCGCCGCTGATGAGCAGATAATCTTGCGCTCGCGTCGCCGCGACATACAAAAGGCGCTTGGCTTCGGCTGCTTCTTTCGATCGCTGCAAGGCGATATTGCGCTTGTGCGCAAAGCCGCTTTCATAGCTGTTGCCGGTGGGCCAGAAGACCTTGCAGCTAAGCCCGCGCTGGGAATCGGCGAGCAGCAAGGGCGAGGCGGGCCGGCCCGACCACGCGGCGTCAGCCAGGATGACCATGGGAAATTCCAAACCTTTGCTGGCATGCACAGTCAGCAAACGGACGGAGTTGTCCGCTTCCAGCAGCGCCTCGCCCTCGCGCGCCTCGCGGGTCGTCAGGTCGCTCAGATATTGAGAGAATTCGCCCAGCGCGTTCTTGCCGCTGTCGTCCGCCAGCTGCAGCAGTTTTTCGATATTGCCGCGCCGCCGGTCGCCATCGGGCAGGCTGGTCAAGATCGCCAGGTAACGAGTCGCCGCCAGCGCCTGACGCAGCAGCCTGGATATCGAAACGCGGCCAGCCATCCGCCTCAATTCGTCAAGCGCAGCCCGCGCATGCTGCAGCCGCGGCAGGTCGTCCGCCGATACGCCAAAGCAGTCCGCATCCGCCTGTTGCAGCGCCGTCCACAGCGGCAGTGGCTCAGCGCCGTCATCGGACATCAGGCGCAGCGCCAGCAGCAGGTCATCGCTAAAGGCGAACATGGGCGAGCGCAGCGCAGCCGCCAGCGCCAGGTTGTCGGCCGGGTTGTGCAGCGCGCGCAGCAGAGCCAGCATATCCCACACTTCTTGACGGCCGAAGTAGCCGCGGCCGGCCACGGTCAAAAAAGGGATGCCGCTGGCTTTGAAGACATCTTCGTACAGGGTGACTTTGCTCAATGCGCGGAAAAGAATCGCGATATCGTCATAACGAATGGGACGCCAGCAGTCCCGCTGCCGGTCGTAGACTCCCCGCTCTTGCGCGACGATTTTGTGGATGCGCCCGGCGATCTCCTGGGCTTCCCAGACGCGCATGGCATCAGTCTGGCGATGTTGTTCGCGCCCGTTTCTGTCGCGCGCAAGCTCGCCATTTTCATCGCGGACAGCCTTGTCCAGCAGCAGCAACTCCAGCGCGGCGCTGTCTGGCGCAGCCATCCGAAAGGCGCGCATGGGTTGGTCGAACATAACCTCATACTGGCGCGCCGGGCTGTCTTCATCGCGCGTGAGCAGGCGGCTGAAGAGCGCGTTGAACTGCTCGACCAATCCATGATGCGCCCGAAAGGAAGTCGCCAGCGGCAATGCCAATCCCTGCGCTTGTCCGGCGATTTGCCCCCGCGCCCGCTCGAAGACGCTGACATCCGCGCCACGAAATTGATAGACGCTCTGTTTGGGATCACCCACCACAAAGAGCGAGCCGCCGTGATTCACATCCGCCAGCGACTGGATGATCTGCCATTGCGCGCGGTTGATGTCTTGAAATTCGTCCACCAGCAGATGCTTGAATTCCGCCCCGCGATAGCGCTTCCGCACTTGGTCATTTTGCAGCAGTTTTGCCGCCAGCCACTCCAGATCGCTGAAATCGAGCAGCGCCCGAGCGCGTTTCGCGGCTGCATACCCTTGCCGCGCCCGTTGAAGCAGCCCATCCCACAGCACGAGCGCTTCGGCGCTGGCGCGGTCCAGTTCGCCTGGCGGGTTGCCGGCAGCTTCCAATGCCTGCTTGATTCGCTCGCGCAAGTTTCGCAGTGTTTGCGCCGCTCGCTGTTTGGCTGCTTTGCCGCCCCAGGCTTTTGCTGCGCCTTTGCTGCCGACAGCGCCTGAACGATAGCATTCTCTCATCAGCCGCTGCGCAGTTTGCGCGTCTTCCGCAGCTTTGATGTGGCGCAGGCAGTCTTTGTATCGCCATGCCAGGTCGGCGAGCTTGTCGGTGGCTCGCGGTATGGGCAGCTCGGCCAGGGCGGTTATTTCGGCGGCGCGCAGCAGTTGGTCGCGAGCTGCCAAAGCCGTCTCGCTCCATTGCGCCTGCCATTGTGTGAAGATCTGCGCGGGATCGGCTGGCAGGGGCGGCGTATCGACTTGCACGAGCGCCATGTCTTGCAGCGAGCTTTTGATGTGAAAGGCGTCTGCCTGGGCGAAGAGCTTCGCCAGCGGCGCGTCGATATCCGCCAGGACATCATCGACCGCATCGCTGAGCAAGATGGCGCCATCGGTTTCAGCCAGCACTTCAAAGAGCGGGTCAACACCAGCCTGAGCCGCGTTCGCCCGCAGCAGGTCGGCGCACAAGCCATGAATCGTATCGATGCGCGCGCTGTCCAAAGCTGCCAGGCGTCGCGCCCAGCGGTCGCCGGCGGCCGATTGCGCCCGCTCTTGCAATGCTGTGCGCAGCCTCTCGCGCATTTCCCAAGCGGCTGCCTTGGTGAAGGTGATGGCGACCAGCGCATGAATGGGCCAGCGCGGATTGGCATCCAGCAGCTGCAAATAGCGCTCGACAAGGATGCGCGTTTTGCCCGAACCAGCGCCAGCCACGACAATCAGATTCTTGTCATGGGTGTGGATGGCGGCGCGCTGTTCGGATGTCGGCTGCATGCGCTTGCCTCAAGCCCGCCTGTTTTTGAAGCGGCTGGTGTTGCTGCGCCGGCACAAATGCGCAAATTCGCAATAGCGGACACATTTGCCATGGTCAAGCGCTGTCGGCTGCACGGGAAAGATGCCCGCGCGCGCTTGCTGCAAGTTGCTGGCGATATGCCGGCGCGCTTTTTCAAGCATTTCCTGGTGCTCTTCGTCTTCGGAATGGACGCGACCGCTGACTTTCAAATTGCGCAGGTGCCAAAACAGCCCGCCGGCAACGTCTGCGCCTGCGCCCCGCGCCATATCGTCCAGCGCCAGCAGGTAGAGCAGCATCTGGAAGTCGCGCCCAGTTTCCATTTCACTGTGTGGGATAGCTGTGCTGCCGGTCTTATAATCCACCAGCGCCAGCTTGCCATCGACGCGGTCGATCCGGTCGATGATGCCCCGCGCCCGCAGCGAATCCCCGCCCCCCAGCGCCACTTCCAGGTCAGCAAATTCATGCTCCAGCCGCTCAATATGCCGGCTGCCGCCAAAGGCCTGCAGAGGGGCTTCATCAGAAAAATCTTGACGGACGAGCGCAGCCAACCGCGCCCGGATGAGCTGTTTTTCTCCGTCCCAGGCGCTGCCCGCGCGGAAGTTAAAGAGTTCGGGGGCGCGTTCCAGCAGGTCATCAGCCACTTCGTCAAAGATAGCCAGCGCCCGCTCGCGACTGGATGAGCTGACCGCCAAGTCTTCGTCCGCGATGCGCCGATAAGCTTCTTCCAGAATGCGGTGGCGCAAACTGCCCATTTGCCGTAGATCCGCGCCTGGCTGCGCTTCCTTGAGCTCGTCCAGCTTGAGCAGGCGCTTGGCGAAAAAACGAAAGCCACAGACGCCATAATCTTTCAGCTGCGAGGCGCTCCAGACGCGCTGGCGCCCCAGCAGTCGCGCGACTTCTGCCAAGAGTTCGGGATTTGCGAGGCTGCCGCTGTAGTGGTTGGCTGGCTGGTTGGATAGCCGCCCCAGTTCGACTGTCCGCCCGATTTTGATATGCTGCCAGGCTGCTGGCATCTCGGCGCGCAGCCAGTTCAAATGCCGCAATGTTTTGTTGGCAGTCCAGCTTTCTGGCTGGGGCAGCGCTCTCGCCAGCGCCAGCATCAGCTCATCGCAGCTGGCGGCTTCTGACGAGTTTGCGATCTCGCCCAATGACCGCTTGTGTATGGGCTGCTGGGGGTAGATGCGGCGCACTGCCCGCCAAAGCTGGCTTTCGAGCCAGGGTTTGCCGGCTTTGAACGCAGGCCGCGACAAAACAAGCGTTCGCTGTGGCAGCGCCAGCAACTCGTAAAACAGCCCTGTGTCATCGCTGCGCTCGGCGCGCGAATCCAGCGAGATGCCACGCGCCCGCATCGCTGCCCGCTCAGAATCCAGATAAAAAGGCTCTTCGCGGGCTTCGGCTGGAAAGACGCCTTCCGACAGCCCCAGAATGTAGACATGCTTATGCGGCAAGCCACGCGCCTGGCTGGCAATTGTCACCAGCGCTTTGCCACGCCGCGGCTGATTGCCTTGCGGCCAGAGCGGCGAATCCAGCGCATGCCGCAGATCGCCAAGAAACTGCGCCCAGCTGATTTGCCGTTGTCGCCCGATTTGCCGCAGCGCATCGTCGGTTGCCAATAGGTCGCGCAGGCTGGCATCCAGGCTGCTCAAAGCCCGGCTGTCTCGCTGCGAATGCGCATTGTCGTCCGCGCGCGCCAGTTTTCGGACATGCAGGCTATAGCCGCTGTTGTGGCGGGTCTCGGCTTCACTTTGCTCATGCGGATCTTCGCCCAGAATGCCATCCAGCCAGCGCACATACGCGCGCGGGCCGGCTTGGGCGGGCGGCGTTAGGCAATCCATGAAGGCGCTCAGTTTTTTGCCCAGCGCATCCGCCTGCGCTTGCGACAGCATCGTGCCACTTTCTTCGCTGGAGGCAGGTTTGGGCTGGCTGGCGCGGCGAATGACCTCCAGCCATTCACGCTTGCTCCCGCCGACGATTTGCCGCTCGCGACTGATGCGATCCAGCAGATCGATCCATTCATCGTCCAAGCCCGAGTCGATGTAAGGCGAGCGCAGTCCATCCAGCAGGTCGCGCCGGCGGAAGCGCGGCGAAAGCCCCAGCACAGCCAGCAGCGCGGCGATCGCTGGCGCATGGCTGCCTGGTCGCTCAATCTGCATCAGCAGGGGCAGTTGAAATTCTTCGCTGACAGTCTGCAAACCTTCCGCATACAGTTCCCAATCGCGCAGGATAATCAGCACATCATCGGGCGCCGCTCCATCGAGCAAAAGGCGCTTTACATCGCGCAGGACTTCCCTTGCTTCATGAGCTGGGTTGGGCGCGGCGATTAGTTTGATGGCTGCGCTGCTGCCACCGCCTTCAGAACCAGCATAGAAATGCTGGCTCAGCCGCTGCAAGCCGGCGGGACGCTGCAACTGCGGGACGATTTTCTCGATCTCCAGCGAGACGCCAGCCCGCGCGAATGCGCCCTCGAGTCGCTGCCTGGCGATGCAGCTGCGGCTGGTCGGTGGCGCAGCGGGCGCTTGCGTGAGGCTGATGCGCAGCTGCGGGACTGTCTTCGCCAGCACCGCCAAAAGCTGCGCTTGCAGGCGCGTGAATTGATCGAAGCCATCGACCAGCAGCCATTTGACACCTGCCACGATTTGCGGCTGCTCTTGCAATGTCGCCAGCGCCAGCCAGCCCTCTCCCTCAGTATCCGCCAGGCGATGTTCGCGCAGTCGTTGCTGATAGCGCGCATAGATCGCGGCGAGCTCGCGATCTTTATGGTTTTGCGCTGCTTCGTTATAGATTTTGGCGTTGATGCCGCTCTGCTTTAATTCGTCAAAGAGCTGCGCCAACGTTGTCACAAATCCGCGCATGTCGGCGATGTTGTGGAATACGCGCAGTTCATCCGCTTCACGCATATCTTGCAGCAGGCGGCGCAAAAAGCTGAAGCGCGCTGTCTCATTCAGGCGACGCGCAGGCGCTCGAGCCAAGCGCAGCAAATGAGCGTTCAATCTATAAAAGTTGAAGAAGTCGATATGAAAATGCACCCGTTGGCGATCGTCATCCAGCGCCAGCCGCTCGCGAAAATACAATTCTTGACGGCGCGTCGCCAGCAGCATCCAAATGCGCGGAGGAAGCCTGTCGCCTTGCCGCACGTCCTGCCGCAGCAGCGACAGCATTGTTTGTGTTTTGCCGGTGCCGGCTGGCGCAAGGCGCAAGACGCTCGCCATTGCCGCTCCTAATGGTAAAGCAGATCGACAGCTTGCTGGGTTGTGCGCGCGTCCAGCCGCCAAGCTGCAAAATAACTGTCGCGCAGCCCCGACACGAGCGCGCTGGCGTGCACCACCGGCACAGCTGGCTGCCGGGCGTGGATCTGCGCCGCTGGCTCTTCGCGCATAAAGACCACAGCAGCGAATATGGGCACGCCGCCCAGCCCCCGCGCTTGCATGGTCGATTCGACTCGCAGGGCGCTTGCCACCACTTCTCGCGTGGGGCTCCAGCGCAGCGTCCGCCATCTGCCATCACGCCCTCGCCGCAGCCAACTGCCGCCTTCGTTGCGATATTCGCCGCGCCGCTGGGTGATGCGCAGCAGCAAGACGCCGTGCCGGCTGACCAGCGCCGCGTCCACATAGCCGATGCCGCGTTGGCTGATATTGCGGATGAAGACGAAGCGCTGATCCAGCTCCGCCGCCAGCCCTTCGCCCAATTCCCAAGCCAGGGCATTGTCGGTCCGCCAGCTTGCCGCCCGCAGCGCCAGCGGCATCGAGGCGATGCACAGCAGCGCGCCCACCGCCGGCATGCTCTTGCGCGCGAGATCATACAGAGCGAATGCGCTGTTGCCGGGCACAGCCAGATTTACGATATGCAAGCCGATGCCCGCCACCAGCAGCGCCGCGCCCAGCAGAAACAGCAGCGCCGCCGCCAGCAGGACATCGCGCGAGCGGCGATTTAACCGTCGCGTCGGGGCGACATTTTGCATTGCCAGCCTCTGGCCAACCTGTCTCGCCCAAGTGTAGCCCATTGCGGCGAGCTGACAATCTGCGCCTGCATTGCCGCGCGTGCCTGGACGGTCGCTACTATAATGGCTGCTACTTGGCGGCAGCGACATCAGCTGGCCAGACCGCGGAATACGAATATGAACCACTTGCCACGCGAAATTTCCAGCGAAGCCGAAACGGGTTTGGGCAGCATACACCGCTTTGGCAGCGCCAGCGAATCGCTCTTCCGCCGTTTGTACCTGCGTCTCAGCCGCCAGCGGGCTGCGCGGCAGGTTGATGCGCAAGCTAATCCGTCCACCCCTCGGCAGCGGCAAAGCAGCCAGCTCGAGCGCCTGCATGCCATCTTCGCCAGCCTCGAAGAAGGCATCGTCGTGCAAGACATCAACGGCAAAGTCACCATGATGAACCGCACGGGCGAAGCCATGCTGGGCGGCAAGCGCAACTTCTGGGGCAGCGCGCTGGGCACGCTATTTGAACAATATCGGCATGTGCAGACAACCAGCGCGGAGCTGGTGCCCCTGGGCGAATCGGCCGAGATGCCGCTGAACAACCGCGTCGTTCGCGCGCAGTTGAGCGCCATCGGCGACGAAAGCAATCGGCGCATCGGCACGGTGATGATCCTGCGCGATGTGACGCATGATGCCCTGGCGCTGCGTTTGAAAGATGGCTTTGTGGCGCATATCGCTCGTGAATTGGGCAGTCCTGTCAGCGTCATCAAATTGGCGGGCGAGCTGCTCAGCGCCCAGCCCGAAGATACCGCCGTCAACCAGCGCCTGCTCGACAAGCTGCTGCGCAATGTCGATATGCTGGATCAACTGGCGCTAGAGTTGTTGGATATCGCGCAGTTGCAGACTGGCAGCCTGGATGTTCTTCGCCAGCCGCTGCAGATCGAACAGGTGGTTTGGTCGGTGGTCAATGGCATGGACTCAGCGCTTTCCAGCCGCGGCGTCGACCTGCTGGTGATGACGCGGGGCATCCAGGGCCTGCAAGTGCGCGGCGATGATTCGCGGCTGCAATGGGCGCTGGGGCATTTGGTGCGCAACGGCGCGGATTATGCCCGCGATGGCGGTTATGTGGCGGTCGCTGCGCGGGACGAGCTGCGCGCAGACAAGCGATATGCGCTCGTTAGCGTCAGCGACAATGGCATCGGCATCAAGCCGGCTGATCTGCCGCATATTTTTGAGCGATTTTATCGGGGCGATGCCAGCGCCGCTTCCAAAACACCGCGCGGACTCGGACAGGGCTTGTATGTTGCGCGCGCCATTGCCCAGGCGCATGGCGGTTTCTTGCATGCCGAAAGCCGCGAGGGCGTCGGCAGCCTGTTCACACTGGGCATCCCGCAATTTCCAATCGCGACCGGCTAGGCGCTGCCCCCCCCCTGCCACAGCACGCGCAGGACAGAACTGTATGCCGCACTTGATTGATGGACACAACTTGATCGCCAGCCTGCCCGATATCGGCATGGACGATCCGCACAAAGAAGCCAAGCTCGTTAACAAACTGAAAAGCTGGGCGGCTGCCACGCGCAAGAGGTGCACGATCATCTTTGACCGCGGCCTGCCCGGTGGCGCATCCAAAATGGGCACCAGCGCCGTCGCCGTCCGCTTCGCCGCCGACCAACAAAGCGATGCCGATACACTAATCAAGCGCCGCATCAGCCGCGCCCGCGACCGCCGCGCCTTTACTGTCGTCTCGTCCGACAGCGATATCCGCGCCTTTGCCCAGCGCCATGGCGTCAAAGTCATCACATCCGCCGCCTTCTCTGGCGAATTGCAGCGTAGAACGCGCTCGCAAGCTGCCCGCGGCGAAGAGATCAATCCGGTCGTCAGCGAATCTGAAATTGACGAGCTGCTTGACATGTTCCGCGCCGACAGCAATGGATCGTGAAACAACCCTGCAACACAGGAGCGAGTCCTAGCTTGTCATGCGCATCCAGCCGATTCGCCACTGCCTAACGATTTCGAGTCTTGTTTCTTGCGGCTTTACGCGCTTGCCCAAGTCCAGTATTATCTTGGGTGGCGGGGCGTGGCGCAGTCCGGTAGCGCGCGCGGTTTGGGTCCGCGAGGTCCTCGGTTCAAATCCGGGCGCCCCGACCAGGCGGGTATGGTGTAACGGTAGCACTCCACCCTTCCAAGGTGTCAGTACGGGTTCGAATCCCGTTACCCGCTTTTGGCAGCGAAACCGGGTCCATAGCTCAATGGTCAGAGCAGTCGGCTCATAACCGATTGGTTCCAGGTTCGAGTCCTGGTGGACCCATCATCGCCAGCGCCGGTGCATCCGGATGCGGTCATAGGCGCGTTTGACTTCTTTGAAGCGCCGCTCAGCTTCGGGTTTGTCGTGTTCGCTGACATCGGGATGATATTCGCGCGCCAGCTTGCGGAAGGCTTCTTTGACGGCGGCTTGCCCCGCGCCCACTTCAATCTCCAAAGCCAGATACGCCGCGTTGATGGGCTCGCCATCGCTCGGTTGGCTGCCTTGCGTGTGATACTGAAAGCGCTGGCGGGCTCGTTCTTCGCTGATGCGGCGCTTGAATTGTGGTGATGCGATATCGCCCACAAACCAGCGGCCACGGATATTCGTCTGAAATTCACGCCGCCGCACAGAAACAGCATCGCAGGGAAAGTCGCCGCTGCGCCAAACGATGAATTCGCCGCGCTGGATCGTTTCATCCAAGTTGACCTGGACGAGCCGCAGCCCGTCTCGGCCTTGGCTGTAGGCATAAATCGCGCCCAGGGTCATCACGCGCAGGTCATCTTGCCAATCGCGCAGGCGTCCGCAAAAGCCATCGCCGGGCAGCAGCGCTTCATCCACCAGAAAGAGCGTGCCGATGCCGCCGCTGGTGTTCTGCTTGAGGATGCTCTTTAGCTGGCGTGGTTTGGGCGCTTTGGCGAGCAGATAGATGTGCAGGCGACTGTTCATCCAGGTTTCGACCACGATATCAGGTTCCTGTGCTCGCGCGGTCAAGGCGGGGTCGGGGCGCGCGCTGGCGAACTTGACATCTTGGATAAGGCGGAAGCGCTGGCGGATTTGCTCGCTGATCGTCTGAAGCACGGACAACTGCTTTCAACTGTGACGAACAGATTATATTGAAAACAACATTGCCGGGCAATCGCGGCGTTGTCACGACAGGGCTACAGCGGACAGGAGGGAGTGGCGACTCTGCTGGATGCGCGTTGCCTTGCCCCCTCCCCCCAAACTCCTCCCGCAAAAATGAGAGGGGCTTACATGCTGTGGAAGCGCAGGGACCCCCTTCGTTCTGGGCAAGGGGCCGGGGGCTTGGTTGCCATATCCACGCAAATAGCCACTCCCGACCGCAGGAAAGACTTGCATGCTACACAGAACGCGTTATACTTGAATGATAAAGATGTGGGGGGCCGTTAGCTCAACTGGCAGAGCGCCTCGTTGACGTCGAGGAGGTTACAGGTTCGAGTCCTGTACAGCCCACAGCCAAGCTGACCGTCCTGCGTGACGGTCTTTTTCTTGTGACGGGCTGGCTTCGCCGCGCCTTGCTATCCATCAAAACTCGATGCCAGCTCGCGCTTTGATGCCAGCGTCATACGCGTGCTTGACCTTGACCATCTCGGTGACGGTATCGGCATAGTCGATCAAGGCGGCTGGCGCATTCCGACCGGTGATGAGCAGATGCTGCCGCTGCGGTTTGTTGGCTCGCAGCCAGGCGATCACTTCATCTGCATCCAGCCAGCCGAAATCCAGCAGGTAAGTGAATTCGTCCAAAACGACGAGTTCATGCTCATCGGCGGTGATGATTGCCTGCGCCTTTTGCCAGCCATGCAGCGCGCGCGCCTGTGTCTCGTCCAGGTCTTTGCTCGTCCAGGTAAAGCCATCGCCCGTCTTGATCGGCTGCAGGCCCAGTTGACGCAGGGCTCGAACTTCGCCCCATTGCCCGGTCTCGTGTTTGAGGAATTGTATGAGCGCAACCGGCTTTTTTCTGCCCAGCATGCGCAAGACAACCCCGAAAGCAGATGTTGATTTTCCTCGCCCATGGCCGGTATTGACCAGCACCAAGCCGCGTCTGGGCATTCGCTCTTTCATAAGCTGCCACCTTCCTGGCTTTCCAACGACTGCGAGAGCTCTGCGCCACCTGGGACGAGGCTGCCGCCATCGCCAGCAAAGCCGAATCCATCGATGCCAAAGGCTTCGTTTAGGCTGCCATCGCGCAGTATGGCGGCCGGCGCGCCAATTTTCATCCCGCTTTCGCTCATCAGCCACAATTCATCACAATAACGCAGCGCCAGATCCAGTTCGTGCGTACAGACCAGAATGGCGCGGTCGGCCGCCCGGGTCAGCCGCCGCAGCAGGCGCAATGTTTCCAGTCGGCGCGGATAATCCAAGAAGGCGGTCGGCTCGTCCAGCAAAATCAGCGGACAATCTTGCGTCAATGCGCGCGCGATCATCAACTTTTGCCGCTGCCCATCGCTAAGCTCGGAAACGCGCCGCTCTGCTAGATCTGCCGCGCCCACCGCCTGCAATGCCCAGACGACCTGCGCATGGTCGGATTTGCTCAGCCGGCCCAGCCAGTCGCTGTGCGGGTATCGGCCCAATGCCACGAGCGCATAGCCAGTGAGCAGGCTGTCTTGGGGCGCAGCTGTCAACACGATGCACAGCCGCCGCGCCACATCGAGTGGCAGCATGTGCGCTGTGTCTTCGCCATCGAGCAGCACCTGTCCCGCCAGCGGCGCTTGCATGCGCGCCAGCGTGCGCAGCAGAGTCGATTTGCCGACGCCGTTCGCGCCCAGTATGCCGACCAGGCTGCCCCGCCGCAGCTGCAGATCCAGGCCGCGCGCCAGCACGATGCTGCGCCGCCGCCGCCGATAACCGATTGCCAGCGCGCGCGTTTCCAGCGCCTTCATCTAGGACAGGCCTCGCGCTCGCCGCAGCACAACCAGCATCACCACCGGCGCGCCCAGCAAAGCTGTCACCACATTCAGCGGCAGCACGATGTTGCTGCCCGGCAATTCGGCGATGATGCCAGCCGCCAGCGCCACGCAAGCCCCCGCCAGAATCGTGCCCGGCAGCAGCAAACGATGGTCAGAGCTGCCCAGCAAGCCGCGGCACATGTGCGGCACGGCGATGCCGATAAAAGCGATGGGTCCGCAAAATGCCGTGACCGCGCTGACCAGCAGAGCCGTCGCCAGCACGATGCCCAGCCGCGTCTGACGCATAGGCACGCCCAGACTGCGCGCATAGTCCTCGTTCAACAGCAGCGCATTGAGCGGTTTGGCCTGCGCCACCGCCAGCAGCAAGCCCGCCCCGACAATCAGCGCCAAAATCGGCAGCTGCGCGCTGGTTACGCTGCTGAACGAGCCGAAGGTCCAGTTGATGTAGGCTTGGATGCGCTCGGGCAAGGCGAAGTAGAGCAGCAGGCTGACCAGCGCCGAGACCAGGTAGCCGAACATCAGCCCGAGGATGAGCAGGGTAACGCCGTTGGGGATGCGCGCCGCCACCAGCAAGACCAACGTCATCGTCAAAGCCGCGCCCAGCCCAGCCGCCGCTGTCAGCAGCAGGTCTCCAGCCAGGTTTAGCCCGCCCAGCAGCAAACCGCCAGCCGCGCCAGCGCCCAGCACCACCAGCGCCACCCCCAGACTCGCGCCCGCCGACACGCCCAGCACAAAGGGCTCAGCCAATGGATTGCGAAAATATGTCTGCATCAGCAAACCACTGACTCCCAGCGCCATGCCCGCCAGCATCGCCGTCACTGTCTTGGGCAAGCGAAACTTAAGCACGATGTTCGTCCAGGCGGCGCTATCCGCTTCGCCACCCAGCAGCGTCGCGGCGATCTGCTCCAACGGGATGGATGCCGAGCCCAGCGCCAGGCTGGCCATCACCAACAGGCACAGCAGCAGCGCCAGCGCGACCAGCAGACCTGGTTTCGCGCCGGCATATTCGCGTCCCTGCCCGGCAACAAGAACGCCAGGCAAACTTGCCAGGCGCAGCATATCACGCCTCGCTCAAACGGCGATAATAGGTGAATTCGTGGTCGGGCAGCAGCTGCGGATGAAAGATCGCCAGCAGGTCCGCCAGCACCAGATGCGGGTTGACGACCCCCCATTCGTAGTAATTGTTGCCGCCGTTGGGGTTCACATCGCGATTGTTGTTCCACAGCGAGCCCGACTCGAAGGCGGCGAAATCGGCGAAGCGGCTGTCCAGCGCCAGCAAGTCGGCGGCTGAAGCGACGCCAAAGGTATCCACCAGCCAGATATCGGCACCCAAGCCTTGCTCGTAGGCGGCTTCGAAGCTGTAGGGCTGGCTGCCGGCTGGGTCATCGCTGGGCAGCGCCAGCTCTGCGCCGGCATCGTGAATCAACTTCCCGACATAGGTGTCTGCGCCTGGGCTGAACCAGGCATCTGAATATGACGAGTACGAATTCTTCAGCACGCGCGGCTGTTCTTCGTCGGCTATGCTCGCAGCCAGGTCGCTCATCGCCGCGTACTGGGCGCGGATTTCGGCATAAACTTCGTTGGCGCGGGCTTCTTGATTATAAAACAGCGCCGGCAGCTTCAGCCATTCCGCCCGTCCCAATGGCGAATTTTCCCGCCAGCTGGCGTTGAGCGCCGTGAAAATGCCGGCTTCCAGCAAGACTGGGTGCGCATCTGTATCGGGGTTGTAGCCATAGCTCAACACCAGGTCGGGGTCAAGTTCCAGCGCCAGTTCGATATTGACCTCCGCGCCGAAGCCGATCTCGGCAATCGCGCCAGATTCGATCTTCTCGATCACTTCGGGCGTGCTGATGTAAAAGCCGCTGTCTACCGCCACCAGGTGGTCGAGGATGTCCAGCAGGGACAGGGCGGGCAGCTGGGTGGTCGAAAGCGCGATCATCTTGCCAGCTGGGACTTCGATGAATTGCGCGTTTGCGGCGAAGTCTTCGCCAGACGGAGCCGGCGCGCCGCACTGCACCAGCACATAGTCAAATGCCGGCGCGCCATCGTAGGCATCGCCGACCTGGACGAGCTTGTAATGACCATGATACGAAATGGTCAAATTGTCGGCATCGACCACTTCGGTTTTCTGCGGGAAGTAATCGATGGCGGCGTCAAAATCAGTGATGCAGCCATCAGTCAGGTTGCTGTCTTGCGCGGTCGACGGGGCGATGATGATGAGCAGCAGAATGACTGTCAGCAGTGCGGTTTTCATGGTGTCCCTCCTTAGGACGAAGGAGGGCGCGCGCAGACAGCAACAAAGCCCATGGTCTTGGGCGGAGTTTGCTTCGGGTGTCCATGCTCGTCTCCTTCTTTACGCGGAAAGTAGACAGAGCTAAGCCTTGGTCTGGCATTCGGACTTCTGGCAATAAGCCAGTCACCGTTGCGCGACAGCGTCGGATTCTCACCGACTTCCCCAGTTGCGCGCCCAGATTATGGACGCCCCCAAGGCTTAGATATGTAATGTGGAGCCACTATGGCGGAAAAAGCGCGCGTTGTCAAGCCGGTCTTTTTGTCGGGCGTGACTAGTTGCGTGGATACCCGTTGCTTTGCCCCCACCCCAACCCCCTCCCCCAAAAATGAGGGAAGCGCAGCACCCCCCCTTCCCTCGTTCTGGGGCAAGGGGCCGGGGGATGGAGCAGCCCGGCTAACTCTCAAATGGATAGCGCAAACCCCATTGGGCGCGCAGGCGATCCAGCGTCTGCAGGATGGCCAGAGTCTCGTCCAGCGGCATGATGTCGCTTTCGGTCTCCCCCGCGCGGATGCACTCGCCCACAGCCGCCGCTTCATAGTTAAAGCCATTGCCCACATTATCAAAGCGAATCGTCTCGGGCTCTTCCCCGCCGACCGCCACTGTCAGTTGGCTGGGCCTCCACCAGTTGGGGATGGATATCGTGCCGCCCGTGCCCATGATGCGCGCTTCGTGCGGCGTATTCAAGCGAATGGAGGTTGTCAGAGTCGCCATCTCATAGTCGCTGTATTTGAATACCGAGACGGACAGCTCGTCCACGCCGGTTGGTCCGATGGTGACCTGGCTGCTGATGTCGGTGGGCTGCTTGCCATAGACCATCGAAGCCAGCTGCACGCAATACGAGCCGACATCCAGCAGCGCGCCGCCCGCCAGCGCCGGATTGTAGATGCGGCTTGCCGGGACGACCTGCCCGCTGCGATAGCCAAAATCGGCTTGCGTCACCATAACATCGCCGATGACCTTGTCCGCGAACAGCTGGCGCAGTTTGACCATGCCTGGGAAGAAGCGCGTCCAAAAAGCGTCCATCAAGAAACGGTTGTGTCTGCGCGCGCAGTCGATCATGGTCTTGGCTTCGTCCGCGTTGACGGCGAAGGGTTTTTCGCAGAGCACATGCTTGCCGGCTTCCAGGCAGAGTACGGTGTTGGGCATGTGGTAGTTGTGGGGCGTGCCGATATACACAACATCGACATCGGGGTCAGCCGCCAGCGCTTCATAGCTGCCATAGGCTTTGGTCGCGCCGCAACGCGCCCCGAATTCATCGGCTTTTTCTTGTGAGCGCGAACCGACCGCATAGATCTCAGCATCGGGCAGGAAGCGCAAGCCGGCCGCGAACCGGCTCGAGATCGCACCCAAGCCCAGCAAGCCCCATCTGATTTTGTCGCTCATTGCGGCTTGTCCTCCGTTTTCAGTTCCAGCCAGGCGATTTCGTCGGGGGATAGCTGGATATCGGTCGCCGCGGCGTTTTCGGGGATTTGCTCGGTTTCCCAGTTGGCGACAATGGCATGGTAGCGGGCATTGTTGGACAGCACATAGGCAACGCCGATCTGCGCCGGGCTCGCGCCTTTGTCCGCCGCCAGCTCAAGCGCGCGGTCGAGGCGCTGGAAGTTGCTTTCATAGGCGTAGGCACCAATCGGGTTGGTGTCCCAGTAATCGCTGAACTCGGTGAGGTTGTCGCGCGTGAACTTGCCGGTCATGAAGCCGCCAGCCAGGCTCGACCAGGTGAAGAGCGAGATTTCCTCATCATGATACCAGCGCCGGTCGGCTTCGCCCTGCGCGCCACTGACGCTGATGCAGCCAGCCCAGGGCGGCTCAATCATCTCGGCGATGCTGAATTGTGGACTGCTGACAGCAAAGGGTGTTTTGCCATTGTCAGCTGCATAGGCATTTGCCGCCGCCACTCGCTCTGCCAGCCAGTTCGAGCCGCCGTAAACGCCGATATAGCCTTTTTCTTTGGATTCATGCAGCACATCGACAATCTCACCGACCGGCGTATCGCGGCTGTCGCGGTGCAGCAGGTAAAGCTCGACAGTATCAGTCCCCAGCCGTTCCAGCGATTCTTCCAGGTCGCGGCGGATGAACTCCGGGGCGACGCGGTCGGGTTCGCCGGCATACGGGTGCGCGCCTTTGGTGAGGATGACGACCTGGTCGCGGATGCCACGCGCGCTGATCCAAGCGCCCAGCTCGCGCTCGCAGACGCCGCCACCATACCCATGCGCGGTATCGAAAGTATTGAATCCGTTTTCAAAGCAGGCGTCCAGCAAGCGGAAGTTGCTATCGCGGGCATCGGCGCTGAGCATGACTGTGCCCTGCAGCAGGCGCGCTACCGGCTTGCCGACGCCGGGAATCTTCGCATAGTTCATTGAGCAGCATCCTTTCAGCAACGGCGCAGTGGGCTAGTTTTACCACAATTGCGCGCGCCTGGTTAGTCGGCTGTTGCCGCAAATTAGGTTGAGCACATGGATTGGCGATTTTTGTGGAAGCCCCCGTCCCCTTGCCCTCAGAACGAGGGAAGGGGTGTTTTCCTGCGCTTCCGCAGCATGCTAGCCCCTCTCTCATCGTTGGGGTGGGGTGGGGGTAAAGCAGCACGTATCCAGCAGATTCGCCACTCCCGCGCACATGTTTTGACACCGCGGTCTTTTGCCATAGAGACGCTGAGTCGCCGGGAATTCGTGTAGAGGCGAGGCGCCGACTCGCCCACCTCAAGCCAGTGGCAGCACATCGCGCGGCTTGGAGCTGCCTTCTTTGGCTGGCCCGACCACGCCGCGTTCTTCCATCATGTCCATCAGGCGCGCCGCCCGCCCATAGCCGATGCGCATCTTCCGCTGCAGCAGCGATATCGACGCCCGGTCCAGCCGCCGCACCATCTCTACAGCTGTCTGATACAGATCGTCTTCTGTCGTGCTGGCTTGACGGTCGGCATCGGGCTTGGACATCTCCCAGAAAGCCGCTTGTTCGCCCAAATTGTCTGGGGCTGCGGCTGGCGGCAGCGCAGAGGTGGACGCGCCCGAATGCTGGGGCGGCGCGATGGGCTCCACTGGCTCGATGCCTGCGCTGCGGATGCGCCAAAATTTGCCGATGCGCTGTTTCTCGTCTTCAGAAACGAAAACGCCTTGCATGCGTCTGGGCGCAGGCGCGTCCCCCGACAAATACAGCATATCGCCCTTGCCCAGCAGCCGTTCCGCGCCGGGCACGCCCAGAATAACGCGGCTGTCGACCCCGCTGGCCACCGAAAAAGCGATGCGCGCGGGGCAATTTGCCTTGATTACGCCTGTGACCACATCGACCGATGGCCGCTGGGTCGCCAGGATCATGTGAATGCCGGTCGCGCGCGCCACCGCCACGATGCGGCGAACAATCAACTCAATCTCTTTCGGCGCCAGCATCATCAGGTCCGCCAGTTCGTCGATGATGACAACGATGTAGGACATGGGCGGCAAATCGGGGTCGAGGGTCTTGTTGTAGTCGATGATGTTAAGCATGCCAGCCTGGTAAAGCGTCTGATAGCGCTTTTCCATCTCGGCAGTGACCCAGCGCAGCACGCCGATCGCGCGTTCCAGCTCCACCACCACGGGCGCCACCAGATGCGGCAAGCCATTGTAGCTGGTCAGCTCGACGCGCTTGGGGTCGATCATGATGAACTTGGCTGTTTCTGGCGAGTTGCGCAGCAAGATGCTGTTGATGATGGCGTTGACGCAAACCGACTTGCCGGCACCTGTCGCCCCGGCGATGAGCAGATGCGGCATCTGCGCCAGGTCGGCGGCGACCGGCGTGCCATCCACTGTCATGCCCAAGGCGACCGCCAACGGCGATTCCAGCTTGCGGTAACTTGCCGATTCCAGCACATCGCGCAGGCTGACTCGCGCCGAAAGCGGGTTGGGCACTTCAATGCCGACATAGCCTTTGCCGGGCACGGGGGCTTCCATGCGAATGGACTTTGCGCCCAGCGCCAGCTGCAAATCCTTGTCCAATTTGGCGATATCGCCCACTTTGACGCGGCTGCGTTTGCCTGTGCTGGCGGTTTGCTGCAGCGGTTCCACGCCATATTGCGTGATGACCGGCCCGCTGTTGATCTCGATGACATTGCCCGGCGCGCCAAAAGCCGCCAGCGTATCTTCAATAATCCGGGCTTGCTGCATCAGCGGCTCTTGCTCCAGGTCCTTGGCGCTGACGCTGTCGAGCAGGCTTTGATAATTCGGCAATTCCCATTCCAGGCGTGTTTGCGCTGGGGCAGCTGGAAGGGGCGGGGGCGGCTCGGCAGGTTTTGCTGTCGCAGGCGGCGCTGGTTTTGGGCGTGGCGTGGCGGGCTGTGGGCGATTGACTGGCGCAGCGCTCGCTGGCGGCTTGGGCAGATCATCGCTCAGCTTCCGAAATCGCTGCAATGCGCCGCTTGTTGCCCCTGTTCGCCCCGCTGGTGGTTTCTGACGCGCGGCTGGTGGCGCGGCATACGGACTGGCAACGCGCGATGGGTAAGGGGCGGGCGCTTGCGGCGCTTCGGCGACTACTTTTTCGGGGGGTGGAGCGGCTGTTTGGCGGCGACCGAAAAATGCCCGCAAACGAGTCGGTATCGGCATCCAGTCGCTGCGCGGCTCGGGCAGGGCTGGCGCTGCTCGCGCGGTACGATCCAAGCGGGGGGCATCGGGCTTGCGAATATGCAGCGGCGGCTTGACAGGCGTTTGAGCCAGTGGCTGCTGCGCCTGCATGCGGGCAGCGCGTCGGACAGCGGCATATTGCCCGAGGCGGGTGCGCGCGCCGCGCCACAGACTGATGCCCGCCAGCGCCAGCTCGGTCGCGCTGGAGCGTGTAATCAACATCGCGCCGACAGTCAGCAGCATGCTCACAGCGACCAGCCCGCCCAGCTCAGTCAGCGCGTTGACGAGCGCGCTGTACAGCCAGCCGCCAACTACGCCGCCGCCGCGCGCCTGTTGATAGGCCTCTCGCACCAGCGCTTCCACGCAGGCGGACGAAGTCGCATCCACGCAAGCGGGAATGGTCGGCATGACGGCTGCATAGCCCAGGCTGTCCAGGTATTGCAACAGCGCCAGAGCGCCCAAAAATGCCATGACAGCGCCAGCCATGCGCAGCGGATCGATGATCGGCGGCTCGTCGCCAAAATGGCGAACGATCAACCACAGGCCGATGGCGAACATGGCGAGAGGCAATGCCACCGCGCCCCAGCCCAGCGATTGCCCTACAAACATATGCAGCGCGCCGATCGCTGCCTGTTCCGCAGAAAGCGCGCTGATGGCGTAAAGGATCGCCCCGAAGACCAGCGCCACCCCGACCAGGTCGAGTTTGCGGTCGAGGTCGAGCCAGTCGCTGGAGCCGAGCTTTGGCGCGCGGTTTGGTCGCTTAGATTGGGGCTGCTGGCGTGGCGCTGGCCGCTGCGGCTCGCTTGCGGAAGTGGCGGCCTTGTCAAAGCGCGAGCGCAGACCGCCAAGCGCTGCCAAACCGGCTGTTCGCCTGGATTGCGCGGGCAGTTCCTTGGGCTCTGTTTCGTCTGGGCTACGGCGCAATCGGGCGCGCAGCTTGCCAAACCGTCCCGTTTCGGCCTGCGAATCGGCGGAAGCTGGCGGCTCTTCACGACGGCTGGGCGGGGCTTTTTTATGTGCATTGTGCTTGCCAGCCAGGCGGTCGCGGCGTTCCTGGTCGCTGGCTGAGGAAGGCGATGGATTGCGCGCTTTTTTCGGGATAGTTTGGGGGCGCGGTCGGTTATTCGGCTGGCGCGCGGCCGCGACATCTTCTGGCGGCTGGTCAAATTCGCGTGGCTGGCGCGACCCGCTGCCACCCAATACCCGCGAGCGGCCGCCGCCCGCCTCGGAGTCGAAGAAGTCATCATCCTCAATGTATTCCGATTCGTCATCGCGCCGATACGCCATAGGCTACCCTGTTGGCTGTGTGTGCCGGCTGTCTCATGAGCATAGCACAATCTGCCGCAGCGGGCGCTTCGATTAGAACATATTTGCGCTATGAAACCAGCGCCGCCTGGACAGTCACGGTGATTTTGCCTTGCGCGCTAGAGCGCAATCGGGTTGGCGAGCAAGCCAGCCAGCAAGTCGATGCAGGCCTGCACATCGCGCAGATCGACTGTCTCGCTGGTGGTGTGCAGGTAGCGAGTCGGGATGGATATGCAGCCACTGGGCACGCCGGTCTGGGTCAGCTGAATGGCGGAGGCGTCTGTCGTGCCGCCCGCCAGCAATTCCAACTGATAGGGAATGCCATCGGCTTCACAGCGCGCGACCATCCAGTTTTTGATGGCGACGGGCACGACCAAGCCAGGATCATGCACTTTGATGGCTGCGCCATCGCCCAGTTTGATGCGCATCTTGTGTCCGCGGATCTGGTCGCCGCTGCCTGTCACATCAATGGCGATGCCGATATCAGGCTGCACACCCTGCGCAGCGGTTTTGGCGCCGCGCAAGCCGACTTCTTCCTGCACGGTGAAAGCAAAGTAGCATTCATTTGGCGTCGTTCTGGCGAGCTTGCGCATCGCTTCAATCGCGACCACGCAGCCGATGCGGTCGTCCAAAGACTTGGCGATGATGCGTTCGCCACGCAGCTGCATCTCGCGCATGAAGCCGGCTGGCTGTCCGACTCGCGTGGCGCTGCCATTGCCATCTTGCACATCGATATAAAAGTCGCCGAGCGATTTGCCGCCACCGGCATGCGCCGCGATGACGCCGATTGTGCCGTCTTCAAAGAGGACGCGATTGCCATTCAGCGTGTCGTTGCGCAAGCCACCCAGGCTGCTGAAGCGCAGGTAGCCGCTTTCTGGCTCTTGATAATTGGCCATCAAGCCGATCTCGTCCATGTGCGCCGCGACCAGCGCTTTTGTCCCGCCGCTGCCCACGCGGCAGATCAAGTTGCCCAAGCCATCCGTCCAGATTTCGTCCGCCAGCCCGCGCACCTCATCATGGATCAACTCGCGGATACGATGCTCATAACCAGGCGGCCCCCAGCATTCGACCAGTTTCTTCGTCAGCCCGCATAGATCGGTTTCGACTGTCGGCACCGGCGGCTCTATGATTTTTTCCTTCGATTTTTTCGCATCGCGCATATTTATGTGCAAAGCCCATATATTGACGCCAGCCAATTCTTCGAGCCGCGCGTCTGCATCTGGCTCTAGGCTCCACAGACCGCGTCTGGGGTGCGAAACGACGCCAGCGCTTTTCAAGGCGGTGCGGAAGGTAAGCAGTTGGATGTGCGCAGATCGCTTGTACCTGTCGCCGAGCCTGTCCATGACTTCCTGGTCAAATTGGCGGGTCGAGATAGGCTCGCCGGCCTCGCGCAGTATCTTGACGATGAGTCTGATGTGGGAATGAGTCGTTAGCAGACGCATGGGTTTCCTCTCAATATTAAGATTAAGGCAAGGGGCTGGCTTCGGGGGCGGTCGCTGTGCAAGCGGCCCGCTTCTCCAATCGCATGGGCAAGCCATCGCGCGGGTACATGGTAATCAGCGCCGCAGGCTCGATGTCTGTGTCGGGCAGCAGCCGCAGCCGATAGCGCTGGGCGATCGCCGCCAGCAGCAAATTGGCTTCCATGGTGGCAAAGCTGTTGCCAATGCAAATGCGCGGACCCGCGGCGAAAGGCAGATAGGCATATTTGTGCCGGTTTTCGATCGCCGGCTCCGCCCAGCGTTCGGGCAAGAAATCCTTGGGCTGCTTCCAGTGTGCTGGGTGACGATGCAGCAGATAAATCATGATCTGGGCATCGGTGCCGCGCGGCATGGGATACCCGCAAACTTCGGTATCTTCGCTGGCGGTGCGGCTGACCGACCAAACCGCCGGCATAAGGCGCAGGGCTTCTTTGATGACCATGTCGGTGTAGGGCAGGCTGCGCATGTCGTCCAGCCTGGGCGCGCGTCCAGCCAATACTGAGTCGAGCTCGGCGTGCAATTTGGCTTCGACCTCGCGGTGCTGTGCCAGCAGCCACCAAGTCCAGTTGAGCGTATTGGCGGTGGTTTCGTGTCCGGCCAAAAAGAGCGTAACTGCTTCGTCGCGCGCTTGCAGGTCGGTCATCCGCTCGCCATCGGCATCTTCTGCCAGCAGCAGCATAGACAGCAGGTCGCCGCGGTCTTCGCCGGTTTTGCGGCGATCGTTGATGAAGTCATAGACGATCTTGTCGAGCGCCGCGTTGGCGCGCCACGAGCGGATTCGCAGCGGCGTGGGCAGCCAGTGCGGCAGGATGCTGGCGGTGTTATTGGCTTTCTGCACGACCGCGACGGCTCGTTTTACCTGGCTGACTGTGCGCGAGGCATCGGCGTCAAAGAGCGTGCGCGCCACAATGCTCAGCGTCAGTTCCATCATCTCATCGTCGACATCGACAACCGCGCCATCATGCCAGCCATCCAGCCGTTTCAAGGTATAGTCGACCATCGTATCGGCATAGGCATGCACGCGCATGGCATGAAAAGCCGGTGCCACGAGGCGTCGCTGCCGCTTCCAGAAGTCGCCGTTGCTGGTGACCAGCCCCTCGCCCATAAAGCGCGCCAGCCCCGACTGCCGGCTGGTATAAGCCGGCCCTTTGCGGAAGATCTTTGCCTGGCGCACAAAAAGCTCATAAATCATGTCAGGATTGGCAATCGAGTAATGGTGCCTTTCGCCAATCTGGTGATGCCAGACATCGCCGTAGGTCTCCATCCAGCGCGTAACATGGCCCAAGGGGTCTTTGAAAAACCGGCGAAAGAAGAGGTAATTCTGCCATCTGCCTTCGCCCATCTCGGTGGGTCCAGGCGGGAACTCGCTGGGCATTTGCTCATCCATAGCTCTCTGCGCTTGGCGGCATTATACACGATTTCTCTTTGCCCTCTGCGTCTCTGTGATGAATCAGGCTGCGCCATTTGCCATCCGCCGGCAGCTTCGGCATAATCGCCCCAGCAATCCACCCGGTGACAGGTGCGCGCATGTATACGATCGGATTGGACTTTGGGACGCTTTCCGGGCGAGCCGTCGTGGTCGACGCGCGCGACGGCAGCGAGCTCGCCGCGGCGGTATTCGACTATCCCCACGGCGTCATGGACAGCCAGCTGCCATCGGGTGTGAAGCTGCCACCGGATTGGGCGCTGCAGCATCCGGGTGATTATATCGAAGTCTTAAGGCGCACCGTGCCGGCTGCGCTGCGACAAAGCGGCATCGCCCCGGCGGATGTCTTGGGAATCGCCATCGACTTCACCGCCAGCACCCCCATGCCCACCACCAGCGATGGCAGGCCTCTATGCTGCTTGCCCGAGCTGGCCGACGAGCCACACGCCTACATCAAGCTATGGAAGCATCACGCTGCCCAGCCTCAAGCCGACCACATCAACGAAACTGCCCGCCAAATGGGCGAAAGCTGGCTGCCTCGTTATGGCGGCAAGATCTCTTCCGAATGGTTTTTCAGCAAGTTGCTGCAGATCTTGCAAGAGCGCCCGGATATCTATGCCAAAATCGACCGCTTTGTCGAAGCTGCCGATTGGGTCATCTGGCAGCTGACCGGTGCCGAAACGCGCAATGCCTGCACAGCCGGCTACAAAGCGATGGCGCAAGACGGCGACTTCCCCAGCCGCGCCTATTTCAAAGCGCTGGACCCAGCTTTTGAACATGTCGTTGACGAAAAAGTCGGCCGCGAATTGGCAGAACTGGGCGACAAAGCTGGCGAATTGACCCCAGAGATGGCGGCTTTGACGGGCTTGCGAGCCGGCATTGCCGTGGCTGTTGCCAATGTAGACGCTCATGTCACCGCGCCGGCCGTCAAGGCGACCGACCCTGGCATCATGGTCATGGTCATGGGCACATCGTGCTGCCATATCCTGTCTGGCGCGCAGCTGGGTGTGGTGGACGGCATGTGCGGCGTGGTCAAAGGCGGCATCATCCCTGGCTTGTATGGCTATGAAGCGGGCCAGAGCGCTGTAGGCGATATCTTCGCGTGGTTTGTGGAACATGCGGTGCCGCCGGCTTATCACCGCGCGGCTGCCGACGCCAATCTCAATTTGCACAGTTTTTTGGAGCGAGAAGCCGCGCGGCAAGCTGTTGGGCAGCATGGCTTGATCGCGCTGGACTGGTGGAATGGCAACCGCAGCACCTTGGTCGATGGCGACTTGACGGGCTTGATGTTGGGCATGAACCTGGCGACGCGCGCGCCCGATATCTACCGCGCTTTGATCGAAGCGACCGCTTATGGCACGCGCGAGATTATTGACGCCTTTGCCGCGCAAGGCATCCCGGTGAACGAGCTGGTCGCGGCGGGCGGCTTGCCAGAGAAAAACGCGCTGCTCTGCCAGATATTTGCCGATGTGACGGGCCGACCACTGAAGCTGGCGGGTTCAGCGCAAGCGCCGGCGCTGGGCGCGGCCATGCACGCCGCTGTCGCCGCCGGCATCTATCCAGATATTCATGCCGCCGCCGAGAAAATGGGCAAGCTCAAAGACCAGATCGTGACGCCCATCGCCCACAACCAGCGTCAATATGACAAGCTGTTTGCTGAATACAAGACGCTTTATGACGATTTCGGGCGCGGCGCAAACGATGTGATGAAGCGCCTGAAAGCAATCAAACATGACGCATTGAGCGAAGCGCAAAGCTGGCAAAAATAGACAAAGTTATTATTGACGGCAAGCCACAAACAAATGCCCGACCAGCTCCGGTCGCTTTTGTCTTGGGGAAAAAGACCAGCGAACCCGCGCATTTTGTAAGAACTAGCCAAAACCAGCGCTGCAAATTGGGATACTATTATTCTAACAGATTTCTTGCGGACAGCCGTAAACTGGGCGCACATCGCATTTAGCGGCGATTGCGGCCGCATGGGGAGGGGCTGATCGTGACCACGCGCAAGTTTGTATACCGCATGATTTCCATATTTATCGGAGCAAGCATTCTCTACAGCTTCGGCTTTGGCACGATCGCTCAAGATGACCCGCCTGCCGAAGATGCCGCCGCGGCCGAGACAGTCGAGATGACAGCTGGAGATGCCTTCGCCAAGGCGGAAGAAGTCCAGTTCAATCTGGACCAAACTTGGATTCTGATTGCCGGTTTCATGGTGTTCTTTATGCAGGCTGGTTTCGCCATGCTGGAAGGTGGCATGATCCGCGAGACCGGGGTGGTGAACTCGCTCGCTGAAAACTTCATGGACGCCTGTATCACGGGGCTTGTTTTCTTCCTCGTGGGATACGGCATCGCCTATGGCACATATGACGCGGGTCTTGAAGGCGGTGGATTGACGCCCAGCGCGATCCCGATGATGCTCGGCGGGGCAGATGGCTCTGGCGCGGGCGATGGCGCGCTGTTCGTCGGCTTCTTCTTCCAGTTCGCCTTTGCTGGCGCAGCCGCGACAATCGCGACTGGTGGCATGGCTGAGCGCACCAACTTCGTCGGCAAGCTGATCTACAGCGCGATTCTCGGCGCGATTATCTACCCGGTGGTTGTTTTTTGGACATGGGGCGGTGGCTGGATCGCCGCGCAAGGTTTCATCGACTTCGCCGGCTCGACCATTGTTCATATGACGGGTGGCGTGGTGGCGCTTGTTGGTGCATATGTCTTGGGCCCGCGCGCCGGGCGTGTTTTTGGGCGGCCGCCGGCGGCATCCAACCTCGGGTTTGCGGCGCTGGGCACTTTCATCCTCTGGTTTGGCTGGTATGGCTTTAATGTCGGCTCGGCGCTGGGGGCGAATGATGTGAATGTGCTGGGCTTGGTGGCTGTGAACACGACGCTGGCGGCAACGGCTGGCGCGTTGGGGGCGATGTTCCACACCTATTTTCTCACCCGAAGCTGGAATGTCAGCTTTATTTTGAATGGTTCGCTGGCTGGCCTTGTCGCCATCACCGCGGGCTGCGCATCGGTCACGCCGATAAACGCGGTCATCATCGGCGTATTGGCGGGCGTCGTGCTGGTCATCTCGATCGGCGTGGTTGAATCGCTCAAGATCGACGATGCGGTGGGCGCGTTTTCTGTTCACGGCGCCTGTGGCGCGTTTGGCACTTTGATGATCGGCATCGTTGGCTCTGAGGCGCTCGGCGCGCCCAGCCTGCTCGATGGCGGCAGCCTCGATCTACTTGGCGCTCAGGTCATCGGCGTGGTTGTGGTGGCGGTCTGGGCTGGCGCCGCTAGCTTTATCATGTTCCGCGCGCTCAACGCGGTGAATATCCTGCATGTCGATCCTGAAGCGGATCGCATCGGCATTGACGCCTACGAACACCACGCGTCAGTGTGGCCCAATGTGCTGCCCCTGCGCGAAGCGGACGATGAAAACTAGCGCGACAAGGCAGGCAATCCCGCAAAACAACCAGCGCCTCTCCTCAATCGAGGAGAGGCATTTGTTTTGGTCACTGTCTACAAATCAGCGCTGTCCAGCCAGATGGTCACGGGTCCATCATTGTGAATCGCTACTTGCATGTGCGCGCCAAACACGCCGTGCTGGACGGTCTGCGCCCCCGCTTGGCCCAGACAATCAGCAAAGTGGCGCACCAGCGGCTCAGCCAGGTTGGGTCGCGCGGCGGCAATATAGCTGGGGCGGCGGCCCTTTCGCGCATCGGCATACAGCGTGAATTGCGATACCACCAGCGCGCCGCCACCGACATCCAGCAGCGATAAGTTCATCTTGCCAGCCGCATCGCTAAAGACGCGCAGGTTGGCTGTCTTCTGCGCCAGTCGCTGGGCGATTTCTGTCGTGTCATCGTTCGTCACGCCGACCAGCGCCAACAGCCCAAGCCCGATCGCGCCTGTCACGCTGCCGTCAACCGTGACGGACGCGCTGCTGACGCGCTGCAAGAGGACTCGCATTGTCCAGCCTTTCTCTAGGCGCGTTGGTTGAGAATCTGCATGACGCGCAGCAGGAAGGCTTGGCAGCAGGCATCGACATGATATTGCAGATCCATCTGCTCTGTCGCGCGGTCATATACGCCGCTGATGGTGAATTTGGGCGCGCCGCCATGCTCGCCACAGGTGACAGCCGCAAACTTGCGCCGCAGCGAATCGCCAGTCGCGCGCCGCGTGCCGGCAAACATCAGCTCCAGCTCGGTCGCATCCAGAAAGGCGTCGGGCATTTCGTCCCCCGCCACGCGCAGGTCGAATTCGATCTGCGGCATGTCAGTCGATCATCGTTTGGCGGCGCTGCACAAGTTGAATGGTGAAGCCCCAGGGGTCGCGCAGAAAAGCCAGACGGTCGCCATTCGCTCGGTTGTTGATGTCGCCATCCAGCGCCGCGCCAGCTGCTGTCAGTTCTTCGCGCTTCGCCTCAATGTCATCGGCGGCAAAAGCCAAATGAAAGGTTGCAGGATGGTGCTGCGCATAGTCGATCACGCTGCCGTCCGCATCGCTGTAGACCTCAATCAAGCTCTTGCCGGCGCTGTCAGCCAAGAAGTGAATGTAAGGCGGCTCGTCAACAGCGCGCAGGACCTGCATGTCGAGGTTAGCGACATACCATTTTGCCAGCGCCGGCGCATCGGGCACATTAAAGGCTATATGTTCCATCCGCATAATTATCTCGCTTTCGGCCGGATTGCCGCATTTTTTATTCCAATTCAAAGTGTTCGCCGTCGCTTTGCCGCGGGTCGAATTCGGCGTCTTCAATCTGCTGGCTGCGCAGCCAACTGATGCCCATCATACCCAGGAAGGCAACGGCGACGCCCAGGAAGATGAGTTCGTCGTAGGGTCCCAGTGCGCCATGCGCCAGTATCGGGGGCATCTGCACATCCACTTGCTAAGGTGATAAAGTAAATTATAGGCGCAAAGCAGCCGCTCTGCACGGGGCGGCTTGGCAGAGAATGGCTCGTTGCGTGGGTATGGCAACCAAGCCCCCCCCATCCCCCGGCCCCTTGCCCCCCAGAACGAGGGAAGGGGAGTTTTTTCCTGCGTTCCCGCAGCATGGTAGCCCCTCTCTCATTTGGGGGGTAAAGCAACGGGTATCCACAAAAATCGCCACTGCCCTTGGCGCTGGCCTTGCTTGCCTCTGTGTCTGCTGCACCCACTGTGGTTTAATCGTTTTTCGATCCCTCAAGTACAGCAGCCTATCCCATGCAGATCCTCCGCGCAAGCCAGTTGCAGAAGTATTATGGCGCAATGCTCATCCTCGACGAGGTGAGCTTGAGTTTGAGCCGCGGCGACCGGGCGGCGTTGGTTGGCGAAAACGGCGTGGGCAAGTCAACCTTGGCGCGGCTCATCTTGCAGCAGGAAGCGGCGGAGCGCGGCGAGGTTTGGCTGAGGCCCGGCGCGCAAGTCGCCTACCTGCCACAAGAAGTGCGCGTCCACGCCCAGCTCACTGTGAACAGCTATATCGAAGCGCGCATCGGCGATCTGCGCAACATGCGCGACCGCTTGCGCGAGCTGGAAAGGCAAATGGGCGCGGGTGGCGACTTAGAAGCCTTGCTGGACGAATATGGGCGGCTCCAAGAACGTTTCGAGGCGCGTGGCGGTTACACGCTGGATAGCCGACTCGCGCAGATCTTCGCCGGGCTGGCGCTGGAGCACATCGAGCCCGGGCGCAGCATGATGTCACTCAGCGGCGGCGAACAAACGCGCGTGGGCTTGGCTGCGCTGCTGCTGCAAGCGCCCGATCTGCTCATCCTCGACGAGCCGACCAACCACCTGGACTTCGCCGGCTTGACTTGGTTGGAAGACTACCTGCTAGATTATCCGCATGCCTTGCTGATGATCACGCATGACCGGCATCTCATCAACCGGCTGGCGACCTGCATATTGGACTTGTCGGCGGTTACGCGGAGGCTGACCGCTTATTATGGCAACTACGCTGACTACCTGGCGCAGCGGCAAGCGCAGTATGAAAGCCAGGTCGCTGCCTATCACGCGCAGCTCAACCAGATGAAGGCGCTGCGGACGCGCATCAAAAAAGAAACGCATGGACACCGCCGCCCAAAACGCCCCGATGACGGCGACAAATGGATCAAGTTCACCGCCCAGCAGCAGGTCGCGCGCACTGTTGGCAAAGCGGTGCGCAGCGCCAAAACCCAGCTGCAGCAACTGGAGGCGAATCCGCTGGAGAACCCGCGCCATGTCTGGCATATCGAATTTGACTTCGACCCGCTGCCGCTGGCCAGCCAAGAGCCGCTGCGTCTGGACAGCCTGGCTTTGCGTTTTGGAGCGCGCGAGCTCTTTGCAGAGGCAAAAGCTGTGCTGCGCAAGGGCGAGCGCGTTGCTCTGGTCGCGCCCAATGGCGGCGGCAAAACCAGCTTGCTGCGCCTGATCACCGGCGAGCTAATGCCCAGCAGTGGCGCTGTCACGGTCAGTCCCGGCGCAGCGCTCGGTTACCTTGATCAAACCGGCGTGTCTTTTGATGAAAACCAAAATATCCTGGACCTGCTGCGCGAAATTGGCAGCGACACGCCCGACACCCTCTTGACATTGCTGCATCGGAGCGGGCTCTTTCGCGATGCGCACCTGGCTCGCAAATCTGTCGCCGAGCTAAGCCTCGGGCAGCGGCGCAAACTGGGACTGGCTTGCTTGATTCACAGCCGAGCCAATCTGCTGCTGCTGGACGAGCCGACCAATCACCTAGATCTGTTGAGTCTGGAAGCGCTGGAACGGGCGCTGCTGGCTTTTCCTGGCGCGATTCTGGCAGCTACGCACGACCGCGCGTTTATCGAAAAAGTCGCCACCACCATTTGGCGTCTGCGTGATGGCCGGCTGATTATCGAGCCGGTCTAGTCGTCGATCGGGATTTTGACAGCGGCGGATGCGGGCGGATCGTCTGTGGCTGCCTTGTCATCCCCCGAGCTAATATCAATCCGCACCGACCGTTTGCCCAACTGCGGCAAGCTGCGGCGGCGCGAGGGCTTCCTGGCGGGCGGGCGGACGACGACGGCGACCTCATGTTCGCCTGCGTCGGCCTCAGCTTCTTCCCCGCCACTCAGGTTGATGCGCTGTTTGCCACTCTGTTCGGGACTGTCTGGCTGCTGTTTTTTCTCCATTGTCGACTTGCTCACAGAATCCGCGCGCGCTTTGCCTGTCTTGGGCATCTCGGGGAGCGCCGCGGTCGGCGCGTTCTCCAGCCTGGCGCGCATCTGCCGCACCGCCTGCTTGATGTCCTCTTCAAAGATATCCCACCGCGAAGGCGCCAGCGACTCCAGCATCAATTCCAGCGCGTTCAGCACAGCCACTTGCTGCGCGCCAGAGGCATCCAGCGCGAAGATCTGCCAGGCGCGCAGCGGGCGATAATCCGGGTGCAGCTGGAGCCCCGCTTGGGCGATTTCCAAAGCCTCGGCATGTTCGCCCAGTTGGTGCAGAGTCGCGCAGAGCTGCGCATACAAACGCGGCATGTCTTTGGGCGGCAGGGTCTTTGTCTGGGGCAGCGCCAGCAGCTCACGATAATGCGGCAAGGCATTTTCGGGCGTGCCAAATGCCAGCCAGCAATTCGCCAACTCAAACTGAATGCGCGCGTTGTCTGGATACGTCGCATGCAACTGGCGGAAATGCTCAATCGCGCCGCGCAACCTTCGCTGCCGCTTCAGACGCAGTCCACTGTCGATCAGTTCGCTGATGACCGCCACTTGGCCGATCCCTTCAATCAGTTTGTTATCAGTATACCACGCCTTATTTTGGCGGCTCTGCAGAATCGAGGTCTGGGACAGGCACGACAAACCCTTCGTCCAGCCAACTGCGCAAGCGCTGCGCAGCGACCGCCGCGCCGGCGAACCCATCGGGATGCTCTCGCGACAGCCGCAGCAAGATCTCGTCCCGCGTGTAATCGCTGTGGAAATCGTGAAATATGCCGCGCCGGGCGGATACAGAACACCAAGGCGCCAGCCGATAGCGCGTGGATTCGTCCAGCCGCGGCACGCGATACGCCAGTGGTGGCAGCTGACGCGCGTTCACGATGACATCGGCATAACGCGATACCATCCGCTCCTGCGAGAAATGCGCGCGCAGGTAAGCCTGTGTGGCGGCGGATGCGCGGCGGCGCGTGCGCAGCAGCTGATCAGCCAGGTCGGCGGCGGCATCGATATCGCCATAATCGACGCGGCTGATGTGTTCCTCAGGCAGCAGATCGCGATAAGTCGCCACCCGCGCGGCGATGACTGGCGTGCCGCAGCCCAGCGATTCAAAGACTGTGTTGCCAAATGTTTCTACGCAGTTGCCGATGCACAATGTCGCATCCGCCAGGCTGTAATACTCGGCGATTTGCGCTTCAGGCACCCAATCATGAAAGACAAAATTGTCGTCCAAGGTCGCTTCGTGTATGGCCTGGCGCAGCTTTGCGTAATAATCGCGGTTGGCCGGCGCCGTATCGGCGTCCAGCCAGCGCGGCACCAACACGCGCAGGTCATGCCAGTCGTGGTCATGCACCAGCTTGCGGGCGACTTGCACGACTTCGTAAATGCCCTTTGCCGCTTCGGGACGATGCGGGAACAGCAGGGTGGGGCGCTCGGCGATGCTGCGCGGGATCATCTCGAAAATGCTCTGCGGCGGCGTATATCGAAAGAAATCCCAGTCGAAGCCGTTGTGAATGGCGTGCATGCGCTCGCCGACAGCTGGGGCAAATTGCGCAACCGCCGCATGATAGCTGGCGCGTGTATGCTCTGATGGCAGAATCCAGGCATCGCCCTGAAACAGAAAAGCGCATTGCATGGTCTCGGGATAGATGATGCTGCGCAGCGAAATCACAGTCGGCTTGCGTTGATACACATAGGGGAAGATCAGCCCGCCATCGTGGCTGTAGTGCACATCGGCGGCGGCGATGGCTGCGCCGACATAGCGCATGGCATTGGCAATATGGTAGATGGGCGTGAAGTAGGGCTCGGGATACGGCTGCTTAAAGCGCAGGATGGGCAAAATCTCGACATTGTCGTGCCAGCGGAAGGGCGCTTGCGAACCTTCTCGGCGCGTCGACAAAATTGTCAGCTTGTGCCCCTGCTCGCCCAGATGCAGCGCGACTTTCTTTAGCTGCGCCTGTCCGCCGCCCATGACCATTTCGGGGAAGAGCGGCGTCATCGAAAAGACGGCGATATGTTTGCCCTGTGTCATGATGGCTGCTCGCTCGGCTAGCCGCAGATCAAGGTGCCCACGCTGGCATCGCCCTGCAACGCCTTGACCAAGTCGGCGGGATTCCAAAAGTTCAGCACGATAATGGGCATATTGTTTTCCTGGCAGAGCGTGAAAGCGGTGGTGTCCATCACCCGCAGCTGTTTGTCCAGCACTTCCTGGTGGCGCAGGCGGCTGTAACGTTGCGCGCCGGGCTCTTGCATGGGGTCGGCGGCATAGACGCCATCGACCTTGGTGGCTTTTACGATGACATCGGCGTGGATCTCGCTGGCGCGCAATGCCGCTGCCGAGTCGGTTGTAAAATAGGGGCTGCCGATGCCGCCGCTGAGGATGACCACGCGGCCTTTTTCCAGGTGGCGGATGGCGCGCAGGCGGATATAGGGCTCGGCCACGCTGTTCATTTCGACAGCGGTTTGCACGCGCGTGCCGATGCCCAGTCGTTCGATGGCGTCTTGCAGCGCCAAGCCATTCATTACCGTGGCGATCATGCCCATGTGGTCGGCGGTGCTGCGGTCCATGCCGAGGCGGGCAGCTGGCTCGCCGCGCCACAGGTTGCCGCCGCCGATCACGATTGCGACTTGCATGCCCAGTTCATAAACCTCCCGCACGCGCTGGGCGATGTAGGCGGCTTTGTCGGGGTCAATGCCAGCGCCGTCAGGTCCAGCCAGCGTCTCGCCGCTCAGCTTCAGCAATACGCGCTGATAGGGCAGGGCATCGTTTGCTTGCATTGTCGCTCCGATATCGACTATAATTGGCACGGGTTTCGTGGGTGAGAGTAGGCGGAGATGGTTTCAGAAATCAAGACAAGCTACTCAGTCTACAATGAAGAGGTAAAGACTCGAACGCAGGGCAGGTGGCTTGGCAACTTGTTCGCTCCGCTGCCCACGAAGCGATACGACATAGTATATGCTGACCCGCCTTGGCATTACAACGGGAAGTTGCAATATGACAGAAGTGGAGTGGCTGAGAACAACAATGGATGGCAAAAGCCAATATTTGTGAGCTCTGCTTGCTTCAAGTATCCAACTATTGTTCTGGAAGATCTCATGACATTGCCGATACAGTTCATCGCTAAGCAAGATTGCTTGTTGTTCATGTGGACTACAAACCCACATTTAGCGCAGGCAATAGAACTGGGAACAGCATGGGGTTTTGAGTACAAGACCGTGGCTTTCGTGTGGAACAAAATGAATCACAACCCAGGACACTACACGCTGTCGTATTGTGAATTATGCTTACTGTTCAAGCGGGGCCGCATCCCGAAACCCCGCGGAGCCAGAAATGTTAAGCAGCTGATAGAGGCGCGCCGAAACGGGCATAGTGAGAAGCCAATCGAAGTTGCCGAAGGCATCGTGAAGATGTTCCCAAGCCAGTCCAAGATTGAATTGTTCGCTCGCGACAGAAAGCCGGGCTTTGATGCTTGGGGGCTGGATATACTCAATCAAGATGTGGAGCAATGCACTCAATAAAGTGCGTACAAATCGCTTCTACTTCGCTGCCTCTCCAGAAAAAGAAGTTGTCCGTGTACTCTTGAAACCAGTAAGTAATCTCTCTTACCCTGCAAGGATCGCGAGTAATGTCGCCGCAGAACACCACCCAAAACGGCAGCATCTTGCTTGCGATGTTGCTGTGTTGGCGCAAGAGCCTTAGTAGACCAGGGCTAATGATAACATACTCCGAGTCCGTAAACAGATCGGAGAACATCTTCAAAAAGATATTTTCCTTTTGTGCAGCTAGGTTGCCACTTCGCGTTTGCCAGTTGTCCCGCAGTCGGCAAGCATGAGCTTGACATTTGGTTTATTCCGAATAAGTGAAGATATGGCGGGACTCCCATAGTTTGTAAGACTTGGGCTTCCCGCTATCTAGTTTCGCAAATTCGCTGAGTTTGCTGCGCGCGCTAGCTGTCGCCGCCGATGGCAAAGCGTTGAAAGCGACCGATGTTGATGGTCTCGCCCACTTCAGCAACCGTCTCTTGCAGAACCTGGCTGACTGTCTTGTCATCGTCCTTGATGAAGCCCTGCTCGAGCAAAACGAACTCTTCATACCATTTGTTCATTCTGCCAGCGACGATCTTCTCGGCGATATGCGCTGGCTTTCCTTCGCCCAGCGCGCGCTCCATCTGGCTGTTCGTTTCAGCCGCGACCACATCGGCGGGCACATCCTCGCGCCGCACATAGCGCGGGTTCATGTTGGCGATATGCATGGCGATATCTTTGGCGAAGGTGCGAAACGGCGCGGTGGCGGCGACGAAATCAGTCTCGCAGTTGACCTCCACGATAACAGCCAGCCGATTGTCAAAGTGCACATAGTTGCCGATAATGCCTTCGTTGGCGCTGCGTCCCTTGCCTTGCAGCTTGATACCGTCTTTGAGCGCTTTTTCGCGCAAGAACTCAGCTGCCGCGTCGATATCGCCATCGTGCATGACCAGCGCATTCTTGCAATCCAGTGGGCCTGCGCCAGTTTTGTCGCGCAGTTGCTTAACTTGCTTTGCCGTTACTGCCATCGCCGCGTTTGTCTCCCTCTTTGGCTTGTCTTGCCGCTGCCCAGTCTTATGAGCGGTGGCTCTATGCCTGCGCCTGGGCTTCTTCGTGTTGTTCGTCTTTTGCTTTGTCTTCGTTTGTTGTGGTTTCTTCATCGTCAAAGAGGCTGGAATCGCGCAGCTTCGCCAAGGTCGATTCGCCTAGCAACTCTTCATCGGACAGCTCGTCATCGTAGACATCGCTGACTTGCTGGGCTTCGTCGTCTTCGATGCCAGCCGACTGGCGGAGGTTGTGCCCTTCCATCACCGCGTCAGCCAGCGCGCCGATCAACAGGCGGATGGAGCGCATGGCGTCATCGTTGGCGGGCAGGATATGGTCGACCAGGTCGGGATTGGCATTGGTATCCACGAGCGCCAACACGGGGATCTTGAGAATGTTGGCTTCTTTGACCGCTGTATGCTCGCGTTCGGCATCGACGACAATCAGCAATTCGGGCGTGCTCTTCATCTCGCGGATGCCGCCCAGGCGCAGCTGCAGCTTGGCGATTTTGCGCTGCAAGACCAAGCCTTCTTTTTTGGTCAGCCGGTCAAACTCGCCAGCATCGCGCCGCTTTTCCAACTGCTTTAATGTGTCGATGCGGCTGCGGATGGTCTTCCAGTTGGTCAATGTGCCGCCCAGCCAGCGATAATTGATATAGGGCATGCCACAGCGGATAGCTTCCCGCTGGACGATCTCTTGCGCCTGGCGCTTGGTGCCGACGAACAGCACATTGCCGCCGCCTGCCACCAAACTGGCGATCATGTCATGAAAGCTGTGCAGGTTGCGGAGCGTAATCTGCAAGTCGATGATGTGAATCCCGTTGCGCTGCGTGAAGATGAACTCGTCCATCTTGGGATTCCATTTGTTGGTGCGATGCCCGAAATGCACGCCGGTTTCGAGCAAGGTTCGCATTCGTACTGCGGAAGGCATAAGGGATGCTCCTGTCGGTGGTGTTTTTGGCTCGCACATCATTCATCCTCCGGCGATAATCCGCTTTTGCGGACAACACCCGCCGAGAGTCCTGATGTGTGGGATTTTGTTGGCGAAAGCGCCGCCGGCAGTGTAGCAGATGCAGCAGGTGGCGGCAATGCTGTGTTTTGGCTCGGCTCAGCCCAGGCGCTGCGCCAGCGCTTCGACAAATGCCCGGTTCATCGCGCGCGTGCCCAGGCTGACGCGCATACAATAGGGCAACCCGATTCGCGTTTGTGGACGCAGCAAAAAGCCGCGCTCGCGCATCATCTGGTTAAGATCGTCGGCGGGTATCTTTGTCTCGAACATGATAAAGTTGGCGGCCGGCGGCCAATAGCGGACATCCAGTTGGTCGAGCTGCTCACAGATCCAGCGCGCTTCGCCACGCAAGAACTCCACCGCGCGCAGCAGGTGCGCCTGGTCTTGGCAAGCTGCGATGCCAGCCGCCAGCGCAAGTCGGTTCTGATGAAAGCCGCGCTGCAAGCCCGCGATATAGTTGGCGATGGCTGGCTTGGCAATGCCATAACCCAGACGCAGGCCGGCCAGGGCATAGGCTTTGGAGAAGCTGTGCACGATGACGAGATTCGCTCCATCCAGCGCATATTGCAGCGAATCGGGATAGGCTGCGTCCGCCACAAAATGGTGATAAACCTCGTCTGCCACCACCAGCACATGCTCGGGCAAGCCACGCATCAACTCGTCCATTGTTTCGGCTGTGATGATTGTGCCGGTCGGGTTGTTGGGGTTGCAGACCATGATAAGGCGCGTCTTTTTGGTCACAGCCGCCAGCACCGCCTTGGGACGATAGCGATAGGTCTCGGCTTCCAGGGGCACATCGATCACGCGCGCGCCAAGGGGCAGAGCGACTTTCTGGTATGCGCCGCTGAAGGTGGGCGAAGACAAGATTAACTCATCGCCAGCGCCCAGAAATGCCCGGGCGATCATCTCTAGCGCTTCATAGCCGCTGCAGCCCGTGTAGATATGCTCCGCTGTCAGCCCGCGCCCCACACAATCGGCGATGGCGCGCCGCAGACCGATGTCCGACCAGGCTGGATACGCATTCAGCTCGGTCGCGGCTTGGGCGACTGCTTCGACCACGCGCGGCGATGGTCCCAGCGGGTTTTCATTGTTGGCCAAGGCATAGACGCGCTCCACGCCGTACTGCTGGCGGATAGCGGGCATGGCGTCGCGTTCGCCAGCGCGCGCAAATGGCTGAATATGCGGGTTGATAGGCAACGTGTCGGCGCGCAAAGCTGAGTTCTCCAGTTTTGGATGGGCAGGCGGTTTAGCTGCGGTTGTCGCGCAGCATGGTGGCGCATTCTTTCTGACCGAAGCCAAACTTGGCATAGAAAGGTGCCAGTTCGCTACCGCAATCCAGCATCACCTGCTCAATATGTTCCAGACGTTTCAGCAACCTGCCCAGCATCTGCGAAGCGATGCCGTGGCCGCGATAGCCGCTGTCCACGACTACATCATCAATCAGCGCGCGATAGCGGTCGTCGGTGATGACGCGCGCAAAGGCAATCAGCCGCTCTTCGTCCCAGACGCCCAATGTCAGTTGGCTGCGGTCGAGCATGTATTGAATGTCGAGCGGGTCGCGCGTTTGCGCCCAGTCGGTTTGTTGAAGCAGCCGATGCAGGTCTTCGGGATTGATGGGCTCGCCAAATGAATAGATATAGCGTGCCGGCATGTCTCGCTCCTTGTTGGCGCGGATGTCCCAAGTATCATAACGCAAGCGCGGCTCTCGCGCAGGTTGACGGCGGCATTTTCGCTGCGGCGCGGCAGGCGTTACAATGCCTGTGCGCGACAGGCTGTGAGAAGGCGTTGTGGCTGTTTATCGTTGGAATTCGTTCATCCAGTTCTTGTGCGAAGTCTATCAGACGCCCGCGCCAGACCGGCAGGCATTGGCTGATGAACTGCTGGCGAGCCCGGGCGGCTTTCCCTGGGTCGAGCGCAACAAAGCCACTTTTGTCTTTGACTCGCCCAGTGCCCAGCAGGTCGCCTTGAATATCGACATCGTCAACCGCGACCCGCCCTTTGAACCCATGGTCCGCCTGGATGACACCAACCTTTGGTACTTCCAGCGTCACTTTGAGCGCGATGCGCTGGTCGATTATATGTTCGCGGTGGATGACCCCGGCACGCCGCTCGCACAAGAACTTGACCTGATGCAGCGCGTCGGCCGGCACTGGCAAGCCGACCCGCTGAATGCGCAATCTATCCAGGCTCAGTCGGTCGGCACATCCATCTTGCAGATGCCGCGCGCGCGGCCTGTCCCCAACTGGCGGGCGATGGGCGGGGTGCCGCGTGGTCGCATCGCTCGCTACCGATTCAACTCGACCCAGCTCAACTTCAGCCAGCGCAGCCTGTGGGTCTACACGCCGCCCGACTATGACGCGGCCGAGACAAAGAACTATCGCTTGCTCATTTTTCTGGATGGCCAATGGGCGATAAACGCGCTGGAAGCGCCCTATATTGTCGATGCGCTGATCAAGCATCGGCGCATGCAGCCCATCATCATCGCCATGTTGTCCAGCGGCTCCCAGTCCGAGCGCCTGCAAGAATACATCGGCAACGACAAGCATTACGCCATGCTGGCGGCGGAGCTGCTGCCTTTCTTGCAAGCCGAGCACCGCATTCAGCCGCTCGAGCTGGGCCTGGGCGGGGTCGGCGAAGGCGCGGTGGCTGCGGCGCATGCGGCTTTGAAGAATCCAGCCATCTTTGAGCGCCTCATCATGGTTTCTCCGCCGCTGGGCAGCCGCGCTGCTGTGCATCTGCTGAAAGAAACCGCCGAGCGCTTTCGCGACCTGCCCATATTGCCCAACCGCATCTTTCACTCGGTCGGGCGTTATGAGCACGATATGCGCTATGTGCAGCCGGCGCTGGCGCTGCGCGGCATCCTGGAACGGCGCATGCTGCATGACCCCAGCCTGGCTTATCGCTTTGTCGAGCTGGGCAGCGGGCACAGCCTGGCTGCGTTCAAGAGCGTGCTTCCCGAAGCGCTGGCGCACGCATTCCCGCCAGAAAGCTGAATATGGGAACGTTGTATATCGTGCCGACGCCGATTGGCAACCTCGAAGACATGACCCTGCGCGGGCTGCGGATTTTGCGCGAGGTTGCTTTGATCGCCGCTGAAGACACGCGCGCTTCTCGTATATTGCTGCGCCACTTTGCGATCGACACGCCTATGACCAGCTATCATGAGCACAACAAGCTGGACAAGCTGGACAAGCTGTTTGCGGCGCTGGATTCTGGCGATGTCGCGCTGATATCTGATGCTGGCACGCCGGGCATTTCTGACCCGGGCCTGGAGTTGATCCAACAAGCGATTGCGCGCGATTACTTGGTCGTGCCTTTGCCGGGTGCCTGCGCCTTGACGACTGCGCTGGTGGGGGCGGGGCTGGCCACCGACCGCTTCTTGTATGTGGGCTTCTTGCCGCGCCGGCCGGCTGCGTTGCGCGAGCTGCTGGGCAGATTGAAAGAGCGGCGCGAAACGCTGGTCGCCTATGAAAGCCCGTATCGGCTGGGCGCTGCGCTGCAGGCGATTGTCGAGACCTTGGGCGCGGAGCGGCGCGTCTGTGTGGCTCGTGAAATCAGCAAGAAGTTCGAGCGGTTTTATCGCGGCACAGCGGGGGAACTCTGCCAGCATTTCGCCGAAGAATCGCCGCGTGGCGAAGTGACTCTGGTGATCGCCGGCGCCGAAGCGAGCCAAGCCAACTGGACGCGGCGACAGGTCGAGGCAGGGCTGGCGGAGCGGTTGGCGGCAGGAGAAGCCTTGTCCAAGGCGGCGCGGGATGTCGCCCGGCTGGCTGGGTGGAAGAAAGGCGCTGTCTATCAACTGGGCATTGCGATGACCCGCGACTAATCCAGCCGCGAGGCATCCACATCAATATCGTTTTCGGCGAGCCGCGCTTGCAGCTTCCGCCACTGGTCGGCGCGCACCACGCAAGCCATCGCGCCCAGCCGCGCGCCCAGATAGCGGCGATACGCGGGTAGCGCGAAGATCTTGTCCATCTCTTCTGGCGATGTCGTGCGCAGGACGGTGTGCGTCTCGAGGCTTACACGGGTCCGGGCAGCCATTCCCCAATCACGCAGCAACTTGATGATTGATAGCGGCGGAGCCTCTGCCAGATGCTTGCTGAGGAAAGCGTGAATCTGTTGCCGGCTGATGCCTTGCGCCTCTGCCCGGTCGATGCTCTCGCCATCGATGCTGTAGATATAGGGGTCGCCAGCCTGCAAACAGCGAGCGAAGCGCGCCAGCTGAAAACGGTCGAAGCGGTTTGCCCGCCGCGATACCAGCAGCGCGCTATCGTCGCGAGCGCTGAATGGACTGGGCTGTTCGGTCATAGCGGGCCAGTCGCTGCTGCCGAGGAAACCGCGTCCATATGCTGTCAGCCGCAGCAGATCATCGCCAATATCCACCAGACCCAGCCAATGCATGGGACCCGCCACCAGGTATTCGATCAAAGCGCCTTCCACCGCATCCCAGCTTTCAAAGCCGCGCAGAAATTCGCCCTCGTCGTTGCGGATATACCAGCTGTCATAGTCGCCATCGGGCCGCTGAAAGTCGGGCTGGGTGACTTTGATCAGCTCAATCAGTTCGCTGAGCGAGACCCAGCCACTCGCGGGCAGCAGACGAGCCAGCAAGCTCATGATGGCATTGCGCGCCGCCGCGGCATCATAGGCCCAACCCGAGTCGTCGGGCAGCAACCCTTCAATATGCCACATATCGCGCCAGGTTTGGCTATTGCGCCAGGCATCGACCAAGGCGCGCACCTGCGATGCGCGCGTGGCGGACAGCCAGTCGCGAGCTTCCTGGCGGCGGGGCAGGGCTTTGCCGTCTCTGGCTTCGATCAGCTTTGCGCTGCAGCCGATTCCCAAAAGAAAAGACAAACGACTGGCGGCGTCATCCAGCAAAACAGGTCGGATTTGCGCCAGGCTGTCGGCATGAAACTGCGCGTCTTGCAGCGCCACCGCGTCGGCTTGCAAGATCGCCAGCAGGCTGGTCATGTCGTCGACAAGGGTGGTATCCGCCCGCTGAAAGGCATCGGTTGGCGGCGAATCGATGATTTCCAGCGCCAACAAATCGGCATGCGCGGGGTCAGTCGCGTCCAGGCTGCCATAACTGGTCCTTTGCAGCGGCAGGCGCGCCATCAGGTCGCCGGGCACATAGACGAAGCTGACGATGCTGCCGGCGACTTTGTCGTGCGCCTCGCCAATGAGTCCGCGATAATACAGCGCCTCGGCGATGCTCTCGGATTCAATATGCGGCCGCAGGCGGGCGATCTGCGCTCTGCCCAGTTTGCGGATTTTGCCGTTGCCCGTATGCGCGAACAAACTGCTGGTCATCCTGCCCTGCGCGCTGCCAGCCAGGGTGCGCAGGGCGCCTTGCCAGCGCTCATCGAGCTTGTCCCAGACTGTCGACACCGCCTCTTCATCCTGCATGCGCGCATGCAGCGTTCCGATCAACTCTTCATCGTTGAACCGTTTGGCGTCTATGTCCCAGACATCAGCCAAAGCCGGTAGCATGCCCGGGTCATACGCGTGCAGGGTCGCCAGCAGGTTTTTCATCGGCGGGCTTTTCCAGCGCCCACCAGCGCGGCGTACAGGTCAAACTGACAAGTAGAGCCGCTGCTCTCGGTCACGCTATAGACGATGCGCGTTGTCGCCTGGCAGTTCGGACACAGGAAGTCGAGGCAGTGGCGCGCGCCCAGCCGCGGCGTCATGTCGTCAAGCGTCTGCTGTATGCTGCGCTTGAAGGGGCTGCTGCCAGCCGCCTGATAAAAACTGCGCCAGCGAAACCGGATGCGATGTCCACAGCGCGGACATGAATATATGCAGCTGCCGCCGACGCGATTCGCAAAATCCGCGCCCTGCAGCAAGCCACGAAAGACCGAGCGCGCCTCAAAATGTTCGATGTCGCCACGCCGCATGTTCATGAGCAGAGTGTAACATATTCCCCGCTGGGCGATTGCGGGAGCGGCTAATTGCGTGGGTATGGCAACCAAGTCGCCATCCCCCATCCCCTTGCCCCCAGAACGAGGGAAGGAGAGTTTTGCCTGCATGGTAGCCCCTCCCTCATTGTTGCGCCGCGTAGACACAGGCGGTCGGAGAGGGATTTGGGGTGGGGGGCAAAGCAACGCGTATCCACAAAAATCGCCACTCCCGCGATTGCCGCGCGTTTGTACGTTAATGGATAATTGCAGCTACAATACGTGGCGCAGCGGCAGATCTGCGATTGACCAAAGAGGAAGAAGGATGCATCCAGGCGCGCTGGACAAACTGCGACAATACGACACCGCTACGGTCTGCAATGTTATCGATCTGTTTGAGGTTCGTCCGCGCAATCGTGGCTTCATGCGCCAGCGCGTCAAAGCCGCTTTCCCTGATCTGCCGCCCATGGTTGGCTTTGCATCGACTGTCACCTGTCGCACAGTCACAAAACCGCCCGACTGCCAACTGCCGATCGTGCCCGACCTGATCAGCCGCTGGGACGAGTTGGATGGGCCGGCGGTGGTCGTCATGCAAAACCTGGATGCGCATGGCGCGGCGGCTATTTTTGGCGATGTGCTCTGCCATTCATTTGCGGCATTTGGCGCGACCGGGCTGGTCACCGATGGACAGGGCAGAGACTTCGCTGGCATCGCGTCGCTGGGCTTGCCTGTTTTCTGCGCTGGCATTGTCTGCGCGCACGGCTACATGCACCTGCTGACCCTGCACGAGGCTGTGCAGGTGGGCGGGATTGCTGTGCAGCCCAATACTTTGCTGCATGGCGATGCCAATGGCGTCACCACGATCCCTGGCGACATCGCGGCTGATGTAGCCGATGTTTGCGCGGAATATGTCGAAGCTGAAGCGGTGGTCATTGCCGCGGCGCAAACTGAGGCAGCCAACCTTGCAGCCCTGCGCGCGGCTTATGCAGACATGGCAGGGCGCATCGCCAAGCTCAATGCGCGCTTGCGGAAACGTGGAGGCTCTGCATGAAATTGTATGTAACTGGGGGCACGGGCTTGGTCGGCAGCAATGTGATCCGCTTGGCGCGGCGGCGTGGCTTAGAAGTCGTCGCCTCGCAATTTGGCCCCGAGCCAGAATGGCATGTTGACTATATGCTCGACCCGCTGGATTTGTCCGATCATGCGGCAATCCGCCGTTCGATCCTGCGCCATGAGCCCGATGCGGTGATCCATGCCGCGGCCGTCCTTGACCATCGTTTGATGTATGACCGCCGCGACTGGTGTTGGTCGATGATGGTCGATGGCACGCGCGCGTTGGGCGAGGCCTGCCGAGAAGTTGGCGCGCGCATGGTTTTCATCTCGTCCGACTGGGTCTTTGATGGCCGCGCCGGGCTGGTGGACGAAAGCTCTGCGCCCAACCCTGTCAATTTTTATGGCGTGATGAAAGTTGCGGCTGAGCGCGACCTGTTGGCGATGGACGGGCTGGATGCCGCGGTCGGCCGGCTGGCTGGCATCTATGGGCTGAATTATGCGGCGCAGTCGCTGCAGCGCAAAGACAACGGACTGGGCTTCGACTTTTCGGTGTATGTGACCTACCGGCTCGCGGCGGGTCGGCCGGCTGCGGTCTGGACAGGTCCCAAAGTCAATGACGAAGCCAACCCGACCTTGGCGTCCGACTGCGCGGATCTGCTGCTGCGGCTGGCGGCGCTGGACGAGCGGGGCATCTTCCATTGCTTTGGCAGTGAGTGGATCGGGCGCATGGAGCTGGCGTATAAAATTGCCGACGCCTTTGATGCCGACCGGTCGCTCATCTATCCGACGCGCACGCCCGAAGCGGCGCTGGACGAAGCGCTGCATATCGGCATCCCTTATCGGACGCGCGCCAAAACCGAACGCACCGCCACAGTTTTGGGCAGACGCGCCTTCAATGTGGACGAAGGGCTGGCGGCTTTCCGGCAAGAGTGGGACGCTTTTTGGGGATAATTCGCTTGGCTTGTGTATCTTTTCGCAGGTTAAAACAACAGCGAGGAGATACCCATGAAAACCGCAACTGGCTTGTTTGTGCTGATGCTGGTGTTGGCATTGCCCGCCTTCGCGCATGAAAGCGACCTGGGCAGCTTCAAGAGGCCGATACCGCTCGACTACAGCGAGACTATCGCTGGCATGGTCATGAGCATCAAGGATTTCCAGCGTTCCCCAGTCGATGATGACCACGCGGCGTCCAGTTCCGACCAGGACTCCTTCGAATTCATCATTGACATCCATTGCGAGGACGATCGGCAAGCCCCTTGCCAATTATTCACGCCGGATTTTGCTGTGGCGGGAGAACTCGGCTTGATCTATGAAAATCAGCGTGACATGGAGGAGCTGGAGTTTGCGCCGGGCGAAGACGCGCAGATCACCGTAACAGCGCTTATCGACAAGGCTGACGCCTCGCTGATGCTGCTCTACAGCAACTTTGATGAGGGGTCCTATACCTATCCGGCGGTATTCGCAACTGCAACCGAGTCCGAAATTCTCACTCCGCACAGCATTCGGATAGAAGCAGATCTAGGCATGCTGACGCGCGTGGGACCAAGCGACAACCTTGACTTCGCCGGCGTGTTCCTATACGGCACGGCGCTGATGGCGGAGGGGCGCAATGCCGATGGCAGTTGGGTGGAGGTCTCTTTTGGCTGGGCGCCCGCCAAACACATCACTGCGGAGGGTGACATCATGAGCCTGCCTGTCACTGGCTAGCAAGCGCAAGACGGGCAGCAGCCACACGAGATCTGTGCGCAGGATAGTGTGGCTGCGCGCCAGTCTTTGAACTGCGATTGTGGCGCGAAAGCTGCCTGACGACAAAGTGACGCGGCTGCCTGCCCGGTGATTCCTAGAGCTCGGCGCTCGTGGTGAATCACCGGGCAGGTCGGCTGTTTGTGTTGCGCGCGTGCCGATTCAACCTAGCGCAGGCGCGGCAATTTTTTGGCTCGTGGGCGCGCCATCGTCTTCATAGAGGAAGCACTTCACGCTGCGTCCCTGATGCTGTACGCTGGGCGGGATGTTGTCGTGGCAGATGTTCATCACGGCCGGACAGCGACCCGCGAACTTGCAGCCAGTGCGCGTGTATTCATCCGTCTCGATGACAGCCAGGTCGATCTTCTCTTTCCAGGCATCGCTCGCGCGGATGCTGGGAATAGAGTTTTTTAAGTTTTGCGTATAAGGATGCAGTGGATTGCCCAGCACTTGCTCTGTCGGTCCCATTTCGACGATCCAGCCGCGCAGCATGACAGCGATGCGATCGCCGGCATAAAACGCGGTCGCTAGGTCATGCGTGATGTAGATGACGCTGACCTCGCTGTGATCTTTCAAATTGCGAAACATATTGACGATCGACATGCGCAGCGAAGCATCCAACATGGACACGGGCTCGTCGGCGACGATGAGCGATGGCTTGGTGATGAGGGCGCGGGCGATGGCGACGCGCTGTGCTTGCCCGCCAGACAGCTCGTTGGGATAGCGCCCGGCGATCTCTGCCAGCGTCAAGCCGACTTCGCTGAGGACTTCATTGATATAGCGAGGCGCTTCTTTCTTGTCCGCCATTTTGTAATTGGCGGCTGTTTCAAAGAGGTAGCCATCGATGCGTTTGAGTGGGCTGAAGGCGGCGAAAGGATCCTGAAAGACTGGCTGGACTTCGCGATAGAACCAGGTCTTCATTTCCTTGCTGCTGATATCGTTGACGACGCGGTCTTTATAACGCAGGGTGCCCTCCGAAGCGGTCTCCATGCCCAGCACCATTTTTGCCAGGGTGGTTTTACCACTGCCGCTTTCCCCAACAACCGCGAAGATTTCGGGTTTGTCCGATTCGATGATGATGGAGGCTTTGTCCACCGCATGGAATTCTTGCGACGAGAAGCCTTGCCGAATGTGAAATATCTTGCTCAGATTTTCGATCTGCAATAGCGGCTTAGGCTGACGCATGGCTCAATTCCTCTTCGACGACATGACAAGCGGTGAAGTGCCTAGGCGCGATTTCGATTAACGCTGGCTCAATCGTCTTGCAAATATCTTTTGCCAATGGACAGCGCTCATGAAACCGACAGCCACTGGGCGGGCGATCCAAGGCCGGCGGGCGGCCGGGAATGCTCAGCCGTTCTTCGCGCGAATCCAGGCTGGGCAGCGATTCGATCAAAAAGCGCGTGTAGGGATGGCGCGGGCTCTCCAAAATCGTTTGGGTAGCGGCTTCTTCGACCAGTTTGCCAGCATAGAGAATGGCGATGCGGTCGGCCAGGTTGGCGTGCACGCCGATATCGTGTGTAATCAATATCAGCGTGCTGCCTTCTTTTTGCTGTACATCCTTCAGCATCTGGATGACGCCGCGCTGGACAACGACATCCAGCGCTGTGGTCGGCTCATCGGCGAAGATCAGCTTGGGCCACAAGATGGTTGCTAGCGCAATCGTGACTCGTTGGCGCATGCCGCCAGAAAGCTGATGCGGATACGAAGCCAAAACTTTCTCAGGCAGGCCCAGGTCGCGCAGGTATTTCGCCGTCAGCGCAAACGACTCGGCTTTGCTGACATCGCGATGGGCGCTGATGAAGTCGTGAAATGAATCGCGGATGCGCCGCACCGGGTTCAGCACATGCATGGAGCCTTGCGGGATGTACGAGAGCGTCCGCCAGCGCAGGTCGCGTTGCCGCTCTTCGTTCATATCGGCAGCGCTGACCCGTTCACCATCCAGATGATAAACGACTTCGCCATCGACGACCGTGAGCGGCGGATTATAGGCATTCAACAGCACGCGCAGCAGGGTCGACTTGCCGCAACCGCTTTCGCCAGCGATGCCATAGACCTCGCCTTCCTGAATGCGCAACGTGATGCCATCGACTGCTTTGACTGTGCGCTCGACGCCATATGCTTTGGTGATGTAATAGGCACGGAGATTGTTCGCTTCGATGATTGTGCCCATCACGTTGCCTTCTTCGTTGTGGCGGCAGCGTCTCCATCCTCCACCGGCGTTTGCAAGCGCAGCAGCCGTTTGCGCGGGTCGAGGTATTCGCTGATGCCGATGGAGACCAAGTAAAAGCCAACAGCCACGACAATTGACGAGACCACAGGCGCGATCATCACCCAGGGCTTGCCGGCGAAAAGCGAGCTCCATTCGTTCGCCCAATAAATCTGCGTCCCCAAGCTCAGCTCATTGAGGTCATTCAAGCCCAGATAAGAAAGCGTTACCTCGATACCGATGGAAAAGACGAAGCCGCTGACCACATCCGCCAGCAAGAAAGGGGTGATGAAGGGCAGATGCTCTTGCAAAACAATCTTCACCGTGCTCATGCCGCTGAAGATGGCGGTGTGGGTAAATTCTCGCTCGCGCAGGCTCAAGACTTGGGCTCGATAGCGCTTTGAAGGATATGCCCAGTCCAGCAAGCCAATCAGCAAGCCTAACGTGACGAAAGTCAATTCGCCCGCCAATATCACGGCGATAAGAATGAGCAGGGGTAATCGCGGGATAACGATGACGCTCTCGACGACGGACTGAATAATGCGATCGGCTGTCCCGCCCAGGTAGCCGGAGATCATGCCCAGCATGACGCCGATGCCGCGCCCGACCAAGACGGCGATGCCGGCGATGACCAATGTATTGCGTATGCCCGTGACTGTCATCCAAAAGACATCCTGCCCCAGCGCGGTCGTGCCCAGCACATATTGCGCAGATGGCGGGTCGCCGCGGAACTTGCGCGGCACTTCACGGCGTCTCTCTGGTGGAAAGGGCGCGAAAAACGAGGTAAGCACAGCCGCGGCAACCAAGAGCAGGATGAGCAAGCCAAAGCGAAATGACAGGCTGAAGCGCAGCAGGTCTCGCAGGGTAGTCAACATAGCGGCGGTCCTTATCTAAGGCGGACTCGCGGATCAAAAACCGGATAGAGCAGGTCGACGATCAGCGAGCCGGTGGCGATGCCAACAATGGAAAGCAGCACGATGCCCATGATGATGTTGTAGTCGGCATTGCTGATGGCGGTGAAGAGCTTCGAGCCCAGCCCCGGATACCCAAACATGGCCTCCACAATCAGCGCGCCTTCAAACATTGAGCCCAGCGACAGCGCCAAGTCGTTTACATGCGGCAGCATTGTATTGCGGATTACATATGACATGACGATTCTGCGTTTGGGCACAGCCGCCAGCTCGGCGTATTGCACATAATCGCTGGCGATTTCGGTGGTGGAGAGCGCTTTGGCGATGATGAAGCGGAAGGCAAAGCCGCCGATGACCAGCGAGATACCCGGCAAAAAGCCAAAGCGCAGAATGCTGCTGATGTAAGCCCAGGTCAACGCCGGGGTGCCCTGCGCGCCACCGGTCATCGGGAACACGGGCCAATAAAACGCAAAGATCACCAAGAGTACTAAGGCAATAATGAGATAAGGCGTGGGGTAGACAACAATAACAATGCGCTCCAGCGTCTGCGCCCAACGCCGATGTTGATTGTAGCCTACCAACGAGCCGGCAAAGATGCCCAGCAGCCAGCCTAATATGATCGTCGTTGTCAGCAAGCCGACTGTCCACGGCAAGCCTGCCGCGATAATTTCGTTGACCGGCGTGGGGAAATTCTGAAAAGACGGGCCGAGGTCGCCCTGCAGCAGGCGACCCCAGAAGTTGCTGTATTGCTCCAGCAGACTGCCGTCCAAGCCATAAAGATCTTCCATGGTGGCGCGCATGGCGACCACCGCTTGTGGATCGATGGTCTGGAATGCCGTCATGCGCCCGATCATGTCATCGACGGGATTGACCGGCGAAAAGCGCGGGATCAAAAAGGTGAGAGTTACGCCGATAAAGATGACCACGGCCCACTGGGCGACGCGCGGCAGAATGTAGCTCTTGAGCAGTTGCATGGTCGAGCCTTTTGCCCCCACCCCATACCCCTCCCCCAAAGCGAGGGAGGGGCTCTCGCCGCATCGGGCAAGCTAGCTATCCGCCAACTCCCCTTTCCCCTTTAGGGGGGCAAGGAGCCGGGGCTGGGGGAACAAACTAGCTGGTCGGGCGCAGGTTCTGGATGGCGTACTTGCCGCCCTGGAACCAATACAAGGGCTGATAATTCGGGTTTTCCGCAGTCGGGAAGCCCGTCCAGTAGGTTTCGTCCCAGGTGACAAACTTCTTGAACGCGATGCAGGTGATATCGAACATGTTCTCCACCCAATTCTGCAGGAACTGGATGCCGAGTTCGATATTTTCGGCGTCTTGCGAAACGGGGTTGATCGCTTCCATGGCGTCGATTAAGGCATCGCTGGCGTCGTCGCGCAGACGGCGCAGGCCATCGCCACCCAGCGGGCGGTAGTCTTCGCCGACTGGCGCATAGTAACGGGAGTGCCGTCCCTGGATATTGGGCCACATATCACCCGATGCCAACGCGAAGCTGGTCCAAGGCGTGCTGACCTCGTAGCTGCCGACATAGTGATTCTGGTTCCAGGTGTTGCGGTCGAGCGTGCTGAAGTTGACCTCTATGCCGAAATCCGTCCACATGTCGAAAGCCGCCTGGCCCATGCGATAGGCGTCGTTCTCGCTGGGGTCGGACTGCAGGTCGAGCGACCAGGGCTCGCCATCAGGAGTCAGCCACATGCCATCGCCGCCGCGGCTCAAGCCGACGCTCATCAGCAGCTTCTCGGCTGCATCGGTGTCATATTTCCACCAGCCGCTGCCAAAGACTTCGTGCGGTTCGCCCGGCACGGCGAAGCCTTGTTCTTCTGCCCAAGCCGCGATTTGGTCGGGGATGGTCGGGTCGTAGGGCTTGTACATCTCGCCATCGCCGAGGTCAATCTGCAAATTGGTCAGCCATTCAGTCATGGGTCCGTGGTAGAGCGCATAGAGCTTGGCGGTCGGCGGGACGGGGAAGGGCGTTACTTTGGCGACGCCGCCGATGTACTCGGTCTGCAGCTCGACGATGTCGATAGCCAGCGCCAGCGCCCAGCGCACTTCCTTGTGCGCCAGCAGGGGATCGCCTTCCATGTTCATCGCCAGTTGCCGCGAGCTGACTTCATTGGGATAGGCCCATGGGAAGTTGGTGTACCAACTGCGGGCATTGGGCGCATTGTCCAGCGTGAATTCGAAGGATTCGATATCCACATCGAAATAGACATCCAGCTCGTTGCGCGACATGGCGATGGCTTTGCGGATGTTCTCGTTGCCATAAAAGATACTCAAGGCATAGGGAGGTCCAGAACCGCCGGTGATGATGCCCGCCAGCGAATTTTCTGGGTCATCGCGCCGCCGGAAGAGCTCCCAATAGCCATTCGGGTCGGCTTCGACCGGCAGGTAGTTGCCCAGGACAACCACATCTTCCGCCGCCCATTCCCAAGCGCCGAGGTTTTCTGTGCCCATGTCTTCCGCAGCGGCTGCCACGACATGCGAAGGCATGATGTAAATGCCATTCCAGCGCGATTCAAACAGGGTGTGGAAACGGGGGTTGGCGCGATTCATCGAGAAGGTTACGCTGAAGTCGCCGGTTTTTTCGACTGTGGCGTCAAAGTCGACCAACTGCGCGTGCCAGCCGCCTTGACCCAGCTCGGGCACAGCCTTGATGGTTTCGACAGTGTAGACGACATCATCGGCGTTGAACGTTTCGCCGTCGCTCCACATAACGCCTTGGCGCAAGTTGACTGACATCTCGGTGAAGTCATCGTTGTAGACGGGGTCGTCGGCTGCTAGCGCGTGAATGAACTCGCCGGTTTCCTGATCGCGATTCCAAAATGTCTCGAGCATCAGCGCATGATGGAAGGGAGTCGACCCGCCGATGCGCCAGACATTGTAATTGCCCACCGAGCCCCAGCGGAAAATCTGGTCGAAGACCCATAGATCCTCGCGCGGAATGTCCACCGGCAGACCGTCGGGCTCTTGCGCGAAGCCAACCAGCGTTGGCAACGCGAGCAACGACAGCAGCAATAGAAATACGAATTTCTTTAACATCGAAGGCTCCTCTCTTCTTTGATATATGCTCAAAAGAGTACCAATGCGATACTCCTCATGCCAAACTTATCTCCGCGCCGCCGCGGTAGACTGACGCAGCGCCAGGCGCGGCTTCAGGACGATAGGCTGCGGGTGGCCGCCGTGCATCAACTGCATCAGCATGTCCATCGCCAAGCCGCCCCAATCCGACAGTTGATGGTTGATCGTCGTCAACGGCGGGTTGGAATGTTGCGAGCGCGGCAAGTCGTCGTGCCCCACGACGCTGATGTCTTGCGGAACGCGAAAGCCCAGCGCCTGCAAACGCCGGATCGCGCCCAATGCCATGCGGTCGTTGAAAGCGATGATGCCCGTCAAATCGGGGTGCCGGCTCATCAAGCGCTTGGCGGCTTCTTCACCGCTGGTTTCTGAAAAGTTGCCGACTTCTACGGGCAGCGCGTCAAAGTCAAAACCCTGCGCTTCCCAAGCCAAGCGCACGCCGCGCATGCGTTCTTTGATATCCGGCAAGGCAATTAACCCAATGCGCCGATGATTCAGGGTCAGCAAATGCTGCATCATCAACCTGCCGCCCTGCAAGTTGTCGCTGCGCAAATGATAGGGAAAGGGGTAGGTGCCCAGGAGGACCACAGGCAGGTCTAGGCTGGACAAAAATTCGACAATCGGCTCGATATTGCTGTGTCCGTCTACGATGACGCCATCCAGATAGCCGCCCGAAAGCAAATTGGCGAAGTGAGGATCCAGTTGGCCGCCCGCCAACTTCGGCGAGGATATCAACACATGGTAGCCGTGGTCGCTGCAATAGGCTTCAATGCCAGAGAGGATCTGCAGCGATGCCAAGGCGGTGAAGGGGGTATCGCGATGGCGGGGGACAACTGCGCCGATGATGCGCGTCTGCCCAGAGACCAGCGCCCGCGCCGCAAAATTGGGGCGATAACCCAGCGCCGCGCTGGCTTGCAGCACACGTTCCCGCGTCGATTCGGCGTACTTGGCGCGGCTAGCGTTGGACAAGATGCGCGAAGCTGTCGAGACCGAAACATTGGCTCTGTCAGCTACATCGCGGATGGTCGGCAAATTCATTCGTCCTTGCAAGATACTTGGCAAACGCATTGGCAAAATCAGCGTGCAAGCGTTTGCATTTTCAAGCTAGGTTGATTATAATAGGCACTTGTAAATGATGCAAGCGTTTGCATCACAAAAAAAGGAAACCCACATGCCCAAACCGCCCAACATCCTGCTCATCGCCATCGATTCGCTCCGCGCCGACCACATGTCATGCTATGGGTATCAGCGCTTGACCACGCCACATATCGATCGATTCGCCGAGTCGGGCATATTGTTTGAAAACACGTTCAGCGCGCACATCCCCACCACGCCCGCTTATGCGTCCATGCTGACCGGGCTGGATTGCTTCGGCACGCAGGTCGTCGCTCTGCGCCACAAAGGATCTTTGCGAGCGGAAGCGCCCACAGCCGCCGAAATCCTGCGCGAGCATGGCTACAATTCCACCTGCGTCGGCTTCACGGGCAACCCCAGCGCGCGCGGCTTTGACAGCTATATCGACTATGCTGGCTGGGGCAGTTGGAAGCAGGGACGCAGCCCCAAAGCCGAAAACCTCAACCAAGTCGCCATACCTGAGCTAGAGCGACTCTGCGCCGACGGCAAGCCTTGGTTCATGATGCTGCGTCACATGGACCCGCACGCGCCGTACCTGCCGCCCGCCCCTTACGAGCGCATGTTCTATCATGGCGATGAAACCGACCCAGACAACCGCAGCATGGAGCCTGTGCTGGCCTTCAAGCCATTTGCCGACTTCTTCAAATCGTGGATGCCGCCAAGCATCAGCGACAAAGATTATATTATCGCCCAATATGACGGCGCGATCGCCTATATGGATGCCTGCATCCAGCGGATTTTCACCGCGCTGGATTCGCTAGGCGCGCTGGACGACACCATCATCGCGCTGAATGGCGATCATGGCGAAACGCTCTATGACCACGAGTGCTGGTTCGACCATCATGGCATCTATGACAATGTGCTGCATGTGCCGCTGATCATTCGGTATTCGGACGCGCTGCCGGCTGGCGCGCGAGTCGGCGGCTATAACCAGCACAAAGACCTGCTGCCCACCCTGCTGGAGCTGGCTGGGCTCGAGACAGCCCACGAATTTGATGGGCGCAGCCTGCTGCCGATGATGCGTGGCGAGGTCGCATCGCACGAAAGCGAATTCTTCATCAGCGAATGCACCTGGATGCGCAAACAAGGCTGGCGCACGCCGACCTGGAAACTGATGGTCGCGCTCGAGCCCGATTTTCACTTCAAGCCGGAAGTCGAACTCTACAACCTGGTGGAAGACCCAGCAGAAGACAACAATCTGGCGGACACGCATCCCGATGTGGTCGCGGCGCTGCGCGGGCGGATGAATGCCTGGATCGCCCGCCGCGAATCCGAAACAGGCTTGCCCAATCCCATGCTGCGCCAGGGCGACTGGCACGGGAAAGACGGCATCGGCGCATTCACTTCATCACAGCAAGCCTATGACACGTTGTATATTGGCGACCTGGACGAGGCGATCCGCCTGCAAGCTGAATCGCGCTAGAAAGAAGCGTAGCCGGGGCGAGTCACTGCGCCGCCACAATACGAACGAGGCAGGGGGAGGCGCTGGCTCGCCCGCCAAGAAAAATAAAAGGAGAATGCTTCATGACACTTCGCGTAGCTATTGTTGGCTTGGGCGGCATCGGCAGCAATCATGGCCGCTGTTATGCGCAGCACCCCGGCGCGGAAGTTGTCGCCGTCTGCGACATCATCCCAGAGCGTTCTGACAAAGCCGCGGCGACCTTTGGCTGTCAAGGCTTTTATTCGGTCGCGGCGCTGCTGAATAGCGGTCTCGAATTTGATGCGGCCAGCGTCACCACGGCTGGCGTCGAAAATGGCGGCGACCACTACCAACCGACCATGCAGCTGCTGCGGGCTGGCTATCCTGTCTTGGGCGAAAAACCGATTTCCAATAGCTTGTCCGAAGCCGAAGAGATGGTGGCGCTGGCCAAGCGGCAGAACCTGCGGTATGGCATCAACCTCAACCATCGCTTCACGCCGGCGGCTGAGCTGGCAAAAGAATGGGTCGATGCCGGGCGGCTGGGCGAGATCCACATGATCGACATGACCATGTGGATCAACAACCCCAACGAAACTTCGCCGCATTTTCACATGCGCGCGCTGCACCCGCATTCGCTGGATGTTATGGGCTATTTCGCCGGCGCAGACGTTGTCAAAGCGCAGGCATTCTTCAAAAAAGGCGCTGGACGCAAAACCTGGTCGAACGCCCAGGTCAATTTGCTCTATGCCAACGGCGTCATCGGGCATCTGCGCGGCAGCTACGATGGCAATTTCGGCGCGACCAGCCTGGGCGGCGGCAGCTATGGCTTGGAAACTTTGGATGTCTTCGGCGCGGACGGGCGCATCTTCTTGCGAGACGCCTGCGAAGAACTCATTTTTTATCCCCGCTTCCAGGGCTCGCTGGAACGACATGAGACTGTTGGCGGCATGAAACACTTTGGCGAGACTTTTTACAGCCGCATATCGCGCTGGATCGAGCAAAATCTGGAAGACGCCGCGCCAGACGCCATCGATGCCTCGGGCGCGGATGCCTTGCGCGTCCAGCGGGTGATCGAAGCCGCGATCGAATCATGGCGGACGGGCGAGGTCATCAGCCTATGATTACCGTCATTGGGCGCGGGCACAGCGGCACGCGGGCGATCTCGCATACGCTAACGGCCTCGGGCGTCTATATGGGGCAGACGCTGAATCCATCGGGCGATTTGGTGCCGCCCCACGCCATGTACGATGCCTGCCGCATCTTCGCTCGTTATGTCGACTGGCAAGGCGGCCTGCGCTGGGACTTCAGCCGCGCGCGCACTGCCGATATACCGGCGCAATTCCTGCGCCTGCTGGAAAGTTATCTGGGCTCGGTGCTCGCGCATGCCGGCGGCTTGAAGGGCTGGAAGATCCCCGAAACCACGTTGATCTATCCCTGGCTGGCGCGGCTATGCCCCAATCTGCGCTATATCTTCTGGATTCGCAACCCGCGCGACTGCATCATCGGCGCGCACAAAACCGATGACCTGCGCGACTTTGGCATTCAATATCCCGCGCCGCCCGACAATGAAGCCGACCCCCGGCAAGCCCAGGCGAACGAAAGACTGCGCCGCGCCATCTCGTGGAAGTATCAGTACGACCTGGTCAAATCCATGCCCAAGCCGAAGCGCTGGATCGAAGTGCGCTTTGAAGATTTCGTCACCCAGCAGGAAGTCGAATTGGCACGGCTGGAGGCATTCCTGGACATGCCATTGGCGCGCATCGTCATGCGGCAAGACACGATCGAACGATGGCGGCGCGACCCGGGCGTCAATTATTTTGACTTCTTCGAGCCAGCCATGCGCGCCTACCAGTACGAATTGCCGAGCCCCCACCCCCAAGATGAGGGAGAGGCTATTAAAGCAAAGAATGGAGCAGCTTGATGATGAGCCTGCGCGCCGCCGTCATCGGCATGGGTCCCATCGGCAATCGCCATGCCAAGCTGTATGCGCAGGACGAACTGGCGGAGTTGGTCGGCGTCTGTGATATCGCGCCAGAACGAGCGGCGCGGGCGGCGGCGATACATGACGTTCCCGCATTCACCGATGCCGAGGCCATGCTGCGCGAGCTGGCGCCCGATGTCGTCAGCGTGACCACCGGCGGCTTTGAAAACAGCAGCGACCATTATGCGCCGACCATGCAGGCTTTTGCCGCGGGCTGCCATGTCTTGGGCGAAAAACCCATCGCCAACGAGATCCCGCTGGCTGAGGCGATGGTGGCGAAGGCGCGCGAGCTGGGCCTCTGCTATGGCATCAACCTGAATCACCGCTTCACGCCGGCCGCGCGCCTGGCAAAAAAGTGGCTGGACGAAGGACGGCTGGGGCACCTGCTCTTCGTCAATATGGCGATGTGGATTATGAACCCCGCCGAGACCTCGCCTTATTATCACATCAAATCGCTGCACCCGCATACCATCGATGTGATGCGCTATTTCTGCGGCGATATCGAAGCGGCGCACTGCTTTGCGACCAAAGCGCCGGGCCGGCAGATCTGGTCGACCGCCCAGTTCAGCTTCCGCTTTCGCAATGGCGTGGTCGGCGCGCTGACGGGCAGCTATGATATTGAGCGGGGTCATCCGATGGAACGGTGCGAGGTGGCGGGGACGGGCGGGCGCTTCGTACTGGATGACATGTGGCGCGAGCTGACGCTGTATCCAGCCGGCGACTTAAATAAAACCGTCTATACCGACCCGCTGTTTGGCGGCTTTCACAACTTTGAAAATACCTTCCGCGAGCGCATTCATACTTTCCTGCGACAGGTTGCGGACGGAGTCGCCCCAGCCGATATCGATGGCAGCGGGGCGGAAGGCTTGGCGGCGCAGAAGGCGCTGGCCGCGGCTATCGAGTCGCTGGAGACGGAGCGCGTGGTGTATGTTTGATTTCCTGCCCCCATCCCCCCATCCCCCCGTCCCCACAAGGAGGGAAGGGGAGTTAAGAGCGGAGTACTCATGCGTGAAAGCTACCTCCCTCTTAATGGGGGAGGGGGTTTGGGGGTGGGGGTGGTCATGAGCGCCAACTTCCAGAACAGAACATTGTATCATGGCGACAACCTTGGCTTCCTGCGCGGCATGAATAGCGAGACCATCGACCTCATCGCCACCGACCCGCCCTTCAACAAGAACCGCGACTTTCACGCCACGCCCGACAGCCTCGCCGCCGGCGCAA
>JAPOSR010000047.1 GCA_026709625.1 Chloroflexota bacterium
CAAAATGAGGGAGGGGCTACCATGCTGCGGAAGCGCAGGAAAAACTCCCCTTCCCTCGTTCTGGGGGCAAGGGGCCGGGGGATGGGGGGCTTGGTTGCCATATCCGCGCAGCTAGCTGTATAGTCCCAAGCAATCGCCTCATCTGGCTTTTCATGCGCGATTTAGTATATGATTGATAGTTGAGTTATAGTTGATAGTTGGCTTTGGCAATATGGAAATCTGCCACAGTCGATTTCAAGAAGCAGATAGTTTAAGAGGAGTGGCACCAATGCTACGTTTCATGTATGCCCTTATCGTCTTAATCATGCCCATATCGGTGGCGAGCGCGCAAACGCAAACACAGCTTCGCATCGCTTGGTGGGGTTCGCAGGAGCGACACAGCCGCACCATCGCCGCGATTGAGCTGTACGAAGAGCTCAACCCGGACATCGACATCATTTATGAGTTCCAGGGTTGGTATGATCATTGGACCAAACTCTCGACGCAAGCGGCTGGCGGCGAACTGCCGGATATTGTGCAGCAATCGTATGCCCGCGTTGAAGAGTGGGTCGCCAATGGCTTGCTGCTGCCACTCGATGATTACCTGGAAGATGGCGCCATCGACACCACTTACATCGCCGAATCGTCGCTGGCGACTGGCATGGTCGCGGGCCAGATTTATGGCATCAGCCTCGGCAGCAACGCCGAGGTCTTCACGCTTGATACCGACGCCTTTGCCGCCGCTGGCATCGACTTGCCGCCGTTGGATTGGACATGGCCGCAATTTGAAGCGCTCGCCACCCAGATTCATGACCGGCTGGGCATAGTTGGCATCGGTCAACTGACCAGCGAAGAGCTTTGGCATTCATTGTACATCGGCTGCTGCGATCAATCTGCTTATGCCGCCGACGGCCGCTCGCTCGGCTATGACGATGACCAGCCTCTAATCGACTTTTACAACATGCTGCTGCGCTTGCAGGAGAGCGGTGGCATGGAGCGCTTTGAGGATTGGGTCGCGGCTGGCGACCAAGGGGTAGAGGCCGACCTTATTGTTAGCGGCGAAGCAGCGATGGCTTATCATGGCAGCAATCAAATCGTGGCGATTTGGAGCGCAGCCGGCGCCGAGCGCAACTTTATGATGTATCCGCTCCCGCGCCCCGCCGGCGGGCAGTCGCAAGATTACATCAGACCATCCATGCTCTTCTCCATCAGCTCGCAAACTGACCATCCTGATGAGGCGGCTGCCTTTGTCAACTGGTTTGTCAACTCGATCGAAGCCAATGAAATACTGGCTGCCGAGCGGGGCGTGCCTGTTTCTGCCGCTGTCCGCGAAGCGCTGCTGCCAACGCTGGGCCAAGCGCAGGCGGAGATGTTCCGGGTAATCACAATCATGGAGGGCGACAGCAGCGCAATCCGACCGCCGAGCCCGCGCGCCCATGCCGATATTGTCAACAATGTCTTCGTGCCCGAGTTTGTCGAGCCAGTTATGTATGGGCTGCTGTCGCCAGAAGCAGCCGCGCCCTACCTGCGCGAAGAAGCCAACCGCATTCTCGCCGCGCAATAGACCGCGAACCAGAACCCGCCGCAGGGCATCGTCACGCGCAGCCTGCCCGTTTGCGATTGCCCTGCTCCTGCCAAAACATTTGTTGTAAATCTCACAAGCTCTGGGTAAACTCGCCTCGCGCGCTGCCAATATCTTGGCATGTGCGCATAACCTGTATTGTTCGAGCAAATTGGAGTAGACCAATGAAACGCAAGCCCCTTTTCCTTATACTATGCGTGATGCTGCTCATTGCGCCGACGCTGCTGGCCGCTGCGCAAGATCAAACGGTCGTGCGCATCTCTTGGTGGGGCTCGCAGAATCGTCACGACCGCACCATCGCCGCTATCGAACTGTATGAAGAGCTCAATCCGGCTATCGACATCGTCTACGAATTCCAGGGTTGGGGTGATCACTGGACAAAGCTCTCCACGCAAGCGGCTGGCGGCGAACTGCCGGATATCATGCAGCATGACTATGCGCGCCTCGAAGAATGGGTCGCCAATGGCTTGCTGCTGCCGCTGGACAGCTACATCGAAGACGGCACAATCGACACTACCTACATCGCCGACTCGTCGTTGGCTGGCGGCATGGTCGCCGGGCAGATGTACGGCATCAACCTGGGCAACAATTCCGAGGTCTTTACGCTGGATACAGACGCCTTCGCCGCGGCCGGCCTCGAATTGCCACCACTGGACTGGACATGGACGCAGTTTGAAGACATCGCCAATCAGATTCAGTCCGAGCTGGACATTCATGGCATCGGCGTATTGACCAGCGACCAGCTTTGGAAGTCCTATTATATGGGCTGCTGCGACCAATGGGCGTATGCGCCCGATGGCAGGTCCCTGGGCTATGAAGACGACCAGCCGTTGATTGATTACTACGATATGCTGCTGCGACTGCAAGAAAGCGGCGGCATGCAGAGTTACGAAGACAATATCGCGCGTGGCGACCAAGGCGTCGAAGCGCAGTTAATCGTCAGCCAAGAAGCGGCGATGGCTTACCACTGGAGCAACCAGATCGTGGCTGTGTGGAACGCCGCTGGTCCCGAGCGCAACTTCGTCATGTACCCCATCCCGCGCCCCGAAGGCGGACAGTCGCAGAATTACATCAAGCCATCGCAGTTCTTCTCGATCACTTCACAGGCTGACAATCCAGATGAAGCGGCGGCTTTTATCGACTGGTTCACCAATTCGGTGGAAGCCAACCAAATCCTGGAAGCCGAACGCGGCGTGCCGGTATCGTCAGTCGTCCGCGACTCGCTGATGCCAAACTTGGGACCCGCCCAAGCCGAAATGTTCAGCTACCTGGGCATCATCGAGATGGACAACAGCTCCATTCGCCCGGCTGACCCGGCTGCGCACGCCGATGTTGTCAGCAGCATCTTTGTCCCGGAATTCGTCGAGCCAGTCATGTATGGCATGATCTCGCCCGCAGAAGCCGCGCCCTATCTGCGCGAAGAAGCCAACCGCATCCTGGCTGCCCAATAGACGCTCCCTGCCTTGCTCCCCTCTCGCAGGACATTGAGAGGAGAGCCGGCCGTTCACAGTTGCAAAAAAGCGCCCTCCTCTCGACACGCTTGGGGGGAAGGCGCGCCAATCTTGAGGACATCATGGCGTCCGCGACACTGACCAAAGCCAAACGCAGCCAACGTTCCAACTTTGGTCAGGACAACCTGGTCGGCTACCTTTTTATTGGACCATGGCTGGCGGCTTTTTTCCTCTTTACGCTGATCCCGATCACTGTATCGCTGGCGCTGTCGTTCACCGACTACAATATCTTGTCCAACAGCGGCGACTTCATCGGGCTCGACAATTTCCAGCGAATGTTCTTCGAAGACCGCCGTTATGCGCGCTCGGTAAACGCCACCTTGAACTATGTGGTGTTTGCGGTGCCGCTGAAGCTGGTTTTCGCGCTGGGCGTGGCCATGCTGCTGAATACCGGGCGGCGCGGCGTCAGCGTCTATCGCGCGGCTTTTTATGCGCCTTCCATCGTCGGCGGCAGCATCGCCGTGGCGGTTATGTGGCGGGAGATCTTTGGCAACGACGGGCTGGTCAACTTTACGCTGGGCCTGTTGGGAATCGAAGGTCCAAATTGGCTGGGCAGACCCGAAACCGCCATTTGGACATTGATTATCCTGGCTGCCTGGCAGTTCGGCTCGCCGATGTTGATCTTCCTCGCTGGTCTAAAAAATATCCCAAGACACTTGTATGAGTCGGCGGAGATCGACGGCGCAAACGCCTTGCAGCGCTTTCTGCGCATCACCCTGCCCATGCTCACGCCGATTATCTTTTTTAATCTCATCATGCAGCTTATCTCTGGCTTTATGGTCTTCACGCAAGCCTTCATCGTCACCCAGGGACGGCCATTGGATACCACCCTCTTCTATGCGCTCTATGTTTATCGCCGCGCCTTCGAGCTAAACGAAATGGGTTATGCGTCGGCCATGGCTTGGGTCATGCTGATGGTTATCGCGCTGTTGACCGCCCTGGTCTTCCGCTCGTCGAGCTATTGGGTGCATTATGAATCGGACGAGGGACCAGCCTGATGGCGGTTGTCGATCCTCCAGCGCGCTCGGCTGGGACACGCCCGTCAATACCTTGGCATCGGCAGCCAGCGGCTCGGTCGCTCTTTTATCATGGCTTGGTTGCGCTTGCCGCGCTAATCATGCTCTATCCAATCTTGTGGCTGGTCGGCAGTTCCTTCAAACCGCCGGATGAGATCTGGACGAATCAGACGGCGATCTTGCCGATCGAGCCGTATCCACAGAATTATCCCAATGGCTGGGCGGGTTTTGGCGGCATCAGCTTCGCCACCTTCTATCGCAATTCACTCTTTTATGCCACGTTGGGCACTTTGCTGAGCGTCAGCGCCTCGGCGGCAGTCGCTTACGGATTCGCTCGCGTGCGTTTTCGTGGGCGGCGGCTGTGGTTTGCCATCATGCTGTTGACCTTGATGCTGCCGACTCAGGTGCAGATCATCCCGCAGTACATTGTGTTTAAGCAGCTGGGCTGGCTAAACACCTTTTATCCGCTGCTGCTGCCGCGCATTGGCGGCTCGGCCTTTTTCATCTTCATGATCATCCAGTTCATCCGCAGCATCCCGGTCGACCTGGACGAGGCAGCCATGATCGATGGCGCGAACAAGATCGGCATATTTCTGCGCGTCATCTTGCCGCAGCTGACGCCCGCCATCATCACCGCCGCGATTTTTTCGTTCTATTGGACATGGGATGAGTTCCTCGTGCCTTTGATCTATTTGAACAGCCCGGAACTGTATTTGGTTTCATTGGCGCTGCGCACTTTCTCCGACCCATCCGGGCAGACCGACTGGGGCGCGATCTTCGCCATGTCGGCGCTGTCGCTGCTGCCCGTCTTCGTCATCTTCATCGCCTTCCAGCGTTATCTGGTGGAAGGCATCTCGACCACTGGTTTGAAAGGCTGATACCGCGCCTGTGCTGGATAGCGGCTTTTATGCCGGCGCCGAGCGCATCGGCACCTTCCTGCTCACGAACCTGGTCAGCGCGTTTCTGCTGATGACTGTTGTCGGAGCGCCGCTGGGTTTGCTGGGCATGTTCGCGGTGATGAACGAGTGGGCGCAGGGACGGCAGCCGGAATTCTTCCGCGTGTATCTGGGCGCATTGCGCAGCCGCTGGCGGGCGGCGCTGCTGCTGGGGCTCGGCGATTGGCTGGCGGGGCTGCTGATCATCACAAACCTCAACATCATCCCGTCAATGGCGCAGCGCGACTACCTCACCAGCCTCTCGCTGGCCATGACTCTCAGCGCGGCTTTGCTCTTGCTGATAGCGAATCTGTATGCTTGGTCGCTGCTTTCGCTGGCGCGGCTGCCCCTGCGCGCCACCATCCGCCTGAGTCTGCTGCTGGTATTCAGCCAGCCCTGGCGCAGCCTGACTTTCACAGTCGGGGCGCTGCTGCCGCTGCTGGCCAGCCTCTTCTTGCCCATCGCATTCGCCTTGATATTGACACTGTCGCTTTCGGCTTACATCGCGGCGCGTGGCGTGCTGTGGTCGCTGGCGGCGCAATTCCCGCGCGACGAGCTGGATGACCTGCTGGCAGAGACGCGCGGCTGAGCCCGCCACAACCCATTCGACAGCCGCCTCTCGCCGTGCTAGACTCGCGCCACAACACTGAGGAGTTGGCGCATGGCGCGTTCCAAGCGCTTTGACCGGCTGGCGCGGCGCAACATCAACAAAGAGACCTTCGTCGAGCCTTGGCCAGAAGCCGGCTTGATAGTCGCCGACAGCCCCTACGACCCCGCGCCAAGCCTGACCATGCGCGAATGCCGCGTGCAGGAGATGGATGGCAGGCTCTGCGAAGATTTTGACGCGCTGGACCGCTTCATCGTTGCGCATGCGCTCGACTTGGCTGTCGCGCCCGAAGCCATGGCGCTGCCGGCGCAGGAGTATGCGCGCATGCTGGCCGACATCAATGTGCCGCGCGCCACAATCGCCAGGTTGGTGGCTGGCTGCACTCCCGCCAAGCTCTGCGAAATCATGCGGCACATGACTGTGCTGGAGATGATGACGGGCTTGGCGAAGATGCGAATCCGCCGCCGGCCAGCCAACCAGGCGCATGTGACAAATTGGCGTGAACACCCGGCGCTGCTGGCAGCCGACGCGGCTGAAGCGGCTTTGCGAGGCTTTGCCGAAGTAGAAACAACCGTGCGGGTGGCGCGTTCGGCGCCACTGTGCGCGCTGGCCATCCTCGTGGGCACGCAGACCGGACGCGCCGGCGTGCTGACGCAGTGCTCGGTCGAAGAGTCGCTGGGTTTGCGCCTGGCGATGAAGGGGCTGACCAGCTATGCCGAAACCCTGTCTGTGTATGGCACGGAGATGACCTTCACAGATGGCGATGACACGCCTTGGTCAAAAGCCTTTTTGGCCTCGGCTTATGCCTCGCGCGGCGTGAAGATCCGCTTCACTAGCGGCACAGGCAGCGAAGCCCTGATGGGACGCGCTGAGCAAAAATCCATGCTCTACCTCGAAGCGCGCTGTCTGCTGCTGGTCAAGGGCGCGGGCAGCCAAGGCGTGCAGAATGGCTCCATCTCGTGCATCGCCTTGCCCGAGGCGCTGCCCGGCGGCGTGCGCGCTGTGCTGGCGGAAAATCTGCTGGCAGCCATGCTGGGCTTGGAAGTGGCCGCGGGCAACGACGCGCTGGCTTCGCATTCCAGCATTCGCAAAACTGCCAAGCTGATGCTGCAATTCATCCCCGGCGCTGATTTCATCTTCAGCGGCTACAGCGCCGTTCCCAAGCGCGACAATCTCTTCGGTGGCGGCAATTTCGATGCCGAAGATTTTGACGACTACAATGTGTTGCAGCGCGATATGCAGATCGACGGCGGACTGCGCCCCGTCCGCGAAGACGAAGCCCTGGCAGCCCGCAAAAAAGCGGCGCGCGCCATTCAAGCTGTCTATGCCGAGTTAGGCTTGCCGGCCATAAGCGACACCGAGGTCGAGGCGGCGACCGTCGCGCACAGCAGCGATGATATGCCCGCTCGCGACATCCTGCCCGACTTGGCGGCGGCCGACGACTTTCTGGACGGTGAAACAGACTTCGTGGCGGTGATCCGCGCTTTGCAGGCTCGTGACTTTGCCGGTATCGCCGACAACATCCTGGAGATGGGACGCCAGCGCATCGCCGGCGATTATTTGCAGCCTTCCGCCATTTTCGATGCCGACTTTCGGGTGCGCAGCGCGATTAACGATGCCAACGATTACACAGGTCCGGGCAGCGGCTATCGCGTGGCGGGGCAGCGCTGGAGCGATATGCAAGCCATCCCCCAGGCACAGTCGCCGGCTGGCTTTGTAGAGCCGCATCTGGGCGGGACTATCAGCCGACTGGTCGAGCTGGGCGCTGCGGCAAAGGGCAGCCAAAAAGAAGTCGTGCTAGCGCTGGGACCCGCTTTTGGACGGGCAATGGGCTTTACCATCGGCGGCTTGGCGCACGAAGCTGTGCTGCAAGCCCTGCTGACAGGCATCGCCAGCGAAGGCGGGTTGGCGCGGATTGTACGCGTCTATCATTCATCAGATTGCGCGGCTATCGGCTATGTCGGCGCGCGGCTCAGTGGCAGCGGCATCGGCATTGGCTTGCAATCGCGCGGCACCGCCGTCATCCACCAGCGCGACCTGGCGCCATTGAACAACCTGGAGCTCTTTCCACAATCGCCCAGCCTGAGCCTGGCGACTTATGAACAGATCGGCCGCAATGCGGCGCGCTATGCTCTGGGGCGGCCTGCGCAGCCAGTCGCCGTCAAGATCGACAACGGCGCGCGCTTGCGGCTCATCGTAAAGACAGCGCTGCTGCACCGCCGCGAAACGGACGAGGTGCGCCCCGACACGCCACCCCAAGAATTGCGCTACGATTGGGAGCCATCCCTGTGAGCCAATATCCCCTGCGCGAACACGCAGCCAATACCTTGCGCGCCCACAGCAACCGCCCCCTGCATGAGATAAGCGCTGAAGCTGTCGGCGCGGGCGAAGTCAGCGGCGCCGACCTGCGCATCCACGCCGATACCCTGCGCCAGCAAGCCGATATCGCTCGCGCCAGCGGCTTCCCACAGCTGGCTGCAAACCTGCTGCGCGCCGCCGAGCTCAGCGATGTGCCCAACGATGAGCTGCTGCGCATCTATGACATGTTGCGCCCGGAGCGCGCCAGTTACGCCGAGTTGACGCGCCTGGCTGATTATCTGGAAGCGACCTATGGCGCATGCGAAAATGCCGCGTTCATCCGCGAGGCCGCCGATGTATATCGCGAGCGAAATCTGCTGCGGCGCTGAATGGCGTTTTTCCAGCGCTTTGCCGCGCAAAATACTGGTTATACCGCTAGCGCATATCCGGAAAATCATTACAATTGTGGCAGAATTGCAAAGAATTCGCTGTTCTTGCAATGCCAGGCGCGAGAGGAGAAACAAACAAATGTCATTTCGTATCTTGTGGATATTGTTTGCACTGATCTGCCTCGCCTTTCCTGGCTCTGTGCAAAACGCAGAGTTGGGAGTCGTGGTCAATACAGAACAAGCCTATGCCGGCTATACATTCGTCGCTCCCCAAATCAATAGTCTTGCTTATGTCATCGACAACGAAGGTCGGGTGATCCGGCAATGGGACTTTGGATCTCGCACTCGTGAAGTTCATTTGCTCGAAAATGGCAACTTGCTGGTCGTGAGATCGGCAAGGGACATCATGGATTATACATTGATGCCAAGAGGTTTTCCGCCAGATGGTGGCTTTGCAGAGTTCACCTGGGATGGCGAGTTGATAAGCGAATTCGCCTTTACCGACGCCGAACGACATCATCACCATGGCGTGGATATCTTGCCAAACGGCAACATCATCGCGGTCGTGCGGCAGTATTATCACATTGATGAAGCGATAGCCATGGGGCTTAATCCAGCAATCGTTGCAGAGCATTTCGACGGCATTGAATACTTCCTTCCAGACACCATCGTAGAGATTGACCTTGCCCAGGGCGAAGTGCTGTGGATATGGAATCCGATGGATCATCTGATTCAGGCTCTTGATCCAGCCTTGCCCAATTATGGCGCTGTTTCAGAACATCCCCAGCGCATCGACATCAACTATCAGTCCTACTACCTAAAAGGCATTACCTCCACCCAATCGGCAGGGGCAGGCAATTGGATGCATGCCAATATGGTCAACTACAACCCCATGCTTGACCAGGTGGTGATGAGCGTCCGCAGTTTTGACGAATTCTGGGTCATCGACCACAGCGAAACGACCGAAGAGGCCAGTGGGCCAGCCGGCGATTTGCTCTATCGCTGGGGAAATCCATTCGCACATGGAGCTGGCAGCCTCAGCGAAGACCGGCAGCTGTTTCAACAGCATGATGTGCAATGGATTGACCAAGGCCTGCCCGGCGCAGGCAATTTCCTCATCTTTAACAACCGCAACAACCTGACCAGAGAGGACGAAACCGGGTCCGATGAGTATTCGTCGATCATTGAGCTGTCCCCTCACGTCCGAGCAGATGGCCGCTATGACTGGACAGGCGAGCCCGAGATCGTATGGCAATATGCAGAAGATTTCTTCTCTCCTTTCATATCTGGCGTTCAGCGGCTGCCCAATGGCAACACACTGATTACGGAGGGGCGCTCTGGTCGTTTGATCGAGGTAAGCGCCGCAGGGGAAGTTGTCTGGGAATTCATCAATCCCATGACTTCAGAGGGATTTGCGGGCGCGGACGACGAGGTTGAGCGTGGGTTGGGCATCAACAACGCCATCTTCAGGGCGCGCAAATACTCGCCCGATCATCCAGGGCTGGTGGGCAAAGACCTTCGGCCAGGGAAATTCATCGGCGAGTAAGTACAAAGCCGAATCGCCACACAGAACTTGTTAGAGCGGACCTTCGCATAGCGATCTGTCCGATAAGCCGCGTCCAGAGGGCATGATGTCCAGCGCTAATCTCGGCGCCAATATCGACAGGCACAGCCGCCCCAGCGATTTGCGCATTACCGATATGCGCATCGTGAATCTGCGCGCGCTGCCTTTTGATGTGACGCTGCTGAGGCTGGATACCAACCAGGGCGTCAGCGGCTATGGAGAAGTGCGCGATGGCGCCAGCGCCTCGTATGCCCTGCTGTTGAAATCGCGCTTGCTGGGCGAAAATCCCTGCAACATCGACAAGTTATTTCGCAAAATCAAACAATTTGGCTTTCATGGGCGGCAGGGTGGCGGCGTCTGCGGCGTCGAGATGGCGCTCTTCGACCTGGCGGGCAAAGCCTATGGCGTGCCAGCCTATCAACTAGCTGGCGGCAAATTCCGCGACAAGGCGCTGATTTATTGTGACACCGACACAGTGTCCGACGGGCGGCAGATGGGCGAACGACTGCGGCGGCGCATGGATGCTGGCTTCAAGTTCCTCAAGATGGACCTGGGCATCGACCTGCTGCGGGGAATGCCAGGAGCGCTTTCGGCTGCCCCGCACATGCACGATCTGCCCGAGGTCATGCACCCGTTCAAAGGCATTCAGATCACGCGGCGCGGCATCGACTTCATGGTCGACTATGTGCGGCAAGTGCGCGATGTCATCGGCTATGAAATCCCGCTGGCAGTCGACCACTTTGGGCACATCACGCTGGAATCTTGCATTCGGCTGGGGCAGGCGCTCGATCCCTTCTCACTGGCTTGGCTGGAAGACATGCTGCCTTGGCAACTGACCGAGCAATATCGACAGCTGAAAACAAGCCTGCGCACGCCGCTGTGCACGGGCGAAGACATCTACCTGAAAGAAGGCTTTCTGCCGCTGCTGCAAGCCGGCGCAGTATCGGTGATTCACCCCGACCTCGCCACATCGGGCGGCATCATGGAGACCAAAAAGATCGGCGACCTCGCGCAGGATTATGGCGTCGCGATGGCCATGCACTTTGCCGGATCACCGATTTCTTTCCTCGCCAATGTGCATTGCGCCGCCGCTACCGAAAACTTCTATGTGCTGGAGCATCACTCGGTAGATTTATCCTGGTGGGAAGACCTGATTGACGACATCGAAAAACCGCTGGTGGTGGATGGCTATGCGCGCGTGCCCGAATCGCCCGGTCTGGGCTTTGGCGCACTGAACGAAGCGGCGATCCGCGAGCGCATGGACAAGCGCCCAGGCAAAGACGCTGGCTACTTCGCGCCGACCGCCGCCTGGAACGAAACAACATCCCATGACCGGCTTTGGAGTTAACGTTGCGCGCTGGGCTATACCATGCTGCGGAAGCGCGGGAAAAACTCCCCTTCCCTCGTTCTGGGGGCAAGGGGCCGGGGGATGGGGGCTTGGTTGCCATATCCACGCATTCGCCACTCCCAAAAGACCGCCTATTTGTATCGGCGCGCCAACTATGCTTAAATGCCAGCATGGCCAAGCGCAATATCTACCTCACCGATATCCCGCTGGACGAGGCGCGCGCGACCCTGCAAGCCGCGCTGCAAGCCGCCGGCGCCGCGCAGCCTATGGGCGGCGAGCGCATCCCGCTGGCACATGCGCTGGGCAGGGTTACGGCGCAGCCCGTGCAAGCCATTCGCTCATCACCACATTATCACTGCGCGGCCATGGACGGGTATGCCCTGCGCGCCGACAGCACGATCTCGGCGCGGGAAACGCAGCCCCTGCGGCTGCAGCTGGGCGAAAGCGCCTTCGCGGTCAACACGGGCGACCCCCTGCCCGCCGATACCGACGCCGTCGTCATGATCGAGCATGTCAACCAGGATCATGCTGACGGCTTGCTGATCTATGCTGCCGTCCCGCCTTGGCAGCATGTGCGTCTGATGGGCGAAGACATCGTGACCACCGAGACTGTGCTGCAAGTCAATCATGCCCTGCGCCCGGTCGATTTGGGCGCGCTGGCTGGCTGTGGACATGCGCAGGTGGCGGTGCGGCGACGTCCGCATGTGCGCATTATCCCGACCGGCGACGAACTGCTGCCGCACGATCAACAGCCCGGTCGTGGACAGCTGACCGAGTACAACAGCCTGATGCTCGCCGCGCAGATCGAACAAGCGGGCGGGACAGCCAGCATCGGCGATATCGTCGGCGACGACTCGACAGCCTTGACAGCGGCATTGCAATCGGCGCTGGACGATGAGCCAGAGCTGGTGCTGCTGCTGTCTGGTTCATCAGCGGGCGCGCAGGACTTCAGCGCCGCCGCCATCGCGCAACTTGGCGAAGTGCTGGTGCATGGCATCGCCGTGCGCCCAGGCCATCCGGTCATTATCGGCATGGCGCGGGACTTGCCCGTCATCGGCGTGCCTGGCTATCCCGTCAGCGCGGCATTGACGGGCGAGCTGCTGATTACGCCATTAATCCGCCAATGGCTGGGCTTGTCGCCACCGCAGGTGAAGCCGGTCGCGGCAGTTTCCACGCAGAAGATCGCTTCGCCGCTGGGCGATGATGACTATGTGCGCGTGGCGCTGGCGGATATCGACGGGCAGCTGCAAGCGACGCCGCTGGGGCGAGGTGCCGGCGTGATTACTTCGCTGGTGCGGGCGGACGGGCTAGCGCGCATCCCCCGCTTTCATGAAGGCGTGGACCGTGGCGACAGCCTGCAAGTCACGCTGCTGCGGACTCGGGATGAAATCCAGCAGAGCCTGCTAATTATGGGCAGTCACGATCCACTGCTGGAGCTGCTGGCGACGCACCTGCGACTGGGCGGTGGCGGACGGCTGGTGTCGGTCAATGTTGGTTCGTTGGGCGGCTTGCTGGCGCTGCGGCGGGGCGAAGCGCATCTGGCTGGCACGCATCTCTTCGACCCCGAAGCCGGTCGCTATAATACGAGCTTTGTGCGGCGCTATTTGGACGAAAAGCCCGCCCAGTTGGTCACCTTTGCGCACCGCGAACAGGGACTGATGCTGGCGTCGGGCAATCCGCTGGGCATTCAGTCGCTGGGTGATCTGCGGCGGGCGCGTTTTATCAATCGGCAACGCGGCGCGGGCACACGCGTGCTGCTGGATTATCTGTTGGCGCGGCAAGGCGTTGATAGCCGAGAAGTGGCCGGCTATGAGCACGAGGAGCATACGCACCTGGCGGTGGCGGCGGCAGTGGCGGACGGCATCGGCGATTGTGGCATGGGCTTGCGCAGCGCAGCCGAAGCGCTGGGCTTGGACTTTGTCGGGCTGGCCTGGGAGCGCTTCGACCTGGCGATACCCCAACGCTTCGTGACGATGGAGCGCATGCAGGCGCTGCTGGAAACCCTGCGCAGCGAGGCATTCCGAGATGAACTGGGCGCGCAAAGTGGCTATCGCAGCGACGCAACCGGCAAATTCGTCGACCATTGATCCGAAAAAGTCGCGACGGGGTGAGTCGAGACAGCTGCGGCTGATGCCCAAGAGTGGCGATTTTTGTGGATACACGCTGCTTTGCCCCCACCCCAGACCCCTCCCCCCAAAATGAGGGAGAGGCTACCTACCAGGCTGCGGAAGCGCAGGCAAAACCCCCTTTCCTCGTTCTGGAGGCAAGGGGCCGGGGATGGGGACTTAGTGGCCATATCCACGCATTCACCACTCCCTGATACCCAGGAGACTCGCCTTTGCGCGCGATTGGTGTGTATAATGCTGGCTTATTCTGCCATTGGAGATGCACGCATGCCCAAAATCACCTTCATCGGCGCTGGCAGCTTCGGCTTCACGCGCAACCTCGTCAAAGACATATTCACCTTTCCCCTGCTGCAAGGCGCAGAGATCGCGCTGATGGATATTGATGCCGAGCGGCTGGATTTCGCCCAGCGCGCTGTGGAGCGCATCGTGGCGGCTGGCGGCTATCCTGCGACTGTCAGCGCCACGCTCGACCGCGAAGAAGCGCTGCGCGACGCCGATTATGTGGTGGTGACCATTCTGGTCGGTTCCACCGATGTCTGGCGGCACGATATCGAGATCCCTATGAAGTATGGCGTGGATATGAATGTTGGCGATACCCGTGGCGTCAGCGGCATCTTTCGCTCGCTGCGCACCATCCCCGTCATGTTGGATATCGCCCGTGACATGCAGCGACTGTGCCCCGCCGCGCTGATGCTGAATTACACCAACCCGATGGCGATGCTTTGCCGGGCGCTGGATATCGAAACCGACATCCGCGTGACGGGCCTCTGCCACAGCGTGCAAGGCACATCCAAGATGCTGGCGGAGTGGATCGGCGCGCCCTACGATGAAATCAACTACACCTGCGCCGGCATCAACCACACTGCTTGGTTCATCGACTACACTTGGAATGGCGAAGATGCCTATCCGCGCATCAAGCGCGCAATCAGCGACAATGCCGAGATTTACAATGCCGAGCAGGTGCGCAACGAAATGTACCTGGCGCTGGATTATTATGTGACCGAGTCCAGCGGGCACAACAGCGAATACAACTGGTGGTTTCGCAAGCGCCCCGACCTGATTGAAAAATACGCCACGCACGGCACAAACTGGAATCCTGGCGAACATGCCTACATCCTGAAAGAGTATCGCCGGCGCGAGCATGACTGGCGCGATGATATCCACGCCTGGTTCTCTCAAGATGAGATTGACCTCGCGCGCGGACACGAGTACGCAGCCTACATCATCAATGCCATGGAAGGCGGCGAGCCTTTCAAGTTCAATGGCAATGTGCCCAATCGCGGTTTGGTGGATAACCTGCCCGCCGAAGCCTGCGTCGAAGTGCCAGTCTGGGCATCTCGCGACGGGCTAGAGCCGGTGGCGGTGGGTCCGCTGCCGACTTCGGTCGCGCCATTGACCAACCTGTATGCGCAGATCGAAGAGATGGCTGTAGCGGGCATCTTGCGGGGCGACAAACGACTGATTTATCAGGCTGTCGCCTATTCGCCCTTGTCCGCGGCTGTCTGCTCGCTGCGGGAGATTCAATCGATGGTGGATGAGCTCTTCGCGGTGAATGCGGCGTATCTGTAGAGGGGTGGCCCTGCCGCGCCGCCCTCAGCCAGTCTGCGCCGCCCGCAGTTGGTCGCGCGCCTCGCGGGCCGGCGTGAAATTGGGATTGAAGGTCAGCGCAGTGATGTAATTCTGAAGCGCCTTATCCATTTCGCCGCGTCCCTCGCGCGCCAGCCCAAGATAATAATAGGTTTCTTCGACATATTGCCCGCCGCCGTCGTTCTGGTTTTGGCGGACGATGCGCATCATGTCATCGTAACGGCCGGTGTGATAATAGGCTTCCAGCGCGCCAAATTGGTACCAGAACATGCGCCAGGGCAGACCCAGCGCGATCGCCCGGTCGTAGGCTTGCGCCGCCGCGTCATACATCTGCAAGCCCACGAAGCTGCTGCCCATGTTGAACCAGGCGTGCGCGTCTTCTAGGTCGGAGGTGGCTTCGGCTCGCGCCAGCTCCAGCGCGTTGATGGTGTTCTGCCATTCATCGGCGTCCGCGCCCAGCAGCCCCATTAACTCTTCGTGGCGGTTGACGGTGTAGAGCACAATGTACTGGTAATTGAAGTGCTGCCAGTATGCCAGGATATCGGCATAGGCATAGCGGGTGTCGGGTCCGCGAAAGCTGTCCATGGTGGTGAATTGCGCCAGCGCGTCATCATAACCCGCCATCAGCAGATAATGCCCCATCCAGTCGTAGCCGCTGGGCTCATAGCCTTTTTCGATAATCACGGGAAAACCATTCGCCAGCAACATTTTCAGCAATTCCAATGTGCCGCCGCTGCGCACGATGGCGAAGACAGGCAGCTCGGGGATCTGTGTATTGACGAATGCCGCCATCTGCCAAGGGCTCACATTTTTGTCTTCATAATTGGGTTTGAGCCAGTTGGCGGCGCGGTTTTGATCATCGGCATAGCCAAAGTGCGCCAGCGCGTTGGTCAGCGTGGCTGGACCACAGTTGTTCCAGCCTTGATAGTCTCTGCCCAGACTGCCCATGCGGAAGGCGGGCGGCAGCGGCAGGCTGGCTTCATTGGTCTGCGCGGCGACAGGCAGCGCCCATAAACAGCACAGGAAAACAAGCAAGCGACGAATCATGCGAGGCATCTCACTCAGCGGCTGATAGCTAGTAGTATACACCAATTTCGCAGGGCGATTGCCTCAACATGAAGCCCTGAGCCCAAGAAAACTCGCCCGGCAACTTAAGCAGCGTGGACACCAAGTCTTTTATGAGTGCACAAGAGACTTTGCCGCCTCTGGGCGCTTGGTGTCTGCGTGGCAAATCTTTCGCGCGCAGCTTGCTCGGTTCCGCTTTAGTCCCAGGCTTCTGCGCTGCTGACGCGCCATTGGTCGATGCAGTCGCTATCGGGAGCTGGCTCGATGACCGGCCGGGCTTCTCCGGCGGCGAGCATGCGGTTGACGAGGCGCTGACGCAGCACATCGGCGACTTCACGGTGCGACGCGCAGCCAGCCCGATTGTCCAACTCTTCCGGATCCGCCAGCAGGTCGTACAATTCCGATTCGACATAGCGGTCGCTGTCGGCGTGGTCGCTGCCGCTTCGGTGTGGCGCGCGGATGGCATATTTCCAGCGCTTGCTGCGGATAGCGCGCCCGACATGCGATTCGCTGATTTGGATGAACGCTTCTTTGGGCCAATCGGACGCGGCGCCGCTGAGCAAGGGCAAAATCGACCGACCCTGCATGGGCTGGGGCACGGGGATGCCCGCGGCGTCCAGCAAGGTCGGTGGCAGGTCGACCAGGCTGACCAACTGCGATAGGCGTCCGCCGCCTGTGAAAGGCCCCCCATGCAGCATGGTGGGCAGGCGCACTGACGAATCGTGACATGAGCGCTTGTATTCGGCATTGCGCGTCTTGAAGTGGTTGCCATGGTCGCTGGTGAACAAAATGATGGTGTCGTCGAGTTTGTCCAGGCTGATGAGCGCGTCGACCAGCCTGCCCAAGGCTTCATCCAGCCGCTTGATCATGCCACAGTAACCCGCCCACTGCTGATGAGCCGAGCCGCCCAAAGCCAGCAGATCGGGTGGCATCCAACTGCCGCGATAGCGCGTTTCATAGCCCGGCGGCGCGGGATAATCATCGCGGTGGTTCTGGTGGTGCGGCTCTAGGTAGGAGATGAAGAGGAAGAAGGGTTCTTGCTGGTGCGCGTCCAGGTAGCGAATAGCGGCATCGGTCTGCGCATCCACGCGGTAGCCAGGCAGCTTGACCGCCTCGCCAGCCTCGTCGTACATCACGCAGTCATAGGCATCCGAGGTGAATTCCAGCGCGTTGGCCGCCAGCCAATAATCGTAGCCGCCCCGCTGCTCGGCCGGCACCGCGCCAGGTCCCTGGTCAGCCAAATGCCACTTGCCAATGTAACCCGTAGCATAACCCGCCTCGCTGAAATAATGCGCCAGGGTGCGGCTTGCGGCTGGCAGGGCGATGCCGTTGCGAAAGCAGCCGGTTGCCGTGGCATAGCGACCCGTCTGCAAACAACTGCGCGCGGGACCACAGACTGGCTGGCAGGTGACGGCATAATGCACATCGCAGCCGGCGCGCGCGAGCCGGTCGAAATTGGGCGTCAGGTCGAGCGGGCAGCCATGCACACCCGTCGTGTCCCAGCGCTGCTGATCGGTGAAAAAGACGATGATGTTGGGTTGAGATTGAACCATGAGCGTCTGTCGTTTCATGTATCGTGATAGGCTGTGTGTGTCGGACGATGCCTATAGGCGCTGCCTGCTGTGGCATCAGGAAATCATTCCGAAAGTTGCGCCGGCCAAAGCGCGCCCCCCAGCGGACTTTGAAGTTTGGGCTCGGACAGGCAAATGCGCGCTTACTATCGAGACATTGGGCTCGGGTGATTGAAACATAGGATTTCGCTCAATCGCTTCGTATTTAAGGTACGCGCAAATCCGCCAATTGACAAGCCTTGCCTCTGTGCCGCCGGCGCTCTCTGTTGTTAGAATTGGCACATACGCAGCGCATCTCTCGAGGACAATCACAATGAGCGAATCGATCGGCTTCATCGGCTTGGGCATCATGGGACGCGGCATGGTCGACAACCTCATGCGCGCCGGCTTCGACCTCACCATCTGGAATCGCACGGCGGAACGCATGGCCCCGTTCGGCGAGCGCGGCGCAAAGGCAGCCAGCTCGCCCAGCGAAGTCGCGGCGCAGAGCGACATCATCATCACCTGCGTCAGCGACACGCCCGATGTCGAGCAGGTCATTTTGGGCGAAGACGGCGTCATTCACGGAGCATCGACCGGCGACCTGGTCATCGACATGAGCACCATCAACCCGGTCAACACGGTCGAGATCGCGCGGCAGCTGAATGCGCAGGGCGTGGCTATGCTGGATGCGCCGATCAGCGGCGGCAGCGAGGGCGCGGCGAATGGCACGCTCAGCATCATGATCGGCGGCAGCGAAACCGATGTGACGCGCGCGATGCCCTGCTTCGAAGCCATGGGCAGCACCATCACCCATGTCGGCGAGCAGGGAGCCGGGCAGACGGTCAAACTGTCCAACCAGATTCTCTGCGTAGTGAATATGCTGGCCGCCAGCGAAGCGCTGCTTTTTGCCAAAGCCGGCGGCGTCGACCTGGACAAAATGCTGCAAGCGGTCACAGGCGGCGCGGCTGGCAGCTGGATGCTGGCCAATCGCGGCCCGCAGGTGATAGACGATTATTGGGAGCCCGGCTTTTCAATCGACTTGCAGCAGAAAGATCTGCGGCTGGTGCTGGGCGCGGCGGACAAAATGGGCATTCCGGTGATCGCCACGGCGCTCTGCTTCAACCTGTACCGCACCCTGCAAGCCCAGGGCCATGGCGATGATGGCAACCACAGCATCATCCGCGCGCTGGAGGCGATGGCAGGCGTCAAAGCGCGGCAATAAGCCAACAGCAGGGTCGGGATGCGCTGGGCTGCGAATTGCCTCTGCGAGAAATTTACCGAAAAGTTGGCGTGGAATATAGCCGTTGCCCCAGACTGCAAGTTGCAATTGCACCCCCAGCGTGCATAATGCGCTGGACTGGCAAGCAGCAGCGAAAGGCAGACCATGAACCCCCTGCGCGTGACGATTTGGCACGAATACCGCCACGAACACCGCAATGACAAAGTCGCACAGATTTATCCCGATGGCATGCACCGCGCCTTGGCGGCTGGGCTCGCCCCCCATGGCTTTCACATCAAAACCGCCACGCTCGACGAACCCGAGCATGGCCTGACTCAGGCTGTGCTGGACGAGACCGATGTGCTCACCTGGTGGGGACATATGGCGCATGGCGAGGTCAGCGATGAGATTGTCGACCGCGTGCAAGAGCGCGTCTTGAACGGCATGGGCTTAATCGTGCTGCATTCTGGGCATCTGTCCAAGATCTTCCAACGGCTGATGGGCACCGGCTGCATGTTGAAATGGCGCGAAGCCGATGAAAAAGAACGGATATGGGTGGTCGACCCGGCTCATCCCATCTGCGCTGGCTTGCCCGAAGTCATCGAAATCCCCGAAGCCGAGATGTATGGCGAGCACTTCGACATTCCCCCGCCCGACACGCTGGTCTTCGTCAGCTGGTTCGAAGGCGGCGAGGTCTTTCGCAGCGGCTGCTGTTATCAGCGCGGGCAGGGCAAGGTCTTTTATTTCCGCCCCGGGCACGAGACCTATCCGATTTTTCACATGCCCATCGTGCATCAGGTCATCGCCAACGCCATCAACTGGGCGCGCCCGCTCGGCAACCCGCCCATGGTGCGCGGCAACATCCCAAAATTTATGCGCTAGGCGCGACGCACTGCCCACACCTTGTAAGGGAGCCCTCCATGCAAACACTGAATGTCGGCATCATCGGCACGGGCAATATCGCTCCTGCCTATATTCGTGGCTGCGCGCCGTTTGATGTCATCAAATTGACCGCCTGCGCCGACATCTTGGTCGAGCGCGCGCAGGCATTTGCCGACCAACACAGCCTGAGCGCCCACAGCGTTGATGATTTGCTGGCGCGCGACGACATCGACATCGTCATCAACCTGACCATCCCCGCCGCCCATGCCGAGGTTTCGCTGCAGATCTTGCAGGCTGGCAAACACGCCTACAGCGAAAAACCGCTGGCTCTGAACAGTGACGATGGCAGACGCGTCATGGCGGCGGCGCAGGCATCTGGCCGGCGCATGGGCTGCGCGCCCGATACCTTCTTGGGCGGCGGCGGGCAGACAGCTCGCAAAGCCATCGACGACGGGCGCATCGGCAGGCCGGTGGCCGCGACCGCTTTCTTCCTCAGTCATGGACCAGAAAGCTGGCACCCCAACGCCGGCTTCTATTATCGCAAAGGCGGCGGACCGCTCTTTGATATGGGACCCTATTATTTGACTGCCCTCGTCAACCTGATGGGACCCGTGGCGCGGGTCGCTGGCAGCGCAGCCAAGACCTTCTCCGAGCGAATCGCCACCAGCGAAGCGCTGATGGGCCAGCGGCTGCCTGTCGAGGTCAATACGCATATCGCCGGCAGCTTGGAATTCGCAAGCGGCGCGATCGCCACCGTCATCACCAGCTTCGATATCTGGGGGCATCACCTGCCGCATATCGAGATCCACGGCGAAACAGGCTCGCTGACTGTGCCCGACCCGAATCGCTTTGATGGCGAAGTCAGCACAGTCGCGCACGATGCCAAGCGCGAAGCGGGCGGGGCGCTGGCTTGGGAGGATATTCCGCTGACACACAGCGCGAATATCGGGCGAGGCGCTGGCGTGGCGGATATGGCGTATGCGATCCAGTCGGGGCGGCCGCATCGCGCCAGTGGCGAGTTGGCTTTGCATGTGCTGGACATCATGCAGGCGCTGGAAGAATCGGCGGCGCAGGGGCGGCATATCGACATCCAAAGTTCGCCAGAGCAGCCATTGGCGCTGCCGGCTGGCTTGGCGGATGGGGAGTTGGACAGCTAATCGCAACGCTCAACAGGGAGACGGGGCGGAGGTTGGTGAATGCGTGGATATGGCAATCAAGCCCCCATCCCCCGGCCCCTTGCCCCCAGAACGAGGGAAGGGGAGTTTTCCCAGAGCTTTCGCAGCCTGTAAGCCCCTCCCTCATTTTTGCGTCGCGTAGACACAGGCAGTCGGGGAGGGGTTTGGGGTGGTGGGCAAAGCAACGCGTATCCACCAAAATCACCACTCCCGCCTGTTTTGCTTTAGGTTTCATAGGGCTTGCCGGTGATAGACGGCTCGCGGGATAGCTCGCGGCGGATGCTGGCGGTGATTTCGGGGGCGATGCCCAGCGACTCGGCTACCACGCGGTCCAGCGCCAGGCGGGTTTCGTCTTGCATGATTTGCGGCAGCGGCAGCAAAGTGAAGTTGCAGAGCGTGTCGAAGGCGGTGGCGAGGGCGGTGACTTGACTTTGGCGCAGCGCATTGAAGTCGGGCACGGGGATGCGGCGCAGGTCGTCCATGGACATTTGTGGATAAGAGGGAATTTTGTTGCTTCTATCACCCAAAAATCCCAAGATGCCGATTGTGGAATTGAAATAGGCGCACAAGGCTTTTTCCAGCGCTTTCTCGCTATATTTATCTGCGGAACATGGCTTGCAGGGAATCCATAGCGAACCCAGCGCTTCCTGATTAAGACGCACGCTCATACATCTCACTGTGTTTAGACGGGCGCGCGTCGCAATCATCAGCTGCCCACGCTTTTCCCAAAGCGCGGCTAATTGTCGATGCTTGCCGGGTTTTGGGTGAAGATATGTATCCCACTGGGTAGCCATTTTTTGCGTTACATCGGTTTTGTGATACCATAACGCTGTCATACCGTCTCTGTCGGGTACATCAGAACGATTGGCAAAACCTCTGATACCCCGCCCCGCCGGGCCTATTTCAGCAACTTTTCCCAGCTCACGAGTCGCAAAGAGATGCCCAGCCCGCAATTCAATAAACCGTTCACACAGAAACGGCGACAAAAATTGCACGCCGCCCCAATCGCCTTTTTCTATTCGCTCGCGCGGCCAGGCCTGCACTGTTCCGCTGATGTCAGCCCGGTTGTCTTCTACGATGTTGCGAGCGACCCCGAGAGCGGCGGCTGGCGTGGCGGGATTTTCGTAGAGGTTGACGATTTTTGTGGGCGGGCGGGTTTTCGAACTTGCCCCCACCCCCAAACCCCCTCCCCCAAAATGAGGGAGGGGGCTTTCGTCGATTTGAGCGGGGTCGTCAGTGTTATACGTGGCCGCAGAATGCACTCTTGCTTTCATTTTTTGAGGCGAGGACCCAAAAGCCGCGCGAATAATTTCGAGGGCAGCTTGCAAACGATTTTCAACCATGTCGTTTGTCAAGCGAACGAACCGAATGCCCAGCGATTCGATTAACGCTTGACGGATGCGGTCGGCAGTTTGCTGAGTCTCGTGAATGGGCCCATCTACTTCCACGACTAACCGTTCGGTCGAGCAGTAGAAATCGACCACAAAGGCTCCAATCGCAACTTGGCGGCGAAATTTGCGTCCATCTAGCTGCCGCTTGCGTAGCGCTTGCCAGAGCTTGTCTTCGGCTGCGGTCGGATTTCTACGCAGTTCTCGCGCAACCAGTCGCATCCGCCGCCTCAACTCAGGCGAGATACGCCACCTTTCCGGTTGCGGCGCATCATTATCTTCCAGCGAACTCGCAGCATGCGCTCCCCCTCCCTCATTTTGGGGGAGGGGGCTGGGGGGCGGGGGCAGCCTGCGACATATCAACAGCATTTCGCCAATGCTCGTATTCTCCGAAAAATATATTCGTGTTGGATCGTGCGATGTGACGATGATTTCAATGTGAAACTGCTTCGCAAGATACATGCGCATAAGCCGCGTTGAATAATTTGTCGCGCCGACCAGCGGCAAGACAACGGCGATTGCCCCGTTATTCGGCTTGGCGATGTGCTCCGCCAACTGCAAGAATCCGCCACCATTGTGCGAGCGATGAATCGACTGGCTTTCGACAGAATCAAACAACTCCTTCTCCCGCGCCTTCAGCTTACGCTCGTCTGCCCGGCTGAACTGGTCGTGGCGCAGGCTGTCGCGGGTGAAGGGCGGGTTCATGATGACCAGGTCGGCCGACTCGGCTTGGGCGACTTCAGCTTGCGTCTCGATTTGTTCGACGCCAGTCGGCCAGGCCAGCAGGCGCGGCTGGCCTTCAGCGCCCGTATCCAGGAACTCCAGCGAGCCCAGTTTCGCTTCGTTGTTCTCGTCTATGCCCAGCAAGGCGCGGTAGATCTTCATTTTCTCGAAGGTCGTCGTCGGCGAGAGCAAACCCAACGTGGTCGCCGCCAGGTGCGTCGCCGTCAGGTTGACATCGTAGCCGGTCAAGACGGATTCGATGAGCCAGCGCGAGATTTCGTCTGCCCCCTCCCCCGCGCTGGTTAAGTCACGAATGCGCTCGGCGGCGGCCATCAGCAGGGTGCCGGTGCCGCAGGCTGGGTCGGTGATGCGCAGTTGGGCGATGGCGGCGGGGTCTGTCCAGTCGAGCATCCTTTCGTCTATCGCCAAGTTGGCCAGCAGGGTCGCGGCGGCGGTGGTGGTATAGAACGAGCCATCATAGCGCGCGGTATCCAGCGCTTTGTGAAAGATGCGCCCCAGCAAATCGTGGCGCAGACCGACGATGTTGCGCGTCACTTGCAGAGACGCCCGCGCGATAACCTGAACAGCGGCGGAAAACTCATGCGAGCCAGCCAATGCCTGCAGAGCGCTGCGAGCCGTCTCGAAGATAGGCTTGTAATCGACGACCAGCCACAGCTTCCAGGCTTGCGAAAACGCGCCGACCGGGTCGTGGCTTTCGGCGCACTGGCTGGCGGTGGCGGGCGGCCAGTCGCCGGTATGCTGGCGTGGCTTCAGCTGGTGGCGATGTTTGTCCAGTTGGCTGTGGAACATGATGGCGGTGGCGATGACCAGCATGGCGCGCTTGGCGGCTTGATTAAATCGGCTGGACAGCGCGTTGCCCGCCGCGATGGTTGTGGGCTTGCCGGCCGGCAGGTCCAGGCAGGCGGCAACATCTTGCTTTTGGCTTTCGCTGAGCCGGGCGACGGCGCGCTCCAAGCTGAAGGACAGGCGGTTGGCAATTTCATCCGGGTCGCCAAGCTGGTCAGGGATTTTGCGCAAGACGCTGGCAAGCTGAGCGATGCTGCCCCGCTGCCAACTGGTCTTGCTGGCGGGCGGGCGCTCTTTATGGCTGCGCAACGTATGCAGCAATTCACAGTCCGACAGCTCAGATTCGGATCCCAAGCCCGCTGGATAGCAAATGGCGAGGGCGCAATCCGCCAGGTCATCGCGCAGGCGGCTGTCGGCGTCTTTGATGGCCGAGGCTTTCTTTGCGCTGGTAAAGCCTTGCTCGGCTTCCAGGGCGATCTTCAAGCCAGCCAGCGCGAGTTCGACGTCCAGGCGTTTGCCGCCGCCTTGCTTGTTCTCCGCGTGGGCATCCAAACCGCGCTCACGAAGAGCCGCCGCCAGCCAGGTATTCAATGTGCTTTCGTAGAGTTGCTCTGGCATGCTGCGTCGCCTTCAAAGCTCGATGCCGCGATACAGCTCCGCCAGCGGCAGTTCAATGTTCAGCGCGGACAAGGGCACGCTAGCCGCTATGCCGCTGTATTCGCTGCGCAGCCAGCGCTTGCCTTGCCTTGCGTACAGTTCTACAAAGGGGCGAAGCTGGTCAACCAGCAGCATCACTTCCAGCGACTCGATGCTTTGGTAAAAGTCCAGCTTGTCGCCACGGTCGAAATTGATTGTAGACGGTGAGGTAACTTCGGCGACCAACACGGGATTATGCAGGGCAAGCGAGCGCTCGTCGGTTTCACGCGCGCCACAGATTACGCTTACATCAGGATAAAGATAGCGTGTCAGGCTGATCTGGTGGCGCACCTGTCCCGCATAAACCCGGCAGCCTTTATCTAGCAAACGCCGCATGAGCGCGAAGCTCGCATTCATTATGATATCGCCATGATTGACCGTTCCGCCTGTCATCGGATAAACCTCGCCGTCAATGTATTCGTGTCGGATTTCGCTGGCTTCATCAAAGGCGAAGTAGTCCTCGACAGTCATAGAGTCAGTGCGTTCGCGGATTATCGTCATCGTTTTGCCTCGCTGGCTCGCTGCAAGAACGCGCATGGCGCTTGCGAATTATGGGAAGCGGAGCGGGCTTGCCAAAGCAAACCCAACTATGATCTTGCTAAGTAAACATCGGAATGATCTTCTCGCCATATTCCGCCACAATGCGCTCTTCTTCGCCGCACATCAGGTAGATGTTGAACTGTGTTACGCCAGCCGCCGCCAGTTCTTTCAACTTTGCGATATGGTCGTCAACATTCCCCAAAATGCCAAAGGCGTCAACGATGTCCTCGTTGATGAAGTCGAGGTGGTCGGCGTCTTTGTCGGCATGTTCCTTGTAATCATAGCCTCTGCGGCCTTCGATGTAGGCGGTCAGGCTGGCGGGGATGTCAGGGCTGTCCATGCCATAGCGCTCGACGATATCGGCCACATGGTTGCCGACCATCGCCGGAAACCAGCGGGTTTGTTCGCGCGCCGTATGGATATCGCCGATCCAGACGGGCGCCGCCGACATAATCTGATAAGCCGACATGTCTTTGCCGATCGCTCGCCCGCCAGCGAGAGCCTGCTGCGAAAACCAGCGCACCAAACCGGGCTCTGCCAGCTGGATGACCAAGCCATCGCCACTGCGCCCCGCCCCAGCCAGCGCCCGCGGTCCATAAGCCGCCACCCAGATCGGCAATTCATAGCCATTCGCCCAGGTCAACTGCGCGCTGGCATCGTCATAAGCGACTTCATCGCCCCGCGCGAAGCCGCGCAGCGCCTCGGCAAAGCGCTCCATATTCGCCACAGTCATGGGCTTCTTGCCCAGCATGCGCCGCGAACTATCACCGCGCCCGATGCCGACTTCGATGCGATTGCCGCTCTGCAGCGCCAAGGTCGCGTACATGCTGCCCGCCACCGACCAGTCGCGCACACCGGGATTGGTCACCAGCGGGCCAAAAATCATCGCGTCGGTGTGCGCCATACACTGCGCCATGGTCAAATAACAATCGCGCCACAGCACATGCGAATCGAAAAACCAGCCATATTTGAAGCCCGCGACTTCGGCTTGTTTGCACAGCGCGACCGTGCGCTTCGGAGAAATATCGCCTTTGAATGTAATCCCAAAATCCATTTCCATGCTCCTTCTGCCCCCGCCCCAAAGCCCTCCTGCCAAAAATGAGCGAGTCTTAAGGACCTTGATTGCGACAAGTATATCCCCCGTCCCGCACGCTATGGAGAAGGCGCCAAGGGGATGGAGGCTAACTCACGCTTACCGTATCCTGCGCCAACTCGCCATATTGGTCGGGGCGGCGGTTGAAATAGAAATGCCAGGTATCGCGCACTGCCTGGATCATGCTCAGGTCGAGGTCGCGCACGATCAGCTCTTCGTCATAGGCGCTGCCCATCTCGCCGACAAATTCTCCGCGCGGGTCGCAGAAATAGCTCTCGCCATAAAAGTCGCCCTCATCAGGACCTTCAATGCCCACGCGGTTGATCGTGCCGACATAATAACTGTTGAAGATAGCATGCGATGTCTGCTCGATGCGCCAAAGATGCTGGCTGAGCCCGCGTGTGGTGGCAGAGGGGATGAAGACCATCTCTGCGCCATTCAGCCCCAGTGCCCGCGCGCCTTCGGGGAAGTGGCGGTCGTGGCAGATATAGACGCCCACCTTGCCCACGGCGGTATCAAAAACCGGATAGCCCAGGTTGCCGGGGCGAAAGTAGAATTTCTCCCAAAAGCCCGGCAAGTGGGGGATGTGCGTCTTGCGGTATTTGCCCAAGTAGCTGCCATCCGCATCGATGACGGCAGCCGTGTTGTAATAGACGCCGACGCCATCGCGCTCGTAGACCGGCACGACCAGCACCATGTTCAGCTCAGCAGCCAAGGCGCAAAAACGCTGCGTCGTCGGCCCATCGGGCACCGGCTCGGTGAAGTGGTAGAATTGCGTGTCTTGCACCTGGCAGAAGTAAGGACCATAGAAGAGCTCTTGATAGCAAATGATCTGCGCGCCTTGGCTGGCGGCTTCGCGGCTATAGCGGATGTGCTTGTCGATCATGGAGTCTTTGTCGCCGGTCCAGGTAGCTTGCAGCAGGGCGGCGCGTACAATTCGTCTGTCGCTCATGTTGGGTTTGTCCTTCCCATCGCAATGGGTTGCAGATAGCTTAAGGAATTTTGCATAGTCTCGGCGGTTTCCTCTGTGGCGAGTGCTTCCAGCGACTTAACAGCGCAAGCTATTCCAAGCTATGCCTGCGCCGCATGCTCTTTGCCGCAACGTTCCAGCGTTCTTTGTGCCGCGCGGACATTAATCTTGGGCGCGACATCGGCATAAAAGCGAGCCGCCACCGCCGAAGCCGCCGCCATGCCAGCAGCCAGATCCAGCGCATAATCGGCCGCGTCCAGCCCGCGGATCGGCTCCAATGTAATCTCTAGCACATGCTCGCGGCGCGCGCGTTCCAGCTTGCGGCGGCGTTTGTCGGCTGCGCGGGCTTTGTCCGCCTCGCCGATGCGCTCGTACCACTCACAAAGCCGCGTTTCCAGTTCGATGGCATGGCTCAATATCGCGCCAAATGTATTTAATGACGCCATGACTAGACCCACCGCTCGATGACAATTTTGCGCTCCGTATAGAACTCAATCGAGTCCATGCCCTGCCCGTGCAAATCGCCAAAGAAGGAGTCTTTTTGTCCGCCGAACGGGAAAGACGCCGAGGGCGCGGCCACGCCGATATTCACGCCGATATTGCCGGCATTGACGCTGTATTTGAATTCGCGCGCGTGCCGGCCATTGCTGGTGAAGATGCTGGCGGCGTTGCCAAAACGGCTTTGGTTGATGATGTCGACGGCTTCATCAAAGTCCGCCGCCTTCATCAGCGAAAGCACAGGCCCAAAGACTTCTTCGGTGGCCATCAGCGTATTGGGCCGCACACCGGCGATGAGCGTGGGGCCAACCCAGGCGCCGTCTTCATAGCCAGCCACCTGCAAGCCACGGCCATCGACCACAATGTCTGCGCCTTCAGCCTGGCTTTGGGCGATCATAGATTCGATGCGCTGCTTTGCGTCGGCGCTGATGACCGTGCCCATTTGCGTGGTCTCGTCCAAGCCATAACCGACCTTAAGTTCCGACACTTGCTTGGCGAGCTCGTCCTTGAGCTGGTCATAGGCATCGCCCACCCCCACCGCCACGGCCGCGGCCAGGCAGCGCTGCCCGGCACAGCCATAGGCCGCGCCCAGGATATTGCTGACGCTGGCTTGGATATTGGCATCGGGCATGACAGCGATGTAGTTCTTGGCGCCACCCTGCGCCTGCACCCGCTTGCCATTGCGCGTGCAAGTCTGATAGATGATCTTTGCCACCGGGCTCGAGCCAACAAAGGACACGCCAGTCACCTCCGGGTGTTCCATCAAGGCAGCTGCGCTGGGCACGCCGCCATGGACCAGGTTGACCACGCCTTCGGGCAGGTCCAGCTCGTCCAGCAGCTCAAACAGCAACTCGGCGCTCAGTGGCGTCTGTGGCGATGGCTTGAGGATGAAAGGGTTGCCACAGGCGATAGCGGTGGGCAGGAACCACAGCGGCACCATAAAAGGAAAGTTGAAAGGCGTAATCGCGGCAAAGACCCCGGCCGGCTGGCGCACGGTTGTCTCGTCGATGCCGCTGCTGATGTCTTCCAAACCATCGCTGCGCATCAGCACCGGCACGCTCATGGCAAAGTCGATGCTTTCGACGCCGCGCCGCACCTCGCCGCGGGCTTCGTCCATGGTCTTGCCGTGTTCGCGCACAACGATCTGGGCGATGTCTTCAAAGCGCTCTTCTACCATCACCTTGAAATGATGCATGAACTGCGCGCGCACCAGGACCGGCGTGCTGCGCCATTCGTCAAAAGCAGCCCGCGCCGCCCGCACCGCCATATCCACATCCGCCGCAGTCGAGTCCGGACAATGCGCCAGCAGCTGACCGGTGGCGGGGTCGTGCACGGGTATGCTGGCACCGGGACTGGCATCGACCCAGCCGCCGTCCACATAATTCTGAATTGTCCTGGTCATCTTGCGCTCCTTGTCCCTGCGCTGGCAAGAAATGTGTGGGGGATGATGATGTTAATTCTAGCACAGCGAGCGGGCAGGCGGTATATGCGGCGGCAGGTTTTTGCCACAGGGCGCCATTTAAGAACAAGCGCGCGCTGCAAAGAACCTGGCTATCGCGATGCTAGCGGAATCTATCGATTGGGCAGCGGTCAACCCGGGCGCGACACCATCACCCGCATCGTCGCTGACGCCGCGTTTCAGCGCTGATTGGTGTGGCATCCGTTTGATATGAGGCAGGGACAGTGTATTCGTGTATTATTCAGGCTGTTTAGTGGCTTTGCGCACGGACGGGGGTAGCCAAAACCTAGATGTCCCGCATTCGCCTGACTGGGCGCGCCACCACAGTCGTCCTAGCGCTGCTGAGCGCGCTGCTGGCGGTCGTCATTGCCGTCAATAGCCCTATTCCCGTCATCG
>JAPOSR010000018.1 GCA_026709625.1 Chloroflexota bacterium
TTGATTTATCCTGGTCAGCAGCTGCTCATCCGCGCGGCTGAGGGCTAGGGCCGGCTCGGTCAATAGCGCCGCGGCGAGGTTGCTGGCAAATGCCAACCCACAACAATTCGCCCGGGGCGCGGCGGCGACTCGCCTGCTGAGGGAGGGGTGATTTTGATGGATACGCGTTGCTTTGCCCCCACCCCAAACCCCTCCCCAAAATGAGGGAGGGGCTACTATGCTGCGGAAGCGCAGGAAAAACTCCCCTTCCCTCGTTCTGGGGGCAAGGGGCCGGGGATGGGGGCTTGGTTGCCCTATCCACGCATTCACCACTCTCCGCTCGCTGAGCTAGACTTGGCTCTGTTCATGCAAGCTTGTCCGCTGTACAAGGAGCCACCCATGATCCGACAACTCGTTTCATCTGGGACGGAGTATGAGCGCATCGCTGGCTATTCACGGGCGCTGCGGCTGGGCAACAGCGTGCATGTATCGGGCACGACCGCCAGGCAAGGCGCAGGCGCCATCGTTGGCATCGGCGACAGCGCGGCACAGACGGCTTTCATCCTCAAAAAGATCGAAGCCGCCCTCCACGAGGCCGGCGCAAGGCTGACCGATGTCGTGCGCACGCGCGTCTACCTGGCGCCGAATGCCGATTGGGAAGCGGTCGCCCGCGTGCATGGCCAGGTCTTCGGCGATATCCGCCCCGCCAACACATTGCTCTATGTGGCTGGGCTGGTCGGCGCGGACTACCTGGTCGAGATCGAAGCCGAAGCCATCATCGCCGATGCAGCGCGATGATCTTCAGTCTGCGTTTCAACAACGATTTGCCCGTCCGCGAATATGCCCGTTATGCGCGCGCGGCAGAAGCGGCTGGCTTCGACCAATTCTGGGTCAGCAATGACCTCTTTCTGCGCAGCGCCCCGGTCATTCTGACGGCGGTGGCGGCGGCGACTGAGCGCATCAAAATCGGCAGCTGCATCTTGAATCCCTACACCTTGCACGCCGCCGAGATCGCCATGTTTGCCGCGACGCTGGATGAGTTTTGCGGCGGGCGCTTTCTGCTGGGGCTGTCTGCGGGCGCGGCAGACTTTTTGCGCTGGCTGGGCTTGCGGCAGGATCTGCCCCGCACCACGGTGGTCGAGGCGGTGGCCGCCATCAACCGGCTGACCGCGGGTGAAAACGCGCGTATGCAGGGCGTGGCGCTGCAATGGACGAACGAAGCCTGGCTGCGCTTCCAGCCGCGGCGGCGCGTGCCCATCTATCTGGGCGCGATGAGCCCGCGCATGTTGGAGGAAATCGGCGCGGTGGCGGATGGCGGGCTGCCCCTGCTCTTTCCACCCGAGCATTACGCCGGCGCGCTGCCGCATATCCAACGAGGTTTGGCGCGGTCGGGTCGCGCGCAGGGCGATATTGATCTGGCGGCTTGCATCTGGTGCGCGGTTTCTGACGATCAGCAAGCGGCGGAAGCCACATTGGCGGATAAAGTCGCCTATTATGGACACGCCATGAGCCCGCTGATTTTGTCGCAGCTGGGTTTGTCCCGCGCCGACTTCGAGCCGATTCGCCACGCCTGGCATGTCGAGGGCGATGCGGCTGCGGCGCGCGCCATGGTGACGCCGGCCATGCTGCGCATTGGGATCGCCGGCCGACCGGGCGATCTGATCAAGCGGCTGGAAGGGCTCGCCACGATGGGCGCGCGGCATATCAGCTTTGGCCCGCCACTGGGTCCCCGCATCCTGGACGCTATCCACATGCTGGGCAGGCAGGTGCTGCCGCATTTTCAGTCGGCGCGCCAAGCCGGCTAGGGGCGAGGCAACGGGCTGTCCGCCGACATGTTCGCAATAGGGCGAGTCATCGCCGCGCCTCTGCGCCACTTCGCGTTTGCCTTTAGCGGGGAGTGGTGATTTTGGTGGATGCGCGCTGCTTTACCCCCACCCCCAAAAATGAGGGAGGGGCTTGCATGCTTCGGAAGCGCAGGAAAAACTCCCCTTCCTTCTTTCTGGGGGCTTGGTTGCCACATCCACGTATTCACCACTCTCCTTATAGCGACTCTCTTGGGATTATTTCTGCTCGCTGAGTATGTTACTATCCGCCTACATGTGAGCTTCTCATAGGGAAAGATGCGCCATGCGCCGCATTGCTGTCCTCATCCTCGCCATGCTTTGCCTGTCGCTTGCTCTGCCAGCCGCTCGCGCCCAGTCCGCGACGCCTTTGTGCACGCGCGCGGAGTTCTTGGCTGTTTTCGACCAGGTTGTTGACTATCAAGCACGCTTTGCCGATCCCCCGTCCGATTTCGCGGCGTTGATGACATACAGCCAGCAGTACGCCAGCGACCGGCTGACCACCCTTGCGCAGTTGCCGCAATGCGCCGAAGCGCTGGAATTTGGCGCGCTGCTCGTTCAGATGGGCGGCGACTTTGCTGCCCGCGCCGCGCTGGAGCTGGCTGGCACGCCGTCCGCTGGCAATCCCTATCTGGCGTTGCCCGACCGCGAAAAGCAGATCAACGACCGGCTGGCGGCCATGCTCGAAAACGACCGCTCGCTGGCGCAGGCTCCTGAGCAGCGGCAGTTGCCCGCCTGCACAGCGCAGCAGCTTGAAGCCTATGCCGCCGCCGCCACCGACTTAATTGACATCTTGGCGACAGCCAATTCGCTGAACAGTCGCGCCGCCTTTTCAGCGCTGTTGGACGAGCGGTTGGCTTGGCGCGCGAGCCGCCTGCCTGTCCTGCCTCTTTGCGCCGAGACACTCGCGCTGGGGCAAGCGCTAAACGCCGCCCTTACCGATAGCATGACCAGCCTAAGTTTTGCTTTTGTGGGTGTCCCGGCGGCGGAGAACCCCTTTATCGCGCTGGCAGAATTTGGCATGCAGCGGATCAGCGCTTGGCAGACAGCCGCTGGTTCGTCCACAGCGCTCGCCGCCGCGCCGCCTATCGAAAAGCGCCGCTTGCCCGCTTGCAGCCGCGACCAACTGGACAGCGCGCTGACTGCTATCGATCGCGATTTTCTGTCCACATTCGCAGCGACAACTGATGCCTTGGAGCGCAGCCATCTGCATCTTGCCTATCGCGGCGGTACGTTGTCTCGTTTGCCGGTCTGCGCCGAAGCCTTCGCAGTCCGCTGGTGGCTGGACGAATGGCTGGGCGCGCCCACAGAAGCGAATCGATCCCGCCGGGACGATGCTCTGCTGCGCCTGGAGGCTGCCCGCGCCCCGATGTCCCGCCAGAGCGTCGCTTGCAGCGAAGCCGACCTGCGCTTTCTCGCCGCCTACATCACGCCTGCCTTTCATAATCTGATGCGCGCCGCCCTGTCCACAGCCGCCTTTGCCCAGCAGCCAGCGCTGGAACAGCAATCGCAGGCTTTCCGCGCCTTGCTTTGGGCGCATTTGCCACCCTGTGATGATGCTGTCCGGCTGGGCTTGCAGATGCGAGGCATCGCCGCCGACTTTGTGGCTGCTGTCAAGCTGGAAGCGACCGGCGCATTTGCTGTCGAGATTCCTTACACACTGGATCTGCCCAGCGCCATTGCCCGGCTGAGTGAACGTCTGAGCGCCATCGAAACGGCTCTGGGCATCGGCGAAACGCAGACCTGGTTTGTGGATGTCGAGGGCTTCGCCAATGTGCGCAGCTGTGGCTCGACAGTCTGTGGCGTGATGACAGTCGTACAAGGTGGCGAGCCGCTGGAGGTGCTGGACGACAGCGGCGACTGGTTCGAGCTGCGCCTGTCCAATGGCCGCACGGGATATATCGCCGCCTTCCTGGTTAGCGAAGACCCCTTGAATTGACCGGCGCAGCGCTGACGGATTCGTCCGCCCCCGGCCGGCGCAAAATCGTTATAGTCAGCATTCGCCAAGCCTAAGGAGAGGGCTTTATGGACACAGCGCTTCTCGCCGCGCAGTTGTACACCATCCGCCAGCATACGCAGACACGCGACGACTTCGCGCGCAGCATGAGCAAAATCCGCGAAATCGGCTATCGCGCTGTGCAGGTCTCCGCCATCGGCGCTATCTCTGATGCGGATGTCAAGCAGATCGCCGATGACAACGGCTTGCGCATCTGCAACACGCACATTCCTTTCGACCGCTTGCAAAGCGACCTGGGTGCCGTCATCACCCAGCACCAGCTGTGGGATTGCCGCCACATCGCCATCGGCAGCATGCCCGCGGCTTTTCGCGCATCGGCAGAGGGCTACCGGCGCTTCGCGGCGCTGGGCAGCCAAATCGGCGAGCGGCTGGCGGCGGACGGCATGACTTTCAGCTATCACAATCACAGCTTCGAGTTTGTGAAGTTTGCCGGGCGCGCCGGGCTGGAAATTTTGTTTGATGAGAGCGACCCGCGCTACTTGCAAGCTGAGCTGGACACCTATTGGGTTCAGCATGGCGGCGCAGACCCAGTCGCGTGGATTGATCGGCTGGCTGGGCGCATGCCGGTGGCGCATCTAAAAGATATGGTTATGCTGCCGGGCGAAGCTGGCGAGCAAGCGCAGCCGGCGATGGCTGAGGTCGGCGCGGGCAATATGAACTTTCCAGCCATTCTCGCGGCTTGTCGGCGGGCTGGCGTGGAATGGTACGCGGTTGAGCAGGACATCTGCCAGCGCGACCCCTTCGCGAGCCTGGCGATGAGTTTTGAGAATCTGGCGGCGATGGACTAGAGCGCCCTAGCCGCCGTTCAGTTCCGCCGCGACATTGGCGCTGACCCACAGCGTCTCCAAAGACAAGGTATTCTTTATGCGCACGATGCGCGCATCGGCTGCTTGGCTGGGGTCGGCGCGGAAGGCATCGAAGATCGCCGCCTGGATGGTCTCTTCATCGCTTTCAAAGACCAGTGGCATGCGTCCGCGCAGCAGGAAGCCGCTCGTATACAGATTCTTGGTGGTGATGGGAAAGTCGATTTTGTCGAAGAGCTTGCGCGACATAAAATCCGCCAGCCCATAGGCGGTGGCATTGCCATGCGAGGCGGGCGTCAGGTCGAGGATGACGATGCGTTTGACGCGCGGCGCTTCTGGCTCGGGCTCGCCATCGATCATCCAGCGGCCGATGATGTTGGTGTCCAGCCCGGCGCCGCTGATGTCTTTGCCGATCTCGTCGATGATCAGCACATCGATATCATCGACCGGCAGGCGTGGCATTAGCTCGCGCGAGCGCTGCAGCAAACGTTGATCGCCCGCCACCACGCCGTCGATGCCAAACCCTTCCAGATGCGCTATAGCATGGTAACCGTCCTCGACGATGCCGAAGCCAGCCATGAAGGGGCTGTCTGCCAGCAGCTGCTTCGCCACCACGGGCATAAAATCGCGCAGTCCCACCACGCCATGCTGGTGGATCGCCCGCGCGCCTGTCTCTTTGCCCAAGCCAATCGCCAGCATCTTCAGCAGGCCGCTTTCGTGCGGTCCATGAAAATCGGTGTGGACCTTGGTGCGGTTGGCGATGATCAATCCATCGGCGCTGGCGACATGTTTGTCCAAATAGGCGCGAACGCCCACGCTGGTGAGCCCCTTGTCCACCACTTCCATGGTGGCGTGGATAGGACAGCCCATGCTGGTTTCGTTGATGCCGAGCCCGTCTAGCACTTCGATTTGGCCTGCAGCTGTGCCGCCGCCATGACTGCCCATGGCGGGCACGATGAAAGGCTCGCCGCCGCTGGATTTGACCAAGCCGACCAGCTCTGCGGCGATTGTGTTGATGCTGGCGATGCCGCGGCTGCCAAAGCCCAGGGCGATGCGCTTCCCTCGCACTTGCCGCGCCATATCCAGCCGCGCCCACTCGGCTCGCAGCGTGGCGGGGATGTCAACTGGCGGCGCTTTGGGCAAAGCCTGCGTGATGGAAAGCAGGTCGGGGATGCTGATGTCTTCCATGTTCGGGCTCTTTTCGCTCGGCTATCGCGGACTATTCTAGCACAAGCGGCGCATACGAAGTCGGCGGAAACCCAAGCGCAAGGGCTAGACGGTCTATTGCCACAGAGGCATGGAGGGTCAAGATGAGCGGCAATCGACAAATTCGACCGTGAGTCCGTGCGTTTCCAGCCGCTGTCGAGCGATTTCGATGTACTCCGCCGAGATATCGATGCCGATGAATTGGCGATCATGCAGCAGCGCCATTTTGCCGGTCGTGCCGCTGCCGCACATCGGGTCCAGCACCAGATCGCCGGGGTTGCTCCAAGACAAAATATGGTCAAGCGCCAGCTTCTCGGGGAAGACGGCGGGATGCTGGAAGGCGATTTTGTCGCGCGTTGTGCCGCCCAGCCCAACAGCATAAGACCAGACATTCGTGCGCGTCTTCTCTTTTTTGAGCTCGCCAAGTTTCTTCTTGTTGATGCCATCGGGCAGCTTGTTGTGCGTAAGCAATTCCATGCCATGCCGCGCGGTCGGCACTTTCAACGGATTGAATGTGGCGGGCTTGCCTTTGCATAGCACAAACATCATCTCATAGGCGTTGGTATAGGCGTTGCTGCGCATGAAAGGCGTGTTCTTTTTCTGGTAGATCATGATGTCGTGAGCCGAGAAGCCAATCTCCTGGAAGTAGAGCGCCTGGCGGAAGGAAGTCAGGCTGCGGCCGCCATTGATGCGATCGCCGACCACCCAAACGACGATTCCGCCGTCCGCCGTTATCCGATAAAGCTCATCCGCGATGGCTTGAAAGGGAAAGTCATAACCCTTGTAATCGCGCAGGCTGTCGTAGGGCGGGGAGGTGATGGTCAGGTCAATGATGCCTGCTTCCCAGCCGCGCATGATGTCGACGCAGTTGCCGGCGATTAGTTGCGAGACCTGCCAATTGTCCAGTTGGGAATCTGTGGCAGTCGCCGACTGCGCCAAATCCGCTGCCTTTGCGGGGAGAGCCAATTCCATCTGTTCCATAGTCAGGTCCTTGTGCTTTCAACCCCCGCTACAGATAGCAATGGATTATAGCAAGGTAAGTGGCAAACGCCATATTTCAGTTGCTGCCGAGTGAGAAAACTGCTGCGAGCCTCTATACGGCGAATTGCTGGTTCGACTTTTGCCAGCTAGAATCGGCGGGAGCGCAAAGGAGCGCATGTCATGACAAATCCGCTGCTGCTGGACGGCGGCATGGGGCAAGAGATCGTCAATCGCGGCGGCAAAGGCGCTTATGGCGAATGGGCGAGCGCGGCTCTCTATGAAGCGCCCGAGCTCGTCAGCGCGATTCACCGCGACTACATCGCCGCGGGCGCCGACATCATCACCGCCAATACCTATGGCACAACGCGCGCGCGCCTGCGTTACATGGATAGAGAAGACCAGTTAGCGCCGCTGCTGCAAACCGCCAGCGACCTGGCGAAGGCCGCCCGCGAGGGATCCCGCCGCGACATCCAAATCGCCGCCAGCCTGCCGCCGCTGGAAGCCAGTTATATCAATGTCTTTGCCTTGTCATTTGCTGATGCCGCCGCTGAATTTGCCGAAATGATGGACTTGTTGGCGCCGGGCGTGGATATTTATCTGGGCGAGACATTCTCGACCGGCTTTGAAGCGCGCGCCTTCTTGCAAGCTGCGCAGGGGCGAGGCAAACCCGTCTGGCTGGCGCTGACTCTGGACGACCGGCAGCCATCACAGCTGCGCGGTGGTGAAAAATTGGCTGATGTCATCGCCTCTCTGCCCGAGCCGCTGCCCGATGCCCTGCTGCTGAATTGCTGCAAGCCCGCCACCATCAGCCAGGCGCTGCCTACCCTGCAAGGGGGCGGATTGCCTTTCGGCGCATACGCCAACGGCTTCACCGGCATCCCCAACGACTGGGTAGACCGCGGCGGAGTGGCGCAGCTTTCGGCGCGCGAAGATATGTCGCCAGCTGCCTATGCGCGCGATTTGGCGGGCTGGCTTGAACGGGGCGCGTCCATCGTGGGCGGCTGCTGCGAGACAGGTCCGGCGCATATCAAAGTCCTGCGCGAGCTGATTGACGCGGGCAAGGGAACGATGGAGGCAAGCTCATGACACAGCGCTGCGCACTCATCACCGGCGCGGGCAGCGGCATGGGACGGGCGATCGGGCTGCGACTGGCGGCGGCTGGCATGCAAGTGCGGCTGGCGGGACGAACCGAGAGCAAGCTGCGCGCTGTGGCGGACGAAATCGCGGCAGTAGGCGGCTCTGCGCGGGTTCATGCCCTCGACCTGGAAGACGATAATGCGCTGGCAGGGCTGGCGAATGCGCTTGCGGGGACACGGCTGGATGCGCTGGTCAACTGCGCAGGCGACTGGCTGATCGCCCCGCTGGAAGCCACCGCCGATGCCCAGTTCGACCACCTGCTGCGCTTGAATCTGCGCGCGCCCTATGTGCTGACGCGGCTGCTGCTGCCCAACCTGCGCCGCAGCGACAACGCCAGCATCCTGAATATCGGCTCTATCGTGACAGCGCTTTCTGTGCCCGCCGTCAGCGCTTACACCGCCTCCAAGGTTGGTTTGAAAGGCATCACGGGCGCGCTGGCAGCCGAATTGCGCGAAGAGCTGATCCGCGTGGTGATGATATCGCCTGGTCCCGCCGATACGCCCATGCGCGCCGCCGCCTCGCCGGGCATAGACAGGTCGCTGCTGGTCGATCCACAGACCATCGCCGAAGTAGCGCATGCGGTCCTGTCTCTGCCACGCGGCATCACGACCAGCGACTTCACGCTGCATTCCTTGCGCTGGGGGTAATGCGCTCTGGAAGCCCCTCGCTGGACGTATGTGACCACCCGTAAAGTGGGTGTATGTAATGGAGCGAGCGCGCTGGAGTGAAGCAAGACATGGCTGACCACATCGTCCTGGGCATCGACCTGGGCACGCAGGGGCTGAAAGTTGTCGCCGTCCGCGCAGACGACGCCTCCATAATCGGCGCGGCAGCGGCGTCTGTGCCCAGCCTGACACCCGCGCCTGGCTGGCTCGAGCAGCAGCCCGAGGCCTGGTGGCGCATTCTCTGTGGCTTGATGCGAAAACTGCTGCGCGAGCCAGGCATCTCGCCCGAGTCTGTCCTTGGCATTGGCTTGTCCGGGCATATGCACTCGGTCGTGCCGCTGCGCGCCGATGGCAGCCTCGCGCACAATTGCATCGTCTGGGCGGATACGCGCAGCCAGCCACAGGCGAGCAGCCTGGCCGCCAAGTTGCAGGAGCGGCTGTGGAACCCGGCTATCGCGCCCTACAGCCTGGCCAAGCTGCTCTGGCTGCGCGAACATCAGCCGGCGGTCTATGATGAAACGGCTGTCGCACTCTTCCCAAAGGATTACCTGCGCTGGCGGATGGCTGGCGCGATAGCCAGCGATTATTCTGATGCCTCCGCTTCGTTGATGTGGGACTTCGCCGCCCGCCACTGGGATGAAAAGCTGCTGGCGGATCTAAACATTCGCGCCGACTTGCTACCGCCGGTTGCCGCTTCCTGCGCTCCCTGCGGCGCGTTGACGCCCCGAGCCGCTGCCGAGCTTGGCTTGCTGCCGGGCACAATCGTGGCTTATGGCGGCGGCGACGCGGCCTGCGCTGTGGTGGGCGCGGGCATCCCAGACGACGCTACGCTGCTCATCAACGCCGGGACGGCTGTGCAGGTGATTCAGTTGATCGCCAAACCGACCCCCTTCGCTGCGGAGCGCGCCATCCGCTACTTGTTCGAGTTGGGCGTGGACGCGCGTTGCTTCGTCATCGGCGCGTTGAACAGCGCCGGGCACTCATTGGACTGGTGGCGGCGCTTGCTGGATCCCGCGCAAAGTCATGCCGACCTAGAAACGCTGGCGGCGAAGGCGCCGGGCGGAGCGGATGCGCCGATCTTCTTGCCATGGCTGCAAGGCACGGGCACGCCTTTCCTGCTGGATGGACCCTATGGCAGCTTTGCGCAGCTGTCCGCGACCGCCGACAAGCCCGCCTTGACCCGCGCAATATACGATGGCGTGGCGATGGGCATCCGCCTGTGCGCCGAAGCCCTGGTCGGCGAAAAAGCGCTGGCGACCAAGCGCCTGCTCTTCACTGGCGGCCTGCCCAAGAGTCCGTTGATGCGGCAGATCCTGGCGGATGTCTTTGGCAGAGAGATCCGCTGTCGGTCATTCTCCGACATGTCGGCATTGGGGGCGGCGGCGCATGCAGCGGTGGCGGCTGGATCGGCGGAAAACGCCCAAAGCTGGCTCGCCGACTTTGATTATGGCGAGATCAGCCAGCTCGCCAGCGACACGCGCGCCGAGCCATATCGCAGCGCCTATGACCGCTACAAGCTGTGGGCAGCGCGCATCACGGCGAATGCAGACGGGCAAGTTTCATCATAACCCAGGCTGCGCAGCCGGCGCGAATCGGCGATAAGCGCGGTATGCAGATCAAGCGCTTCAGCCACGCGCCCGTCAAACCACAGGCTTGTGACGATTTTGGACCTTGCCTACTCGGCATAGAGATCAAAGGGTCCGAAGCCATGCGGCAGCAAGTCTGCCAAGGTGGTGGTCAAGCGCACATTGCCATCTAGGTCGGTCAATATCACCCGCATGGACGGCGAAAATTCATAGAGCAGCTGGCGGCAGACTCCACAAGGCGAGCCGCCATCGCGAGTCGCCACAGCCACTGCCGTGAAGTTGCGCCGCCCCTCGCTGACCGCTTTGACCAGCGCTGTGCGCTCTGCGCAGATCGTGGGCGAAAACGAGGCGCTTTCGACATTGCAGCCGGTATAGACCGTGCCGTCCCCAGCCAGCAAGGCGGCGCCAACTGCATAGCGGCTGTAGGGGATATAGGCGTGCTGGCTGGCGGCTATGGCTGCGGTGGCAAGCTGCTGGTCGCTGACGGCTGTCATGGACTGTTCCTCGTTATCGGTCATTTGGCGGCATTCGGCGCGGCGCTGGTTTCCGCAGTTGGCCAGACCTTGCGCACCCTGACCTTGCGGATGCGATGCCCGTCAATCGACAGCACGGTCATGCTGAGAATGCCTGTCTCAATCGTCTCGCCTGTCTGGGGCACCCGCCCCAGCGCCAGATAGATGTACCCGCCCAAGGTATCGGCAGCCGCTGTATCAATGCCGACATCCAGCAGCGTGTTCAGGTCGTCCAGGTCCATGCCGCCTTCGATGAGATAGCTGCCATCATCCACCGCGACATACTCTTCTTCTTCGCCAAAATCGTACTCATCGCGGATGTCGCCGATGATTTCTTCGATGAGATTTTCGATCGTGACCAAGCCGGAGGTGCCGCCATATTCATCGACCACAATCGCCAGATGCGCGTTCTCGGTTTGCATCTCTTTCAGCAAGGCATCGGCGGGCTTGGTTTCGGGCACAAAGCAGGTGGGGCGGATCCAATCGCGAATCTGCTGGCTGCCCAGGTCATCGCGGTTCTTCAGCAAGGTCAAAATGTCTTTCGCATTCAGCAAACCCAGCACATTGTCGATGCTGTCTGCATAGACAGGAATGCGCGAGAAGCCAGATTCTACAAAGACCGCCAGCGCCGTCCTGATGCTCTCGTTCACATCCAGCGCGACGATATCGATGCGCGGCGTCATCAGCTCGCGAGCGCTGGTTTCGCCCAGTTGCAGCACGCTGGCGATCATGTCCTTCTCTTCGGCTTCGATGACACCGCCACTATGGCTGGCGTTGACAATCGTCATAATTTCTTCTTCGGTGACCATGTTGACGAGTGGCTGGCTGCCAACAGCGCGCGAAATCAAACGCGCCAGCAGCAGCACGGCGGCGGTCAAGGGCGCGACCAGCGTCAGCAGCAGCCGCATGGGGGCGACCGCCAACGGCAGCAGCGCCTCGCCATAGGCCGAACCAAGCGCCTCGGGCAGCAGATCGCCCAGCAGCAATGTAATGCCCGCTCCGAGCACAACCACCAGCCCCGCCCACAGCAAGTTCAGCGCTGGTTCGCCACTGGCGAGGCGCTCGCTCAACAGCAGCGTGAGCAGCACGGCAATCGCGATGCGGGTCAAGATGTGGATGAGAGTCACGCTCATGCTGAGGCGCAGGGGGTTTTCATAAATCGCCAGAAACCCCAGCGCGCGCGCATCGCCATCATCGGCAAGCTCGCGCATGGTCGCGTGGCTCGCGCTTTGCAGAGCCGCGTGCAGCAAACTGACAACCGCATGCAGCAGCAGCGCCAGCGCTAGCAACATTGCGCCAACGTTAGCGTCCATGGCGCGCCTGCCCTTGCGAGTTTGATCGGCCAAGCAAAAACGACCGGCCCGGCGAATGCGAAATCGGCTGGGTAGGATAGGCTATGTGCGTGGGACTCCGGGAGGGAGGCTCGGCTAGGTCGTCCACTGCTTTGTCGGAACTAAACATAGCGATTCAAGGAAACGTAACACGAGAAGGCGCGCTTGTCCAGCCGCAACCCCGGCCTCTACGAGTTGTTTCTGTGGCAGCGCACTGTATCCGCCCTTCGTGTCTTCGCGTGTTTGCGGTTTTCTAGCGTATCGTTCGCTTTAGTCTGCTTCTGTGTCTGGCAGTATGACGATTGTTCGCACGTTTCACGAATGCAAGGCTTTGCTGGCGCGGCATGCGCCGGGTCTGCCGCTGGGTCGCGCGCGGATGATCGAAGGCGTCGGGCAATTCAATCATGTGCTCTGCCTGGACGAGCGTTGGATCCTGCGCTTCCCCAAGAGCCCCGCCGCCGCTGTCGACCTGGCGGGCTTTTTGCGCGCGCTGCATGCCATCTCGCCCGGCGAATTGTCGCTGCCGCCAGCGCCAGAAAGCCCCCGCGAGGAATGGACGCGCGTGTATGGTGCTATTCGGACGCAGCTATTTCCCTTTATGCGGCGCGATGCGCAAGCCGCGGCCAGCCGCAGCTTTGCGGATGCGTTGAAGAACGATGGCTTGTGGCGTGGCGAGCCTTGCGTTGTGCACGGCGATATCGGCGCGGGCAATATCCTGTTTCGGCAAGGGCGCATCAGCGGCATCATCGACTGGGGATTCTGCGGGCTGGGCGATCCAGCGCAAGATATGGGCGCGCTGCTGGCCAGCTATGGCGAGGCATTCGCGGCGCGCGTCTGTCGGCATTTTCCTGCCTTGGGCAAAGGGCTGGCGCGGGCGCGTTTTTATCGCCGGCAGTATGCGCTGCTGCAAGCGCTCTTTGCCTTGCGCGATGGCGACCAAGCCGAATTTGCGGGTGGCATCGCCGCTTACCGTTAGCGGCGCAACTATGCTATACTTAGCTATCTGGATTGTTTAGCGCAAGCAGTGGTAAGACTATGGCGGAGATCAGCCTGCGCGCCTATCAGAACAAACTGGACGACTTGGCGCGCGCCAGCCGCTTCAACGAAGTTATCGCCCATGCCCGTCACATCCTCGCGGCACAGCCAAAGAACCTGTGCGCTCATCAACAACTGGGCAGCGCTCTGGCTGGCGCCGGGCAATGGGAGGCAGCGGCCGATGTCTTGCGACGGGCGCTGGGCGTGCAGCCGGGCAATTTTCAGACGCACTTGCAGCTGGCGCGCGTTTATGAACAATTGGGCAGCGGCGAGCGAGCCATCTGGCATGCCGAGCGCGCCTATGACCAAAGCCCCAATGATGCCGATGCCGCCGGGTTGATCCGCTCGCTATATCGTGAACAGCGCGGCCAGCAGGTCGAACGATTGCAGCTGACCGCCAGCGCATTGGCGCAGCAGCAGATCCGCGGCAATTTGCTTGACGAAGCGATCGTCACGCTGGACGAAGCCTTGAACCAGCAGCCGAAGCGCATTGATTTGCAACTGCTGCGCGCGCGCGTCTTGTGGCTGAACGGCCAGCGCATGGATGCTGCCGAAGCTGCCGCCGACATCCTCGAACAGCTTCCCAATGCTATCGACGCCAACCGCATTCTCGCTGAGCTGTGGCTGGCTGAAAAACGACCGTCCGACGCCGCGCCATTTTTGCAGCGCATAGAAGAACTCGACCCCTATCTTGCCCGCCAGCTTGCAACTGGCGAGCCCGCGCAAGACGGACTGATCATGATCGAAGAATTGCCCGCCAGCCAAGCGCCAGAAGCCGAGCCGAGAGCTATCGTTTTGGGCGCGGCTAGCGACAGCTTGTCCGAAGCGCGGATTGACGAACTGTTTCAAGAATTGGTGATCGGCGAGTCGGTTGCGGCCGCCAGCGAGCTTCCGCAGCAAAAACCGCCCCTTGAAGAACCCGCCGACCTTGATGACATGCTCTCGCAGCTGGACGGCGAGCAGCCGCCCGACGAAAACCTGGACGGCGAGCTCGCTGACTTGCTGGCGGAGCTGGACACGGCTGAAGAGGGCGGCGACTGGATGACAGAAATCCAGCGCGGCGCGAATGCTGACGAAGACGCTTCGCTGGAATATGTGGAAGATTTTGACCGCGAGTGGGTGGCAGCGCCCGAGACAGATGATTCCTCTGGCGCGCCCTGGCTGTCGGCGGCCATGCGCGAGGTGGTCGACCAAAACGAAGACGGCGCCTTTGACCTGTTTGGCGATGACCAAGGTTTGCAGAGCCTGCTGCAAAACGCTGGCGATACCCAGCCTATTGATGCCGCCGCTATAGAAGATTGGCTGGATGGCGATGAAGAAAGTATCGACCAGGCGGCGGATGAAGCGGTGCGAGAACAGGACGAAGACATCTTGATGTCGCCGCCAGCCGATTCCTGGTTGGAGACAGAAGCGGCTGATGGCGGACAAACAGGCGACTCCAACCAGCTTAATGTCGATTTGATCGATGGCTGGACATCTGAGCTGGGCGAAGACGATGAAGACGACCCCTATGTCGACTGGCTGAGCGATGACCTGCTGACTGAAGCAGCGCCGCGCCCGGTTGTTGATGCCTCTAACGATGAAACCGCGACCGAACGCGCGCGCGCCTGGGGATTGGACGACCCGCAGCAGCTGGCCGATTTCGTCGAGACGCAGAGCCGATCTGATGACCGGGAAGAGCATCTAAATGTGGCGCTGCCGGGCCTGGACCGCCAAGACGATGCCCAGCCTGATGATCCGGATGAATTTGCCAGCCCGTCCACACGCGGCGGCGAATTCGGCTGGCTCAGCGATATCGTCGACGAAGAAACTGGCGCTATGCCAGCGACCGAGACGAGCGAAGCGCCAAGCGCGCTCTACTTCCGCTTCAGCCGGCCGCCGGCTTGGATGCAGTCACTGCGCGATGAAGCGGCGGGCGAAGGCAGCAGCATGCCAGCCAACATCCTCGACGAAGATATTGAAGCCCTGCAATTGGACGACCTCACCTTTGACGACTACTTCAATTTCAGCTCGCCCACCGACAAGCTGAACGCCCTCAGCCTCGCCCAAGATGCTGATGATCCAGACTTTGCCGGGCTAGACTGGGACGACTACTTCGACCTGGAATCGCCCACCGAAAAGACCATTGCCATCACGCTGGACGATGCTGCCGAGCCGGTTGACTTTGATGAGCTGGGCGTCGACGACGATGACTTCGACTTTGCCAAAGACAGCCAGACCCGCGTTGATGCCGACAAGCCCGCCTGGCTGGAATTTGAAGATCGTGATTTGGACGATGTCACTCGCAGCGGCGGAAGGTCCGCGCTATAATCGCCTACCCCGTTCGCGCTTGCGAGGCATGTTAGCCGCTGACAATGGTTGCCGAGCCGGAATTGCCAGACTTCGATGCGATGTCGCAGGCCGAATTGCTGGCTTGGCTGGCGGAGTTGACGCGAGATCGCGACAGCGCGCTTCCCCAACCCGGCGAAACAGACGCGAGACACGGCGATTGGCTGGATGATGCGCAGCCGCCCGCGGATGCCGCTCCCGCCGACCTGCAGCCAGACGATGTTGGCTTGCCGCCCGGTGCCATAGACTGGCTGCGAGAAATCGCCGCCGTCGAAGCGCCCGAAGAGCTGCCCGATATCACCGACTACAAACCGCCCGAACAGAGCCTTAGCCTCAGCGATATCCTGCGCGACAGCCCAGAAGATGACGCGCTCGCCTGGCTCGACAAGCTCGCCGCCGAGATCAGCAGCTCGCCGCGCAAACCCAATCACGACAGCGCCGCGCCCGCCGACTATGGTGGCGACTTCGCCGAAGAATTTGAAGATGACGAAAGCCTGGACGACCTGGAAGATGAAAGCCTCTACTCGCCGCGCGGCAAACACGGCATGGCGCTTGTAGCTGCCGCGCCGGGCTTGGACGCCGCCCTCGAAGCCGCAGACCGGCGCACGCAGACAGCGGAATCCCCAGCGCGGCAGGCTGACCGCTTGACGCAAGCCTTCGCCCCGCGAGCTGGCACCGCCGACCTGGAAGCCTGGTATGCCGGGCGAATCGCCGCGCTGGGCGGAGAGCAGCCAACCTCAGAGCCACTCGCGCCCGAAACCCAGCCAGATGCGCAAGCGACTGCCCTGCCGCCGCCTGGTTTGGCTGCTGCCATCAATTCTGCCCGCGCCAAAGTGACCGCCGATGCGCTGGACGAAGCGCTGGAGGTCTACGAGACTTTGCTGGGCACGCCGGTCGGGCTGGACTGGGTGGCGATGGACATGCGCGCGCTCATCGCCCAGTCCACGTATGCCGGTGAGCCGAGGCTGCATCGGCTGCTGGGCGACGCGCTGATGCGTTCGGGGCAGCTGGACGAGGCGCTGGACGCCTACTGTCACGCGCTATCTTTGCTCTAGCGCGATGCCCGCTCCTTTTTGCGAACAACTGCTGGGCTGGTTCGCCGAGCATGGCGCAGACCTGCCTTGGCGCAACGACCCAAAGCCTTATCACATCTGGCTTAGCGAGATTATGCTCCAGCAGACGCGCCGGGAGACAGCCATTCCCTATTACCAGCGATTTCTGCGCGCCTGCCCCAGCATCGAAGCGCTGGCGGCAAAACCGCTGGATGATGTGCTGAAGCTGTGGGAGGGGCTGGGTTATTACAGCCGCGCGCGCAACTTGCACCGCGCCGCAAAGATCGTCGTCTGCCAGTATGCCGGCGAGCTGCCTCAGACGGCGGAGGCGCTGCAAAAACTGCCCGGCATCGGCGCATATACCGCTGGCGCCATCGCCAGCATCGCCTTTGGACAAGCCGCGCCCGTGCTGGATGGCAATATCATGCGCATCTTCACGCGCCTGCTGGATATGGACGATGACATCACAAAATCCGCCAGCAAGCGCAAGCTGTGGCAGACGGCTCGCGACTGGCTGCCCGATGAAAATGTCGGCGACTACAATCAAGCGTTGATGCAGCTGGGGCAGTTGGTCTGTCGTCCGCGCAACCCTTTGTGCGCCAGTTGTCCATTGGCTCAGCATTGCCGCGCTCGGTCTGCGGGGACTGTTGCGCAGCGACCCGTGCGTGCCCGGCGCGCGCCACTGCCGCATTTCCATGTCGCCGCTGGACTAATCCGCGATGATCGGCAAAGGCTCTTGATCACGCAGCGTCCGTTGGATGGCTTGCTGGGTGGATTATGGGAGTTTCCGGGCGGCAAATGCGAAGCGGGCGAGAGTCTGCGCGGCTGCCTGCTCCGCGAACTGCGCGAAGAACTGGCAATCGTTGTTGAGACTGGCGAATGTCTGGCGGTGGTCGAGCATGCCTTTACCCATTTTCGCATCACCTTGCACGCCTTCGAGTGTCGATATGTCGGACCGTTGCCACCGCACACAGAGCCGCAGAAGCTGGGCGTGCGCGATTGGGCTTGGGCGCGCACTGACGATCTGTCGCGCTACAGTTTTGGCAAAGCCGACCGCATGGTGATCGCGCAGCTGGGCTGATGCCTCTTTGCGGCAGATTGCAGGCTATCCACAACCTGCCGTCATTCCGTAGACGATGCGCAGATGCTGGTTGGCGGGCAGGTTCTCGAGCGCGCATTCTGCGCCATTCGCCCAGACGATGCGAATATCCGCGCTGCTTGCCGCGCCCAAGCCAAAATGCAAGGGCAGTTGATTGTTGCCGCCCAGCCCCGCGCCGATGCGCACTGTTTGCAACTGGGTGAGGCCGCCCGCGCTGAGATAAACCTTGCTGCCCACGGCATCAGCATTGATCCCGCCGCCGCCGCGCAATTCGAGCGACAGCCAGCGCCCGCCCCGGGTTTGATTCTGGTAGAGTCGATAGCCGCTGTTCCAGTGGCCCGCGAGCAGGTCCAGATCGCCATCGCGGTCATAATCGGCATAGGCGACGCCCAGAGTGGGCAAATCCGCCGCAATGCCGCTCGCTGCGCCGACATCCACGAAGCCGCCGCGGCCATCGTTGCGAAACAGCGAGTCCGGGCGCGCATTCATAAAGCTGACTTCCAGCTCCGGGAAGGTCTGGTGATAGTTGGTGGCGGCTACATATAGGTCTTGCCAGCCATCGTTGTCGAAGTCAAAGAAAGCCGCGCCCCAGCCCACCGCTTGGTCAGGACCATAATTGAGCGCCACGCCCGCCGAATGCGCCCGATTGCGGAACTCAGCGCCGTCATTGCGCAGCAGGTACATCGTGTAGACCATATCAGTGATGTAGAGGTCGATATCGCCATCATTGTCATAATCGGCGGCATCTATCCCCATGCCATTGATGAGCAGGTCGGCGCCGCTGCCCGCCGACGCATTTGTCCAGCACCAGTGTTCGCAGCCCGCGCCATCGTTGCGCCACAGCAAATTGCCGATCTCGTTTTGCAGCTTGTCATTGACGACATACAGGTCCAGGTCGCCATCGCTGTCATAGTCGATGAAAGCTGGCGCAAAGCCCGCTCCCAGCGTCTGCGCATAGCCCAATGCCCCACTGACATCGGTGAAGCTCCCATCGCCATTGTTGTGATACAGGCGGTCGGCTTGCCGCGTGAAATCGACCGACTCGCATTCGGGAAAGCACGACCAGTTGGTCACATACAGGTCCAGCCAGCCATCGCTGTCATAATCGCCCCAGGCAGCCGAGGTGCCCTTGCCACGATCGCCCACGCCCGCTCGCGCCGTAACATCGCGAAAACCCGCGCCGCCTTCGTTGCGAAACAGGCGATTCGCGCCATGATTCACGATATACAGATCTGGCCAGCCATCGCTGTCATAATCGGCAAAGGTCGCCCCGCCGCTGGGCACACCAGGCAGGCTGAGCTGTGGCGAATGCGCGGACACAGCGAAACGGCCATCGCCCAGATTGCGATACAGCGTGTTGGCGGCGAGGTTGCCCGTCACAAAGAGGTCGATCCAGCCATCGCGATCGTAATCGCCCCAAGCCTGTCCGATGGCCAGATAGCCTTCGCGCGCATCGTCCGGGTCCCAAACAGCGCGATGCGGCGCCGTGATGCCCGCCGCGGCGCTGATATCGACAAACTGGGGACTTCCTTGCGCCCGCGTCAAAGCAGCCAGCCCCAGCAGGGCGCACAGCAGGGCAAGCCGCATAGCCCGTCGCCCGGTCATCGCGCGCGCATCAACGGGTCGCTTGTCGCGCATAGGGGGGCCATTCCAGCGGCACGCCCAGTTGCGTCGCCAGCAGATGCTGGAAGTCGCGCAGATGCGAGCGAACATTGCGCACCTGCCGCGGCGTCAGCCCTTTGTTCAGGCAGAAGCTCGCCAGCGCCCCGGCTGCCTCGCCGATATTCCATTCCACCGGATGCAGCCGATAACAGCCATTCGTGATATGGGTTACACCCAGATTCTTGCAAGCCGGCAGCAGGTTTTCTACCCGCTGGGGCAGCAGCGCGCCCAAAGGAATCTGGAATGGGTAGCTGCTGATGTCAATATAGGTGCGCAAGCCTGTGCTGGGGTGCAGGTCGATGCGGTAACTGCCGATGCCCACGCTGTCGGCGAATTGTTCGGCGCTGGTCTGGCTGCCGCGCTGCTCGACGCCGACATGCCCTTCGCTGACGGTGAACTCAGCCAGCATGCGCCGCGATTCGCGCACATAGACAGTTTTTGCCAGCCCGTCTGGCGTGCCGACGACATCGTGCCGCAGCCGCAGGCCCGGATAGCCATAGCCATCACCGGTGTGCCGCGGCGCTTCGGTCTGCATCCAATACAGCAGCGAATAACTCAGCTGGCGGCATTCGCGCAGCGCCTGCTGTTTTTCGGCTTCGCCCACGCCCAGCAGCGGCTTCAGCCAATAATCGATGTGGGGCCAGTTGACCAAGGTGATATCGCTGGCGAATGCGCCGGGTCGATAATGCCCTTTGTACAAGATGCGCCGATAATGCCAGAAGTCGCCCGGCGAGCCGCCAAAACCGCTCGTCGGCGGACGGTCGCTGTGGAAGATGCCGCGATTGCGCGTCTCCAGCGTGATGGGGTGCACATCCTGCCAGCCCAGCTGCTTGCCGGGCCAGAAGTCGGCTTGGTATTCGCGCCAAAAGTCATAATCGGCTGGCTTGTCGATTGTGTGGTCTTCGCCGGGCAGGTGGTCGATGGCAAAACACCAACTGACCGCCTGCTGATCCATCGGCTGGGGATCGCCCGCCAGCGCGTGCATCTCACCCGTTTGCGCCTGGCTTTCCGCGCCGATGACGAACTCGACATTCGCCATCTCCAGCAGGTCGCCGAGCTCGGTGGCGTCCAGGATATAGGGCGCGCTGACCACGAGTTGGTCGCCAGTGCGCGTGTCTTGCAGGGAGACCGCCAACACCCGGTCGCCGGCGGTCTCGGCTGCCACCGGCACATGCCCCAGCAAGATATCCAGCTGCTGGCTGCTGCGGTAGGGCGCGAGCATGCCTTCGATGACAGCTAGCGCGACGCGGGGTTCGTGGCAGAGCCGGCTGACGGTGCCCTGGCCGGGATTAAAATTGACGATCTGGCGCGCGGCTTCGGTCAAGGGATAGTTGCGCCGATAATAGGCGCGCACGCCCTCGGCAAAGCGCATGTATGAAGCAGTCGCTCCGCATTGCTCGACCCAGGGATTTTCATCGGGCGGGACAGCCTGCGCAGTCAGTTGGCCGCCGATCCAGTCGGTTTCTTCGCTCATGATGACCGACTTGCCCATGCGCAGGGCAGCCAGCGCCGCGCCGATCGCGCCCGTGCCGCCGCCAACAATCAAAATGTCGCATCGCCGTTCTTTCATGGTTCGCGCCTACACCGCAACTATGTTTGCCCATGCGACTATTGTACCCGTTGTTGAGCTGCGGTAACGCCGCGAATTGAAAGCCCGCGGCGCGGCAGGTATCATGGACGGCATGAATCCCCATGATTACTACATCCGCCAAGTATTGCCGCGCTTGGACACCGTCCCGCTGCGGCATTGCCCTGCCATAAGCCTCGCGCCGCGCGCCGACAGCAAGCCACTGGGCGATTGCGCGCTGTTGATGCTGGTCGGTTTGACAGGCTGCGGAAAGTCGACCACCTTAGCGCAGCTCGGCGCAGGCGGCATCCCGTCTCGCCGTGATGTCGCGGACTGCATCGCCATTCCCTATGCGCAGAGCCTGGCTGGCGAGGCGCTGCTGCCCGTGTCCGACCGCGCGCGCCGATTTGAAGCCACGCGCCGATTTGCTCAGGCTGTGCCCGGCGGAATGGCTGCGGCATTCTCGTGGCTGTGGCTGCGCAGCGATGCGCAAAAGCCGCTGTTGACCGAGGGCATCCGTGGCGATGCGGAGCTGCGTTTTGCCTTGAGCCGCTTCCCGCGCTGGCGAGTCGTCGAGCTGGCGCTGCCGCCCCTGCAACGGCTGCGGCGTCTCAGCGGACGGCGGGACGAGTTCGACCAGGTAGACGAAGCCGCCGACCTGGATTTTTTGCCGCATGACTTGCAGGACGAAGCCCGCGCGCTGCTCAGCCGCGGCGAGATCAACCGGCGGGCGCTGGCTATCGTGCGGGCAGAAGCGCGGAATTATGGCTTGAGCGCCTTCGCCGCCGGCGATGACTATCCCAATTATCAGCGGCTGGATGTCGCAAACATGCGCCCCGAAGCCGTCGTGGAAGCCATGCGCGATTTGCTGGCGCGGCCATGCCTCTGATCGAGCGAATAAGCTGCCAGCCTCTGCATGTGCCGCTGCAAAGCGCGCTGACCTGGGGGCGGGGGCACGAACTGGCGGCGCTGGAGCATGTGCTCGTGCGCGTGGATTTGTCCGATGGCGCGGTGGGCATCGCCGAAGCCACGCCGCGCCCCAGCATCTATGGCGAAACCAGCGTTTCCGCGCAGCATATCATCGCCGCCGAGCTTGCGCCGCGCCTGCACCGGCGGCCCATCAGCGACTTTGAAGCGGTTGCCCAGTTGAGCGCGGAGCTGGCGCATATCAAAGCCAACAACACCGCTCGGGGCGCGCTGGATATCGCCATGCATCAGGCCTTGGCGCAGAGCCGTGGCGACACGTTGCGGGAATACCTAGGCGGCGCGCGCGAGTCGCTGCGCCTCAGCAGCATCATCAGCGCCGGTGACAGCGACAGGGCGCAGGCGGATGTGGCTGCTGCTTATGCACGGGGCATCCGCGTCTTCAAGATCAAGATTGGGCGCAATATCCCCGCCGAAAGTGACAGCCTGCGCGACATGATGACGGCATTCCCCGCGGCGCGCTTCTATGTCGATGCCAACGAAACCCTGCCACTCGCTACGGCTGCGCAGACTCTGGATACGCTGCGCGAATATGGCGCGCTCTATTGCGAAGAGCCGCTGCCTGTGCATCGGCTGCGCGAGCGGAGGTGGCTGCGCCAGCAAACTGCCATGCCATTAATCGCTGATGACAGCGCCTTCACCCCCAGCGACCTGCAACGCGAGCTCGACTTCGACACCTTCGATATCCTCAACATCAAGCCGGCGCGCACGGGCTATTCACAATCGCGCGAGATGCTGCTGCTGGCGGCGGCGCGGGGCAAAGGCGCTATGGTCGGCTCGCAAGCCAGTTCGCTGCTGGGCTGTTTGCAGGCGGCGCTCTTTGCGGGGCGCGCAGAAGTCGACTGCCCGAGCGAGTGCAGCTTCTACCTCAAACTCAAAACGGAAGCCGACCTGGAGCTCGCGCCAGACATCGTCGCTGGCTGCTGGTCGCTGGCTGCGGTGGAAAGGGCGCTGTGGGCATTGTGTGAAGAAATCACGGGTATTTCCCAATAATCTCAAGTTGGCGGTAAAGCAAGCGAGGCGCAGGAGACACAGAGGATTGTGCAGGGGCGAGTCGCTGCCTGACTCACAATACCGCTACCGTACTCTATTGCGAAAGCGCTTTCTGCGCCCCTGTGCCAAGGGAGCTTCGGGAGTGGCGATTTTTGTGGATACGCGTTGCTTTGCCCCCCACCCCAAACCCCTCCCCGACTGCCTGTGTCTACGCGGCGCAACAATGAAGGAGGGGCTGCTATGCTGCGGAAGCGCAGGAAAAACTCCCCTTCCCTCGTTCTGGGGGCTTGGTTGCCATATCCACGCAAATAGCCACCCCCTATGGCAAAACCTTTGCGCACCTTGCATCGTTGCGGTTAGATTTTGCGCAACTTGGTTTAGCGAAAGGCCGGCGCGATGAAAATCTTGATCATGGCGGATATGGAAGGCGTCAGCGGCATCGTCACCTGGGATCAGGTCACCGGTGGCGCGCCGATGTACGAAGAGGGTCGCCGCCTCTACACCGAAGAAATCAACGCGGCTGTGCGGGGCGCGCTGCGGGCTGGCGCAGACGAAGTGGTGGTCGTCGACTGTCATGGGGCGGGTGGCGACTGGAGCTTCAACTCGCTCATTCCCGAATTGCTCGAGCCGGCTTGCAGCTGGGTCGCCCATCATCCCTGGTCGCGCTATACCGAGCTGCTGGAAGCGGGCGCGGATGCCTGCCTGTTGGTGGGCATGCACGCCCGCAACAACACCGCCGATGGCGTGCTCTGCCACACCATCAGCACAGTCAAATGGCACAACCTGTGGTTCAACGATGACCTGGTCGGCGAGGTCGGCGTCAATGCCGCGCTGTGCGGGCATTATGGCTGCCCGGTGCTGCTGGTCACTGGCGATGAAGCCGTCTGCCGCGAATCAACTGCCCTGCTGGGCGCTGGACTCAGGACTGTGGCGGTCAAACGCGGGCTGACGCGCTATTCTGCCCGGCAGATCCCGCCCGTCCGCGCGCGCGTGATGATCGAAGCCGGCGCATACCAGGCGCTGGGAGACCTGGCAGCCGTAGCGCCTTATGTGCCCAGCTCGCCAGTCGCCATCACCGTTGAAGTCGACAAGGTAGAAAAGATGGCGGACTTTCGCGGCCGCGCCGGGGTCGAGCTGGATATGGCGGCGCAGACAGTCGTCAGCCGCGCCGATACCTGGATGGCCGCCTGGGATCAGATCTGGCACTGGTAGGCGGTCATAGCAGCGAAAGCGCCCAGCCCAGTGTCAGCAGCAAGCCGACTTGCCCATGCAGCTTGGCGGTCAAGCCTTGCGCCTTGTGCAGCAGAGCGACATCGCCGCTGGTATAGATGACCTGGATGAGGCGCAGCGCCTGCGGCAGCGTCATCAGCGTCAGCAACGTGGCGGCTGGCAGCAGCCCAAAGGCGACCAGCGCGGCTTGCGAGATATACGCGCCCAGCGCCAGAAACATGTATTCAAAGCGGGCGAAACGGATGCCGAAGATCACCGCCAGGGTGCGTTTGCCCACGGCGCGGTCGGCATCCATATCGCGGATGTTGTTGGCATGCAAAATGGCGGCGACCATGCAGGCGACCGGCAGCGAAGCCAGACACAGCTCTCCAATGCGCGCCTCGCTCACATCGGGGAACATCACATAATATGCGCCGACGACAATGGCAGGTCCCATAAAGATGGCGACAGCGATTTCGCCCAGTCCATTGTAAGCCAGCGGGAAGGGTCCGGCGGTATAGCTGACCGCCACCAGCACGCCGCCAATGCCGATCAGCCACAGCAGCGGACCGCTCTGCGCCAGCAGCAGCAAGCCGATGCAGCAGCCGCCCAAAGTGGTCAGCACAGCGCCAGCCAACACTGTTTGCGGCGACAAGATCTGGCGTTTGATGGTCATGCCTTGCCCGGCTAGCTTGAAGGCATCCGCGCCACGGCGAAAATCGGCATATTCGTTAATCAAGTTGGCGGCGCTCTGCAGCAGCAACGTGCCCAGCAAAGCCAACAGAAAGGGGTGAGCCGCAAAGACGCCATCGTCATAAGCCGCGATGCCCGCCAAGCCCATGGGCACATAAGTCGCCGTGAAGACGCGCGGACGCACCGCCTGCAGCCAAGCCCGCCAAGTTGCCATGCCCGCATTGTACCCCATGCGCGGGGGCGCCTGCTGTGAACGAATGGCATCGAAATGGACGACTCGCTACATCGCCCCTGCACCAGCTTGACTATCGAGTAGAATAACGCGCATGAAAGTTTTGCTGCTTTCGATCGCCGACCGCGCCGGTGGGGCAGCCATCGGCGCTTATCGCTTGCATCGCTCCCTGCTGAGCGCCGGCATCGACAGCCACATGCTCGTCCTCTACAAATCCAGCGCCGACCCAACTGTGCACAGGCTTGCCGGGCATCTCGGCACAGTCGCGCGGGCGCGGCGCAAGCTGGCGGAAAGGCGGCATAAGCGCCGACTTCGCAACAATCCCCGCCGACCCGAAAGCGACCACTGGAGCCTCAACCTGTTTGATTACCCTGTCGCGGCTGTCATCAATGGGTTCTCCGCCGATATCGTGCATCTGCACTGGGTTGGCGACAACTTTCTGCCCATCAGCCAACTGCCACAGATCAACGCGCCGCTCGTATGCAGCTTGCGCGACAACTGGTTCTTCACTGGTGGCTGCCATTATCCAGGCGGTTGCGCGCGGTTCCGGCATGGTTGTGGCGATTGCCCGCAGCTGCTGGCTGGCGGCGCAAAGGACATCAGCGCAGAAGGGTTTCATCGCAAACAGCGCGCCTTTGCCGCTGCCGGCTTGACTGTCGTGGCGCTGGGCGATTGGGTCGCGGGTCGCGCGCGAGAAAGCGCCTTGCTGGGGGCTGCGCGCATCGAAGTCATCGGCAACGCCATCGATGAAAACATGTTCAAGCCGCTGGACCGCGCCCAAGCCCGCCATGCCTTCAACCTGCCGCAAGACAGGCGGCTGCTGTTATTTGGCGCGCTGGGCGGAGCCAGTGACAAACGCAAGGGATTCGCTCATTTGCGGGCGGCGCTGGCGAGCTTGGACGCCGCGGCGAGCCTCGATCTGGTGGTCTTCGGCGCGGACAAGCCAGAAGCGCTGGAGCTGTCGCTGCCTCTGCATCAGGTCGGGCGGCTGACGGACGAGCTGAGCATGAGCCTGCTCTACAGCGCCTGCGATGTCTTTGTGCTGCCATCGCTGCAAGACACCGCGCCGAAAACAATTATGGAAGCGCTGGCTTGCGGCACTCCCTGCGTGGCATTCGCTGGCTCGGGCGCGGCGGATATGATTCGGCAGCGAGGCAACGGCTACCTGGCGCGCCTGCCCGACAGCGACGACCTGCGAGCCGGCATTTTGTGGACGTTGGAGCAAAGCTGGGACCGCGCGGCGCTGCATGGCGAAATTGTCGCTCGCTATGGCCAAGCGCGCATCGCCCAGCAGCACATTCGTCTCTACGAATCACTGCTATGATCTCCTTGCCCCGCATCAGCTTCGGCATGATCGTCCTGAATGGCGAGCCTTTCCTGCGCTACAACTTGCGCGCCCTCTACCCATTCGCTTATGAGATTATCGTAGTGGAAGGCGCAGCGCCCGCAGCCCGCCACATTGCCAGCGCCGATGGGCACTCGCGCGACAGCACTTTGCAGACTCTGCGCGACTTCAAAGCCGGCGAAGACCCGCAGGACAAGCTGCGCATCATCACCCGCGACGGTTTTTGGCGTGAAAAAGACGAGATGTCAGCCGCCTATGCGGCGCGCGCAGGCGGCGATTACCTGTGGCAGGTCGATGTCGATGAGTTTTATCAGCCAGCCGATATGCGCGCTGTCTGCGCCATGCTGCTGGAAGCGCCTGGCGTCAGCGCGGTGTCGTTCAACACGCTCACCTTTTGGGGCGCGCCGCAGTATCGCGTGGACAGCTGGCACAAACGCCGCGGCGCCAGCGAATATCACCGCTTGTTCAAATGGGGCGCTGGCTATCAGTACAAAACGCACCGTCCGCCGACTGTGCTGGATGCGAGCGGGCATGATACGCGAGCCGGGCGCTGGATCCGCGGCGGCGAGCTGGCAGCGCGTGGCATCTTTCTCTATCATTATTCGCTGCTGCTGCCCCGCCAGGTGCGCGAAAAATGCGACTATTACAGCCGCGCCGATTGGGCAAAGCGAGCCGATGCGCGGCGCTGGTCAGAAGAAGCCTGGTTTGGACTGCGCCGCCCCTATCACGCGCACAATATCGCCGAGTATCCAGGCTGTCTGTATCGGTATACCGGCGCGCACCCGCCGCAAGCGCAAGCCATGTGGCGCGAACTGCAAGCGGATGGCTCGCAAGAAGAGCTCCGCCGCACAGACGACATCGAGGCGCTGCTGGGCTCGTGGCGCTATCAGCTGGGACGTGCGCTGGTGATGCGCGCGAACAAACCGGCGCTTTGGCGCAGGCGTGGCTGGGCGCGGCTGAAAGGGCTGCTGGCGCGCATCACGCCGGGCGCGGTCAAATCTCTCTTGCGGCGGAGCCGATGATTCGCCCCGACAGCAATGTCCTGAGAGTCGTGAAACAACGATTCGCCACAGAGACGCCGAGAGCGTAGGAAAAACTCCCCTTTCCTCGTTCTGGGGGCAAGGGGCCTGGGATGGGGGCTTGGTTGCCATTAGCCACTCACCCAGCAAGCGCTCCCTACATAATCCACGCAGAGTCCGCTATCATGCGCGCCACACCGGAGCCGAGCCAGCGAGAAGAGCGCCATGAGCATGTATGACCACGCGACTTTGATCGAGCAAGACAAACGCCAGCTGCACCCGCTGCATCATCCTTCGCGCGCCGAAGATCCGGCTATGGTGACCGGCGGCGCGGGTGTCTGGCTGCATACCAGCGATGGCCGGCGCATCCTCGATGGCATGGCGGGCTTGTGGAATGTCAACATCGGCTATGGCAGCCGCGAACTGCCCAAGGTCGCGTATGAGCAGATGCTGGAATTGTCCTACACCAGCGGCTTCGCGGGCATGAGCAATCCGCCTTCGGCGATGCTGGCGGACAAGCTGGCTGGTTTTTTTCGCCCCAATATGAACTTCACCTACTTCACATCGGGCGGCAGCGAAGCCAGCGACACGTCGTTCAAGACGGCGCGCTTTTATTGGCGGCAGCTGGGCAAACCGGCCAAGACCAAGATTATCTCGCGGTTGAATGGCTATCACGGCATCACCATGGCGGCCATGAGCGCCACGGGCATCAGCAAATATCACACCATGTTTGGCCCGCTGGTGGAGGGATTCATCCATATTCCCGACCCCAACGCCTATCGCTATGCCGGCGACATCGCTGCTGGCGAGACTGTGGCGCAAGCAGCGGCGCGCGCCCTGGCGCAGACCATCGACCGCGAAGGGGCGGATACAATCGCCGCTTTCATCGTCGAACCGGTGCAAGGCGCGGGCGGTCTGGTCGTGCCGGATGCGGGCTACTTCGACTTGGTCGGGCAGATCTGCCGCGACAACGATGTGCTGCTGATCGTCGATGAGGTGATTTGCGGTTTTGGGCGCACGGGCAACTGGTTCGGCAGCGACGAATATGGCATCTCGCCCGATATCATGCAATTCGCCAAAGGCGTCACCAGTGGGTATATCCCCCTCGGCGGCATGCAGGTCACAGACGATATCCGCGATGTGATTTTGAATGCGCCAGCCGAGCAAAGCTGGATGCATGGCTATACCTACAGCGGGCATGCGGCGGCTTGCGCGGTGGGCATCGCCAATATCGACATCATCGAGCGCGACGACCTGGTCGGCAACAGCCAACGGGTGGGCGCGCGGCTGCTGCAAGGCTTGCAGGCGCTTGTCGATGAATTCCCCAACATCGACAATGCGCGCGGCGTCGGGCTGATCGCCGGCATCGATGTGGTGCAGAGCAAGGCAGGCCGCGCAGCCGATCTTGAAGCGGCCAGCGCCATCAGCGACCGCGCCATGGAACTGGGCTTGCGCGCGCGCCCCCTGGGCGGGACGATCGCTTTTTCGCCGCCTCTGTGCATCACCGCCGAAGAAGTTGATCTCGTCATCGAGACGATGGGCGAGGCGATCGCAGGGGGCGGCGGATCGAGACGCAGATAGCTCGATGGAGCTTATCTCTCCCAACCGACCGCGTCATTGAGCTTTTTGGGCGGCCGCTGTCGAAACCCTATATCAGCTTTTTAGGATTTCTGTGGTGTATAGATTGGCGCAAATGTCCAGCCGCAAGCCGCAAACCTTGTTAGCAATATACATAACTCTGTGCTACACTGGCTCGCGCTGGTCTTTTCAGCCAAGAACGCAAGTGTTTAGCCAATAGTATAAGGAGACACACCATGAAGAAGGGTTTTACCATCGTATTGCTCATCGCTTTTGCGCTTGTCGCCAACATGAGCCTGGTCGCGGCTGACGGGCACGACTGGTGGGCAGAAGCCGCCGCGCCCTACCCCGGCCCGCCGATCCGCGGCGTTTCGGAAACCCCGCCCCCCCCCCATTATGCC
>JAPOSR010000060.1 GCA_026709625.1 Chloroflexota bacterium
GGTTCAACGCGTCTTGCAAGCTCACTACATCTGATATTTCGCTGCGACCACTATATTTGCCAGGGTTACGGCGATTGGTAAAATGAATAACGCCGCTTTCCCATATATCGCTCTTTATAACGCCGCGCTCTTCCCAGACCTTGATTGCGACATTCAATTGGTAGCCTTCGTAAAGCGGTATCATCCCGGACTTGCCATCATAGGCATACGCCATTCGCAAACAACTGGCGTTGTTCTGGTCATAATCCAGCAGCAGAAACGCATCGCCCTCGCGCAATAGCGCATCATGTAGTTGCGCTTGCAAAACGTCAAAATTATTGCGCCGCGTCCAATCAGCCAACCACTCCGCGTCATTGCAAGCGAAACCACTGATACGCAAACGCGCGCTCATCATGCTAACCACCATATTCATGTAATTCGCGGCAAACCCGCGGTACGGCGCAGTTTGGATATTCAGCGCGCGACGCTGCTTCTCGGTCAAATAGATGTATTGATTGCCGACCACATAGTCTCGCCAGATGCGAACATTGGCAGCGGCATTATCAATCTGCGCAGCGACTGAATCTGGCAGCAAGCTCGGATAACGCGATTGCAAAATGTCTAAGTTACTCATCGACAATCTCCGCCATTTGCCAACTGCTTGCTGGTCTAATCATAGCACAAAAGGCGATTGCCTTTTACCGCTTGGAAGCCAGCCAAATGTCCTCATTTGTAAGCGCTGTAAGCGTTGTAAGCGCACTTTCATTAAAGCCTCGCGCATGCGCGCGCATGCGCGCCCGCGCATTACGTGCGCGCGCGCGCGCGCGCGCATGCGTGTGACTCTTCGACTTTTGCGCTTACAACGCTTACAAATGACCAAAAAACGCCCGGGATGCCTATAAACACTAGGTTTTTTTGTAAGCGTTCGAAGAAAAACCAACGCTTACAAACGCTTACAACGCTTACAGTAACGCTTACAAACGCTTACAGTGCCTGAAACGCCCGGGATGCCTATAAACACTAGGTTTTCTGGGCATTTGGGCAGAAAACACTGTAAGCGTTGGTTTTCGAACGCTTACAGTGTGTTTTTCGTGGTAAAATGACCAAATGCGAATCATTTACACACGATACGGCGATGGCTCGGCAAATCTACTAAGACGCGATGGATTTGCTCGCATTGAAGCCCAGCATGAAGGTTGCGTGGTCGCTGACGGCGTAATGCTTGACATGCGCGGCGCGCAGAACGCAACATCGCTTTTTTATCCCAAGGGCGCAATTGGCGATGGGATAGCGGCATCGATTAGCTTGATACGCTCCGAAGACGGCGAATACATCTGCGAAGTGATAGACACGCAAGCTGGCGCAAGCGAACGCCGCGACGAGACAATCACCGATTTTCCATACGCAATCGTTGGCGAAGCAGGTCAATCAGTTACTAGCGTGGATAGTGGCAGCATTACACTGACTAGCGGATTGCGATTGGCATACCACAATTTCTATGACACAGCAGTCAAATTGAGCCTGCGATTGCAGGAACGAGCGCGCGCAGGCAATCATCCACCTGATCTCGTTCGCAAAGCCGAGGCATGGATTTACTACTCAACATACGCCGCCGCCTATATGGTCGGAAACAATGCGGTTTTCTCTTATGCGCAGAAATTGCGCTGGGCCACAACAGGCATTGCAATAATGAAGGCGATAATCGCTGAACAGAATAGCGAAACCTTGTACACCGCTATCGACCCTATCGATGCAATCCCAGCCACCCCACTGCTAGTGGTGGACCCCACGACTGGAAATAGAATAGCCTTTGCGAATGCAGTGGTGATTATACCGTCCACTGACGGATACCCGGAGTTGCCATCTTCGCTTACGCTGACAAATGAAAGTTGGATAGACGCGCTGACGGTTTCTGAATGATTGTTGCAATTATGTATTGCATATTGTATACTCTGGGGGGAAACAGATTGCGCTGGCGCCGAGTGCTTTCCCAACTTCACAGCACTGCTAGAGGCTATGGTCAACGATGTCGCCGCGAAGGACTTGGATATTGGGCGCGCCACCTTGATCTTTACAGACAGCACACAAAAGGACTATGACTACGATGGCAGTTGACAGCATTGGGGTACAGCTTGTCCCGTCAATCACGCCCGAAGACACGCGCGTTACGCCGGTCGGCGAGCGGCGATTGGGCTTGACTGAGTCGGTTTGGGGTAACCTCGGCTATACCTGGCAAGATTTGTCGCATTGGATACGCACTTTCAACAGCAATGTCTTGGGCAGCGGCTTATACCCGGCGTCCATCGCCTTTGGCAATGATGATTTGACGCCGCACAGCGCGGGCTATGACATGCCGCATGGCCATCATAATGAGCCCCTGTACGAAGTTCCTAGCGGCAAGGTCATTGCTGATGGCCGCGACTTGCCCTGCGCGCAGATTTTGTACAAGCCTACAGCCGCCAAGGTCGCGCGCCTAGACACCTCGCCGGCGATCTTGCAGAAGGTCATCTGGGATAATTCGTTGGGCAATGCGCCACTGCATTGCGAGGCCGAAATCAGCACGGAGATTCGCCAAGTCGCGGAGTGCAACTGGCATTCGGACCATGAGGTATCTGAGTCGGTGACAATCGGCTTGGAAGTGGGCAGCGAAGCGGCTGGGGTCAAGAGCTCGTTTGAGTCGACGACAACCTATGGCTTCAGTTGGGGGCAGGGCGGCTCTGAGTCGAAAGAGACGAACGCGGGCAGCAGCGCGTCTATTCAGCGCGATGTCCCGGCGGGGCAAATTGAGATCGCCGGGCTGATTGCCAACCGCGGCACCCTGGTCATCGAAGTCGACTTGGATTGGCAAATACTTGGCTATGTGGGCGCGCAGTACTGGCGCAAGGGGCATCATCACTATATCACTGGCGGTTACCCGCATGCTTGGTACAATCTGGCGGACATCATGAAATACAACCACTTGTCTACAACCGGGACAGCATCGGCTACAATCACCTATGACTTCTACGCGGATGATAAGGTCGGCGCGTATCCGATCGCAAGCTCCGCGCCAGAGGATATCAAGACCGCCTTGGTGGCGGCATTGAAAACATAAGGAGGCAGAACAATGGCAATCTTGGACGATCGCGAGACACTGGTAAGGCAAGTTGAAGGCGATATAGCGACTTTGTCGCATGAGGTTGTGCGCGAGTTCGCGCAATGGGCGCGGGTCGCATTCAAGCGCAACAGCTTGTGCGTATCCCTGCAAATTGAAGACGATGTTGTTCGTGTCAAGGTTGAAGTGGATGTGCCGATTTCGCCATGCGCGCCATAAACAGCCTTGATGCAGTGTTGAAAGAGGCTGGCATTGATGGGAAGGCGTTGGGGGTTTGCGTTTTGTATGTTGCTCCCGATGGCTCTTTGAACTACGACCAATGGCATCTGAAGGGGCATGAGCAAAGCGAGCAAATTGTTGATGCCCTTCATCGTGTGGCAGATGCCATAGAAATCAAAGAGATGGACAGGCTTGCGACGACTCGCAGATGGCACGGAGGAACTCGAATTCTGCGAGTTTAGCCAGGACTACCTACATGACAAAAAAGAGCGCCCCGTTTGCTGCAAAATAAACGGGGCGCTGGTCATCATCTGCCAAGAATGCTATGAAAAAGCAAAGAGCCAACCTACGCGCGGTGTTGCTTCTTGCAAATAACAATTCTTGTAAAACATGTTTTGCCTTTTATAGAGAAATTATATCGACGAAAACGGCGGATTGGTTACGACAATATCAACTTGTTTCAGCAACTCAAT
>JAPOSR010000077.1 GCA_026709625.1 Chloroflexota bacterium
GCTTGATCAAATATGTAATCCCGGAACTTAAAATCTATTCAAATATATAATCCCCAAATTCTTTGGATTTAGGGCTGTACAATCGTGAATTTGTTACTGGATCAATCATTAAACTATATTCGTATGACCTACCTCCAGGTTCAAGATCCGTCATTTCACGTAACCTAAACCAAAGTATTAATGAATTCCTATTTGAACCTGCATTACCTCTATATACAATTGATACTGAAAACCGATTTCCTAATGATGTGAATCTTCAGCGACCACTTTATGGTCTAAAACGAAGATTGGATAATGTTGGTGATAAGTATATCAAAGAAAAATTCTCGGAAACATTTCAAGATAGCGATGGTACAATCAAAATTAATGTTTTTGTGTTTAAGCCCCGATTAGATGGTAAAAAAATTAAGGAAACAAAAAGTACAATCAAAAGAGAATTTTTCAAAAACAATATGGTTGTAATGTTTTCTGTAAATGGTCAAGTTCATGGTCATTATACCACAGAGTTCATAACAAATAGACTTAAATTCAATCTGCTTAAAGACTACGTTCTAATTCATGTTGATTGTACCGATCTACATATTCGGTTTCGGAATGAACTCTTTATGGCTTCCAGAGACCGTATGAAAAATGGAGTAGAGGCTAAAAAATTAAGAGATACAATTGCTGATATTCTTACCAAAAGTAGATTAGATCAGATCAACAAGGAATGGAGAGATTCTTTATCCTTCGATACGGATAATGCTGATGATATTCTAAAAAAATTCAGCAAAGATCTTCCTATCAGCTATGACTTTCGAAAATTGATAAGCAATACTATTGCTTCTGATTTGAAGAATAAAACCAAGGCAGATCAAGGTTCAAATAAAAATAAAAACCGTAAAATCACTAAAACTCCCTTTAATCCACAGCGTTACCCTTCAACATTTAAAATTGATCTTAAGGCAAAAAATAACGACGACCTTCCAATTACAAAAATACCCCTTAATGGTGACAAGAATCTTTATTTTTCAACTAATGTAGAGGACCAATTTTTCGACAGAATAGATGATCCCGGTGATCTTAAAATCACTGTTCTCTCTTCTTCGACTAATAATGAAACTGGCGGCAATAAACCAGGTTTACCGAATGAACCAGATGAATTAATTGATGTTTCGATCTCAAGCCCCTCCAAAGGAAAAATACGGGTCAATATTAATCCAACTGATTTGGTTGAAATCGGGCATGAAATAAAGTGTAGAGCCTCGCTTTCAAGTACCGTTGGAGAGTCTCTAGATCAGATATTTATAATCCAAATTGTAGATAAAGAAAATAAGCCTAAAAAAATTAAGGAGCAGAAGAATCTTGAAGAAAATTTGGGCCTGCCTGAATTTCAACTAGTTTACCAGAAAGATTGGGATAAATTAGGGGAAAACGGAATTGAAATGGGATGGGAAAACATAATGTCTCCCCTTGTCGAAGGAGATAAGCTGGACAAAATTTTTATCAATATGGATAGCACTACTTTAAAGAAATATAAATCAAAATTTAATACACAAGAGCAATTTAAGCTGGCAGATAATCGTTACATCTCATCTGTATACTTTCATACATTATTTCTATATTCGATTAGCAAGAACAAAAAATATCAATTTTCTTCTCAAAATAATGAAAGCATTGAGCTAACTCAATATTTAACTGAGATCTTTAATGACAATTATTCTGAATTTCTGCTAAAATTTGAAATCGAAGCCCTTATTGAAATCCTTGATTAATAGAGCAAAATTTATCATTGACCCTTTAACCTCAAACTTTAAATCCTTTCCTAATGGTGTGACTTCGTGCGGGAGGAGCTTCCTCAACCCATCGCTTGTTGATGGCTCTTAATGCTGTTGGAACTGTTCAGACCTAGACATTGTTCAAGTTTGGAAATCCACTCGTTATACCGAACAAGTTTATCCTCAAGTTCCCGGATATATAAAACCCTGATTGCCTTGCCCTATCACCCGAGGCATTGTCTGAAACCTCCGATCTGGAAAGGGGGCTGGAAAACTTTACTTGTTCGCATTAAAAAATCCTGAATGTCTTCATCCCGGCTTGTAATAATATCGGCTTTAGACATCACGGTGTAAGTCCTAAACAGGGTATGACATTCAAGATGTCAACAAAATTATTAAAGTGTTATATATTTAGACAAACTTGATACCTGAATATTTACAAATATCTTCAGGTACTTGAGTGGTATTGATTGCATGTTGCAACAGTGAATCGTCATCTATCTCGATGAGTTTGCTTAACTCCAGAACCTTTCCCCTTGAAATCTTATCACGTTGGTAGGCTTCCAAAGCAAGATACATGATCTGACTTTTGAGTTCACGATCCTAACAGTTATTTTTCTCTGTCAAATCGGATGGGGCAGTTATGTTCATTAACCTTAGATATTCCATGCCCAAGTCAACTTGATTTATCAATCCAATCCCTTGACGATCAGATATAAACCCAAGATTTTTTAGCCGGTAAACAGCTGTTTGATAGCTGACGGCAAAAAAATTGGAAAGTAAAGCGGTTTCCTTGTATGTAATTTTTAGTGAAAGGGGCAATGAGCATTGTTCAGTTTCAATTTGGTTATCGCCATGATATTATGCATGGTGTATTTTTGTCGGTTGGGTAGGGCCTTTATTAAACTTTGCAAGAAAAGCATGTACTCCACCTCTTGGCATTAGAAATGCTGCTGCAAAAGCATTGGCTCTTTTTTCAACCAATTCAGAATAATTCTTTGCCAGGATTTTCATTTTAATTGCTCATGTCACATCCAACAAATCTTCTTCTGGGGTAGTGAAAAACTTACTGAAAGGGATTCCTCCTTCACCAATTATGACAGTATCAGTGGGTTGAAAAAGTTCAATGAATTTTGACATCCCCTTCAAGCTTTGTTTACGAGTTTCACTCCTTACCTCGATGGCAATTAAATTCGCTCCCATTTTCAAGACAAAATCAACCTCGAAGTTATGTTCTTGCCAATAACCCAATACTGAGTTCGGTCTTTTTGTATTGATAAGGTGAGTGCCTAGTGCACTTTCAACTAAGGTTCCCCAATAGCCCCGATCAGCTTTGGCTTCTTCAAATGAATATCTGGAACATGCCGTTTGCAATGCCGAGTTAAGTACATTGAGTTTAGGGCTTGAAGACTTTTGTCTATAAATTTTGGAGAATATTTCTTAATACCGGTCATCAAGCCGGTTTTCAAGAAAAATTCGAGGTATCTTGACAATGTGGTTGTGTTTCCGACATTTCGTAAATGACCAAGCATTTTATTGTAGAGCATGATTTGACCAGAAAACTCTGCTCCCAAATAAAAAAACTGCTTGAGTAGTACTGGTTTGTTCACCCGTTGCATTTTCAGGATATCTTCTTCAATACTTGATGCAATAATATTACCCGTAATATATTCTTGCCATCTTCCCTGTTCACTGATCAAATTTGCTCCCCTTGGATAACCTCCGAAGTAAATAAATTGATCAAGGCCAACATTGAAAGCTTCTGACATTTCGAGAAAAGACCAATGTCCTAATTTGGAGTCCGATTTTCGAATGCTGGATTGAAAATATATTCAGAAGTATCGGGTTCATCTGTTGAAACAAACTGAAAAGGCCAAGGTTGGTTGTTTAATGATTGTGATACAAGTGTTGTTTTTCCGCTCTGACGGGGACCAGTAAAATAAATTATACGCCTTGGTTTTTCTTTCAGGCGTTTTAACAAGGTTAAAAAATG
>JAPOSR010000058.1 GCA_026709625.1 Chloroflexota bacterium
CCAAAATGGGCCTGGTGCCGGGCGACCGGCCCGCCTTGGGGGCAGAAGCCGCCGCGCCCTAATCCGGCACCACGATTCGCGGCGTTTCTGAAAGCACGCCGCCCTCCAATTATGTCGCCGATGTCCTCGCCCCGCTTTTCACCGAATATACGGGCATCAATGTCGAGTTTGAAACGACATCTTGGGACCAAATGTATTCCAAAGCCATCAACGACATGGAAGCCAACACCGGCATCTATGACTTTGTCTACATCGAACAGGACATCATCTACAGCTACCTGGCGCAGGATTACCTGGTCAACCTGACGCAATTCGCCGCCGACAACATGGATCTGGCCGCCGCCGAATACGACGAGATGGCTTTCACCAGCTTTGCCAATTACTTCAAGAATGCGGATGGCGATCTCTTCGGCGTGCCCATGGAAGCCTTCGTCAAGGTCTACCTGTATCGCAAAGACCTCTTCGAAGATGCCGACATCATGGCTGCCTTTGAAGAAGAATACGGCTATCCGCTGGCGCCTGCCGAAACTTTCGAGCAGTACGCCGACAACGCCGCTTTCTTCACCGCTTATGGCGAGATGATGGACATGGACCTGTGGGGCACGACAGTGCAGGGTTCGACTGGTCATCCCGCTTCGACCTATGAATTCCTCGAGTCGATCGGCCCGTCCTTTGGCTTGTACAATTGGGGCATCGACCTGGATGCCGGCAGCGCCCAAACTGTCAATGGCGGCGCGCTGGATGGCGATACGGCTGTCGAGGCGCTGACTTTCTGGCTGAGCATGCTTCCCTATGCCCCGCCCGAAGCCACCTCCAGCACCTGGGACGAGGTTGCTTCTTCCTTCGCCGCTGGCCGCGCCGCGCAGGGCTGGGTCTATGGCGAAAATGCCGCCTGGATCGCCACTGACGAGAGTCGCTCGGCTGTGACGGGCAATGTCGGCGTTCGCCTGCCTGTAACCGCGCCTGGCGTGATCGAAGCCGCGCAAATGGGCGATGGCTACATCGGCTACTATGATGGCGGCGCTTTTGGCGTCCCGCACAGTTCGCGCAACAAAGAAGCCACCTTGCTTTGGCTGCAATTCATCGGCCAGCCGTCGGTACAGGCTGAATGGGCTGCCGCTGGCGCGCGCATCACCCACACCGCCACCTTCGACGATCCGCTCATCGCCGAGCAAGACGCCAAAGTCGATGGCTACTACACGCTGCTGGAAGAACAGGGCCCGCTCTTTGCTGGCGCGCCACCCTTCCCCTTCCATTCCCAAGTCCGCGAGATCATCGATCCCTTCATTCAACGCGCGATCCTGGGCGAGCTGACGCCAGCTGAGGCGCTTTCGCAAGCGGCGATGGCTGTGGACGAAGAACTGTCTCGCCTGGGCTACGGCATGTAGCCCCGCCCTATCCCCCGCTCTGTCTGGTCTGTGTCTATGCGGACCTATGAAAAGGGCGGGGCTTCGTCGCAATGTTTTTCTCCCTTTCTCTCGCTCTAGGGGGAAGGGGAGCGCCGCGTAGACACTGGCGGTTGGGGATGGGCGCATGCGAAATCCGCGTGTTGGCTGGGCGCTGCTCAGCCCGACCTTGATTATTCTGCTGATATTTGGCTTCGCGCCTTTTGTTTATGTGCTGGTTGTCGGATTTTTCGATTGGAATGTATTTGCCGCCGAAGATGGTCTGCGCTTTAACGGCTTGGACAATTTTCGGCGTCTGGTGTTTGATGAATTATTCTTGAGCTCAGTTGGCTTGACGATACGATTTGCGGTCTTCGCAATCGCCAGCGAGATCGTGCTGGGCTTCGCGCTGGCGCAGATGCTGACGCGCAATTTTCCGGGCAAATCGCTTTTTCGCATCATTCACACCTTCCCGTTGATGGTTGCGCCCATCGCTGTCGGCGCAATCTGGCGTCTGCTGGTCATCCCGGGCTTTGGCCCAGTGCCTTTCTTCCTCGACCGCTGGTTCGACCTGACCTACCAAATCGGCACCTACCCCGACCAAGCGCTGATGACCTCAGTGATCATGGATATCTGGCACTGGACGCCCTTCGTCACGCTGACGATGCTGGCGGGCTTGTCTTCCATCCCGCGCGAGCCAGTTGAACAAGCCAAGGTCGATGGCGCGAACCGCCTGCAAGTCTTCTGGTATGTGACCCTGCCCTTCCTGCGCCCCGTGCTGCTGACGACAGTGTTCATCCGCATTATGGACGCCATTCGCACAGTCGATGAAGTGTGGATGTTGGCGGGCGGCGGACCGGGCACGCGCTTCACAGGCATTTATATCTGGCGGGTGACCTCGCCAGCCGCCAGCGCGGACTGGGGATATGGCTCTTCAGTCTCGCTTATCACGCTCTATCTAACCATCGTGCTCTGCTGGCTGCTCTTCATCGCCATATCCGGGCGGCGCAAAGGCGAGGTCGAATGAGCCGCAGCTGGCAGAGCCGCGCCTGGGGAACCATCTCCACCTACGTCTTTTGGGTCTTTATGACCCTGCTGACGCTGATACCGATCTGGTGGATGTTCGTCGTATCCATGCGCACGCGGGTAGAGCTCTTCGGTCGACCCAACCTGATGCTCAACCGCCTCTACCTGGAAAATTACAGCAATGTGCTGACCGACAGCGCTTTTCAACGGTATATGACCAATTCCCTGGTCGTCTCGACCGCCAACGCGCTGCTGGTGATGATCTTGGCGCTGCTGGCGACCTATGCGCTTTCGCGATACAAGCTGGCGGGGCGCGACAATATCTTCTTCTGGCTGATCACCAACCGCATGGCGCCGCCTGCCGCTTTCCTGCTGCCGCTGTATATCATGTTCACGCGCACCTTCCGCTTGGGTGATTGGACGCTCTTTGATACGCAGCTGGGTTTAATCTTGCTCTATTGCGTCTTCAACCTGCCTTTCGCCATTTGGCTGCTGAAAGGCGTGGTGGATGGCATCCCTATCGAGCTGGACGACGCCGCAATGATTGATGGCGCGGGATTGTGGGGCGTGCTGCGCCATGTCATCATCCCATTGGCCGCGCCCGGTTTGGCGGTGACGGGCATCCTCAGTTGGATATTCGCCTGGAACGAATACCTCTTCGCCGCCAACCTGACGAGCGTGGTGGCGCGCACCATCACCACAGCGCTGGCTGAATTCGTCACTGTGACCGGCACGAACTGGGGCGAGCTGGCTGCCATGTCGATGGTGACGCTGGTGCCCTCAGCCATCATCGTCATCTTCGCCCAGCGCTATATCGTCATGGGTTTGACCTTCGGCGCAGTCAAGGAGTAGGCGCGATGGAAACAGGCAAACCCCCACCCCCACAAGGAAAGAGGGGCGAGTCGATTAAAGAGAATGGCTTTTTGCCCTTTTATACCAATGCCTTCGACCGCGTTTTTATCTCTCTGGTGATATTGATCGGCATTCACCTGCTGTGGCTGCGTTTTATGGAGCCGACACTGCCGATTGAACTCGCCACGGCGCTTTCGCTAGTCATCGGCTTCTATGTCATGCGGCGCGGCTGAGGGCTGTTTGCTCGCGGTTATGAATGCCTGAAGATTGCGAGCAAGGGCGTGATTGCGGGGCAGGTATGGCAGGACAAAATTTCCCCGATAACGTAATCTATGAGCTTGATAATCTGCTCGTGCTGCGCGGCATGAATTCCGAGACGGTTGATTTGATTGCGACTGACCCGCCGTTTAATACAAAGCGGAATCGGGCTGGCT
>JAPOSR010000028.1 GCA_026709625.1 Chloroflexota bacterium
GCCCCAGCCGCCGCCCCCCCCCCCCCGGCGCGTCGGAAAAGGCCGCGCCCGGATACCGTCCCATTTTGATTGGGATGCGCCAATCGGCTGCACCTTTCCCGCAGTGGTCAAACGTGGCGTCACACTGACCGCCGCCAATGTGGACAATCGCTGGATCGGCGCCGACGCGGCTGCGCTGCTTGAAAAACGCACGGGCAATCGCGTGCTGATGCTTAATGACGCCGACGCGGCTGGTATCGCCGAAATGAAGTTCGGGGCTGGCAAAGGCCTGGGCGGCTTGGTCGTCATCCTGACACTGGGCACGGGCATCGGCAGTTCGCTGTTCATCAATGGCGAACTCGTGCCCAACACCGAGTTTGGTCACTTGGTCATTCGCGGCAAAGACGCCGAAGCGCGCGCGTCCGACCGCGCTCGCGAGCAAAAAGATCTTTCCTGGAAGCAATGGGGCAAGCGGCTATCGGAATATCTTCAATACCTGGAAGCGCTCCTTACGCCCGACCTATACATTATTGGCGGCGGCGTCAGCAAGCGCTATAAAAATTTCTTCCCGCATATCCGCTGCGATACGCGGTTCGTGACCGCCCAGCTGCGCAACCGCGCCGGCATCATCGGCGCTGCCATCGCCGCGGCCGAACTGATATAGCGCTATTTGTCTTCTTGTGGCTGGAAGACTCCCCACTGGCGGTTGTGATACAGCAGTGGCAGCTTGTCGTCTGTCCAGCCGCCTTCGACCACCTTGCCCAGGATCATGGAATTCTCGCCGAAATCGATGTGCCGCTCCAGCGCGCACGAAAGCCAAGCCATGGAATCGCTGATGACCGGATCGCCCAGCGGGCTGGTTTCGCAGTCTAAGCCGGCAAAGCGATTCTCGCGCAGGTGATCAGAATAGCCAGCGAAGCGCTTGCCCATCTCCAGCTGCTGGTCGGACAAGATGCTGATCGCAAAATGCTTTTCGCGCAGGATATATGCGGCGATATCCAACCGATTGGCGATATTCAGCACGACTAGCGGCGGCTGCATGCTCACGCTGGCGAAAGAATTGACCGTAATCGCCTGCCAGTCTCCCCGCGAAGCCACACTGACCACCGTGATGCCCGCCGTCCAGCGGGCGAGGATATTCTTGAATTGTTGACCATCAATCTGGCTCATGCTGCCTCCTCGCATTCCAGGGGGATTGTACAGCCCAGCCGCCAGAATGCCAGCCGGCATTGCGCAGGCAAACAGTCCGGCACAGCGCCTTTGCCTTCTTCGCGGTGTACTCGCTGCGCTGGCTGTGGTCTAATCGGTGGCGCGGAGACACGTTCAGAAAAGCGCGCCCATGTCAAAAGACCTGCCCGCCTTCCGCAAGGTCAAGCGCGGTTATGCCGCCGGCCTCGCCAATGCTGTGCTTTCCAGCCCGCGCGGCGCGGCATTGCTGCGGCTGATCGAATATGAAGACCATCACTACCGCGTGATATTTGACCAAAGCTACTTTCAGTTGCAAGACGGCAAAGCTGCGCCCAGCAAGTCGCAGTGGAGCACCTTGAAGAAGAAGTTCAAGCGGCGCAACCGCTCCCTATTTGTCTTTCGCGCGCATGGCGAGCTGCCTTGCAAGCAGGTCTCGCGGGCGGAAAAAGGGCGGACCTGCCTGTTTCTGGATTTTGGATTCATGCTGGATTGACGAACGCGCCAGCCGCCTACTTGCGAAAATCGACGAAACGATAGCCAACGCCGCGCTCGGTGATGATGTATTGCGGGTTGGACGGGTCGGTTTCGATCTTTTCGCGCAGGTAGTTGACATACAGCCGCACATAATGCGCTTCGTCGCGGTATTCATAGCCCCAAACCTTCTGCAGGATCTGGTCGTGCGGCACAGTCCAGCCGGCGTTGCGCACCAGATGATACAGCAGGCGATATTCGGTCGGGCGCAGCTTGACGTGCTCGCCAGCCACGATGACCTCGCGGCGGTTGAAATCGATGCTGAGACGCTCGTCGATACGCAAGACCGCCTGGTCGGTGGTCGGTTTTTCCAGTCGGCGAAAGATGGCTTTGATGCGGCTAGTCAGCTCGCGCGTGCCAAAGGGCTTGGTGATGTAGTCGTCCGCGCCGAGCTCCAGACCGGTGACCTTGTCGCTTTCTTCGCCTTTGGCTGTCAGCATGATGACGGGGATGTCGCTGAATTCACGCAGCATGCGCAGTGTTTCGAAGCCGTCTAGCTCGGGCATCATGACATCCAGCAGCACCAGGTCGGGCAGCTGGGTGCGGATGACATCCAGCGCTTCCAGCCCGTTGCGCGCCTCGAAGACCTGGTGGCTTTCCAGCTCCAGATTCATGCGGATAAAACCGATCATTCTTGGTTCGTCGTCAACAACCAGGATGCGTTTGCCTTTGCGCTGCGCATCAAGTTGCTCGCTCTTTAGCATAGCCTAGCCTCCTGTACCCGCTTCAGTCCTGGCTCGCATCATCGGGCAGCTTCAGCGCGATGACCGAGATATTGTCGGTGCCCCCGCGCTCGTTCGCCAGTTTGACAAGCTGGTCGCAGGCTGCTTGTGGCGTGCGAGCAGACCGAACGACCTTGCAGATGGTGTCATCATCGACCATATCCCACAATCCGTCTGTGCACATGATAATCTGCGCGCCGGGTGGCAAGCTGCGGATCATACGCTCGATCTTGAGTTCTTCGTTCTGTCCGATTGCGCGGTACAGCACATTTTTCTGTGGATAATGCGCGGCTTGTTCGGGCGTCAGTTCTTTCATTTGGACCAAACGTTGCACCAAGGTATGGTCAGTTGTCAGCTGCTCGATAATCTCGCCGTGGATCAGGTAAGCGCGGCTGTCGCCCACATGCGCCAGATAGGCCAAGCTGCCAACGATGGCCACTGCCGACAAGGTCGTGCCGCCGCCGGGCACATGCTGGACGACCGCCAGGTTGGCGCGCTCGGCTGCCGATACCAGCGAATCCAGGATAGTCGGGCTGCTGCTGGCTTTGGCATTGCGCAGCAACGGCCTATGCACCCGCTGCACCATTTCCGCGGCCAGAGTCTGCACAGCGATGCCGGCCGCGCGCTCGCCATCTAGGTGCCCGCCCATGCCATCGGCGACGATAAAAAAACCGAAACCGGGCCGCTCGTCTACCGTGATGGAATGCCAGTGCATGCCAAAACAAGCATCTTCGTTGTTTGTGCGCAGCATGCCCACATGACTGGCAATGCCATAGGTCAAGGGCTGCTGCTGGCTAGGGTTGGGCTGGCGGCTGGGCGCTGTCTCGGTGATCGGCGGCTCGGGCACGGCGCGGCGTGGAGCGGGCTGGGGGAGTGGCTCGGGATTCTCCGGCGGGGTTTTTGTGGTCTGCGGCTCGGGCTGCTCGTTTGTCTCAGCTGCTTGCGTCGGCTCCGGGCTGCTTTCATCAATTTGTGCGGCGGGCGGGGGGGCGGGCACAGCTTCATCAGCAGGCGGGTGGAGTGGCTGGTTGTTTCTGCGCGTAACATGCGCGGCGCGGCGCAGTCTTGGCTCATCCACAGGCGTGCCGCGCTGCCGCCCAAACAGCCTCCGAATGAAACTCATGCCCGGTTGCCCAAACGAATTGACCCAATGCCGCCACGCTGTCAACAGCTTGCGCAATTATAAGTTAGCAATCACAATGGCGCAATCAATTGGTTTTCGCAACTGCCTGTGCCACAATCATGCCAGAGTCGCTGTCCATCTATATTCATATCCCGTTCTGCAATACGCGCTGCGGCTATTGCGCCTTCAACACCTATACTGACTTGGCGCAGCTGATTCCCGCCTATGCGCGCGCAGTCTGTATCGAGCTGGCTTATGCTGCCAGCAGCTGTCCAGCGCGCCCAGTGCACACAATCTATTTCGGTGGCGGCACTCCGTCGCTGCTCGCGCCCGAACAATTCGAGCCAATCATGCGCCAATTGCATGATGCCTTTGCGCTGGCTGATGACATTGAAATCTCGCTGGAAGCCAACCCGGACGATTTGTCCGCTGGCTACCTGAGCGAATTGCGCGCGCTGGGCTTCAACCGCGTCAGCATTGGCATGCAATCGGCCAACCCGCGCATTTTGCAGCTTTTCGACCGGCAGCATGGCCGCCAAGCCGTGAACAATGCGGTGCGCAGCGCCCGCGCGGCCGGCTTTGACAACTTGAATCTGGATGTCATTTTTGGCTCGCCCGGCGAATCGCTGGCGGATTGGCAGCAGACTGTCGCCGCGGCCGTCGCCTACGCTCCCGAGCATATTTCCATGTATGGCCTCGAGCTCAAAGGCGGGACGTCGCTGCGGGCGCAGGTCGATGCGGGGACGTTGCCGCGGCCGGATGACGACCTGTTCGCCGACATGTATGAATACGCGGCGGATTATCTGGCGCAGCGCGGCTATGGGCAATATGAAATCAGCAATTGGCGCTTGCCCGCCCATGAATGCCGACACAACTTGCAATACTGGCGCAACCTGGACTACATCGGCATCGGCGCTGGAGCGCACGGGTTTGCCAATGGCGCGCGTTATTCGACCATCACGGCACCCGGACGGTACATCGCCGCGCTGGACAAGGCGGGGCAGGACAGGCGGACCTTTCCGCTGACGCCGGCCGTCGCCAAACACAGGGCGGTCTCGGCTGTCGATGATTTGTATGAGACCTTGATGATGAGCCTGCGGCTGACGCGCGAAGGCATAAGCCGAGCCCGCTTTCAGGCGCGGTTTGGCGCGGATATCACCGATATGTTCGCGCAGCCCTGCCACAAGTTGGCGGCGCTGGGGCTGTTGCGCATCGAAGCCGAGCGCGTGCGGTTGAGCGATTCGGGAAGGCTGCTCAGCAATTTTGTCATCCGCGAGTTTGTGGAGGCGATTCCACAGACAGCAACTTCGCTTGCCGCAGCGAATTGATATCTCGCGCAGCGCTGCAAAACATGGCGATCTGCAGCTGGGCGGTCAATTCGCGGATGAGCTCGCCCACCGCATCGACCGATTCACTGGCCGCGCGCAATAAAGGGCTCGCCAAGCCAGCCAAGTCGGCGCCCAAAGCGATGCACTTGGCGATGTCGATGCCGTCGCGCAAGCCGCCACTAGCGAATATCGGCAATTCTGGCGCGCCCGCACGCGCATAGCGAAGCGACTCGACAGTGGGGATGCCCCAATCGGCAAAGCTGCGCGCGACCCGGGCCTGCAAAGCGTTTGGCGCGCGATGATATTCGACTTCGCTCCAAGAAGTGCCGCCAGCCCCCGCGACATCGAGCGCCGACACGCCCGCATTTGCCAGCGAACGCGCCGCCGACCGCGAAAACCCCCAGCCGACTTCTTTGGCGATGACGGGCACAGGCAATTTTTTGCAGATGCGCTCCACCTTGCGCAGCAGCCCGGAGAAGTCGATATCGCCTTCTGCCTGGACCGCTTCTTGCAGCGCATTAAAGTGTAAGATCAAGGCATCCGCGCCCACCATGTCGACTGCGCGCTGACACTGCGCAAGTCCATAGCCATAATTCAACTGAACCGCGCCGATATTGGCGAAGAGCAGGATATCCGGCGCGACATCACGGATGGCATAACTGGCTTCCAGCGTCGGGTCTTCAATAGCCGCTCGCTGTGAACCCAAGCCCATGGCGATGCGATGCCGCTGCGCCGCGGCCGCCAAGTTGCGGTTGATGCCGCGCGCCAATCCGGTGCCGCCGGTCATGGACGAAATCAACAAGGGCGCAGACAATCGCTTGCCAAACATTGTCGTGGCGGTGTCCACTTGGCGCAAGCTGAGCTCGGGCAGCGCTTGATGCAAAAAACGCAGCGTTTCCAAGCCAGTCGTCAAGCGCGGGAATTGCACATCCTGCTCCAAATTGATGAGGATATGATCAACCTTGCGGCTTTCGGTCGTGGGCGTTTCCGTTACTTTTGACATAGGGCGGTGTTCCTGTAGACAGTCGCCTTGCGCTGGCGCAACTAGCAATGCTACTGTTTGCATAGCGGACTGTCAATTATCGAGCCGCTGGCAATCAGGCTGGCAGGCAAAAAGAAACACAGTATAATCGGCGGCTGTGGATTGATACACCAGATCGATATTTTGAGAGGACAGCAATCATGGCAACTATCGAATGGCGCGTTCAAAGCATCGTGGTCGAGCTGCTGGGCGTCGAAGATGAACGCGTTGTAGCAGACGCCAGCTTCCGCGAAGACCTGGAAGCCGATTCGCTCGACCTCGTTGAACTAATCATGGCATTTGAAGAAGAATTCGGTGGCGAAATCAGCGATGAAGATGCCCAGCGGATCGAAACAGTCGGGCAAGCTGTGGAGTATATCCGCTCAAATATGGCCAGCTAGCCTGGCGAGCCAATTGTTTTCGCAAGCGAGACATACGCAACACGCGCAAGCCCGATCCAATCAATCGTCCGGGGTTCGGGTCTGTGTGTCGTTCACATTTGTGAACGCGCGCTGACAACAAGGGCGCGAAATCCGACCCCAAAGAGGCTGACATAACTGGCTGCAACGATCCAAATGCCCAGCCCGGCGCTGCCACCGCTCGCCAAACTGGCAAAGACATCCAGCGCCAACGTTGCGCCCGCCAGCGTCGTGAGCAAGCCGAGCAAGCCGCAACCGGCGACCCATGCGGGCTGCCAGCGATGGTTGACCCAGCGCAGCGCGGGTATGCCCAAAAACAGGCTGGCGAGCGCCAAGCCAAATTGCTGGCGGTAGTTCAAGTTGGCGAGGTCGTTGACGAACTCAATCGGCGGCAGCTGCGCAACAGCCAGCGCGACAATCACCAGCGCGGCGGCTCGCTTCGCGTGATTGCCCTGGGCGGCTGCGCCAACTAACGCGCAGAGAATCACCAAGTGGACGCGCAGCAGCAAGGGCGCGGCCAGCGGCGGGTTGCTGGCGCTCTGCAGCGGGTGCAGGCTCGCCCATTCCGCCAGATCGTAGGCATTTAATGTCAGCGGCGCGGATTGCGCGAGCAGCCACGGCAGCAACAATCCCGTCAGCAGCGACAGCAGCAAACTGATCGTCAGGAGCGGGCGGCTGGCAGGTCGGTCTATGCGCATGAGCGGGGTAGCCATTTTGTATTGGAGCGTCGCCAGTATAACACGGACATCCATTCACTCACCCAGCAGCGCGGCATATATGGAACGCAGCTGTCGCGCCGAGCGCTGCCAGGTAAAGCCCGCGGCTCGCTGATAGCCAGCCTGGGCGAGACGTTGCCGCAGGGCGGGCTGTTTTTCCAGCGCCAAGACCGCCTCAGCGATGCCAGCCACATCATACGGATCGACCAACAGAGCCGCCTCGCCAGCCACTTCGGGCAACGAAGACAGGTTGCTGCTGATGACCGGCGTGCCGCAGGCAAAGGCTTCCAGCGCCGGCAAGCCAAATCCTTCGTAGAGCGAAGCCATGACCAGCGCCCGCGCCCCGCTATAGAGCGCCGGCAAGTCGGCGTCGTCTGCCAAACCCAGCAGATGCACATACGGCTGCGCGCCCAGCCGGGCAATCGTCGCCCGCATCTCGTCTTCGAGCCAGCCTTTGCCGCCCGCAATGGCATAATGCAGGTCGCATCCCTGTTGGCGCGCGGCTGCCACCGCCTCAATGACACGGCTGTAATTCTTGCGCGGCTGGACCGTGCCCACCGACAGCAGGTAGTCGACGCCCGCCAAGCCGTATTTGCGCCGGCAAGCGCCGAGCAAGCCGCGATCGCGCACTGGCTGAAAGCGCGCATCGACGCCACAGTAGAGGACTGTGATTTTGTCGGCGGGCGCGCCATAGAGCGCGACGAGATCGTCTTTGGTCGCTTGCGAGTCGGCGAGGATGTGCTGGGCGCGCGCCACCGAACGCGGCACAACAGCATCCAGATAGGCTTTAAGCGGCGGGCTGGCGGCTTCGGGGACGCGAACAAAGGACAGATCATGCACAGTGAGCAGGGTTCGCGCGGCGGGCAGGGTCGGGGGCAGCACAAAGTCTGTGGCGTGGAACAAGTCAATGCGCCCAGTAAAAATCTCGACAGGCAGGGGAAACCGCGCTCGATGCCACAAACGCGCCAGCCAGCGGGGCGACGCCGGCGTTGCCCGCCACATGAAGTTCGCCGCGGGTGCTTTGGGCAGGGACGAGTGGGTTGCGCCTGCCACAAAGAGTTGATAGTCACTATCGGCATCGATGTGGGCGAGCGCCGCCGTCAAGTCGCGGACATACCGCCCGATGCCGCCGCGCTGCTCAATAGCTGGGGTGTAGTCGAGCGCGATGCGCGGCATGTTAGTCTACGTCGCTGTAGGTCCAGTAGCGATTGGCGAGGAAGTTCCAGGCAGTGACAGCGATTACGCCGAAGAAGAGCGCCACCATGGTGCCGAGCTTGTTTTGGTCGAGCAGCGCCGGCGCATAATCCGCATTCAGCATTTGGATAAGCGTCGTCGCCGCTTCGCCCAGCGCCTGATACGCAAAGTCGATCCACAATGTGCGCAAGAACCAGCCGATGACGCTGACGATGAAGAACTGGGTCAGCTGTTTGCGCGCCGACCGCGAACGCGAATCGGGATAAGTCCAAAGGCGGTTCCACACAAAGTTGCTGCAGACCGCCAGCACAAAAGCCACCGTGGTCGCCACCGCCACATTGGCATCGAGCGGCTCGTTGGCTGCGGTCACTGGCGGCAGCAGGCTATTCTGCAAGATGATGACTGTGCCGCTGTCGATGACAAAGCCCAGCAGACCGACAAAAGCGAACTTGATGAACCGATCCATCTCTTTGGCTTTGCTGCCGCCCAGGCGCTGCGCTACCAGCATAATGAGCCGGTCGATCGGCGTACTGACGCTGTGGTGGCGGCGCGCCGCTTTTTTGGCATCGGCTGTCAATGTGCCCGACATCGTTACTCCAGTTGCAATGCCGAATGCGTCTGACGATGCAAGATCGCCTGCACGCTCAATAATACACCGATATGCAAAAACAGGGTGTTGACAAACAGGTAATCAAAGAAGCTGTGCGCTGCCAGATAGATCCAACAACCCAGCAAGCCAAGCCCCAGCGAGCGCGCGAATGGGTCGGCATGATGCCGCAGCGACCAGCAAATCCGCAGCATGGCCGCCCAGTAAGCCAGATAAGCAAACAAGCCGACCATGCCCGTCTCGGCCAGCAGGTTGAGGTAAGTATTGTGGGCGTGCCCGAGGGGCAGCTGCCAGTTAATCAGCCGATACTGCGCATAGCGAACGCTGTAATTGCCCAGTCCGACGCCGAAGAAAGGATGATCCCGCGCCATCTCGACAGCCGCTTGCCAATGCGCCAGCCGCTCGATCACCGCATAGTTGCCGGCATGCGCATCGATGCCGCGAACATCGTTGATGGCCACCAGATCGACAAGCGACGAGGTCAACCGGGCGACCAGCGCATCCGGCAAGATGCCCGTCTGCCACAGCGCGACCGTCAGCGCGACCGCCAGCAAAGCCAGCAGCAAGCCATGCAGCCGCCGCCGCGGCCGGGCAATCATCAAGCAGAGCGCCGCCACTGCTATGCCCAGCCAGGTGCCGCGACTCCACGAAGCCAGCAAAGCCGCCGCCACCAACAGCGCCGATGCCGTCCAAGCCAGCCACTGCGCGACCTGCGCCGTTCGCACAGAGTCGCCGGCGCGCCAAGTCGCCCAAAGCCGCCCAGCTGTTCCCCAGGCGGCCATGCTGCAGATGGGCAAGGCAATGCCCATGAATCCGCCAAAGGGATTGGGCTGGCCGAAGGTCCCAAACGCGCGGTAGAAGCGCCCGAGGATCAACAGGTGGTCGGTGCCGCTGCCGCCCAGGAAGATATACAAGCCAACCAGGGCATTGCCCGCCGCTGCCACCGCCACCGCATAGACCAGCCAGCGCCAGCGCGCGCCTCGAGCGAAGGAAAGCTGCCAGATCAAACCCGCTATCACCAGCCATTTCAACCATTCCTTTGCCCATTCGGACAGCGACGCGCTGGTCCATGCGCCGACTGCGAACACAGCGGTCAATAGAATTGTCGCTGTCAGCGTGGGATTGCGCTCGAAACGCAGCAGCCGCCCGCGCCCCAAGACGATGCCGCCAAAGCCCAACAGCGCAAAGCCCAGCAGTAGCAGTTGGTCGATGGCCAGCGGCAGATCCAAGCCGCTTTCCGCCGCGACCAATGCCCGCAGCGGCGACAGCGTCAGCAGCGCCACCAACATAGGCAACATGCGCTTACATGGACGCTGGGCGGGCTGCGACCAGCGAGCGAAAATAGTCGATTGTGCGCCTGATCCCCGCGTCGAGCGCGACCTGCGGCTGCCAGCCCAGAGTCTGCCAGGCGCGTGTGGTATCCGGCTTGCGCGTTTGGGGGTCGCCCTCGATGCGCAAGCCCTCGGCATAAATTGTGCCAGCGGCATTGCCCGCCACCCGATTGACAATTTCGGCAAAGTCGCGGATGCAGATCTCGTGAGTGGTGCCGATATTGACCGGGTCGACTTGGTCGCTGCGCAAGAGCCGCACCACGCCCTCGACCAGGTCATCAATATATTGGAAGCAGCGCGTCTGCATGCCATCGCCATAAATGGTGAGCGCATCGCCACGGATTGCTTGCCCGATAAAGTTGGGCACGACGCGTCCATCATCCAGGCGCATGCGTGGACCATAGGTGTTGAAGATGCGCACGATGCGCGTGTCCATTTTGTGCTCGCGATGATACGCCATCGCCAGCGCTTCGGCAAAACGTTTCGCCTCGTCATAGACGCCGCGCGGACCAACTGGGTCGACATTGCCGGCATAGGTTTCGCTCTGGGGATGCACCAGCGGGTCGCCATAGACCTCGGAGGTGGAGGCCAGCAAGAAGCCCGCGCCTTTTGCGCGCGCCAGACCCAGCGCGTTGTGCGTGCCGAGCGCGCCGACCTTCAGCGTCTGGATCGGGTATTTCAGGTAATCAATCGGGCTGGCGGGCGAGGCAAAATGCAGCACGGCATCGACAGGGCCTGGCACATGAATGAAGTTGCTGACATCGTGGTAGATGAATTCAAACTGCCGGTTGCCCGCCAAATGCGCGATGTTGTCCGGCGAACCAGTGATGAAGTTGTCCATGGCGACGACGCGTTGGCCATCGCGCAAGAAGCGGTCGCACAGGTGCGAGCCAATGAAGCCGGCGCCGCCGGTGATAAGCAGTCGCAAGTTGCTTCGCCTCCCCTCGCCTTATCGGGCTCAGTCTAGCACATGCGCCTGCTCGCGTGCAGGCAAAAGCGCCGCCAGCTCGCTCAAGCGCAGCATAGCCGCCAACTGAAACATGAAAATAAATGCCAGGTCGATGACAAAAAAGCTGTTGTCAATCAGCCCATGCGCCAGCAAACCCGCCATGCTGCCCATCAAGCCAACTGTCATGGCAAATATCTGCGCGTCCTTGCCGCGAGCAGCCCGCAGCGCCGCCAGCCCCAGACGCCAAAACACCGCCTGTATGGCAAGGAAAGCCAGCAAACCCAGCAGACTCAGGCGCGTCCAAAAGTCGAGCGCGAAATTGTGCGGGTGCGATAAATCGCTGTCATGCGCGGCATCTGGGCGCAGGTATTCGCCGCCATATAGATACAAAAATTGATCCAGCCCGATGCCCGTCAGTGGATGGTCGCGGATCATCGCCAGCGCGCTCTCCCACAGGCGCAGGCGTATAAATGTCGTGCCGCTGCCAAGCTCAAGCAGCCCCGCAAAGCGAGCGGAAACCTGCGTCAAGGCGCCGAAGCCAGCCGCGCCAGCCAAGCCCGCCCCCAGCAGAGGCAATCGCGCGCGCCGCCCATAGCAGCCCAGGCAGACCACCGCCAAGCCGGCCGGGACACCGAGCAAGATCGCGCCTGCGCTCTGCGTCAGCGCCAAAGTAGGCAGCATGACCAGCAAACTGAAGCCAGCCCACAGCCGCAGACGAGCCGAAAGCGGCGCCAGCAGCAGCGCCAGCGCAATCGGGATCGTCCGTCCAAGCAGCAAGCCGATATTGTTGGGCGAGCCATAAACGCTTTGCAAACGCCGCGCGCCCGCCTCGGCGACGATGGCCATATCGCCCAGAAAGTATTGAAGCAAGCCGATCATCGACACGACAAGCGCCGCGGCGGTCAATGCCAGAAAATAGCGCATCAACGTGAAACGGTCGGGGCGCGTGCAGCGCATCAACAAATAGAAAAGCGCTGGTTCAAAAAGCAGCGTGCGCAGTTCGGTGGTCGCGCTGGAAAGCTGCCGCGTCCAAAGCAGCGATGCGACGCCCAGCCCAAGCAGGCACAGCACCAGCGCATCCAGCCAGCGCGCATGCCGCAGCTGCCGCCAGGCGAAAAGCGGGAAGCCCGCATTGCGCATTTGCAGGCGAGCGCCCAGCTCGGTCAAGCCGCGCAGCAGCCCCGCCGCCGCTGTGAGCAAAATCATCACTTCGACCATCGGAAAGGCATACACATGCAGCTCGACTGGATACAAAAAGAAGGGCGACCAGACGAGTGTCAATATCAAGCCGTTTTCCAGCCGTTGAACAATCAAAACAAAGAGGACAAAGCCGCACAGCAGCGCCAACAGCAAGCTGGGCGAAAAGTAAAGCAAGCCGCCTGTCAACAGCGCCAGCAGGAGATTGACCTCGTCGCGCAGCAGCAGCGCCGGCTTGGGCATGCCCCAAGTCAACAGCATGGCGAGCATCATCGCCAGCGAGGTCGCGCCGGTCAGCAGCAGGTGCATGGTCGCGCCCAGGCGGCTTGTGACTGTCGAGGCGCGCGCCAGCCACTGTGCCCAAGGCGCATTGACCAGCGAGGCCGCGAGCGCCGCCAGCGAAGCTAGGGTTGTCAAAATGCCCAGCGCAATCTGCCGATTGTATGGCTCGGCCAGGTTGCCAGAGCTCACGGCGTAACCGGCAATCGCCCAGCGGTCCCACCCCCGATCGGCAACTGCGGTCAAGGTATGCTCGCCCAGCGGCAGACCATGCGCGACCGCTGCCAAGGTTGTCTGCGGTTGGCGGTTGTTGCTGCGCAGGAAGATGTAGGCATTGCCATCGGCATCGAGCTGGGCGGCATTGGCGGGCTCGCCATCGACTCGTGGATACAAAAAAGCGACATAATCATCTTCGTTAACCAGCATGGCGACATCACTGCCGAAGAAGTCGAATGCCAGTTGGCTGTCGCTGGCATTCAACCAGCCAATGTCCGCGCCGCGCTCGCTGAACTGCCAGATGCCGCTGTAGCGCGCGTGGGGATTGCGGGCTTGGTAAAGACCGTCCTGGGCATAGGGCTCTGCGTTGATTGCTGGCAGCGCATTCAGCAGCGGAGTCGGCGCGCCATCGGGCTGCACGAGGGCGAATCCCCATTGGGCGCTGGCGGGGGGTGCCGCTGGCTGCCAATGATGCAAGAACATCGCGCCCAGCCAGGGCCATTCGCGTCGCGCTCGCTGGATAGCTTGCCGGGTGAAGGTCAGCTGGTCGGCCGGGCTAACCTGTTCCCAGATCGATTCATCTCCCTGCCAGCCGGGCGGCAGAGCATTCCAGCCGAAGTGGCTCGCCCATAAGGGTTTGCGCCCGTCGCCATTTGCCAGCATAACCTCGCGCAGGGCGACCAAACGCGAAAAATTCAGATGACTTTCAGCGACGCGCCGGTCCAGGGGCGATTGCTCAAATCCGTATGGTTTGCCGGCGGCGACATCCATCAGCTCGCGCGCGCCGTGAACATACATCGCCTGCAAATAGCGGATGTCGCTGATATTTTGCCCGGCTGTTTCGGTGGTGGGCGCCAAGGCGGCCGCGACGATGCGCGCGGTTGGATCGCTGTGGAGGATGGCTCGGCGAGCCGCGCCCAGCAGCGCGACATATTCGGCTGGACGAGGATCCAGCCCGCCCCAGGCATCGTCGAGGTTGGGCTCGTCCCAGATCTGGTAATAGTCGATTGCGCTTCCATACCGCGCCGCAAACTGACCGGCGAATTGGGCGAATCTGTCCAGATCGGCCGGCGGGGCGGTCGCGGTCAACGCGCGCGCAGGGTGCAGCGGGCGCGCCCAAGCCGGCGTATTCATCAGCACGACCACCAATTCGAGCTCAGGAAAGTCGCGCATCTGCAAGACCAGCGCATCCCAGTCCGACCAATCCCATGCGCCTTGTCGGGGCTCAATCACGTCCCAGCGCGCAAATTGCCGCAGCCAGTGAAAATTGGCCTCGCGCATGCTCGTTAGCTGGCGGCGCAATTCTTCAGGCGAGTATTGGAGCAGCTCGGCATTGATGCCGGCGCGCGGGCTGCGAAAGGGCAGGTTATGGTCTTGCGTCGCATCGACATAACCGCGCAGATCGAAGTCGCGCAGCTGCTGTGTGCCCAACGTGGCTGCCAGGCTGCCGCCGACCAACGCCAGGCACAGCAAAATCACGAGGAACTGGCGCATCAGCCGCTCCACGCCGGGTGGGTCGACGCGCCATCAAAAGTAACTTGAGTCGCTGCGGCGCTTTCCACAGCGACCAGCCACAGATCGCCTCGATAGATGATGGCGATGTGACGCGCATCGGGACTCCAGGCAAATGGCGGCGCATGCGTCGTGAAATCGCCGCGGGCTATGCCTGTTTCTCCTGCTGGCGGGAAGAGGCGGCGTTCATTGCTGCCATCGCGGTCGGCGATCATCAAATCATATTGGCTGCTCAAACTGGTTTCGGGCTGCCGCGCGGCCAGCCAGGCGATATAGCCTTCGCTGGATGCGCCCCGCGCCGCAACTGGCGAGAAGGTCGGCGCCGCCCACATGCCCGCCATCGGCTGCATTGGCGCAGCGAAACTGCCATCCGCCGCCACAACCGCCACATCAAAGACCGGGCTGGCTGTGGCTGGCTCGTCGCCAAGGGGCGCGCCGTGCACGGTCGCCAACAGCAGCCGACTGTCTGCCGACCACGACAAGGTCGAACGCCATGTCCAGTTGGCTGCGCTGTCAAAGGGCGCATAGCTCTGCAAGGCCAGCATCGCGCCTGCAGCCAGGTCGACCAAGCCAAAGCCATCTGCGCGCGCCCAAGCCAGGTTCGCGCCACTTGGTGCCCATGCAAAACCAGTCCCCCATGCGCCATAGGCTCCGCCCGGTGATTCTGGCAGCGCTTCGTTGATGCGCAGCGCGCGCCCGCTTGCCAGGTCGATCTGCAGCAGCCACAGATTATTGAGAGCGCGGAGCTCGCCCGTAGCGGCATCACGCAAGCCCGTGGAATACGCCACGACATCGTCGACGTGCGGACGCCATTCGGCATACAGCACATCAGTGGGCGTCAGCCGCACAGCATTTGTCGGTTCACCAGTCGGCAGCATCCACAGCGCATTAAAAAAATCGCTGTCCGCGGTGGTTTTTGCCGAGACCAGCAAACGCTCGCCAGCCTGGCTCTGGTCAAACACCAGCGAGTCGAGACGCAGCGAGCTCGTCAAGCGCCGTTTGTTGCTGGCATCGCCAGTTATCGTCCAAGCCTCGCCATGATTGATGTAACTCAGCCGCCCGGCGACAGGCACAGGCGCAGCGACTTGGGCGATTCCATAATAGGTGATTTCGGCTGTTGGCGCTTCGACGATGGCTGGCACGTCCAGCGCCTGCCGTTCCGCTTCGACCCCGTCTTCCAGGATGACCCGGTAGCAAACTTCTTCAATGCCAGACGCGCCAACTTGTCCGAGTTGCTCTTCGCCCGGGCGCAGGCTTTCTTTTGGCAGGCGCCTTCGCTCGAATTGAATGGCGCGCCGCTCGCATTCCTGCCGCTCCGACACCCGGCGAATGGTGATGACCATGCCATTTTCCAGCGGCGAAACCAGCGGATGGCTGAGGCGGTCGCGCTGCGCCAATTCGATGCCTTCGCGACTGAGCATTTGGTCGACTGTCAGCTCATTCGCATAGACCCGTGTGCGGACGCTGCCATCAACATGGATGAGCACTTCGATCGCCGGCTCGTCCTGGAGCGCTCCACAAGCGGCGGCCAGCCCGCAGCACAACAGCAGCCAGAAGAACTTTGCGGCATCCAGCCAGCGCATCGCAAGCGAATCCTGGGCAATCCAGACGAGCAAACTGGCGATGATTCTAGCACAGGCGCGCCCAAGGCACAGCGCGACACACAGGCAGTCGCAATTTTTTGCGCGCCATGTGTCAAGATTTTCTCAAGCCGACCTGTCCATATCCAGGACAAAAATGCGCGGATGCAAGCCACTCAAGGTGATGGCAAGCTCGGCGGCGATTCGCCAATCTGAACCGCGAAGGCAGCGCCGCAGCAGCTTGATCTCGTGAGTGAGGACGACAAATTTCGCTTGGGGACGCGCCAGCCGCGCCGCTTCTCGCAAGATGGCGGGATACAGTTTTGCATTTTCGGCATGCGTGCCGATCAGGTTGCCAAACGGCAGGTCCGCATAGAGCAAATCGGCGCGCTGGCAGGGCAGGGGGGTGGCGCGGGCATCTGCCAGCAGGTGTGTGATGCGCGCGCACTTCCCAGCAGCCGCATTGTCTCGACCCGCCGCCAGCCGGGCTGCGTCCCGGTCGATCGCCAGCAAGCGATGAGTCGGCTGGGACAGCGCATGTTCGATCAGAATTGTCGATGAGCCGCTGCATAGGTTGACGGCTGTGGCATTGGCGGGCGCTGCCGCAAGGCAGGTCATGGCATAGGCGACAGTGGCATTCAGCGCGCCCGGCACATTGACTTTTCGATAGGCGCGTTTGGACAAAGGCGCGGGCGTCGTGCGCAAAAGCGCCTCCCAGCCGCCGCGGTCGCCTCGCAGCAGGCGCATGTACAGGTGTCCCTTGCCATCTGCGGCATAAGGCAAGCCCAGCGCAGCGACCAGTTCGGCGCGCAGGCGCAGCATGACCGGCGAATCTGACCCAGCCGCGCCAATGCCAAAGCTGCTGGGAGGACAACGAAAAGCGCTCGCCCGCGCCCGCAGAAGCTCGCACAGGCGCGTGAAACGCTGGTTGCCCAGCAAGGCGCGTGGTCGCGGAATGTCGAAATGGCGCACCGCATACAGAGCAATCGGCGAGCGCAGGCTGTTCAAGCTCGCTGGTTCTCCTCGACAGCCAAAGCGAAAGAAGCCAGCTCGCGCAGGCCGCATCCAGACAAGGCGGCTGCCCAGCTTGGCGCGCAATTCACGCATGGCTAGCGCTTCGATGCCCGGCACGGCTTCGACTTCGTATTCGCAGAGCGGCTCTGGCACAGATTTCTCGCGGGAGACTTCCCAATTTACACGATGCAGCCCGATATTCTAGCGCAAGCAAGCGCTATGTTTGCGCTAGGGCAAGGCGCGCAGTTGGTGTACAATGTTTCTTCGCTCGCCGTCAGCGCCGTTGGATGCCTTTGTGAAAATCTCTGCCATTTTTTTGCTCATCTTCTTTTGTCTGCCGACGCTGGCGCAGACGGTGCCCGCGCCCACACCCGTTCCACCGTCGCAGATCCCTTTCTTGCAAGGCGACCTGACTCGGCTGGTCGGCAATGTGCAGCGCCCAAACGGCATCGTTTACCATGATGGCAGCTTATTCACTGTTTGCAGCGGCGACTGGACCATCTACAAGGTCGATGCGCAAACTGGCGACAGCATCAGCTTTGTTTTCGGCGTGCGCAACGGCAACAGCCTCATCGCCGAAAGCACCGAAGCCGGCTTTGACTTGTTCGTTCCTGATCCCGACAGCGGCGCGCTTTGGCAGCTTGACCAGCGGCGGCTGGCTCCGGTCACAATCGCCGAGGAGCTGACAGCGCCCTGGGGCATCACGCGGCTGGATGACGATGTTCTGCTTGTCAGCGATGCGCCAGCCAACACGATCTTCGCGGTCGAGAGCAGTGGCGAATTGACCAAACTGGTTGAAGGCCTGCGCGCGCCGACCGGCATCGTCCGGCACGAAGACCGCGTGTACATCGCCAATGGTGGCAGCGCGCGGCGCGGCATCGAAGTCTTTGCGTTGGCAAGCGGCGAGCTGCAGCCGCTGGTTTCGGGCATTCAAAACACCAGCAACATCGCGCTAGGCGCAGATGGCTTGCTCTACTTCGCTTATTCGCTGGGGACTCGGGGTGTGGTTGGGCGGATCGACCCGCTGCTGTGCCTGGACGGTGGCTGCGGCAGCGACCATATCGAGCCTGTGGTGTTTTCTGATCTGGCAGCGCCTTTGGCCATCGCTTTGTCCGACGATATGCGCTTGTTCCTGCACAGTCGCTACCGCCCAGAGTTTTATTGGGTGCAGCTGCCTGCCTAGTCGGCGCGATCTATTGCCCGTCCACGACAGCAAAGCGCTGATAATTGTCGCGCAGGGCATAGGGAAGACGCAGGCGCAGCTCCCAGCCGGCGGCGCTCGCCCGCTCCGACTCGATATACCCTTTGTCATACAAATCGGAATAAACCCGCCCGGCTTGGTAGGGGATGACAATATCGAGCTGGATGCGCTGCCGCGCCACGACCTGGACGATCGTATCCCGCAAAGTGTCCAGGCCCAGCCCGGCCTGCGCGGAGATGGGCGCGATGGCTTCGTATTTGTCGATGAGCGGCAGCCCTGGCCGAGCGCCCGGCAGGCGGTCAATTTTGTTCAGGACCAGCAATCGCGGCATGCGGGCGGCATCGATTTCCGCCAGGATATCTTCGACCGCTTCAATATGCTGGGCGGCGTTGACATGGCTGATATCGACAACATGCAGAAGCAGATCAGCTTCGGCAACTTCTTCCAGCGTGGCGCGGAATGCGGCGATCAATGTAGTTGGCAGCTTCTGAATGAAACCGACCGTGTCGCTGAGCAGCGCCTCGCTGCCATCGGGCAAGTCAATTCGGCGCGTGGTTGGGTCGAGCGTGGCGAATAGCTGGTCGGCGACCGTTACATTTGCGCCGCTCAGCGCATTGATCAAGGTCGATTTGCCGGCGTTGGTATAGCCCACCAGCGCGGCCAAGGGCAAACCCGAATGTTGTCGGCGCGCGCGGTGCAGGCTGCGGTGGGCGCGCACTTGTTCCAGGTCAGTTTTCAACCTGGTTATCTTGCGGGTAATCTCGCGGCGGTCAACCTCCAACTGCGTTTCGCCAGGCCCCCGCAGCCCAACACCGCCAGCCCCGCCACGTGCCGCGCCGCCACCAGCCTGCCGCGCCAGATGCGTCCACTGCCGCGTCAGGCGAGGCAGCCGGTATTCGTATTGCGCCAGCTCGACTTGCAGCGCGCCTTCACTGGTGCGGGCATGCTGCGCGAAGATATCCAGAATCAGCGCCGACCGATCCAACAGCCGCACCGATTCGCCCAGCAGCTTTTCGATCTCGCGTTGATGGCGCGGCGAAAGCTCATCATCAAAGATCACCACATTGGCTTGACAGACGATGACCTGCTCGGCGATTTCTTCTAGTTTGCCAGCGCCGACCATGGTCTTGGGGTTAATGCGGCGCAGGGTCTGCCGCGTTTGCCCCACAACCTCGATGCCCGCCGTCTTGGCGAGCAGCGCCAACTCCGCAAGCGAGTCCACGACCGAAATCAGACTATGTTCCTGGCGCAGCGCCACGCCAACCAGATAAGCGCGCTCAGTATGTTCATCGCGCCGAAATGCGAAATCGGTCATGCGCGCCTCGGCTCGATGCTATCGCCATCTAAGGCGTCTATGGAGGCGCGCATGGCTGCCTTTGCGCGCTCGGCATACGCGATTCGCCGCTGCGCCTTGTTTTTGATGCGCGTCGCCAGCGGCGGCAAGATGCCCAGATTGGCTTTCATGGGCTGGAAGCGCCTGGCATCCGCATGCGTCACATAATGGCAGAGCGCGCCCAGCATCGTCGCGCGCGGCGGAGTCCACGCCGCCAACCCGCGCAGCTGCCGCGATAGGTTGAGCGCCGCCACCAAGCCCGTGGCGATATTGCCCGCATAGCCTTCAATGCCGGTCAGCTGTCCGGCGAAATAAAGCAGCGGTCGCGCGCGGAAGCGCATCGTGGAGCAGAGCAGGGCGGGCGCGTTGAGATAGGTGTTGCGGTGCATCTGCCCCATGCGGACGAATTCGGCGCTTTGCAAGCCCGGCAGCATGCGCAAGACCTCGCGCTGCTGTCCCCAGCGGATATTGGTTTGAAAGCCGACGATGTTGTACAGGCTGCCAGCCAGGTCGTCTTGCCGCAGCTGCACAACGGCAAAGGGACGCCGGCCCGTATGCGGATTGGTCAAGCCGACCGGGCGCATGGGTCCAAAAGCCAATGTGTCTTCGCCACGTTTTGCCAGCTCTTCGATAGGCACACAGCCTTCAAAGAAATTGGGGTCTTCGCGCTCAAAGTCGCGCAGTGCGATCGTTTCGGCAGCCTGCAAGGCGCGCACAAACGCAACATACTCGGCGCGTTCCAGCGGACAGTTGATATAATCCGCGCCATTTTCTTCGCCTCGTCCATAGCGGTTGGCAGAAAAAGCGCGGCTCATGTCGATGCTGCCCGCGCGCACGATGGGCGAAATGGCATCATAAAAATACAGGTATTCCTCGCCGGTCAGCTTGCCGATCTCGTCCGCCAGCGCCGGCGATGTGAGGGGACCTGTGGCGACGATGCAAGCCGTGTCCAATGGCAGCTCAGTAACTTCTTCGCGGCGGATTTCGATATGCGGGTGGCGGCTGAGGGTCTGCGTTACCCGCTCGGCAAATCGCTGGCGGTCGACAGCCAGCGCGCCACCAGCCGGCACCGCCGTCGCCTCGGCGCAGCGCATCAGCAACGATCCCAAGGCGCGCATTTCGTTTTGCAGCAAACCGGTCGCGCGGTCGGGCAGTTGCGAGCCGAGTGAATTGCTGCATACCAGCTCAGCCAGGCTGCCACTTGTATGCGCGCCAGTCGATTGGACAGGGCGCATCTCATAGAGCCGCACACGATGTCCGCGTTCCGCCAGTTGCCAAGCCGCTTCGCTGCCAGCCAAACCGCCGCCGATGACGGTCACGAATGTTGACAAGTCGCCTCCTTAACCCCTCTTAGAGCTTGCGCAAGACAATGGACGCATTCTGCCCGCCCAAGCCAAAGCTGTTGGACATAATGGTGCGGATGCCGGGCGCGTCCCGCGCGGTATTCGGCACATAATCCAGGTCGCAGTTTGGGTCGGGCTCGTGATAATTGATGGTGGGGTGCAGCACCTCGCGCGCAAGCGTCATCAGGCAGGCCGCAAGTTCTTGCGAGCCGCAGCCGGCCATGGCATGCCCGATCATGCTTTTGGTGGAATTGACGGGGATCTTGTAGGCTTGTTCGCCAAAGACCTGTTTGATCGCCGCGGTCTCGATGGCGTCGTTGGCCTGCGTGGACGAGCCGTGCGCGTTAATCAGTTCGATCTCATCACTGGCTGTCCGCGCATCATCCAGCGCCCATTGCATGGCTCGTTTTGCGCCGCCGCCGTGAGGGTCGGGCGCGGCCACATGATAGGCATCTGACGACGCGGCATAACCCAGAATCTCGGCATAGATAGGCGCATCGCGCCGCAAAGCGCTTGCGATGCTCTCGACGATGAAGACCGCGCCGCCTTCACCCAAGACAAAACCGGATCGGTCGCGGTCGAAGGGGCGGCTGGCAGCGGTTGGGTCATCGTTATAGTCGCGCGTCAATGCGCGAGTCGCGCTGAAGCCAGCCAGGATATAGTCGATGATGACGGCATCCAGCGCCCCCGCCAGCGCCAGGTCGCACTTGCCCAGCTGGATGAGGTCGCAGGCTTCTCCCACCGCTTGGATGCCGGTCGCGCAGGCGACTGAAGGCGTAATCAACGGGCCGACCGCGCCGAACATCTTGCTCACATAATGCGCGGGCATATTGGGCAAGGCGTTGACGATGCTGGTGGGGTTGGCGCGCCGATACCCCGATTCTCGCCAGATGCGAATGCCTTGCTCGCCCACTTCATAACTGCCCAGCGTCGTGCCGATAATGGTTGCGACTCGCTCGCCCCTGTTGCGCAGCGCATCCAGCGACAAGCCGGCGTCTTCCACAGCCTGATGCGATGCCACCAACGCGAATTGTGTGGCTCTGCCCATGCGCCGCGCCTCTTTGGGGCGGATCACCGCTGAAGAATCAAAGTCCGTTACCTCGCCGCCGATGCGTACATCCAGGTGCGCGCTTTCGATAGTCTGCAGCTTGCGGATGCCGCTTTCGCCCCGCTGCAAGGCATCCCAAAATGCCAGCTTGTCACCCAAAGGCGAAACAACGCCCAAGCCCGTGATGACAACGCGCTTTTTTCCGACCCGCGTTAGTTCCATGGCTGGCTCCGGCTCATTTGGCTTGTTGGACGATGCCCGACCGGATCGCGCCGATGACATCTTCGCGAACGGCAGCGCGGGCTTGTTGAATGGCATTTTTGATGCCGATGGGCGAGTTCTGCCCGTGCCCAATGATGACAACCCCGTTGACGCCCAGCAGTGGCGCGCCGCCGATCTCAGATGTATCGACCTGGCGGCGAATGCGTCGGAATGCCGGCTGCGCCAGCGCGCCGCCCAGGCTGGACAGCAGGTCCTTGCGAAATTCCTGGCGGATCAATGTCGCCATATAGTGGGCGGTCGCTTCAAACATTTTGAGCACGATATTGCCGACGAAGCCATCCATCACGACCACATCCGCCACTGCGCCCATCAGCTCGACCGGCTCGACATTGCCAACAAAATTGAGGTTGCTGTGGCGCAGCAATTCCGCCGATTCGCGGATTAGCAGGTTGCCTTTGGTATCTTCTTCGCCATTGGACAAGAGGGCGACGCGCGGCTGTGGGCAGGCGAGCACACGCTGGGCATAGATGCTGCCCATCAAGGCAAATTGCGGCACCCATTCTGCCCGCACATCCGCATTTGCGCCGACATCCAGAAAAATCATTCGATGATGATTGATGGGAAACAGCGCCGAAAGCACCGGCCGTTTGACGCCGGGGATGCGCCGCAAGGTCTTCAACGTGGCGATGGCATGCACAGCGCCGGTGTTGCCCATGGTGACAAAGGCGTCGACCTCGCCCCGTTTGACCGCATCCAGCGCAATATGAATCGATGAGGTCGGGCTGGCTTTCAGAACATCGGTGGGCTTTTCGTCCATGGCGATATCAGCCGGCGCATCCAAGATCTCCACCGCGCCGACATCGACTTGATGATGTTTCAGCTCGCGGCTGATGCGCGCTTTGTCGCCGACCAATACGATGGTATCGCCGAATTCATTCGCAGCCAGCACGCCGCCGGCAATATCGTTGACAGGCCGGCTGTCTGTCCCCATCGCGTCAAGCGCTATGCGCATTCGGTTCTTGCCTTCCAAACATGTGTCACCAAACAGCCACAAGCTGCGCCTATCATAGGGGAGGATAGGCGCTCGCTCAAGATTCAGTGCGGGCGAGCATTCGCGGCTGCACTTGACATTGCTGGCGCGCGGCGTATACTGGCTGACATCATTGCCCTGATGGCGGAACTGGCAGACGCGCACGGTTGAGGGCCGTGTCCTTAACGGGGTGGAGGTTCGAGTCCTCTTCAGGGCATTGAGCAGCTCGCCAAGGCGGCGGGCTTTTTGTTGCGCCAAGCTGCAAGCGCCTGTAAACTGCCTGTGTGATGCTGTCGCGCATCGTCTGGCAAGATGGATTCTTATACGGGCTTCTTAATGAGCAATGCCAAAGCGACTGCGCTGCAAAACGCGCACGATCTCATTGAACGCGGCGACCTGGAAGCGGCGCAAGAGATCCTCGCGCCATTTTTGGAGTCGGATGCCGATGATGCCGGGCTTTGGTGGGTATATGCGCACGCCGTTCGTGAAAGCGACATCGGGCAAGCGGCATTGCGGCGCGTGCTGGAGCTGGACCCGATGTATCCAGGCGCGCGCGAGCTTGCGCAAGACTTGACTCGGCTTGATGCGGCTTTTTTGAGCGCCGACCCGTTGACAGCAAACGAATCAGCATCCGCGCAGTCTGTTGATATCGACATTGACGATTGGGAAGACTTGCAGCCCACGATTGGCGAGCCGCAGACCAGCCAGCAGTCGGCGCGCATCGGCACTACTGTATTGGTCACGGCGCTGCTGCTGCTGATCGCAGGCGGTTTGCTGATCGCCACCGGCGCTATCGACATCGACCAACTGCTATCGGGCATTGCAACAAACCCGCAGCCGTCTACTTTGGTCGGAGCGACGACCTCACAGCCCAGCGAGGGCGATACATTCAGCATCGGCACGGCGGTGCCGCAGGAAGACATATCGTCAGCGGATCGCAGCGCCGAGACAGGCGAGACACTGGCCACAGCGCCGACAGTCAGACCAAGCCCGACATTTGCGCCGCTGCCCAGCGACGCGAGTGAATTCGTCCAGTTGGTTGTCCAGCAGATTGATGACTTTAGCCTAGACCCGAGGCAGGCTTTCCTGTTTGACTCGGACGCGGGCAACACGCTGGTCCTGCAAACTTGCGCGTTGCCAGGCGTGGATTTCAACAGCAAGGTCGCGGCGATTATGCAGGCGATGGTGAATATGGCGGACATGATGCCCGCCGAGTTTGATGCAGTGGCAGCTGGCCTGCTGAATTGTGATGATCCAGGCGCGAGCCTGCGCTTGGTTGGCGTGGAGGCGCGCTTGATTCTTGATTTTGCCCGTGGCGCGATCGCCGACCGGGCTTTCCAGCGCGAGTGGCGGCAGCTGTCAGAAGCCCCGCGCGAGCCGCCCCCCGCCGCTCAGGCAGAAGCGCCGATTGCCACAGCCACCAGCGAGGCTCCGTCCGCTACGCCAGACGCAGCTGTGGAAACGGGCGGCGCAGCAACTACCGAGCTTGAGCAAAGAGATGATCCGACGCCGACCGTTACGTCCAGCCCGACATCCGCTCCCAGCCCGTCTTCTGTGCCGATGCCCAGAGCGGAATGGGATTATGCTCAGCGAGTTTCGCGCCAGATTCGCGATTTCAAGCTGGAGTCGAGGCAGGCTTTCCTGTTTGACTCGGACGCGGGCAACACGCTGGTCCTGCAAACTTGCGCGTTGCCAGGCATCGATTTCAACAGCAAGGTCGCGGCGATTATGCAGGCGGCCGTGACGCTTGCGGATCAGATTCCCGCCGAGTTGGATGCAGTGGCGGCTGGCTTGCTGAATTGCGATGATTCTGACACAGCGATGCGCATCATCGGCTCGGAGACCTATCTGATTCGCGACTTCGCGAGCGGCGCGATCGACGACCGAGCTTTCCAGCGCGGGTGGAAGCAGTTGGGTTGAATCATTCCTGGCTTCCCCGTATGATGCAGCTTCTGCCCAAAGCCGACCGTCAGCGAGCCGAGCATGAGCGCGCCCCGAAAACTGGTAACCCGCAACCGCAAAGCCGGCCGCGATTATGATGTCCGCGATCGCTACGATGCTGGCTTGGTGCTGATGGGCTCGGAAATCAAGTCGATCCGCAATGGCAGCATCAATATCGGCGATGGCTATGTGCAGGCGAAAGACGGCGAATTGTGGCTGGTCAACATTCATATCGCGCCCTATAAAGACGCGCGCCGATTTGGTCACAGCGACCCGCGCCGTCCCCGCAAGCTGCTGCTGCATCGCCGTGAAATCAACCGCGTCATCAACAAGCTGCGCGAAGGCGGCATGACCGCGATCCCGCTGCAAGTGTATCTGGAGCGTGGCCGCGCCAAGGTCGAGATCGGCGTGGCGCGCGGCAAAAAGCGCTATGACAAGCGCGCCGACCTGGCCAAGCGCGATGCCAACCGCCAGATTGAACGCGCGCTGAAAGACCGCTAGCCGAGCGGGACGCTTGAAAGAAACAACCGATTTGGCTACAATCCACGCAGGTCTCACACAAGAAAATGCGGAAGACAGCATGGCGCATGACCAGACAAGCAAACCGCGGGTCTTTTCGGGCATTCAACCTTCGGGCAACCTGACAATCGGCAATTACCTGGGCGCATTGAAGCAGTGGGTGGCGGTGCAGCAGCAATACGACTGCTTTTATTGCGTGGTCGACCTGCATGCCATTACCATGCCGCAAGACTCGGCCGAGCTGCGCCAAAAAACGCGTGAAAGCGCCGCTATGTACATCGCCGCGGGGATCGACCCCGATGTCTCGACCATCTTCGTGCAGTCGCAGATTCCCGCGCATTCCCAGCTCGCCTGGCTGCTGACTTGCATGGCGCCGCTGGGCTGGCTGCAGCGGATGACCCAGTTCAAGGACAAAGCCGCGCGGCAAGCCCAGGAATCCATTGGCGCGGGGCTGCTCAATTATCCCAGTTTGATGGCGGCTGATATCTTGCTGTATCATGCCGAGCTCGTGCCAGTTGGCGACGACCAGCGCCAGCACTTGGAATTCACGCGCGATTTGGCGCAGCGCTTCAACCATCTCTACGGCGCGACTTTTACGCTGCCAGCGGTGATGACGCCCAAAGCCGGTGCCCGTGTGATGGGCTTGGACAATCCCACAGCCAAGATGTCCAAGAGCGAAGAATCGGACAACCACGCTATCTTTCTGCTGGACGAGCTGCCGCGGGCTCGCAAGAAGATCATGCGCGCGGTGACCGACTCGCGCCGCGAAATCGGCTTTAGCGGCGACCCCGAACGCGCTGGCATCAACAACCTGCTGACGATCTACCAGGCGATCAGCGGCGATCCGCGCGAACGCATCGAGGCGTGCTTCGCTGGCAAAGGGTATGGCGATCTCAAGCGCGCTGTGGCTGATTGTGTCGTGGAAACGCTCGAACCGCTGCAGGCGCGATATAATCAGCTGATGAACGAAGCGGGCTACCTCGATGCGGTGTTGCGGCAGGGGCGCGAAAAAGCTGCCGCTATCGCCGAAGACACGCTCAAGCTGGCGCAAGAACGCGTTGGCTTTCTGGCGGCAACTTGACGGCGCTCGCAGCGTCGCTTACAATAACTGCGATAGCCCCATTCGTCTAGCGGCCCAGGACGTGGCCCTCTCAAGGCCAAAACAGGGGTTCGAGTCCCCTATGGGGCAAGCCAGTCCTCAGCTCACAATCAGCTGGGGACTTTTTTCATGGGATCTGCCGCTGGGGAGGGTGCGCGCGTTGCTTGCCGCGATGTACAATGCGCGGCGGATAATTCTAGGGGGGCGCGAGATGCTTACGCAAGAACAAGTCGCGGAATTCAAAGAAAATGGATATCTGGCGGTCGATCGCTTGCTTGATTATGAACTGGATATCCAGCCGGTCATCGCTGAATATCAGCAGCTGCTGGATGATCTTTGCGCGCAGTGGGTGGCGCAGGGCCGGCTGCCGCAGACTTACAGCCACTTGCCGTTCGAGCGCCGGCTGGTGGAGGTGTATCGCGCCGGCTGCCGGTATGAGCAAGCCATCGATATCGCGCTGCCCAACAGCGCCATCAAGCCAGACACGCCGATTCACCTGGGTCCCGCTGTGTTCGACTTGCTGCGCAGTCCGCGTCTGTTGGCGGCGGTCGAGTCTTTGATCGGCGGCGAGATCTACAGCAATCCGATCCAGCATGTGCGCATCAAACCGCCGACCCGCATCATCGCCAAAAAAGATGCTGACCGGGCGCTGGTGGGCAGGACGCACTGGCACCAAGACAGCGGCGTCGCCTTGCCAGATGCCGATGAAACCGAGATGGTCACTTGCTGGGTCGCTGTGACCAAAGCGACCGTCGAGAATGGCTGCCTGCAAGTGCTGCCCAAGAGCCACCGCGAGGGCATGTCCCCGCATTGCACGACCGTCGATCAACTAGGTATCCCCGACGCGCTGATCCCCCAAGAAGACGCCAAACCTGTGCCGCTGAAACCGGGCGGCGTGCTCTTCTTCCATCCCATGTGCAAGCATGCTTCGCTGGATAACAACAGCGATGCCTTCCGCTGGAGCTTTGACCTGCGCTACAACCCAATCGGCCAGCCAACCGGGCGTCCGCATTTTCCCGGCTTTGTGGCGCAGAGCCGGCTGAACCCGGCGACGGAGCTCGCCGATGTGGAAGAATGGGCGCGGCTGTGGATGGCGGCGCGCGACAAACTCGCGCAGGTCGATGGCGTTAAGACGCATCGCTGGGATAGCGAAGATCCGCTTTGCGCTTGATCTTGCTCCGCGCAGAATCAAGCAGAAGCGGCGAGCGTCAAAATTCTGGGTGCAATTGCAGCTGCTTCCGCAAATGATTTGGTGCCCAGCGCATTCAGCGGCTAGGAGTTAAAATAACTCGATAGAAATGGATGTATAAAGAATTATAATGATTTTTCTCATAACTTTTCGTATGCTCTCTGTGTCGTTGTGGTGAATTCTTGTCTGAGGCTTATCGCGTCCCCGCG
>JAPOSR010000007.1 GCA_026709625.1 Chloroflexota bacterium
GGCAAGAGCAGCGCCTGGCTATCGCGCGGGCGCTGGCGCTTTCACCATCGCTGCTGCTGCTCGACGAGCCAACATCGGCGCTCGACCCGATCGCGACCAAAAGCGTAGAAGCGGCATTGATGCGGCTGCGCAACGAGTCCAACTTGACCATGATTTGGGTATCGCATTCGATCGAACAGGCTCGCCGCGTGGGCAGCCGCGTGCTGCTGCTGGAAGCGGGCCGCGTGCTGCGCGTCGATAGCGTCGACAAGATGCTCGACCCCCAAACAGGCGACAAACGCGCGTTGGCTTTTGCTGGCGGCGACGAAGCGGGCATGCAAGCGCAGCCAAAGTCAAGTCAATAGCGAAGGGGCGGCGCTGGGGCGCTGCAGCTGGCGCAGCCATTCGCGGTCGTCGTCGGTCAACGCGGCGTTTTTCAGCAGTTCCGGGCGCCGTTGCCAGGTGCGCAGCAATGCCTGCCGCCGCCGCCAGCGCGCCACTTCAGCATGATGGCCGCTGGTCAATATAGCTGGCACAGTCAAGCCTCGATAGACAGGCGGGCGTGTATAGTGCGCGCCTTCCAGCAAGCCATCGGCATGGCTGTCGCGGTCGGTCGCGCCTTGTGCGCCCAGCACACCGGGGATCAAACGCACAACCGAGTCGATCAATACCAGCGCCGCCAGTTCGCCGCCCGTCAGCACATAATCGCCGATGCTGATTTCGTCGGTAATGGCGAGTTGGCGCACCCGCTCGTCAACGCCTTCATAATGCCCGCAGACCAAGACGAGCCTCGGCAACTGCGCCAGTTGCGCCGCTACCTGGTGAGTCAACAATTTGCCCTGTGGCGAGAGCAGGATGACTGGCGTTTCGGTCGCTGGGCGCAGCGCCTCGATAGCGCGCACCAGCACATCCGGCTTGATGATCATGCCGCCGCCGCCGCCATAAGGCGCATCGTCAACCTGGCGGTGTTTGTCCGCCGCATAATCGCGTATGTCGTGCGCGCGGAAGCTCAACAGCCCGCGGTCCTGCGCTTTCCACATCATGCTGGCATTCATGATAGAAGCGAACATGGCGGGAAAGAGGGAGAGCGCGTCGATCTTCATGCGAAGTCCTGTGGCGAGCCGCTGCGCCGCGCTTACATTTCGGCTCGTGTCTGCAAGAAAAAGGCTTTTTTCAGGTTGGGCAGCGTAAAGTCAAAACCGCAGGATTTGAAAAAATCTTCGGCGACGCTGATCGCCATAATTTCATAAATGCCGCGCTGCATCGCCAACTCAACGCAGGCAGCCACCAAAGCCTTGCCGATGCCCAAGCCGCGCGCCGACGGAGCGACAGCCAGGCTGCGGATCTCGCAGAGCTTTTTGCTGTAGATTTCCAGCGCGGCGCAGCCCACGATCTGCCCGTCCAGCCGGGCGATGAACAAGGTCGAAAGCAAGTCCTCCAGCTCGTCAAAGGTGCGCGGCAACAGATCGCCACTGGCGACAAAGGGCTTTAGAAATATCGACAGGTCGATCAAGTCGGCGGATGTCGCCTGCTCGATGGCAACTTTTGGCATTTGCTCGCGCGGCATGCCCTGTCCTTTGGCTGTGCCTGTGGGGGAAGTGTAGCAGGTTGCGCCACATCTGCTAGACTCTGCGCCGAGCCGGCAAGGGCAATGTGCGCCAGAAAACGAATGGACTGTGCCAACAATCTGTGTTGCCTCGCAAAATCCCGTCAAACTGCGCGCCAGCCTGGCGGCATTTCAGCGCGTCTTCCCCGACCAGGCCTTCGCCGTGCGCGGCGTCGATGTGGAATCAGGCGTATCCGACCAGCCCATGTCCAGGCGCGAGACGCTGCAAGGGGCGTTCAACCGCGCCGCCAATGCGCGCGCCGCCCAACCGAACGCCGATTATTGGGTCGGCATCGAAGGCGGCATCGCAGAGACGCCTTTCGGCATGAGCTGCTTCGCCTGGGTACAGGTGCTGGGGCAGGCTGGGCGCGTTGGCTGTGGGCAGACGGCTGTTTTCTTCTTGCCAGGCGAGGTGGCGCAGTTGGTGCGCGCCGGGCTCGAGCTGGGCGAGGCGGATGACAAAGTTTTCGGGCGCGTCAATTCAAAGCAGGGCAATGGCGCGATTGGGTTGCTGACCGATGACGCCATCGACCGCGAAGCCTATTATGTGCAAGCGGTGATCATGGCGCTGGTGCCTTTCAAAAATCCGCAGCTGCGTTGGGACCAGGCGCGTTGGCTAAAGTAGCCGCATTGTGGCGCTGTTCGCCGGAAGGAGCGTATCATGCCCGACCTATTCGCTGGCGTTGATGGCATCGAACGGGTTCTGCTGTCGGTCGCCTTCATCCTGGTGGCCGCGGCTGTCTCGCGCTGGCAAAGCTCCGACCTGGAAAAAGACTTGCTCATCGCCACAGTGCGCAGCTTTGTGCAGTTGATCGCCATCGGCTATGTGCTGGAGCTGGTTTTTGAGCTGGACAGCCCGCTGTTCACCGTGGTCATCTTGCTGGTGATGACGGTTACGGCTGGGCGCACGACCGCCCAACGCGCGCAGCACACGCCAAACGCGCAGTTAATCTCGCTGCTGGCCATCGGTGCCGGCTCGGCATTGACGATCGGGCTGCTGGTGGCGCTGGGCGTATTCGACTTTGTGCCGCACGACATCATCCCCATCGGCGGCATGGTCATCGGCAATTCCATGACAACCGCCACGCTGGTCATCACGCGCTTGAGCAGCGACTTCCACGACCAGCGCGACATGATCGAAGGCAAGCTGGCGCTGGGCGCGACATCCCGCCAAGCTTCGTTGACGCAATTTCAGCGCGCTATCCGCAGCGCCTTGACGCCCATCATTGACACGACCAAGACAGTCGGCTTAATCAAGCTGCCGGGCGCGATGACGGGCATGATCCTGGCGGGGGCGAGCCCGCTGGAAGCCGTGCAGCTGCAGATCATCGTGATGTATATGCTGGTCGGCGCGGCGACATTCACCGGGCTGATCGCCGCTTGGCTGACTTATCGACAATTTTTCAGCCCCGCGCATCAGTTGGTGGTGGGGTAGCGATTGCAAACGAAATCTAATTGGACTCCAGCCATCTTTAGAATTAGCTCAAAAACGCTCCAACAATGGTCGGCAGCACAAGCAATTGGTGCGTCATCACCTGATTTGCTCTTAAATCGCAATGCTATAGCGACCCACTTCTTGTCGTCCTCATCGAATCTCTTGCAGCGGGGGTCGTCGGTCTTCCAAGAGCCTGCATTGTCGGGATAATCGAGAAACTGTCCAGTGGTCGACTTCGCCAATGCAACTTCCTTGATAAACTGCTCGTTGCCTCGGTTGTTGTAAAGATGGATGAGAAACCTTGACGCGAGATTGTCTATCCCCAAAGGTCGTGGCAGATTGTTTGCATATTCATTTAGCGCGGCATTGGCATTATCAATAACAACGATAACATCACCCCTAAAGACATGCTCAAGGAAGTCAATGCACTCATTGCGGCAATTTCTGGTGGCCACATTATTGTATCCAGCTGCAGTAAGTGGCACATTGGTATCAACGATATTATGAGTCATCGGCGAGCGCTACTTTGCGTTCAAACCCGAGTTTGACAATTCTCAGTATTTCACCCGTCATATCTCCAAAGAAATCTTCCGGCCAATTACGGATATCGCCAAACAGGTCGATTTCCAGCGGTGTCAGCACCGATTCTCCGACGCACATCTCACAGAAGTAAAGCGCGGTATCACAGGGATTCAATTTTTCTTCAGCGATACGCCGTTGCAATCGGCGCAGAAAGTGCTCGCTGTGGCTTTCGACGATGATTTGTACATCTCGCTTCTGTATGACATCAATAAAGACATCCGCCAAGCCCGCCTGTACGGAAGGGTGGAGATGCAATTCCGGTTGTTCTAGGATGATGGTGGAACCTACTGGCACATAGTAGCAAAGCACCAGCACCGGCAGTACCTGCGAGACGCCGATGCCCACATCCGACAACAGAGTCTCCGAACTCTTTTCATGTCGCTTCAGCCATACGGCATATTGGTTGCTGCCTTCAAACAGGGGGCGGGTCTCGAATGAGGCAGAGAGGTCAAGGTCTACTAACCACTTGGCAACTCGCGCATCCAACTTACTGTACTTGCCTCTTGCTCCCCGATAGATGCTTTGACTCTTGCCTGACAATAGTGCATGGACAGCTTGTTCGCCCTTGAGGCCCAGATTGCTAGGTCGTTCGCCACCCCATACATAAGTGCGCTGAGGGTATTCGCGCAACGGACCCAAATAATGCAATTTACGAAACTGGCGCTCAAATTCATGTTCTAGCGAGCGCAGATAGCCTGTATTTTGATAGTAGAGCAAAGCCTCGTCAGAAAATCCGTAGCATTTCTCCGCAGTCATCAATACTCGCGGACGATGGCTAGGCCGCCGTGCCTCCTTGCCAACAACACGAGCACGAATGATGTATCGATTGTTGTCCTTTCTGTCCAACTTCACTGAAAACGCCTCGGCTTGACGATACGAAAGAGATTTCACATATAGTCGTTGCTGTTCGGCACGAATTGTGGTTGCAAATGCCAAGTTCGTGATGCCTAGTGTTCGTTCCTCGCCCGGAATCGGTACACGCATTTTGGATGACGGATCAAGTTTCCAAGAAACACCCAGCGACATCTCCTTTTCGTCGCCGAAAGTAATCTCTTGCGGTGTGCCCAAGTTGACATAGCCCGGCTGCATGCTGCCGGTCTTCAATACCAAACCGCGATCATTCGACTCCGCCGTCTGCTTCAACAACAGCAGCATCTGCAGCAAACTGCTCTTGCCCGAGCTGTTCGCGCCGAAGAATGCCGTCAGCGGCGCCATTCGCACTGGCCCCGTCTCCCGCCACGACTTGAAATTGGTCATGCTGATCTCGGTGAACATGTTCGCGCGCCTTTCGTAAAGCCACTGCGTTCATTATACCGACCAGCCGCCTGTGCTGTAAACGCCGCCAGCCCATGCTACACTCCTGTCCATGACTGCGCCTATTCCTGTCACGCGCGACCATGTCAAAGTGCTGTCCGTAGTCAAGCAGGGCTTGCACCAGCCCGACAGCGACCTGCGGCGCATCATCGAGCGCATCGGCTTGCTGCAGATGGACAGTGTCAGCGTCGTCGCGCGCAGCCACTACCTGGTCATGTTGGCGCGGGCGGGCCTCTATGACCGTTCGGCCCTCGACGAGCTGCTGACAAGCGGCTTCCTCTTCGAGACCTGGGCGCATGCCATGTGCCAGCTGCCCAGCGCGCATTATCCCTGGTATCACGCATACATCCAGCAGAAGCGGCTCAAGGAGAGCCAGTGGCAACTCAAACGCTTTGATATCGATATGCAGCCCATCATCGAGTCGGTGCTGGCGGCGATACGCGAACGCGGACCCATGTCGTCGAAGGAGTTCAAAAGCGAGCGGCGTGGCGAGGGCGGCTGGTGGAATTGGAAACCGACCAAGGTAGCGCTGGAATACCTCTTCGACCGCGGTGAGCTGATGGTCAGCCATCGGGTCAACTTTCAGCGCTGCTACGACCTGTCAGAGCGGGTCCTCGCCCGCCATCAATTTCAGCTCGACAAGACGATTGAAGATTTCCGCCGCTGGACGATTGAGCGGAGCCTGCGGCACATCGGCATCGGCACAAGCAGCCATATCGCCGATTATTACCGCCAGCCCAAGCGAGACGCCGCCAGCATCCTGAACGACATGCGCGATAGGGGCGTGGCGCTGCCGGTGCAGGTCGCCGGCTGGAGCGCGCCCGCCTATATTCATCGCGACGACCTGCCGCTGCTGCAGCGCGTGCAAGCCGGCGAATTCCAGCCAAGCCGCACCCGCTTCCTGTCGCCCTTTGACAATTTGTTTTGGGACCGCGATCGCGATGACATGCTTTGGGATTTCTTCTATCGCATCGAAATCTACACGCCCAAAGCCAAGCGCGTGCACGGTTATTATGTCATGCCGATCCTGCACGGCAGCGAGCTGGTCGGGCGCATCGACCCCAAAGTCGACCGCAAAGCCAAGCGTCTCATCTGTCACAACCTGCACCTCGAACGCGGCGTAAAGCTGAACGCGGCGCTGGTCCGCGGACTGATTGGCGCATTTGAGGAGTTCATGGCTTTTCACGGCTGCGAAGATTTTGAGCTGGGCCACTGCAATCGCGCCCCCTTGGAGCGCCGCCTGCACAAACATTTTAGCTGAGCAAGGCTGTCCGCCACGCGATCCAATTCATCCCGCGCCAGCCTGTTATACTGGAGGCAAGCGCAGGCACAGGATCAAGAACTCCATGCAAGCCACAATCACCGATATTTTGGATGACGCGGGCGCATACGCCGACCAGATCGTCAATATAGACGGTATTCTGCTCATCACCGGGTATGATCGTGGCGCATCAGAATTCCACGAAGTGTGGCTGGCGCAGCAAGATGCGGGGCAAAAGCAGGCACTGCGCGCCCAACCCATCAGCAGCGCCTCCACACTTTGGCATGGCTTGTCGCGCTTGAATCCGCGGCATTTGCCCGGTTATCAAAGCTATCGCATTCACGAAGCGGCACAGACGCGCGTCCGGGTGAGCTTGATAAATGGCTCGCCGCGCATCGACATCTTGACCGCAATCATTCATCGGCATGCATTCACGCTGTATGTCGGCGTGGATGGCATGCGGCTGGATCAATGTTTGCCCGCGAGCACAGAAATCAGCTCGCTGCCGGCGATACAAGCCGATATCGCGCATTACCTGGGGCGGCGTTTGCATGTCTATGGCACCCTGGTCATCCGCTCGGCGCCGCCGACCCAATACCTCCTGCCCGGCAAGCTCCCTTTTGCCAAAGCCGCGCTGCGCCAGTCCGACCCGATCATCGAAGGCATGTCAGAAGACAGCTGGCTGGACGATATTGAGTATCCGCAAAGCGACAGCCAGGCGCCCGCGGCCGATACCCTGCCCGAGTCGATCTATATCGATCCGGCGTATGCGCTGGAACAGCAGCTTGCGCACTTGCCAGGCATCACGCAGACAGTGGTGAGGCCGGCTATCGTGGCTGGCGCTTTGGGCGCGCGCGACCACAAACTGCACTTCGCCACGCTCAGCGAAATCGAACAGGTCTACTTGCAGAATCTGACTTACAGGCAGACTGGCAAGGCATTGGAATCGGTGCTGAAGCTCAAGAATTTCGTCCCAATCGCAGAGGAACGCTAAAGCGCCGCCTCGCTCCCAGCACAGTTGGCACGCGCAGCCGCCGGTGATAAACCCACCATTCAATCAACAGCAGCAGCAGCGCCAAGACCGCCAGCGGCAGCCAAAACTCCTGCAAGCCAAGCTGTTCATCGGCAGCCGCGCCCCCGCCAACGCCGCCCAATCGCAAGCCATCGGCGGGAACAGGGCGGATGTCGCTTTCGCCGGTGGCAAACAAGTTGACAGCGAATGGCTGCGAGCGGGTCACTTCGTCCGCCTCGATGACCTCCAGCTGATAGAGACCGAGTTGGTCAGTCTGTGTGAAAGCCAGCGGTTCGCCCGCAGCCGGCAGCTCGTGCACAGTCGCGTCTGGCGCTGTGATGCGGATGCTGTCGGCGCGCAAAGGCGGCGAGATCGTCAGCACATCGCCCACGCTCAAGCCGGCTGGCTGGGCGACGAGGTCGGCAGGCGAAAACCAGTCCAGCAGATTCGCCATCAGCAGCGGAAAGGCGATCAACAGCGGCAGGTTGGAGTCGCGCAGGTCGAAGGGCAAGATGGCGATTTGCTGCGCATTGAGCCGCCCTGCCAGCAGAATGGCGCTGTCGCCAGCCTGGATCAGCGGCTGTGCCCAATCAGCGGTCAGCTCGCGATGCGAAAGCAGGCTCATCTCGTCCAGATCGACAAAAGCTGTGATAGACGAAGCGCCACTGACGCGAATATCGCTGCTGGCGGCTTGGGGCGCGCCAACAGAAAAATAGCCGGTCGAATTGGGCGGGTTAAAGAGCAGCATGTCGCCGGCCGGCAAGCTGTTGGGCAGCCAGCCATCAAATACATACAGGTCAAATTCCGCGCCCGGCAGGCTGCGGCTGTCGGGGCTGCCGCGATAAGTCTGCAGGCCGGGCAGACTGCGCAGCGCCTGCTCTAGGAAGAGGTTGCCCGTCTGCGACACATAATAGACGCGCCGCGTCGTCGCCTCGCTTTGCACAGCCCAGGCTTGGTTGTCCAGCGCCAGAAAATCTTGCGCGCCACTGTCAAATGTCAGCGTCGCCGCAAGCGTCGCGAATGCCTCGGTGATTGGCTCGTCAAAAGGGATGGGCAGCTGGCTGCGCGGCGGGATGCTGCCACTGCGCGACAAACGCAGCGCATCGTCCAGGCGGATCACCAGCGAAACATCCGCTTGCGCATCGCCATAATTGGTCACCTGGGCGAAAAGCTGGGGAGCGCCCCCGGGCAATGCGCGCGTCGCCAGCGCCGTGATAGCGATATTGGCAGCCGATTCGCCGACGGGCACATAAATCGGCTGCGGGATATTGGCGGGCAACTCGGCTGCCGCGCCGATGCCGCCATCGGATATCATCACGATGCTGAAGTTTTCTGCGCCAGCAGCCCCAGCCGCCGCCAGCGTCAGCGCCGTATCCCAGTCCGCGCCACCCTGGCTGGGCGCGATGTCCTCCAAGGCGCGGCGAAGCTCGTTCTTGTCCGATGTATACGGCGTCAATGGCTCGGCGCTGTCAGCCACGCGAATCAACGCGATGCTGTCCTGCGGGTTCATGTTGTTGACGATGCCGCGCGCATGGTCCAATGCCGCGCGCAGACGCGTTTCGCCCTCGATATCCGTCGCGGTCATGCTGGCGGAGGCATCCAGCAGCAGCGCAACCTTGCCGGCGCTGATGGTCGGCACCTGTATGAAAGGCCGAGCCAGCGCCAGCGCCAGCGCCAGCAATATCAACAGCTGCAAGAAGAGCAGCAGGTTTCGCCGCAGCCGCTGCCAGGGCGTGTTGGCTTCGGTGTCTTTGACGACTTGCCGCCACAAGAAGGCGCTTGAGACCAACACTTCGCGCCGCCGCAGCCGCAGCATATACAACAGCAGCACCGGGATGGCGAGGGCGAGCGCGGCAAAGGCAGCCGGCACAAGGAAAGACATGGCAGAGGCTCAATTGGCTGACAGCATTCGCAGTATATCACATGCGCAGGAATGCCAGCGCCGAACGCGCCGCCTCGCGCCCCATGTCCATGCGCTCATCCAGGTGGACGATTCCCGTGTTTTGCGCCTCGCGCCGACCATAGTCGCTGCCGACCAAACTGATGCCGCCCGGCAGACTGGCGTGGATGGCGCGCAGACGATCGGCATGCAGCGTAGCCGCGGCTGGCAGCAGGTCGGCTTCTGGCCAACGATCAACGCGCGCGACCAGCGGCTCATGAATATCCAAGAGCCGCGATGCTCTCGCTATGAGCTGCTGCGAATCTTCGCTGTCATCACTGCGCAGACCAACTTGCAACAAGACATGGTCGCGGTCGGGGACGCGTCCCGGCGCATCGGTCGCCAGCACAAAAGCGCAATCGGAGCTTTGCGGGACGAAGTCGGCGGGCATGTCGGGTTGACGCGCGCCCAGCGAGACTCGCGCCAGCGAATCGTAGCGAAACTCCGCCAGCAGCTCAGCCGTCCCGGGCGAGAGGTTGTAGAGCGCGCGCGCCGCATAACGAGCCGGCAATGCCAGGATTAGAGCGCGAGCATCCAGCATAATGCCGTTTTCTAGGCATAGCGTGAAGCGGCCGCCCAGCCACCCTAGCGAACTCAGCGCCATGCGCATCAGTCGGCCGCCGCGCAAATCTTTCGCCAAAGCCGCAATCAGCGACTCGCTGCCGCCACGCAGCAACGCCGTGCCATCGCCGCGCGCCTGCTGGCCAGCCAGCCCTAGCGCCGTCAGACGATCGTCGGCCAGGGCGTGATAGACAAATGCGCAGCCGTCCATCAAAAAGCCGCGTGCCAGGCTGCTGCGAATGCCGCCGCCAAAGCGCCGCTTGACCTCAATGATGGTGTAGCGCGCGCCCAGTCTTGCCAATTCATGGCAAGCCGCCAGCCCGCTCAGCCCGCCGCCGACCACAACGATATCGCGCATGGAGGTATGCTTACTCTGCCGCATGCGCATAGTCTACCCGCAGCGCGCTGCATCGACACAATTTCGGGCGAGTCAACATCTCGTTTGCATGCCCATCACGCGCGGGCTGACTGGAGATTGCCCTGGCGCTCGCTGTGGCGAAATGTCGTTGTCGGAAGCTATACTGGGCTCTGAGAAAATCAGCGGCAAAGAAGCGCATGGACAGCCAAAGCCCTTACATCCAAATCTTGCGGGAACATGGTTGCCGCATCACCCAGGCGAGGAAAGTTGTGCTGCGCGCGCTCGAAAACGCGGCAGGGCACTACACTTCGGCGCAAATCATCGAAGCGGTGGCGGGGCTTGACCCAAGCATCGGGCGCGCCAGCGTCTTTCGATCCCTCGAACTGTTCACGCGGCTGGGCATCCTGCGTCCCACTTACATCAGCGGCAACATGACACCCGCTTATGTATTGATGACAGACGGGCATCATCATCATGTCATCTGCAACAAATGCCAAGCCATCCACGATTTCGATGACTGCGGGCTGGATGAGATGACACGCCAGTTGGAAAAGCGCTTGAATCTGCGCATAGACGGGCATCTTCTCGAGTTTTATGGCGTCTGCGCCGATTGCCAAGTGGTTGATGCCTGAGCCAATTTGTTCTTGTCATCGCGCTGTCACATCATTCCAAACCCTATCCGATTGCGCTTTCCTCCGGACCAGTCCAGGCGCTTGGCGACCTAAAACCCCAGCGCTCTCAGCTCTCGCTGGAAGCGCGCCAGATTGCGCAGTTTGACCTCGTCATAGCCGCGCACAATATCGGGCAGGCGCGCCAGTTGCAAGGCTCGGTCATAAGTCGCCGCGTTCAGATTTTGCGCAGCCGCCAGCGTCAACTCGCGGTATTGCGCGACCAGCGCTCGCTCGGCCACCCGCACTTCATCATAGCCAAAGGGGTCGAGGCGCGTGCCACGTAAAAAGCGCAGCCGGTACAGAAGCGCAAAGACGGCATCAAACCAGCGCCCCAGCTTAATTTTGCGCTGCAGTCCCAGCGACTTCAATATCGGCGGCTGCAAGTGATAGCGCATTTTCGCGCCCGCGCCGAATTGCTCGGCCAGCGCCGCCCGCGCCTCTGGCTTCAAGCACAGGCGCGCCACTTCATATTCGTCTTTATAGGCCATCAGCTTGTACATATAGCGCGCAAATGCTTCGGCAAGGGCAGTGCGCGCGGGGTCAAATGCCTGCTCATGCGCATAGATACGTTTAACATCGGCGATATATTGCCGGGCGTAGGCTTCGTTTTGATAGGCGATCAGCTCAGGCACGCGGATCTCTAGCAAGCGCCGCAGCTCGCCTTCGCTGGGCAGCCCTTCCAGCAGCGCCGCCGCAGTGGGGCTCAGCTGTGGCTGCGCATTCAGCCCGCTCGCTCGCTTGAATTGAAGCGATTCCAGCCAGCTCGGGTCGGCGACAGCCAGTCGGCCGGCTCGAAATGCGTGTTGATTGTCTGCGACCTTGACGCCATTTAGCGCAATGGCGCGCTCGATCGCCGCCGCCGACATGGGCAGCCCGCCCGCTTGATACGCCGCGCCGATGACCAGCATATTCGCCATCATATGGTCGCCAAACAGCGCTTCAGCCAGCCCAATGGCATCGAAGCAGATATTGTCGCCCGCCCGCGTCGCCTCGTTGATGCGCCCCAATAGTTGGTCGCGTTGTGGATATTCGACCGTCGTATCGCGCACCATGGCACCGGTCGGCACTTGGCTGGCGCTAACGATGGCGAGTGTGTGCCGGGGCTGGGCGCGCCGCAAGTTTTTTTGCTCGGCAGCCGTCAAGGCATCAAACACAAGGAAGGTGTCGGCAGACGCTGCGCCGATCTTGGCGGCCATTTCGCGGGGCTGCTCGCTGACCTTCAGGTTGGAAACGACTGGTCCGCCTTTTTGGCTCAAGCCAGTCTGGTCGAGCGAGCGCACCTGCAAGCCATCCAGCGCAGCCGCTGTGCCCAGCACCTGGTTGGCAGTTACCACGCCGGTGCCGCCGATGCCCATCAAAAACAGGTTGGCGCTGCCAGCCACCGAACGGCGCGGTTCGGCGATTTCCTGCGTGACGCGGTAAGCAGCTTTCTGCGCCGCGCCACTTTGCGCAGCGGGGATGACGGTCATAAATGCCGGACAATTGCCTTCCAAGCAGGTGTAATCTTTGTTGCAGGACGACTGATGCACTTGGGTTTTACGCCCAAATTCGGTTTCGACCGGCTGCACGCTGAGGCAGTTGGACACTGCGCCACAATCGCCACAGCCCTCGCAGACCGCTTCGTTGATGACGATGCGCAGGCTGGGGTCGTGGGCATAGCCGCGCCGCCGTTTTCGGCGCAGGTTGGCTGCGCATTCCTGGTCATAAATCAGCGCGGTCACACCCGGCGTAGCGCGCAACAGCCGCTGCGCCTCATCCAGCCGGTCGCGCTCCCACACCTCGGCATTGCGCGCCCAGGCGGTGTCATGGGCGAACTGGCTCGGGTCGGCTGAGACGACGATGGTCTTGACGACGCCTTCGCTGTAAAGAAAGTGCGTCATCTCGGGCACGGGCATTAACCCATCGGCAGCTTGTCCGCCGGTCATGGCGACAGCCGCGTTATAGAGGATTTTGAAGGTCATGTTGGCGCCGGCCGCCGTCGCCTGGCGGATGGCAAGCGAGCCGCTGTGCGCAAATGTGCCATCGCCGATATTCTGGAAGAGGTGTCCCAAGCCACTGAAGGCTTCTGCGCCGACCCAGTTCGCGCCCTCGCCACCCATCTGCGTGACGCCAGCGGTATCGCGATCCATCAAAATCGCCAAGGTGTGACAGCCGATGCCCGCTGCGGCCATAGAGCCCTCGGGCACGACGGTCGAGCGATTGTGCGGGCAGCCGCTGCAAAAGTAGGGCTGGCGCGCGGCGATGGGAATGACGCCAGCCGCCTGGGCAGCATCCAACTCGCGCAGCCTTTCTTGCAGGCATGGCACATGGACGCGCCCTGTCAAACGGCGAGCCAGCACGCGCGTGATCGCATCGGCATCCAGCTCGCCGTCGGCGCGCACCAAACGCGCCCCGTTTTCGTCTTTTTTGCCGACGACGCGCGGCATGTGCCCGCTGCCATAGAGAGCTTCTTTGCAGAAAGTCTCGATAAAACCGCGTTTTTCTTCGATGATGAGGATTTCGTCCAGCCCGGTGGCGAACTGGCGCAGGCTGTATGGCTCAATTGGGTGGATCATGTCGAGCTTGAGCAGGCGGATGCCGGCCCGCCCCAGTTCATGATCGTCCAGCCCGATATCCTGCAGCGACCCGCGCAGATCGTACCAGGTCTTGCCAGCCGCCACGATGCCCAGCCAAGCGTCATTGCCGGGCGCGACGGTGCGATTCAACTGGTTGGCGCGGGCAAATGCCAACGCAGCCTCGTGCCGCTCTTCAAATACTTCGCGTTCTTGCGCCACCGACCAGGGCGCGACCAAATTGCTGTCTTGCCGATGCTGCCAGCGCCGGCCATTCAACTGAAAATCGGGGGCGACCAGCTCGCGCTCGCGTCCCAGCTCGACGGTGCTGAATTCATCTGCCACATCAGAAACGATCTTGATGCCCACCCACAAGCCGCAAAAGCGCGACAAGGCAAAACCCAACAAACCGAGAGCGAGGATTTCTTGGGCGCTGCCGGGATACAGCACGGGCATCATGGCATCGTAGAGGGCGATTTCAGAATGCGAGGGAATGGTCGACGACTTGCATGATGGGTCATCGCCAGCCAGCGCCAGCACGCCGCCATAACGCCCGACGCCGGTCAGGTTGGCGTGTTTGAAGGCATCGCCGCTGCGGTCGACGCCCGGTCCCTTGCCATACCAGATGCCGCAGACGCCATCATATTTGGGCTGGGGCAGCAGGTTGGCGGTCTGGCTGCCCATAATGGCGGTGGCGGCAAGTTCTTCATTGACGGCGGGGATGAAGCGGATGTGGTGCTCGCGCAGCAGGTCGGGAATGCGCTCCAACGCGGTATCCAGAGCGCCCACTGGCGATCCGCGATAGCCGGTGATCAGCCCCGCGGTGTTGAGTCCCTGCGCCAGGTCGGCGCGCCGCTGGTCGAGCGGCAAACGAGCCAATGCTTGAATGCCGCTCATGATGACTGTGCCTTGCCTTGCCCGGTAGCGGTCTTCGAGCTGAAATTCGCGCATCGGCGGCGCGGTGATGTCGGGATTCATAGCGCGAGTATAGCACGAGTCGGCGGCAGACTTGCAGTGGGATGGACGCGGTCCATCCGTATGCCAGCGCTTATCTATGCGGGCTTGACAGAGGTGTTTACAAGACGCCCAACCAGGCGCTGGCCGCCAAGATCAGCACAGCCAGCGCGACCATCAACAGAGTCAGTCGCCGTTCACGCATTTGCAGGCGCGCCATGGCCTCAGCATCGCCCAAGTCGCGCTCGATCAACAAGCTGGCGCGTTCCAAAGCTGGCAGCACGCCCAGTTGCAGCGCCGCGCCAACCAGCGCCAAGACAACAATCAGTATATGCTTGATCAAAAGCGCTTGACTCCAGCGATTGCCAACTTGCAGCAAGCCCGTGTAATTGACATCGTCAGTCATTTGCAGCAGCCCGGTCACCAGCAGCAGCGCCAGCGCCAGATTGCCCCAAAGCGCAAAACGCCGCCGCAAGCGCCGCAGCAAGGCATTCAGCGCTGGCTGTCCGGCCAAGCCCCGCCGCAGCTCTGGCACCACCAACAGCGCCAGCATCAACAGCCCGCCAAACCAGACGACGCTCGCGCTGATATGCACAAACAGGCTGAGCGTTCGGGCGGCTTCTGTCATGTGCATGGCTTCATGTCTCGGACGACTTGACAAATCGTCCCATGCTATCTTCTGCGCGTCTATCGGTCGCGCAGCCAGGCTTCATATTCTTTCTGCGCTTCGTCATTCAATGGATAGTATTTGTCGAGAGATCCGCCTTCTGCCAGCTTCATGCGCGAGAAGATTTCCCATTCCGCTTTTTCTGTGGCGAGATCAGCCATGTTTGCCGCCAGCGCCGCCGGCACGAGCACCGCGCCATCGTCATCCGCTACGATGACATCGCCGGGCACCACAAAGACATTGGCGCAGGCGATGGGCACATTGACGGCATGTGGAAAGATCTCCGTCTGGGTGTGAAAATTGGGCGTAACGCCGCGCAGCCACAAGCCCAGATCTAAGCCCTGCACCGCGGGAAAATCACGGATGCAGCCATCGATGACGATGCCTTCGCCGCCGCGGGCTTTGAACGAGGTTAGCATCATCTCGCCGAAGACGCCGCTTTGCAGGCTGCCGCGGGCGTCAACCACCACCACATCGCCGGGCGCTGCCGTCATGATCGCTTGGCGGTGCAGCTCGCGCTCGGGAGCATAGCTGTATTCATCGCCCCAATGCACATCTTCGCGCTTGGGCACGAATTGCAGCGTGACGGCTTGTCCACAGACGCGCTTGCCAGGGTTGCGCGTCTGCAAGCCGGCCATGTGCGGGTTGCGGATGCCTTCGCGCGCCAGGCTTCCTGCGATAGTCGCCGCGCCAATATCACGCAGGCGGTCGAGCAGGGCGCGGTCGATGCGCTCAAAAGTGGGGAGGCTGTTCATAGGGCGGCTCGCCGGTGTCTGTGGTTTTGCAGACGATTGTACCTTGTAGCCGCAGGCAGCAAAACGGCGCAAGCGCCGGACGCGGTTATGCGCAGAAAACCGCCGCTAACTCCGTATAAATCGCCTGGCAGCGCGCGACCGACTCCAGATCGACCCATTCTTCACGGGCATGCGCGCCGGCGCCGGCTGGACCCAGCACGACCGTCGGCACGCCAGCCGCCGCAAACAACGCTGCATCCGTCCACCAACTGCTGCCGACGATGGCTGGCTGGCGTCCCCGGCGCGCGGTCGTCACAGTGTGCAGGCTTTGCACAAGCGGATGCCCCGCGTCAATGGCATAGGGCGGACGCGAAAAGGTCGCCCGAACGCAGGCTTGGAATTGGCTGTCTGTGGCCGCGCAGCCGTCCAGGATGCCCTGCGCTTGCGCCAGCACATGGGCATCGTCTTCGCCAGGGATGGTGCGCCGCTCGACGAGCAGCTTGCAAAGCGCCGGATACATCGATATTTCTTCGCCACCCTCAATCAGCGAGGCGTGCAGAGAGCCGCTGCCCAGCAGGTCATGCGTTGGCTCGGCGCGCAGCTGGCGATCCAACGCCGCCAAGTCAACCAGAATTTTGCCCATGTTGGCGATAGCATCGATGCCCTGCTCGGGCAAAGAGCCGTGCGCCGCCTTGCCCCGAGTCTCGATTTCCAGCCAGACGAAACCGCGATGGGCGATGCTGATATCCAGCGCGGTCGGCTCGGCGATGACGACGGCGTCAGCCGGCCAGCGCGCCCATTCCGCCAGCAGCGCTTCTGTGCCGATGCTGCCATACTCTTCGTCGGCGACAGCGCTGACGATGACATCGCCGCGCAGACCCATGTCGCGCGCCGCCAGCAGCGTCAGCATACAAGCCGCCAGCCCGCTTTTCATATCGTATGCGCCGCGTCCATACAGCCGCCCGGCGCGTATCCCTGGCGAAAGTGGCGCTTGCATACCAACCACGCCGACTGTGTCCGTATGCGCATTGAGCATCAGCGATTTGCCGCCGCCACTGCCCGGCGCGCGCAGGATGACATTGGGTCGCCCCGGCGCAACCGTCTGCGCTGCGACTTCCAACTGCCTGGCGCGTCCCCAAGCGGCGATATAGTCGGCGATCTGGGCTTCGCCCGCGCCACCCAGCACAAGGTCAGGATTGACCGAGTCGATGGCGACCAGATCGGCGATGAGTTGGTGGAGTTCGTTCATGGCTTGCTTCCGTTGTCAATCGCGGCGCAACTGCCCTTTCACATCCAGCAGGTCCAGCAAGAATCGACTTGGATCGGCTGGTTTGGGCAGGGGCAGCAGGCGCAGCGGCTCGATAAAGTCGCTGTCAAATGCGCCCTCGCTGATGATGCGGTTGAGCAGCTTGCCGGTTTCGTTGTACTGCATCAACGCGGCATTCAGATAATTATCGTTGCCGGTCGCCTTGCACAGCTCGACAGCCGCCAGCAGCGCCTCGAGGTTGTGCACCAGCATGCCGATCTTGTAGCGGTATTCGGGCTCGTTGGAGTCGCCGCGGCGCGCGATGGCTTCCAGCAGGTCGCGACTGGCGTCCACGAGTTGGCGCGCATCCAGCGGGATAGGCAGGCGGCAGCGTTCGATGTAATCGGCATAATCAAAGAAGGGCGGGTGGCGGGTCTCGCGGCTGTTGTTGAGGATCTGCTTGCCTTCGCGCGGACGGTAGGCATGCTCGCGCAGAGTCTGCATGCGCGCCTCGATATCGCCTTGGCTGCGCGCGGTCAGATAGCGCCGCGTATGCTTGTAGGTCAGCAGGGTATTGAGCGTGTAATGCCCATCAAAGACGGGATATACAAAAGAATCGATGGCGTTGCCGCCGATATTGGATTGCTTGAGGAAGCCTTTGCTGCCCGTCACCAGCAGGTTCTGCGACAAAATCTCGTTGCACTTCAACAGCAACCACGACTTCAGCATGATGCCATGAAATTGCAAGAAGGGGCTGTCGCTGAAAGCCAGCGCGCGGAAGAACGCGAAATTGATCAACGCCGCTTGCTGCGCCAGATTGTAGAGCTGGCGAAAGACATTGCTGAACTGGATGGGATTGCTGTTGAAAATCGTCTTGCGCGACAAGTGCTCGATGGCGGCTGGCAGGGAATCATCGACCATCTTCACACCCATATAGGCGCAGTGATACTTCGAAGGCAGCGCCATCCGCTGCAAGATCTCCAGCCCGCGCCCCTCTTGCCCGATAAGCGTGGCCGGACCATCGATGTCATATTTGGTCAGCACCATATTCTTGAGCACATGCGTCTCCAGCCGCTGCCAGTTTTTGGTGCTGCTGTGTGGCATGGCGAAGAGCGAAATCGAGCGCGGGCCGCTGGCGGCGGGGTCGACCTTGGCCAGCACCGAATGATAATCGGCGTGCCAAGAATTGTTGATGAGCCACTTTTGTCCCTGCAAGTGATACTGCTTGCCGCTGTCGTCATCGGCGATGGACGTGGCGCGCGTGCGGATGCTCAGCAGGTCGGTGCCAGTGTGCTCTTCTGTCCAGGCCAGGGTGAAGATCTTGCCTTTCAGCTTTGCCGCCAGTTCATACTCTTCGGCGGCGACCAGCATCATATAAGCAAGGCCGCTGGCGGCGCAGGCGGTCATATAACCGGGGTCGTTTTGAAAATGGCGCGTGGCCGCCAGCATCGAGCCCAGCAAATTGAAAGTGGGGTAGACATTGTCCAACACATCCATCATGCCGGCGCGCAGCCGCTCATAATCGAGGATGTCGCCGAATTGCGGGTCTTTAACTGTGTGCATGGTACCCCCCGCAGTCTACCCCCTTCAGTCCCCCCATCGGGATGGGGGGAGCGCAACACCTGTCTACCCCCCTCGGTCCCCCCATATCAATGGGGGGAGGCAAAACTCCCGCGGATTCGATGCAGGGGCGAGGCGGCGACTCGCCCGAAACGATGTTGGTGTAGGGGCGAGGCGGCGACTCGCCCGGAAAGAGATTTGACACAGTGGGCGCAGAGAACAGCGAATAGTGATCGTTTACAAACCAGAGGAAGGCATGCGTATCCAGCAGGCAATTCATTTCATATAGTCGGCGAAGTCTTCGAGCGCTTCATCAAAGTCGTCGGACATCCATCAGGCTGTTTTGCGCTTTCTCTACTGTGTAGGTTGCCATACTCGCGACCCATATACCGCTTTGACTATTGCAGTGTAACAGCTATTTTCAGCAGGTCAATGAAGACTGCTCGGGCTTAATGCGCGCACAAGCTGCCGCCATAGCCGATCTGCGGGCCAACGACTGGTGAAGCGTTTCTTGACAGCGTTGACAACAGCGCATAAACTAACCATAGTTGAGACACTGGCTTGCGGGAGACAAAATGGCGGTCAACGCAGAGACTCGGCTCACCCAACTTGAAACGCGCTCCGAAGAATATGTCAAGAAAAGCGACATATCCGCTACGCTGGCGCGGTTGGAAGGCAGAATCGGAGAATTGGCGACTGCGCTCAATTACCAGAAATGGATCCTCGGGCTGCTCGTGCTCGGTCAACTCTTCACGCTGGGCCGTTTGTTTGAAATCATTTAGGCGCATGGCGGCGACTAGCCCAAAAAAAAAACGATTTGACACAGACAACACAGAGATTCAATCTTCCTACTTGGCTGCTTTCTTGCGGTTGCAGGGTCGGCAGAGTATTTGGCAGTTGTCTTCGACGGTCTTGCCGCCTTCCGACCAGGGCGTGATGTGGTCGGCTTCCATCTGACCGATTGCGAATTTCTCGTCGCAGATAGCGCAGATGCCCGCTTGCTTGCGATAGACTCTCCGCTTCATGCGGGCGTCAAAGGCGCGCAGATTTAGATGTCGTTGATCCCGCGTGAGAATATAGGGGTATATCCCCGATTCGCGCTGCACCTCGTCATCATCAAGCAAGTCTTCAACTTCGGCTTCAATCTTCACGGGGTCGAGCGATTCGTCTTTGTAAGCGTTGTACAGGCTGCCCCAATCTACGCCCTTCATTGACGACCGGTATTCAGTGAAAGTCGCCTTTGTCCAATCAATAACAGCCTCAAAGTACTTCCATAGCGGCTCAGCGCTGTCTTCGTGCTGATGACTCCGCATAAACTCTCTGATGTTGTTCTCGCTTATCCACTTGATGGCTGTTTCCAAGTATTCTTGTCGTTCGACCTTCACCGCATTTCTCAGATAATCCCTGCCTATCTGATAGGCTACGCAGCCGCGCCTGCTGAAATAACGCTTGGCATCGGTAACCCAGGAGCCATGATAAATCGCATTCAGCAACTCTTGATTTGATAGCCGTCTTCCAGCGATATTGATGATCTCGAACCATTCCAGTTTCTCGCTGTCCGTGCCGCTGCACACATAGACCATCAATTCGTAATTGAGTATCCTCTCCTGCACATCGGATTGCTGATTGTCAAAGCCCAGCCCCTCGAACGAGAAGCCCGGCTTTTCCGCCACATATTGCGCGATAGAGATGGTGCGCTGCTGACCATCAATGATCTCGTATGTGCCATCCTCTCGGTCCGCCCAGTACATGACATTGAGCGGGAAGCCTTTCAGAATGGAGTTGATGACAGCTTTGCGCTCTTTGTCATCGTAGATGAACTCGCGCTGGAAGGGCGGGCGGATGTCCAGCCTGCCGCCATAGCCGACCACGCCGCCAGCGCCATCGTCCCGGTAGCCGGCGACGAGCTCGCGGACTGTAAGATCAAGTTGCTGGATTTTCATTCTTTGCGACGCCTATCATATGATCACTATCTGCCTTCAGCCGGTGTTCAACAGCGGATATATCATTTAGTTCAACGATCAACGGGGTTTGACTACTTAGTGCGCTACCGTATGCTATGCACTGTCGTGCAGGTAATTGAGAGAGTAACGCTGAATAGTCAGTACCATAGTAATTTCCTAAGAAGTCTTTTCCGGTATCGTCAAAAATCTTGAGGCCGAATACTGTATTGCACTGGTTTAGAATCGACTTAATGACATTTGCGGTCCGCTGCGTAATTAGGATGCAACCGAAACCATACTTGCGCCCCTGCATGACTGCCCTAGCCGTTCCATTTGCCGCCTGCTGGTCGCCTTCGTTTACAGCGGAGTTCCATTCCGGCACCAATGAATGAGCCTCTTCTAGCACTAAACATAGTTTCGCCTTATTGCTCATTTCGTTGTCGAAATATTTTAGCATCTCTTCTGACACAATCTGAGTAATCTGAGCTGGAGACATTTTCGCAAATCCAGCTGAGTTGTTGTACACTCCAGTTGTTTGCTTGGTAACATTGAATGACATGGGATTGAATACACGCACTCGCCAATCCTGATCTAGCATGAATTCTCTTATATGTGTTGCAATAGCAGATCTAAAGCAGTAGTGGTTTCCGCCCAATTCTTTGTTCGAGTTTAAGTATTTCCGATGATTCTCAATTTGCGAATTGATGTCCTTATCAATCTCTTGCTCCTTCTCTATATTCCGTCCAATGCAGATCCTATCGTTGTATTGCCCTGTGATGTCGATAATCCATACTTTGATACCTTTGGCTACAATGCGCCAAATTAGATCAAGAGCTAAACTGGTTTTGCCAGATCCCAGCACGCCAAGAATTGCAGTATTGTGAGTTACGAGCGCATCTGTGTGAACTCTGATACCGTAATTGCTTTGAGGTACACGTCCTATGCATTTGGTAACTTCATATTCAATACCGTTTACTGTTGCAAGATAAACTGGGGTATGTATTGCCGGGACCCATGGAAACGAATCAAATCGGCTGTCCTCTGACTGCCAAACTCCCAATTTGCGAGCCGCAATGGTTATGAAACCATGACGGTTGGATTCCTCCAACAACTCACTCTTCGTAATGCCATTTGTAATCTGGTATAGAACAGGGGTAGCATTTATCTCAATGCTGAGCATTTGCCCTTCTGAGAGCTTCTGGCTGTCGCGATATAGCTCAATTCTGACTGAGTTGATATCACTACCTTCAATCACACTGCCTATAAACGAAGAGCGATTCTTCCACAATTTGTGCTCTAGCATATGGGATTTAGATATCTGATTCTCAGAACACGCAATCGCACTGTTTTCCAAAATCCAAATGCCTTCGAAATCGCGTTTCCGTACATTCTCCTCAAATACAACAACTCGCAGCCAAATCTTATCAGAGAGACGATACTGATCAAAGACTATCCCCAATTGAGCGATATCGTTTTCTTTTGGTATCAAAATCAGGCTTTCGATCTGCGGAATGAGGTTTGCCTGAACATGGATACCTACAATACCGGGCTCTCGGCGAAACTTAACTTCTCCAATTATCCGCGGATCGCTAGCACCATCTTTCCAAAATAGTCCGACGTCCCTAAGCAGGTTAAACCCTCTTTGAAGTGGTTGGCCGTACACAATGATCACCCAAACCAGAGTCAGAGCAAGCTTGTCTTGAGACACATAGTCTTGGAAGGTAAACAGCGAAAGTACAAACACACCTGTAAAAAGTGCTTTAGGAGCACCAATATGTCGTGCTAGCATAGTGCAGAAGCCAGCCAACCGTTTCAGCCAATGTACATGCGAATCCTTAAAGACAATAGAGCAATAGGATACTGCAAGAACAATCAAGGAAGCAGCCCCTAGGAAGTACCATAGTGCAATCGACTGATTCGCAAGTTGTGAACTGTGAAAATCAGGAGCAGACAGCAGCGAAACGATAACAGCAATTGCTGTAATGGAATTAGTTAAGGCGTCTTTTGGTGCTGTAAAGTATGGTTGTGTAATGAACTCGCTCAGAAATAGTGCCAAAGATGCAGACCAAAACCACATACCAGTAGGAACTACTTCTCCAAACAACACAGAATTTAGGATTACAAGTATGGTCATGTACAGAATAAAGAATACTGCACGACCCGCTTGGGAGAAACCCTTTGTCATTTCGTTGATTGCCTCATCAAAGTCATTTACGCTCAATTATAATTCTGAAATAAGGTGTTTTTCCATTGACAGCTAAATCTTTTCCATCATCTCCCTTTCTAAACTGTATTATCTCAAACTGGTCGGGATTATATTTATCCAAAAATGTGATTGGCACGCCCATCGCGCCATCCCAATCTGCTGGAATATCTGCAACCTTAGATACCTCAATCGCATCATAATTGTCATAGGTAGGATATTCTTTCGGTGAATATGACCTGAATAAAATCAATTCTTCCTGCCTTTTCCTGTGCTCAAGGTTGGTGAACCACATACTCTGCGACCTGCCTTTCACGACCCCATCCACAATTTTGTAGGCGCTGCCCTCTTTCTTGGTCTCCTGCAATTCCTGCGCATAGTCTGCGGGCAAATCAAATAGCAAATCTCTGCTCATCGGAGTAACCCCAACCCACAACTTGTTTTCCTTTATCCATGGAAAAATCTCTTTGTAAGTTATGGCATTTTTGTTGCCGATAATCAGAAACTTCTTGTCGTACTCGATCAACTGCGCGACATACTCCCGAAACAACGAAAAGGGCGGGTTGGTAACCACGATGTCGGCTTGCTTCAGAAGCTCAATACATTCCACGCTGCGGAAATCGCCATCGCCCTGCAGGTAGTGGATGCCGATGTCTTCGAGTAATGGGATGGCAGTCGCGTTTTCTGTGCCAGTGTATTCCAGCCAGATGGCTTTTTCTGCATCGTGCTGGCTGAACATATTCATCTGCTGATTCTGGTAGCAAGTCGTAATCAGTTTTTTGAGCCCCAGCACGCGAAAATTGTAAGCGAAGTAATGAAAGAAGTTGCTGACGCGCGGGTCGTCGCAGTTGCAGTAGATGACCTTCCCGCGAAAGTGGTCTGTGTAATGACGCAGTTCATTTTCAATATCGACAAGTTGCGTATAGAACTCGTCTTTCTTGTTGGACTTGGCTTTGTGCAGGTTGCGGTTTGCGGCCATGTTATCCCCTCTTCGGGCGAGTTACCGCCTCGCCCCTACAAATTCCGCTCGCTCTGCGCTTCCCCCTGACTCTTCGGGGGGACCGAGGGGGGTTGAGCAATTGCCTGCGCTCGCGCATACAACCGCAGCAGAAATTCGTGCGGCTCCTCAGCGATTTGCAGCGGCTCTTGACGCAGATGCCCCAAAAACCCCGTCTCCAGCGCGCTTTCGCTGATGACCTGGTTGAACTGGTTGACGAAGGCGTTGTGCTGCATGACCACGGCGTTGAGGAAGTGCGGCTCGGCGGTCGCTTTCCACAATTCGCAAGCCGCCAGCAGCGCCTCCATCCAGTGCAGCAGTGTGCCCAGCTTGTAGCGATGCTCGGGGTCGGTCAGCAGGTCGCGTTCGCCCAATTCTTCGCGCAGCTGGGTCATCGCGCCCACGAGCCGCTTTGCGTCCAGCGGCAGCGGCAGCGCCAGGTCTTCGATGTAGCGGGCATAATCGAAGAAGTCGGGATTGCGCAGGCGGCGGCTGTTGGCGTGGATTTGGTCGCCCGAGCGCGCTGTGGCGAGGCCATTGCGCAGCAAATCCAGGCGTCCCTCGACATCGGCGCGGCGGCTGGCGCCCAGATAACGGCGGGCATGCTTGGCGGTCATCAGCGTGTTGATGGTGTAATGCCCGTCAAAGACCGGCAGCACAAAAGAATCGATGGCGTTGCGTCCGATGACCGACTCGGCGAGGAAGCCTTTGCTGCCGACCACCAGCAGATTCTGCCCCATCAGCTCGTTGGCGCGCAGCAGCAGCCACGACTTCAGCATCACGCCGTGAAATTGCAAGAAGCTGTCGGCGCTGAAGGCCAGGGCGCGGTAATAGATGAAGTTGAGCACCGCCCCTTGCAGCGCCAGGTTGTACAGTTGCCGCAGCACATTGCTGAAATTGATGGGATGTTCGTTGAAGATGCGCTTCTTTGACAAATGATCGATGCTGGCGGGGATGGCTTCGTTCAGCAGTTTGATGCCCACATAAGCGCATTGATATTTGCTGGGCATGGCCATGCGCTGCAAGATCTGCAAACCATGCCCCAGCTTGCCCAGCAGGCGGCCCGGGCCATCGATGTCGAAGCTCGTCAGCACCATGCGGCTGAGCACATGCGTCTCGAGGCGCTGCCAGTTTTTGCAGCTGCTCTGGGGCACGAGGAAGATAGACAGCGAGCGTGGACCGCTGCTGGCGGGGTCGGTCTTGGCGACGATGGTGTGATAATCGGCGTGATAAGAATTGTTGATCAGCCACTTGCGCCCGGTGATGTGATACTCGGCGCAGTCCGGGTCGTCAGAGAGCGGCTTGGCGGTTGTGCGCGCCGACAGCAAGTCGCTGCCGATATCTTCTTCGGTCCAGCCCAGGGTGAAGAGACTGTCTTTGAGCTCTTCGGCGATCTCGTCTTCGCCCGCGGCGATGATGGTCATCCAAGCGAGCATGCTGGCACCGGCCGCGATCATCAGGTCGGGTTCGTCGCCATAGAGCTCCGTGCCGACTTGCAGCGATTTGTGCATGTTGAAATCGGGCAGCAGCGCATCGTAGAGGTGGCGGATCGACCCCCGCAGGTGGTCAAAGTCGACGATGTTGCCGAAATCAGGATCGGTGATAAACATGCGGGCGCGTCCAAGTCATTCGCCGTGGCAATAGCCGCGTCAGTATAGGCGCAAAGCCGCGCGCCTTCAAGACCCGCGGCCGCCCTGCCCCTAGCGCACGTCGGTCTCGCGCGGGACGACATCGCAGGTTTCTTGATACCAAGTCAGCAGGCGGTCGCGCAGCTGCGCCAGCACGGTCGCATAGGCTGGATTGTCGATAAGGTTGCGCAGCTCGCCCGGGTCGGCGCGCAGGTCATAGAGTTCATCTTGTTCATAGAGGCGGCGCACATATTTGTGCGTTTGCGTGCGGCACATTGCGGCTTTGCTGTGCGACCCGCTTTCGCTTTTTTGCATCTGGGCGCGGGGCCAATACAACACGTTGGGGTCATCATAAGCCGGGCTTTCTTTTTCTTTGGCTTGTTCTTCACCATAGAGTCGTCCGCCTTCGCAGAAGACGGCATCGCGGCCTTCGCTCTCGTCAGCGGCGACCAGCCCCGCCAGCGAAATCCCAAAGTGGTCATAGCCAGGCTCGATGCTCGCCCAGTCGTAGGCGGTGGCGGTGAAATCAATCAACTCCACCAACTGGTCGCGGATGCCTGGCTGGACAGGCGCATGGGCAGGCGGCTTGACGATGAGCGGCACGCGCGTCAGGCAATCTTCGAATGTGTTCTGCGTCTTTTCGACCAAGCCATAATCACCGGTGAAATCGCCATGGTCGCTGAAGAAGAAGATAGCGCTGTCGTCATAGAGTTCGCTCTCTTTCAAAGCGGCGACCAGCTTGCCAAATTGAGCATCGACGCGCGCGCACATGCCATAGTAGGTGGCGCGCAGCTCGGTGAGGCGCTCTTCGCTCCAGCCTTGCATGCCCTGTCGCGCATAGATGCCGCGCAGCAGCGCCGGCTTTTTGTCCCAGTCGGGCGTGGGCAGTCGCGCCGGGAGCGCCTTGCGGTTGATCTGGCTGAACCAGGGATCTTCGACCCCATAGGGCGGGTGCGGATAGCCGATGGGCAGGTAGATGCACAGCGGCTGGTCGGGCGGGGCGTTGCGGATCTGTTGGCAAGCGCCATCCACCATCGCCCAGTCGTTGTCATAATACACTTCGTCATCGCCAGTGGCGAGCTTGCCCGCGAAGAACGAGTAATAATTGTCGCCCGCGGGGTCGCCACGCCAATCATCGGCGCTGTGCAGGTTGGGTCGCAGCGGACGGACTGCCTCGTACTTGACATCGCAATAGGCATCAAAGCCGTTTTGCCGCGGCACGAGGTCGTTTTTGCCGCCCCACCACACGAAGTAGCCGGCATCTTTGAGTTTTTTGAGCAAGACGGGTTCATCGGGACGCAGCATATGAAACATGGTGCGATGCCCGCGCACATGCGGATACCAGCCGGTCATGAATGAGCAGCGGCTGGGCGTGCAGACGGGGTTCTGGCAAAACGCATGGCGAAAGGAGACGGCATCAGATTCGATGATGCGGTCGAGGTTGGGCGTGACAGCGGCGGGATTGCCCAGATGCCCCATGACATCGCCTCGCCATTGATCGGGGTTGAAGATGATGATGTGTGCTTGCTTGGGCACAAAAGTCTCCCATTCCGCGCGTTAGTCAATTGCCCAGTCTTCTATCGCAAGCTGTGGCACGCGACGGAAGTGACGGGTGTTGTGGGTTACCAGGATCAGATTTTGAGCCAAAGCGATTGCGGCAATTTGGGTGTCCACAGGATCTATTCTGATGCCTGCGTTCTTCAGGTATCCATCAATGTGTCCATAAACTCTTGCTCCGGCTTCGTCAAACGGCAGAATCGAATAGCGCATGAAGAAAGCCGACTGTTTTGCATAAGTCAGCAAAGGCCGCTCTGATCTGGCAGCGCCTGAGAACATTTCCGCCATCGTAAGCGTGCTTATGGCGATCTCGGATGTGGGCACTAGATCCGCATTGCGCTTCACCTGTGGTGCGCGTCCATTTAGCAGGTATATGCAGATGTCGATATCTAACAGGTAGATCATTCCAGGACTTCGTAAACCTCGCGGTTGCCGAATTCATCGCGCCGAAACCGCAAATTAGGCAAGCTGCCGAATGTGCTGCCGATATACTCGTCCCATGAACTGTCTTTGTATTCTTGCTGCCTGATGTCATGTTGCAGAGCGCGGCTCAAGTAGTCCAAGAGTTGCGCCTTTTCTTCTAGCGTGAGCGTATGCATCGCGCGCACAACTTCCAAAAGTGCGCTATGCGGTCTCTCAGCAATATGGTAGCTTGCCTCATTTTCGATCACCTCTCGCATTGGATTCGACCTTTCCCTTTTCCTCATCATACAATCGCAGGTTGCCCCTTACAACAAATCGCCGGGCAGCGGGCAGAAGTCAGCATCGTAGCCAAAGGCGCGCGGACCAAGCACCGCCAACGCTTCGGGCGTCTTCAACTCCTTGGGGGCGGGCATGCCCAGCGCCGCCACACGCAATCCATAGCGCAGCGATTCCGTGCCGATCGCCTCGCCATCATCCAGGCTTACAATCGTGATCAGATCGGGCACAGCGCACAGCACCTCATCGCCCAGCCGCGCGATAAGATATTCGTTTTGGAAGTCGATTTGCAGGACATCTCTTGGCTCTGCCATCGGAAGAGTCGGCGGGGCTGCGCTGTGGAAAGGCGCGATTTTCAGCCGACCGCGGGCGAACCCCTGCACAGTGCGCCGCTCGACATCGGTAATCTTGCCGATGAAGAGTATGCGTCCCTTGCAGAGCTTGGCGATGGTCCTGGCTGGTTCGATGCTGCGCGCGCGACAGTCCAGCACATGGTCGCCGATGCGCTTCGCCAAACTGAGCGTGTCGCGGATGATGGCGCGCTTTAACGCTGCGCCGCTCATCACCGGCATCACCAGCGCGGCGCTGCCACCCATCTCGATAGTCAGGCTGCGGGCGAATTCTTCCGCCTGCTTTGCCGAGCCGATGCGCGGGAAGATCGCGATATTGCCGTGTGTGTCAGCCAGGGCAAAAGGACTCGGCGCGATGCCATCAATCATAAACGTGTCCATTTGCAGCTCGGGAAAGGCGCGCCCCATGCCATCGCCATCGACGGCGGGCAAACCCAGCTGCAGAGCGACCACCAGCGGGCCGAGCGCGTTGCCACCGCCGATTTCGCCAATGATGATGGCGTGCATAGGCTGGCGCAGGTGGGCTTCCAAAGCGCGGACGGCGCGCATGATCTCGCGCCCTTCTTGCAGCTTCTCGTTGCTGACTGTGGGCGCGCCCATGCCGCCAACCGCGCAGACCAACGCATCGTCGGGCACATCGTCGGCGCGCATGATCGGCAGAGGCCGTCCGCTATGGCGCAATTCATTGTCCAGGCGCAGACGGTTGAGGTAGGTGCTGCCGCCCCCGCCCGTGCCCAGGATGCCCGCGCCGATGGCGATGGCTTCGGTATCATTGAGGGTTACGGCATTCATGGACGCTCGCTGTGCATGGCTGTCGAGCAAATCTTAATCGAAAAGGCAAAAAGAGACGCAAAGGGCAGGACGCGCATGTTTGCGGAAGTTGCCGGAGCCTGCCTTGGCAAGACCGCCCAAGACAAATCAGCAATCAAGTCGCCTCACCCTTAGACCAGCCGCCGTGTCTCCGCGTTTCTGAGGCGAATCATCCAAAGCGCTCCTCGACCGGCACATAATCGACATCGTAGCCAAAGTAGCGCGGGTGAGCCAGTTCCAGCGCGGCTGGTTCTCGCCATTGTGGCGCGCAGGGAAAGGCGATCACCGCCACGCGCATGCCATAACGCAGCGCCTCGGTGGTGATCGGCTCGCCTGTTTCGTTGTCCAGCACGGCGATCAGGTCGGGCACAGTGGCTGCGAAATCGCCGTCGATGCGCGCCGCCAGGTGTTCGTTTTGGAAGTCCAGCAGCAGCTCGCGCCCGGTGTATGCGCCTGTGCCTTGCATGGTGGCAGCGCCTTTGTTCCAGCCGCCTTCGATGCGCCGGTCGACATCGCTGATCTTGCCGCGAAACAGCAAGAAACCGTCCACCGCCGCTCGCACCGCATCGACCGGATTGGCTTCGGCGCGGCGGGCATTGCGCACCGTCTTGCCAATGTCTTCCGCCAGCGTGATCGTGCCGTGGATAGACGCTTCTTTCAACTGGCGCACAGTGGCGGAATACAGCGCGATCATGCCCTCCGCGCCCATGTGCACCACGCAGGAACGGGCGAATGTTTCGACCCAGGCATTGCTCACTGTGTCCATCAGCAGCACATTGCCGCGTTCATCGGACATGGCGAAGGGGCTGGCGGTGATGCCGTGCGCGGTGAACGTGGTCATTTGGATTTCGGGGAACGCGCGCCCCATGCCATCGCAATCGACCATGGGGATGCGCAGGCGAGCGGCGACATAAATAGGCATGACGGAGTTCAAGCCGCCCGCTTCGATGCTCATGGTGCCACGGGGCTGGCGACCCGAATACCTGCCCAGCGCTTGAAAGGCGCGGATCATGTCGTCGCCGGCGGGCAGTTTTTCCACGATGACGATAGGCGCGCCCATGCCAGCGGCTGGCACGATCAGGTCATCGTCGTCCAGTTCGTCCAGCGTGTACAGCTCGACGGGACCATACTGGCGGATGGCTTCGCGAGCCATGAGCTTGCCGACATAGGGATCGCCGCCGCCGCCCGTGCCCAGCACCGCAGCGCCCAAGGCGATGTCTTCGATATTTTCTTCATACAACAGCCGCATGGCCTCTTCTCCTTTAAGCTCGCGCCTCGCCCGTCAACACGAAGCGAGCGATATGGCTTATCGCCCCTATGCCGATTTTTGGATGGCGAATCACCCATATCGCTCTTCAACTGGCACATAATCTGTCGCATAGCCGAAGTAGGCTGGCCCGACCAGTTCCAGACCCTCGCTCGTGCGCCATTTTTCCGCGCAGGGGATGGCTAGAATGGCCACGCGAAAACCATAGCGCAGTCCTTCGGTGGTGATGGGCTCGCCCGTATCGACATCCAACACCGCCAGCAGGTCGGGCACGGTCACCTTGAACTCGCCATCGATGCGCGCCGCCAGGTGTTCGTTTTGGAAGCTGAGCTGGAGGCCTTGCCCGGCATACTCATCGATGCCTTCGATATGCGCGTCGCCTTTGGCAAAGCCGGCTTCGGTGCGCCGTTCGACATCGCCGATTTTGCCCTTGAAGATGAGGAATCCGCCCACAGCTTCGCGGATGGTTTCCACTGGCTCGGCTTCTTCGCTGCGGGCGCGCCGCACCACCTTGCCGATGTCTTCCGCCAGCGTGATTGAGCCAGGGATGGCGGCTTCGCGCAGCTGGGCGGCTGTGGCGGCATACAAGGCAATCATCGACATCGCGCCCATATTCACTGTGACGCTGCGGGCGAATGTTTCTGTCCAGCGGTTGCTGACAGTCTCCATCAGCACAGTGTTGCCGCGTTCGTCCGACATGGCGAAGGGCGTGGATGAGATGCCGTGAATGGTATGCGTGACCATCTGCAGCTCGGGGAAGGCGCGCCCCATGCCATCGCAGTCGACCATGGGCACGCCCAGCCGCGCCGCCAGATAAATAGGCACAACCGAATTCAGTCCGCCAGCTTCGATGCTCATGGTGGCTTTGACCGGCTTGCCGATGTATTTGCCCACCGACAGGAAGGCGTTGACGACATCGTCGCCGTTGGGCATTTTCTCGACCATCACGGTGGGCGCGCCCATCATGGCGGTTGGCACGACCAGATCGTCATCATCCAGCTCGTCCAATGTGTACAGTTGCACGGGACCATAATCGCGGATGGCTTGGCGCGCCATCAGCTTGCCGATATAGGGGTCGCCGCCGCCGCCGGTGCCGAGGACAGCCGCGCCCAGAGCCAGGTCTTCCAATACCGCTTCGTCTATGATGCGCATCACTTCCCCCCATTCATTGGGGGGGCCGAGGGGGGTGCCGCCACCAGATCGCCGATGGCTTTGACCATGATGCGCGTGGCATTGCCGGGCAGGTAGGCCAGGGGCACTTCTTCGACATCGACGATTTCGATGCTGCCGGGGTCTGCGCCGGCATTCACTGCGCGCTCGCTGGCTTCGGCTTTGGCTTGGTCGAGCGCGGCATCGCGGCTCATCTCTGCCAAGGAAAAGATGCGGTCGCATTCGCCGCCGACCTGGGCGATGGCCGCGCCGATAGCATTGGCGACCGGGAAATTATCTGGCTTGATGATCTCGCTTGCGCCTTCGATATCGCCAGTGACCAGAATGCTGCCGCCGCCGACCACGATGACCGGCACAGGCGTCGCGCTGGTCTTCATACGGTCGACCGCGATGGCGATCATCTCCATAATGCGCGCCCGCACCGCCGCGACCAAGTCGGCATCCAGCCCGCTGACCGCGCCCGCAGCGCCGATGGCTTCCCAGCCGCCGGCTACGATGACATCGGTTGCCGTCAGGATGTCGCCGCCGAAGACCAGCGCCTTGCTGGTGAGCTCATAGCCGACGCTCTGGGGGCCGACTTTGATCTGCCCCCATCCCCCGGCCCCTTCCCCCACCAGGAGGGAAGGGGAGTTTTTCGTTGTTGAAGTCCCTCCCTCTTTATGGGGGAGGGATTTAGGGTGGGGGCTAATCAAGCTGCCGCCGCCCAAGCCGATGGAATAGGTATCGGGCATACGAAAGTTGGTGCGCACGCCGCCTATATCGACAGCCAGCGCCGCGGGCCGCGGAAAGCCCTGCTGCAAGACGCCGATGTCGGTTGTCGTGCCGCCCACATCGACCACGATGGCATCACGCAAGCCGCTGAGAAAAGCCGCGCCGCGCATGCTGTTGGTTGGGCCGCTGGCGAAGGTCAGCACTGGGTATTCTTTGGCGAAGTCGGCATTCATCAATGTGCCATCATTTTGGCTGATATAAAAAGGCGCGCGGATCTGCAGCTCGTCCAGCGCCGCTTCGAAGCCGTCCACAGTGCGCGCCGCCAAACCACGCAAGCAGCTGTTCATAATGGCGGCATTTTCGCGCTCCAACAGCCCGATGCGCCCGATCTCGCTGCTGAGCGTGATATTGGCATCGGGGATGACTTCGCGCACAATGTCGGCTGTCTGTTCTTCGAATGTGGCGTTGACCGGCGAAAACACGGAGGAAATGGCGATGGCATCCAAGCCCGCATCGCGTATCTTCGCGGCGATATTGCGCACTTCGGCGGGCTGATACGCAGAGATTTCGCGCCCGTCAAATTCGTGTCCGCCATGCGCAAGGTGCGAATTGCCGCCGACCAGTTCGCGCAGGTCATGGGGCCAATCAACCATGGGCGGCAGGCAGACTGTCGCCGGCAAGCCCAGGCGGATGCAGGCGGTGGGGGTCAGCCGCTTGCGCTCGACAACCGCATTGGTGAAGTGAGTCGTGCCGATCATGACGCCGTCGATAGCCGCGGTGTCGATTCCCGTGTCGGCGATGACCCTGCGCATGGCTGTGGCGATGCCCTCCGACACATTGGCGGTGGTGGGCGTTTTGGCGCTGCTGACCACAGTCGCGCCATCCATCAAGACGGCGTCGGTGTTCGTCCCCCCGACATCAATTCCGATTCTCATTTGTTTCTCCTTTGTGTGTGGATCGATTCATCAAGTGGCTGTCGATTGCATAGCGCGCCATTCCGCCATCGTCTTGCTGCCTTTGCTCTTGTTGCAGTGCGTGCAGAGCAGCTGCAAGTTTTCATAATGATCGCTGCCGCCTTTGCTGCGCGGCAAGATGTGATCGACTTCCATGACTTTGAAGGGGAAATGCGTGTCGCAGCCGACGCAGACGCCTTCCTGTTCGCCATAAAGTCGGTGTCGGTGCGTGCGATAATTGGGCAATTTGCCGAAGTCCGTGCGCAACGGCGGCTTGTCCAGCACAATCGCCCCGCCCCAGAGCGCCCCGCGGTCGTCGCGGATGCGCTGGTCGACCAGTTTGACCGCCAGCGGCGACAGGTCGATGCCCGCCCATTGTCGGTTCAGTCGGTCGGCGGCGACCAGGGTCGTCGCGCAGCCGCAGAAGGGATCGAAGACGATGTCGCCTTCGTTGCTGCTGGCTTCAATGATGCGTTCCAGCAGGGCGAGCGGTTTTTGGGTGGGGTAGCCTGTCTTTTCTCGGGATTTTGCGGACAGTGGCTTGATATCCAATACCATGTCATTTATCGGCGCGCCCGATTTCTTGGTCAAGTATCGTTTGAATCTAGGTATAGCGCCTCTTTTTGGCCAATAGATCAGGCCCTGCTGATCGAGAACATCTAACCTCTCTTGTGCCGACAGTTTCTCGTAACCTTTGGGAAATATGAACCAGTCTGGCATTGCTCTATCAGGTGGAACTTCCCAATGCCTGCCCCGCTTTGTTGGGTCAACGCCTTGCCACGGTTTTCCAGTATCGCCCGCTCGCGTTCCAGGACCCGTCAGGTCACTTACCTGGTATCTTCCGAAATCGTCTGAGTGGCGATAGAAGCGGTCAATATACTCCTTATCTAATGGCAATAAGAGTCGATTCCAAGTAAATCCTCTCTTTGCATAGAACAGGATTGTGTCGTGAACAGGCCCCCACCTTTTTGCTCGGTTATGGCTCGATTGCCGCTTCCAAACGACCTCGTTCTGAAACAATGCACTCCCAAAAACCGAGTCCAGTAGAATTTTGAGATAATGGCTCATTGTCGGGTCGCAGTGCAGGTAGATGCTGCCTGTGTCTTTTAGGATGCGCCGCATTTCGATCAGGCGCACCGCCATCATAATCAGGTAGCTCATCGCGCTCTTGCCATGCGTTTGGCGAGCGGCGGCGATGACGGCATAGGCGGCGGGACTGCGCTCGGCCAGCTCGCCATGTTCATAGACATCAATATCGGAGAGCGTCCAGGTGTCTTTGAAAGCGGCGCCGGCTGCCTGCGAACCGATGGGCGCGGCGTAGTCTTCGTTGGAATTGAATGGCGGGTCGAGGTAGATGAGGTCGATGCAGGCGCTGTTGATGCCGCGCATGACCGGCAGGTTGTCGCCCGTCCAGACTGTGCCGCTGGCGAAGTTGGGGGTGGTCATGAGGCGCTCGTTCTCTATTCGACTGCTGGCGGCAGCATCTTGTCTCCCGCATCTTGCAGTCGTTGTACGAATTCCTCTTCGGAAAGCTGCTCTTCCAGCATAAGTCGCTCGCGATAGGCTTCAAACTCTTCCCTAACGCGAGCTTTCATCGCATCCCGCGGCACCTTGCCTGCATTTTGCAGCAACGGCATCTCGTTAAGTTGGCTGATAAACTGGTCGAGCTTCTTCACCCAATCCGCCATATACATCGGCTTCTGATCGACAACCTGCAATTCCGCGAAGGACAAGAATTGCTCCACCAGCAAATTGAGGCGTTTCAGTTCATGGGATACGCGATAATTCTTGGCAATGTACGCATCGCTCAATGTCATCGTATCGCGTTTCCAGGTTGTTAATCCCATGTTCAGCTTGTCGCTGCCAATGCGCTCCAGAATCAGTTCGGCGGCGGTATGCTCGTGAATCGCATAATGAAACTTGTTTTGCACCGTGCCAAAGAACTTCTTCGCAACTGGATTGCTAGATTGATAGTCGATGCTGGTGGCGAAGATATCGAGGACTTTGCGATAGAAGTTGTATTCCGAACTGCGGATATTGCGAATCCGCTGTTCAAGCTCCTCAAAGTAATTCGAGCCGCCATGAGCCAGTCGATCGTCATCTATGACAAAGCCCTTGACGATGAATTCGCGCAATTGCCTCGTCGCCCAAATGCGAAACTGTGTGCCGCGATAGGAATTGACTCGATATCCAATTGAGATGATCATGTCGAGGTTGTAGTGAGTAACTTCTCTTGAAACCCTCCGTCCGCCTTCGCTTTGAACTATTCGGAATTTCCGAATAGTTGAATCTTGCATTAGCTCACGCTCCGCATAGATCGTCTGGATATGTTCGTTTATGGTGTTGACTGCCTTCTGAAACAATGTCGCCATACCGCGCTGGCTGAGCCAGACGCTTTCATCTTGGAATTGCACTTCCAGGCGCGTTTCGCCATCCGCTGTTTCATAGAGTAGTATCTGATTGTCCTTCGCCATCTCTCATACTCCGAGTATGAATGGAGCGCTAGCATAGTACATATGTGCGATTTTAGCCACTCTTGGGCCGCCACCCAATCACCCCGCCCGGCAAGGGATGAAAAGCGACATCATAGCCAAATGCGCCCGGACCCACGACTCGCAGCGCCGTCTCGCTTTTGAGCTGTGGTGGCGCGGGCACAGCGATCACCGCCACGCGCGTGCCATAGCGCAGCAGTTCGGTCGTCACGGGTTCGCCTTCTTCTTCGGTGACGATGCAAATCAAATCGGGCGTCGTCACCGCCACTACGCCGTTGACTCGCGCGATCAACAATTCATTTTGAAATTCAATCGTTAACTGGTCATCGCTGACGAAGCTGTCGATGCGCACCGAGCCTCGCGCGAAGCCTGCTGTCGTGCGCCGATGCACATCGCTGATTTTGCCGCGGAAGAGCGCCTGCCCGTCCAGCGCATCAGCCACCACCTGGGGCACATCGCTTTTTTGTCGCTGCGCCTCGAGGACTCGGCAGCCCAGATGATGCGCCAGGCTCATGGTGTAATGCACGCCCGCGGCTTTGAGCTGCGCGCCGCTCATGATTGTGCCGACCAAGCCAGCGCGCGCCCCCATGCTAACGGCGATATTGCGCGCCATCTTTTCTGCCCACCGATCATGGATGGCGACTGGCAGCACAGCGGCGTTGTCGGCGGCATCGACCATAGCCAGCGGAGCGGCGGTGGCGGCGCTGTCGAAGAGGAAAGACGACATCTGAATCTCGGGGAATGCCCGGCCCATGCTGTCGCTGTCGACCGTGGGGATGCCCGCCAGCAAGCCACAGATCAGCGGCTGCATGGAATTTGCGCCACCGATTTCGGCGATGGCGATGGCATCGAATGCGCGGCCGATATGCGCTTCCAGCAAACGCAGCGCCCGCAACATCTCTGTGCCTTCAGGCAGCTTCTCGATGCTCACGGTCGGCGCGCCGATGTTGCCAGCCACGCAGACCAGCGCCTCGTCATCCAGATCCAGAGGATCGACCAAGGGCTGGGGACCGCGCTGGCGAATGACCGATGCCAGATGCAAGCCGCCCAGATAGGGATTGCCGCCGCCGCCCGTGCCCAATATCCCTGCGCCGATGCCGATGGGGCGGATGTCTTCCAGCGTGACCTGGCGCAGCACTAGGCGGGATCCCTGTGCAAGTGACAAGCAACCTGGTGGCGCGGCGCGATTGTGAGCAAAGGCGGGGGCTGGGTCTCGCAGCGCTCGAGCTTTTGAGCATGACAGCGCGGCGCGAAAGGACAGCCGCCCCCGGCCGCCAACGTGAGGTCGCCCGCCAGGATGATCTCTTCACGCTGCATATCCGGGTCTGGCTCGGGGATAGCGGAGATCAGCGCTTGCGTATAGGGGTGTTTGGGCTGTTCGAATATGACATCGGTGGCTGCGACTTCGACAATTTTGCCCAGGTAGAGCAGCGCCACTTCGTCGCACATATAGCGCACCACGCCCAGATCGTGCGAAATGAAAAGATAAGTCAAATCAAAGCGATCTTGCAGGTCTTGCAGCAGATTGAGGATCTGCGCCTGCACCGAGACATCCAGCGCCGATGTCGGCTCGTCCAGCACCAGCAGACGCGGCTGCACAGCCAAAGCGCGGGCGATGCCGATGCGCTGCTGTTGTCCACCGCTGAATTCATGCGGATAGCGATAATAATGTTCTTCTTTCAAACCGACCACATGCATCAATTCCAAGACGCGGTCGCGGGCTGCTTGGCCTCGCAGGCTCTCGTGTATCCAAAGCGGCTCGCCGATGATCTGCCCGACAGTCATGCGTCCATTGAGCGACGCGGCGGGTGATTGATAGATCATCTGGATTTCGCTGCGCAGCCGCCGCAGGTCACGCGCTTTGAGATGCGTAATATCTGCGCCAGCATAGCGAATGCTGCCAGCTGTTGGCTCGAGCAAGCGCAAGATGCACTTGCCGATTGTGGTTTTGCCGCTGCCGCTTTCGCCCACCAGCCCCAGCGTTTTGCCATGCCGCAGCGCGAAGCTGACATCGTCCACCGCGCGGAAATCGCTCAGCTGCCGATTGAGCAAGCCGCCGCGCACCGGGAAGTATTTTTTCAGGTTGTCGACTTCCAGCAAGGCGCTCATTAAGAACAGTCACCTGTGAACTCCGTCCCCCCCCCCCCCCATCGATGCGAGGGGACGGAGAAAGAGTAAGGCCTACATATCGCCCATGTAGCCAACGGCGGCTTTGTATTGCGCCAACTGGCTGTCACGGCCGAGTCGGTCGGTGATGCCGTCCCACAGCGCAGCGACATTGTCCAGCGCTTCTTGGGCGCTGATCTCGCCAGCGACCGCGCGGGCGATCTCCGCATCCAGCGACGACAGATATTCTGCCGAGCCGGTGATGCGCAGGTCGAGCACGGCGTTGGGATGGTTGATGGTGTTCTGGATGGCGTCCAGATAATCCGCAGCGCTTTCTTCGTCAAAGCCCGCCGCGACCCAGGGCGCCGTATCTTCCAACTGGCTGAAGCGAGACGGATTGATGCCCGTACCGCCCGTTACCGCCAGCTCGTTGACCATTTCCTTGCTCGCCAGGAAAGCGGCGAAGTCCAGCGCGGCTTCGGTTACATCGCTGTCCGCGGCGATGGAGATAATCCAGCCGCCGAAAGCGATGAAGGGCGCGAGGTTCTCTTCCATGACCCATTCGCCCGCTTCGTAATCCCAGTAGCTGTCGCCGCCGGGCAGAACGCCAAAGCCGACATCGCCTTGGACGATGGATACATTCTCGTCAACCGAAATCGTGCCCACATCGCCCCAGTCGAGGTTGAGAACAGCGGTGCCGGTGACCATCAAGGTGCGCGTATCGGCGACATCGTAGTTGATCATTTCGGGGTCGCCAACTTCGCGGATGCCGACGTATTCTTCCAGCGCCCGCACCCAGCCGGGGTTGTTGACCTGCGGCGTCATGTCATCGCAGCTGAAGAAGAAGCAGGGATTGCCCGGCATCTTGCCATAGCCAGCCGCCCGCGACAGATAGACCCAGTAAGACTGAGCGTTGCGACGCTGGGCTTCCAACGCGCCATAGATAGGCGCCATCGAGCCGGCCGTTTCCACTTCCATGCCGTTGAAAAACTCGGCGATGTCGTGGTATTGCGACCAAGTGGTCGGCTCGCCCAGGGCGTAGCCATACTGCGCTTCGAAGTCAGCCGCGTACATGCCGCTGTCGACCAGGTCTTTGCGGTAATAGAGCATGTGGGCATCGCCATCATAGGGCAAGGCATACGGCACGCCGCCCCAGGTGGTGATACGGTCGGCATAGAGCGGAATGACATCATCGGCTTCGATGGCGTCCAACGTCGCTTGCGGGATCTCCATGACCTTGCCGTCAGCCATGATATCGCCCGCCCAATCGGCCGCATAGATCAGCACATCATAATCGCCACTGCCAGTATCCAGCGCGGTTACGATCTTTTCGTAAAGCTCGCCGAAGGCAAAGGTCTGCAGCTCGATGTTGCCGCCGGTGGCTTCTTCCCAGATCGGCCCTTTGTCGAGCACGGGTCCGCCAATCGCCGAGCCGGTCTGTGTGACGACGACGACCGTCTGCCCGCTGAAATCCTGGGCGCTGAGCGGCACAGCAAAACCAACCGTCAACAACGCCAGCAAAACGAATACGGTAAACTTGCGCATGATATTTCTCCTGTTGTGTATAGGACAAAGGATGCGATCGCTCGCATACGCATATTGTAACGCGAATCGGATAGTTATGAAAATATAGGCAAAGCAAGAAGCGGAGAAAAATAAACAGGTCGCATTCTGCGCATTCGCTGGAAAATCTTCCCGCGTTCTAGGACAACGGGCCAGGGCTGGGGGATTTGGCAATCAAAGGACCGCGATTAGCGATAGTCCTGAAAAACATCTCGCGTTTGCACAGCGCTTTTGATGCGCCAGTCCAGCAGCGCATCCAGCAGGTCGCGCTTGATGCCCGCCAGCGCCTCGTCCTCCCAGCGGTTGTCGACTTCCCAGGGGTCGGCTTGCAAGTCAAAGAGCTGTCCATAGCTTTGCCCGGCGAAGTGCACGAGCTTGTAGCGTTCGCCGCGCGCCATGGTCATGTACGGACCTTCATAGACGCCATCGGCTGGATGCTCGGCGAAGACCCGTTCGCGTCCCGACCATGCTTCGTTTTTCAGCGCCGGCAGCAGCGACTGCGCCTGCATGTTGGGCGGCGGCTGCAAGCCCGCCAACTCCAGCACGGTCGGTCCAATATCCATCCACTGGCACAGAGCGCCGATGCGCGCGCCGGCTTGGAAGCGTCCGGGCGCCCAAAACAGCGCAGGAACGCGCGTGATGATGTCGTACATCGTCCACTTTTGGATATGACCGTGGTCGCCCAGGCAATCGCCGTGATCGCTGGTGAAGATGACGACGCTGTTTTCCAAATAGCCCCGCTCGCTCAGCGCGTCCATGATCTGCCCAACCTGCTGGTCGATCATGCTGACATTGGCGGCGTAATAGGCGCGCAGGCGCTGCAGCTGCAAGCGCGTCGGCTTTTCGAGGTGGACGATGGAGTCGTGGTCGATCTCGGCATTGTGCTGGCGAAGGCGCTGGAAAGGCGGCGGCTGCGCAGCCAGCTCGGCTTGCGTCACGGTGGGCAGCGGCAGCTCGCGGTCGATGTAGTCGATGGCGGCTTCGGGCGTGGGGTCATAAGGCGGGTGCGGACCCGGGAAGCCGACCTGCAAAAAAAGCGGCTGGGTCTGCGGATGACTGCGCAGCCACCATTGCGCCAGCCCGCCCACAAAATTGTCCGACTGTAGCTGCGGCGGCAGGTCCCAGCTGAACGCGCCCATGCGCTCGCGGTAATCGGCGCGCTTTCGATAGGCCTCGCGTTGCTGTTTGACCAGTCCGTGCGCGGCCAGCGCCTTGTCCCATTCATCAAAGTAATAGCGCCCTTCCAGATAACGGTCTTTGTTTTCCACGACATAGCGCTCGTGAAAGCCCAGCGGCGCTTCAAAAGGATTGCTGTGCATTTTGCCGATGTTGACGCAGTGATAGCCAGAGCTGGCCAGGGCTTCGACCCAAGAGCGTCGCCAGCGGTCGCCATTGCGCATGATGCCGGTGACATGCGGATAATAGCCAGTGAACAAGCTGGCGCGGGCGGGCGCGCAGGATGGCGCGGTGATGTGGCAATTGTCAAAGCTGACCCCCTCGCGCGTCAGGCGGTCGAGGTTGGGCGTGTCCATATACGGGAAACCCAGCGCGTTGATGGTGTCGTATCGTTGTTGGTCGGTGATGATGAGGATGATATTGGGCCTGTCCATGCGAGCGCCCCGCTTTCTTTCAGGCGGATTTCGGGTTGTCGATGATGGCCGGCTGCCCACCGCGCAGGACAATCAGCTTGCGAAAACCGTCGCGCTCAATGGTGGCGTAGTCGTGCCCGGCTTCGGCTGCCCACACAGAGAAAAAAACGAAGTCGTCAGCGCCGATATTGACCGTGCGGTGCGCCCAGTATGGCGGCACATAGGCGGCTGTTCCCGCTTGCATGGGCTGGGCGCTGGTTGCGCCGTCCGCGGTCTGCAAGAGCAGCATGCCCCGCCCCGACAAGCCGAAATAAACCTCGCCTTGCTCGCGGCGGGCGTGGAAGTGCCCTTTGGTCATATGAAATTCCGCGCCGATGCGCCCAGGCAAAATGCGCGTCGTGCAATGCGGCAGTTGTCCTTCATCGCCAGGCAGCGCGACGCCCTGCACTTCATAGATCAGCCGGTCGCCTTCGTCGGCCAGGATGCGCTCGACAACGTCGCGCTCGGCAAAATAGCCGGGCATATCGCTGAGATGACGCTGATAGACACTGCGCGCAGGCGAAAGATCGCCGCTGGCAAAGTCGATTTCGGTCACAAAGGGCTGGGTCAGATTCATGGTTGGCCACCGCAGATGCGCAACAGGCTGAACTGTATGTATTGCCTAGATTTTACCCGCACTTGGCGCAAAAGGCACATAAGCATTACATGCCTTTGCTGCCAAAGCGCAAGAAAGGGGGCTCACAGCGACTCCGCAGCAGCAGCCAGCCGCGCGAAGAGCGCATCGTCCAGCGCCAAGCCAAACACCTCGGCGACCATTTCTGCCCAGCCATACAAAAAATATGCCCAGCCGTCTTCAACATGCAGTTGCTTTTGATCTGCCTGCGCGTTTGCCTGGCGCATGAAATCCCGCTCGCCGCGATAATTCAGCTCCCACACCAAGCCACCTTGCGGGAAGCGCGCGTCGTCAGTCAGGGGCGAGCCAGGCGCGTCTTTGCCCAGCCCGGTCGCATTGATGACCAGCGACCCCGCTGGCATATCTCGCAGCAGGGCGTCATTGTCGGTCGCGCTGTGGCAGAGCCGATACGAGAATCGCAACGGAGTATCCAGCCGCGCATGCACCTGGCGGATCGAGTCTAGGCGCTCGGGCAAGACATCCGTCAGCACCAGGCGGCGGGGCGCGCCCTGGTCTGCCGAGCGCTGCGCCAGGCAGACGCTGATGGCGACAGCGGCTCCGCCAGCCCCCAGACACAGCGCATCGCGCTCGCCATTCCAATGCCGCTCGGGCACGAATTGCCGCAATGCCAGCGCCGATGACAGCGGGTCTTTGGCATAGCCCAGCAGCCGGCCATCGCGCTTGACCAAGCACGACACCTCCGCGCAGATCTCAGCGTAAGCATCAAGCCAGGCGAACTGGTCGTGACAAGCGTGCAGCATGTCGATCTTGTGGGCGGTGATGAGCGCGCCTTTGATGCGTCCATCGTCAAGGATGCGCGCGGCGATGTCACGATAAGCCGCAGCGGGCGCGCGCAAAGGCAGGTCGACGCCCACCAGCTCGGCATCCACGCCCAGCAGCCGCATCCAGCGCGGAAAGATGCGCCGGATTGATGAAGCGCCCGTGCTGACGCCGATGAAGAGGAGTTGCGCGGCGGTGGTCATATGGCTGCGCCCGCAATCTCACAATGCCGCGATTTCGTCATAGACAGGCGCGAGCGACGCATAGAGGCTATCGAAGATGGGCAGCATCTTGGCATAGAGCGCCTGCCTGGCAGGATCAGGCAAGATAGTAGCCGCCACCTGATTCATCTGCTCGCTCATCGCAAAGTCGGCGTACAAGCCCACGCCCACGCCGCCCGCCAGCGCCGCGCCCATGGATGTCGCTTCTTCAAGGATGTTCAATCGCTGCACAGGCAAGCCATAGACATCGGCCATGATTTGATTCCAGATATGTCCGCTGGCGCCGCCGCCGATGAGGCGCATGGCATCAATCTGGGTGCCCTGCGCGCGGAAGGCATCCAATATCACGCGCAGATTCAACGTGACGCCTTCCAGCGCCGCCCGCAGCATGTGCGCGCGTGTATGGCGGATCGTCAGCCCGATGAATGCGCCACGGGCATGTGGGTTCCAGCGCGGACTGCGCTCGCCTAGCAGGTAGGGCAAAAAGAACAACCCGTCCGCGCCGGGCGGTATCTGCTCAATCTGCAAATTCATCAGCTCATAGACATTAATGCCCAGTCGCGCGGCTGTTTCCATTTCAATGCTCGCCAGGTGGTCGCGCGTCCATTGATAGCTCGCCCCAGCCGCCTGCATGGTGCCCGTGGGCATAAACATATCGGGGATGACATGACCGAATGTGAAGGTGCGGTGGGCGGGGTCATAGATGGGCGCTGGACTGCTGATGGCGATCCACGACGATGATCCGACATAATTGTAGGCGCTGCCCTCGCGCACGACGCCCGCCCCAGCCGCCGCGCAAGCCCCATCGCCGCCGCCGACAACCACGGGCGTGCCCGCCAATACGCCGACCTCGTCCGCCACATCCGCCTTCACCGCGCCAACCACATCGATCGACTGGCGCAGCTGCGGCAGTTTGTCGGCATCCAGCCGCACCGCGTCCAATATCTGCGCCGACCACTGCCCGCGCCGCAGGTCGTAGAGGTTCATGCTGGAGGCGTCGGAGGGCTCGGTGATGAACTCGCCAGTCAAGCGCGCCACGATGGCGTCTTTGGCCTGCATGAATTTATAGGTCGCGGCGTAGATATCGGGTTGGTTGTCGCGCAGCCAGAGGATCTTCGCCAGCGAATAGGCCGCGCTCAGGCGGTGCCCGCTGATCTGGTACATATCATCAAAACTGACGACTTCGCCGATGGCTCGCTCTTGGTCCAGAGCGCGTTGATCCGCCCAGATGATGGCGTTGCGCAGGGGGCGAGCTTGGCGATCCAGCGGGACTGCGCCCATCATCTGTCCGCTGAAAGTGATGCAGGCGATGTCGCTCGCTGGCACGCGCGTTTCAGCCAACAGTTGGCGAGTGGAAGCGCAAACAGCGCGCCACCAATCGTCCGGGCTCTGCTCTGCCCAGCCCGCGTGGGCGTATTCGGTGGCATAAGCCTGGAAAGCCGCGCCCGCCAGCTTGCCTTCGCGGTCGTAGAGCGTGGCTTTGTTGCCGGTCGTGCCGAGGTCGTGGGCGATGATGTAGTTGCGCATGATCGCCAGCATAGTCAATCTGCGCGGCGAGTGCAAGCAAGTGGTTTATTTCCACTCCCCGCGCGCGTCGACCCGGCGCATCCACTTGGCAATGCCGCTAACTCGCTGCTAACATACTCTGGATTGTGTCAAGGAAAATGAACGCAAAGGCTATGCTGCCGCTCAAAGTTGTATTTGATGTTCCGCCGGAAATCGCTCATGGTCTTGCAACAGGGGCATTGGAACGAGTCGGCGGCGTGATTCGCGAGACAGGCAGCAAGCAAATCGTCATGTGGCTGCGCGAAGGAGCGCGGATCGCCAGCAATCCTGATATCGCAGGCGGGGTATTGAAGTCCCTTCTTAATGTAGCGAGCGGAGGCTGGGCTTCGCTTGCCGCCGAAGGGATAAATGCCATGGTTGCCGCAAATCGGCACAAGGTGATTATGCAGCAGCTCAGCGTCATCCAGGGCATTGCGACCGTTGGCGCTGCCGGGTCTGTAATTGGCATCGCTGTGCAGATCGCCTCTACACTTTACTTGGTGCGCAACATCAACGAAATACACGATATCATAGTCACTGAGTTTGAACGCGACAGGCAAATCAGATTGCAGGCTGCCGTCGAATATGCAGAGAGCATCTTGCCGCATCTAAAGGATGAATCCAGGCAGGCCGGTGTCGAACTGGCGTCTCGAGACTTTATTGCGGCAAGAAAGGACATTCTGTGGAAGCTCGACCAGATTCTGGATTCTCGACAATTGACTGTTGAGCAGATTGAGCTTGCCAGCAGACTCTTGCTACAAGCAATACAATTGGATTCTGCTCACATTCGCATGCAATTGGAGATTGGTCGCATTGACTTGGCAAAGGCGCAATTAGATAGGCGGCTAGAAGAATATAGAAAACTGACCCGAGCGTTGATACAGAATCTGCTAGGAGATTATCGCGCGCGATACTTCAACAGCAAGGTCGCTGACAATGATTTTCTGCGGTTCGTCCTTGTCGAAGAGTGGTTGCGCGAAGAAAAAGACATCATCCTGGATCTGGTGCTAGAACAGCGCAAATACTTTTGGGACAGGAACGTGAGTCAGCGACTAGGTCCCAACAAAGGAGATATTCGCAGATTCACGCATCTGGGGCATCTCGAGGCCTTATCCTACATAGAATCGCTTATCGAGAATTACGGACGCCTGGTCGGTTATCGCGCGGAAATCGAAGCGGTTGAGCGACTTGGGCTTACTTTTTCAGAATGGGAAGAACAGATTGCGGAACGCCTTGCCGACCAAGATATTGACATAGCCGAACACAATGATTATGTGCTCCTAGTTGACAACGAACGGCTTGCGCAGCAGTCCGACTCAACTGCCGCTTGAACGATTTGCGTTGGCAGGCGGCCACCTGGGCATAGGACGGCTGGTCGCTCCTCAGTGGTCGTGGGCGGCTTCTTCATGCGGCACCAGCACCATAAATCCATTGCCATCGCCCATCATTGAGCGCGTGCGCTGGTCATCAAAGCGTTCGCCATAGAGCTGGGGCATATTGGCGGCGCAAGGGCTGCCAAAAACTGGTTGGGCATAAGGCAGGTGGGTGTTGCCGCGCGCCAGGATGTGCACATGGTTGGCGGCAGCGCCCTCGTCTTCGCCCGCGTAGGGTATGCCGTGATTCCAGGGCACGCGCGAGCGAGCGTTGCAATAGTGGCTCACAAAGGCGCGGCGCGGATGGTCGGAAATGTTGCGGTGCGAGCGATGGAAGATGTGCCCGCCGAAGAAAATGACATCGCCGGGTTGGGCGGGCACGGCGATTTCGTTGCCATAGCGCAGGGCGATTTTCGCCAGCGTGTTGACCGTGGGGTCAGGGTGGCTGGCGGACTGGATGGCGGGGATATCGCCGAGATGCCAATCGCCGTTCTCAGATGCGCCATCACAGTCGGGATAAATCGGCTCGACTTGCGAGCCGGGCGTCATCCACAGACAGCCATTTGCTTCCGTAGCGGCGTCAATGGCGATCCAAGCGCCGATCAAGCTGTCGGGCTGAGTCGGGATGTAATAAGAATCTTGATGAAAACCTTGCCCGGCTTGGCCTGGCTGCTTAAAAAAGAGCATGGTTTGCAGCGCCAGCACATCGGGGCCAATCAGCGCTTCCAGCACATCGACCACGCGCGGGTGCAGCAAGAAGCGCTCGGCGAGCTCCAAGCTGCGATGCGGCATGTGGATGCGCTCATAAAAGTGGCGGCGCTCTGTCTCGCCCAGGTCAGCCGGCGGAACGGGGATGCCGGGCAGGCTGCGGCGGCCAGCCATCATGTCCTCGGTGAAGCGCGCCAACTGCGCCACTTCGTCGCGGGCGATTAAGCCTGGCACATGCAGGAATCCATCGCGGCGGAATGTTTTGTACTGCTCGACGCTGACAAGAACCTGTTCATAAGCGCGAGCGGCTGTTTCTGCAGCTTGCATAAGAAGGTCCTCGCTAAATAATTGCGCTCATCTTGTTTGCGCCATTGTAGCACGCATGCGCCCTCTGTCCCCGCCCAAGAAGGCACGGGAGTGGTGAATTGCGTGGATATGGCAACCAAGCCCCCCATCTCCCGGCCCCTTGCCCCCAGACCGAGGGAAGGGGAGTTTTTCCCAGAGCTTCCGCAGCCCGTAAGCCCCTCCTTCATTTTTTGGGGAGGGGTGGGCAAAGCAACGCGTATCCACCAAAATCACCACTCTCAAGGCGCTGTAGAGCAGCTTCGCGCCGGCAGTGCTAGAATAAAATGGCGTATTTCAAAAAATAAAAGAATCAGGACGATTGCGATGGCAAGACAACGGGTAGCGGTCTTTGAAATCAAGCGCTACATGGTCATCTGGCGGCAGTTGGAAGTGCGCGACTTTGGCGAGGTGCAGGCGCGGATTCGCGGCTTGGTGCGCTGCAGCGGCATTGATGCGAGCGGCCAGCAAGAGTATCGCCTGGATGTCTATTTCCTCGCGCCCAAAAGCCCCATGCCCGCTCCGCAGGTCGATATCGCCAATCGCCGCGGCGCGATCTTCATGGAAATCAGCGATATCCACGCCTTCGTCGATATCCTGCGCAACGAAAAACCCATCTTTGGGCATCTGCGTGGCGATCATCCGCAATGGACCAGCATCACCACCGCCAACGAACCGGTCGGCACTGGCGACGAAGACCACCGCCCGGGCGAGTGAGCGCGGCGTATGCAACAGCCCATTCGCGTTTTGCACTTCGCCGATGCGCATGTCGGCATGGCCAACTTCGGCAAGACCGACCCGCAGCGCGGCATCAGCAGCCGCATAGTCGATTTTCTGGCGCGGCTGGACGAGATGATCGCCTTTGCCGAAAGCAACGAGGCGGATCTGGTTGTTTTCGCTGGCGATGCCTTCCGCACGCGCAGCCCCAACCCGACCCTCCAGCGCGAGTTTGCGGCGCGAGTCTTGCGGCTGTCCCGGCTTGCGCCGACTCTGCTGCTGGCGGGCAACCACGACCTGCCCTTGAATGCCGCCAAAGCCTCCAGCATCGAGATATTTGACACATTGGCGCTGGCTGGCATCTGGGTGGCGCAAGATTATGAAACGCGGCGCATCAACACCCGGCGCGGCGATGTCGTGGTGGGCGCAGCGCCCTATCCTATGCGCGCGCGGCTGTTGGCGCACGAAGCTATGCGCGCGAAGACAATCGCCGAACAAGATGAAGCCCTGAAGCAGGCGCTGGCCAAGCAATTGGCGAGGCTGGCGCAGCAGGCGCAGGACCCAGCACATGACGATGCGCCAAGAATCCTGGCTGGGCATTTTACGCTGGAGGGCGCGCTGTGGGGCAGCGAGCGCGGCATTATGCTGGGGCGCGATGTAGCGGTAGGGCTGGACTGCGTCGCCGCTGCGGGCTGGGATTATGTCGCGCTGGGGCATATTCATCAGCATCAAAATCTGACTCACAAGCGAGCGGGTATGCCGCCAGTGGTCTACAGCGGCAGCATCGAGCGCATCGACTTTGGAGAAGAAGGCGCGGCCAAAGGCTTCTGCTGGGTCGAGCTGCGGCGCGGGCAAGCCGACTGGCAGTTCGTGCAGTTGAAGGCGCGCAAGCTGTTGACCATCGAAATCGATTGCCGCGACAGCCTCGAGCCCACCGAAGCTGTGCTGGCAGCATTGGAAGCGCATGAATTGCGTGATGCCGTGCTGCGGCTGCGCATCGACCTGACGCCGGAAAGCGAGGCGCTGCTGCACGACGGTACGATTCAACGGGCGCTGCGGCGGGCGGGCATCTTTCACCTGGCGGGCTTGCGCAAAGATATCGAGCGCAGCGCGCGCACGCGACTGGGCAAAAGCGCGGAAGAACTCACGCCGCTGCAGCTGCTCGCGCGTTACTTCGCAAGCCGCGATGTGGCTGCTGAACGCCGCGACGAATTGCTTTCGCTGGCTAAGGAGATCGTGAATGGGGACTGAGCCTTTGCGCCGAAGTTCCCCCCAGCCGCTACCCCTCCGGATACAGCAGATGCCGCGCCCGCAGCGCCTCGAATGCGCGCAGATCGTCCTGCCAGCCAGCGATCAGTTCATCCACAGGCCGCCCCGCGTCGATCGCAAGCCGCAGATCATCACTGCCATAGAGCAGGTCAATGGGCGGCGGCGCGCCGGCCTGCCATGCTTCGCGCCAGGCGAAGTCGTCCGCATAACGCATTTTGATCGCTTGCAGCACATGCAGCATGGCGGCGACCGGCTGGGCGGTTTCACGATCGAGCATGTAGATCTGCACGCCAGCGCAAAGCTCGTCTTGATGCTTGCTGAAGGTGGGCACGAAGTAGACAGGCCGAAAGCGCAGACCAGCCAAACCCAGCCCATTCAGCGCGGCAGCCAGCTCTTCGGCATGTATCCAGGGCGCGCCGAAGTACTCGAAAGGCTTGGTCGTGCCCCGCGCCTCGGACAGATTCGTGCCTTCGAGCAGGCAGGCACCGGGATACAGCAGCATAGCCTCTGGCGTGGGCAGGTTGGGCGATGAAGGCACAAAGGGCAGGCCGGTGTCGGCATAGGTCATATCCCGCCGCCAGCCGCGCATGGGCACCACGGTCAGGTCGCAGCCAATCTCCGCCGCGTTGACCAGTCGCGCCACCTCGCCTATCGTCATGCCATAACGAACCGGCAGCTCGAAGGGGCCGACAAAAGAGCGCCAGGCGCTGCGCAGGACAGGACCTTCGACGCGCGCGCCACCCAGAGGAGCCGGACGATCTAGCAGGACAACTTCGCTGCCAGACTCCGCCGCCGCCCGCAGGACATTCAGCGCTGTCGCCAGATAGGTATAGAAGCGCGCGCCGCCATCGGGCAGGTCAATGAGAATGATATCGATGCCGCGCAGCATAGCGGGCGTGGGGGTATGCGTTTGTCCGTACAGGCTGTGCACCGGCAGATTCGTGAGCGGGTCGCGCGCGTTTTGCACCGGGCTGCCAGCCTGGGCGGCACCGCGCAAGCCGTGCTCGGGACCAAAGAGCGCGACCAGGTTGACAGCCGACTCAGCATGCAAACGCTCCCGGCTGCTGCGCAACTGGCTGTCGATGCTGCTAGGACAAGCCAAAAGCGCGGCTCGCTTGCCAGCAGCCAGGTCAAGACACTCGCGCAGAAAGACTTCGAGTCCCAGCATAACCATAGCGTTTGCGTCCTCAGGCTTCTTGATGCCGCGGCAGCATCACCAGCGTCCGCACAGTGACATGGCGCGGGCGGCTGAGCATGAACAAACCCGCCGCCGCCACATCATCCGAGCGCAGCCAGCCGCCTTCCGCCACCGAAAGCCGTTCGATGTCTGCCGCGTCTTCATAACCCCACAGCTCGTTTGCCACTTTGCCTGGCGCCAACGACATGACGCGGATGCCAGCGCCCGCCAGTTGTCGCCGCAATGTGTTGACGATGGTTTCTATGGCGTGCTTGGTCGCGCCGTAGGCTGGTCCGCGATGCAGCTCGGCATGCCCGGCGATGGAACTGGTGACGAGAATATCGCCGCTGGACTGTCCGCGCATGATGGGAATGACGGCGTGGGCGCAGCGCAAGACCGCCTCGATGTTGATGCGCAGCATATCGCTGACAGCATTCATGTCATACTCGGCGAAGTCGCCTTGGATGAAGATGCCGGCATTGGCGCACAGCGCATCGACAGCGCCGAATCGCTCTTGGGCGCGCCGCACCATAGCCTCGATAGCGGCTGGCTGCAGCATATCGGCGCGAACCGCCAGCGTCTCGCCGGGCAATTCGTCCGCCAGCGCCTGCAATTTGTCCAATGAACGCGCCGCCAAGGTCAAACGACAGCCCGCCGCGGACAAGGCTCGCGCCAGAGCCGCGCCGATGCCACTGCTCGCGCCGGTGATGATGACGGCTTTGCCAGCGAGTTCACTGCTCATGCGCTATTTCCCTGCCAGCAGCGCATCAACTTCGTGGCGATATGGCGTGCTGCGAGCGGTGCCGGGCTTGGTCACACACAGCGCCGCCGCCGCATTGGCGAAGCGCACAGCCTCGACCAGCGCAGCGCCCTCGGCCAATGCCACCGCCAGCCCAGCATTAAAGGCATCGCCCGCGCCAGTCGTATCCACCGCCTCCACGGCAAAGCTGCTCACAAGCGCCGTATCCGCGCGACTCACGATTTGCGCGCCAGCCGCGCCCAGGGTAACCACCGCTGTCTGAGCATCGCGCGTCAGCAGAGAGCGCGCCGCCGCAACGACAGCCCCGGCGCCGCCCAGCGCTGCCAGCTCTGTCTGGTTGGGCGTGAGGTAATCGGCAAGCGTCAAAGTCGCGGCGGGCAAGGCGGCGGCCGGCGCGGGATTGAGAATCGTGGTTAGGCCGGCCGCCTTCGCCACCCGCAGCGCATAAGCCACCATGTCCAGGTTGATTTCTAGTTGCGCGATCAAGATGTCGGCATCAGCGATTTTTTCGCGCGCCGCGTCGATGTCGGCTGGCTGCACACGCAGATTCGCCCCCAGCACGACCACGATGCTGTTTTCGCCGCTGCTGTCGACCAGGATAGGCGCGACGCCGGTGGCGACTTCGTCATCCCGCGCCACATAGTCGCGGTTGACGCCTTCGGCATCCCAGATCTCATCAGCCAGCTCGGCAAAAACATCCTTGCCCAGCCGCCCGATGAAAGTGACATCCGCGCCCAGCCGCGCCGCCGCGACCGCCTGGTTGCTGCCTTTGCCGCCCGCGCCGGTGACGAAGCGCTCGCCATGCACAGTCTCGCCAGGCCGTGGCATACGTTGCATATACGAGGTCAAGTCGGTGTTGAAACTGCCAACGACAACAATCTTGGCTGGCATGCGCTCCTCCCTGTTTCACTGGCAGGAGATATTGTAACCGCAGAGGGCGCAGAAGTAGAATCAAGAAAGGAATCGAGAGCGCTGATTTTGGTGGGTACGCGTTGCTTTGCCCTTCTCCAAAAACAATGAGGGAGGAGCTTACCTGCTGGGCAAACGCTGGATCTTGACGAGCGCGATATGAAGGCGCGCCATGCGAATATCGAGTAGCGGCTCTGGCGCGGCTTGATGCGCCTTGCCAGTTTGCCCGCGCGCTTTTAGAATGCCGACGATGATTTCGCTGCTGACTTCGCTTTATGTGCTTTGCGCGTTGGCGCTGGGCTTGTATACAGCTGGGCAAGCGCTGCTCTTGTGGCGCTACTGGCGGACTCGCGCCGCGGCGCCCGCCGTTCCAGCTGCCCTGCCCGATGCCGCTCTGCCAGCTATCACCATTCAGCTGCCGCTGTATAACGAAGCCAATGTCGCCCTGCGCTTGCTTGACGCCATTGCCGCTCTTGACTACCCGCGTGACAAGCTGTTGATCCAGGCGCTGGATGACTCGACCGACCGGACTGTTCAACTGGTTGCGCAGAAGCTGGCCGCGCTGGAAGCAGCTGGTTTTCGCGTTCAGCACATCCAACGAGCCGCGCGCGCCGGCTTCAAAGCGGGCGCATTGGCGCATGGACTGGGGCACACGGCGGATAACTACATCGCCATTTTCGATGCCGACTTTATCCCGCCGCCCGACTTTTTGCGCCGCACCTTGCCGCACCTGGCGGCCGACCCCAGGCTGGGCATTGTGCAAAGCCGCTGGGGACATCTCAATGCCGAAGAAAACAGCCTGACGCGCGCGCAGAAGCTGAGCATCGACACGCACTTTGTGGTGGAACAGGCGGCGCGCAACCGCAGCGGCTGGCTGGTGCCGTTTAATGGCACGGGCGGCATCTGGCGGCGGCGCTGCATCGAAGCAGCTGGCGGCTGGTCGGCCGATACGCTCACCGAAGACCTCGACCTGAGCTATCGCGCCCAGATAGCCGGCTGGACTTCGCTCTTCTTGCCAGATGTCGAAGTGCCGGGCGAGATCCCGCCGCAGCTGGCCGCCTACAAACAGCAGCAGGCGCGCTGGGCAAGTGGCAATACGCAATGCCTGCTCAAGCTGGCGCGGCCGCTGCTGGCCGCCGACTTGAGCGTCACGCAGAAGGTCATGGCAGTGCAGCATTTATGCCAATACCTGCCGCCGCTGTGGATGCTGCTGCTGTTGCTGCTGACGCCGCCCTTGCTGCTGGCGGATGCGCTGGGCGGGTTGCCGCTGGCACCGCTGGGACTGCTGGCGCTGGCGCCGCCGTTGATGTATGCCGTCGGGCAAATGCGCCTGTATGAGGACTGGCTGCGTGGTTTGAGCGCCTTTCCAGCGCTGCTGCTGCTGGGCAGCGGCATGTCGCTTTGCAGCAGCCTGGCTGTGCTGGGCGCGTTGTTGGGCCGGCGCGGCGACTTCCAGCGCACGCCCAAATTCGCGCGAGATTGGGCGCAAAATGCCTATGCGCTTGCGCTCTCGCCCATGCTGTGGCTGGAACTGGCGCTGATGCTCTATGCGCTGTGGGCGGCGGCGCTGGCTTGGGAATTGCAGCCACAGCTGATGCCCTACCTGCTGGTCTATGCGCTGTCCTTTGCGGCGGTCGCCGGCTGGAGCCTGCGCGAGGCGGCTGTGCGCCTGCTGTCAAGCTCCCGCCCTCCACGTCCCTCAGCTCCCGCCAAAAGCCGCCCCTAGGCGCGCCCGCGAACCCATCGGCAAATCAGCGGGAAGCGCAATCTGCTGAGTTGCGATTTGACGGGCATCACGAGATGTCATCCCGGCGCTTGGCTTGTCGGCATCACGGAGCGGCAAAGCGCTCCCAGCGCGTGAGGTCGCGCCAGGTAATGGGCTGCCAGGCGCGCATGCCAGGACGCGCATTTTCGGCTTTATGGCCGATGCAGATAAACATCTCCGGCGAATAATGCGCGGGCAGATTGAGAATGACGCGCACAGCCTCTTTGCTGTAAGAAGTCACCGGCCCCGACGCCAAGCCCAGCGCATGCGCCGCCAGCATCATGGTTTGCGCCGCTGTGCCGATATCAATCAGCAGGGCGCGGTCCTGCGCGGGCAAGCGATGCTGCGCCACCACCTGCCAGTTCGTGCAGATCAAAATCAAAACTGGCGCGCGCTGAAACATGCCAGGCGCGACCAGCCGCAGTAGACGCCGCGTTTCGGCATCTTCGATGACGATATAGCGGTTGGGACGCAGATTGCCGCCGCTGGGCGCCCAGCGAGCCGCCTCCAGAATGGCTTCGATCTGCCGGCGTTCGACTGCTTCGCCGCTCATTTCGCGCACGACTCGGCGAGTTTTAATGTTGCGCAGCGCCTCGTTCATGCCTCGTCCCCCAGCGGGCTGTGCCGCAGCAAACATTCCGCCACCGCCCGACACAAGGCATCCAGTCCCTCGGTATAGGCTTCCACATCCGACATCAGCATGTGCATGTCGGGGATGCGCTCGCTATTGCCTTGCAGAAAGCCGCGTGATTTCTGCGAGCTGCGCGCGGCGATTAGGCTGCTCAGACGCTCGGCCGCGGTCAACAGGCGCAGCGGACCATAATGCGCTGGCTCGTCCATTTGGATGCGCGCCGAGGTGATGAGCAGCGCCAGCAGTTCAATGGCTTCGTCTTCTTTCAGCACCCAGTTCGGCTGCACAGGCTGCTCCTCTCTTCGCGGCGAGTTTAACATTGCGCGATTATGGCACAGCAATCGCCCGCTGGGCAACGCATCATCTTTGACAGGAGCGCGTCCGCAAAACATTGAGAGTGCTAGTTGCGTGGACATAGCAACCAAGCCCCAGAACGAGGGGAGGGGAGTCTTTTCCTGCGCTTCCTCAGCATGGCAGCCCCTCCCTCACTTTGGGAGAGGGGTGGGGGCAAAGCAACGCCTACCCACAAAAATCACCCCTACCAAAACATTTGATAATTTGTAATTCAGCGAAGACACGATATAATTCGCATACTGTGTGGGACGCTCGCAGTTTATACTTGGTCTCTACAGGCATATTGCCTGGGGCATTTTGCACATTCGCTAAGTTTCAAGAGGAGAAACGCAATGAAAAAGTTACTTCGTACAATTCCGGCGCTGCTTTTGGCGCTGGGCATCATGATCGCCGCGATTGGTGGCGTTGGCGCGCAAGACCAACTCACCTTCAGCATTGTGTCGCACGGTGGCGTCGGCAATCCGTTCTGGATCGTCGTCATCAAGGGCATGGAAGACGCCTGCGCCCTGCTGGACGCGGACTGCGCTTGGTTGTCCGACCCCGTTGACAACATCGACGACATGGCTGGCTATTGGGATGACGCCTTGGCCCGCAACAACGACGGCATCGGCACGACTGTGCCAAATCCGGAAGTCATCCGCGATGGTGTGAACCGCGCCGCCGAAGAGGGCATCCCGGTCATCGTATTGAATACCGCCGACCCCAATGCCGGCACCATGGACGCGCTGCCGACCCTGTTCTACATCGGCGCGAACGAATTCCTGGGCGGCCGTTCCAACGCCAATGCTGTCCTGGATGCCGCTGACGCTGCTGGCGTCGAGATCACCGGTGGCGTTTGCCCGATTCAAGAAGTTGGCCACAGTGGCTTGGAAGCCCGCTGCGCCGGCGTCCGTTCGGTCTTTGATGAAGCTGGCATCCCGCTGGATCAGCTGACCATCAACAACGATGTGACAGCCTCCGCCGGCATCCTGGCTGATTACTTCAGCGCCAACCCAGACGCCAACGCCGCCTTCATGCTGGGTCCGAATCCCTCAAGCTCGTTGAATCTCTATATCCAAGAAGCTGGCGTCATGGCGGGCGAGATGTTTGCGACCACTCACGATACCAGCGCCGAGATCTACGAGATGATTCAGAGCGGCTACCTGATCCAAGCTATCGACCAGCAGCCCTACCTGCAAGGTTTCGAGACCATCATGTGGCTCTACCTGAACAGCCAGTTTGCGCTCGCCCCAGGCGGCGACATTCTGACCGGCCCCGGCGTCATCGACAGCAGCAATGTTGATGCCATCATCGACCTGACGGCGCGCGGCTATCGCTAGCCCGCAATCGGCAATCACAATGGGTGGGGGGTTTGCGCTTCCCGCCCATTTTGTCTCTCCAGGGTCGCGCAGGTTGGATCCGTTTAACAAATGAATGCGCCACGCTTGACGCATAGCGCCCTATAGAAATACAAGTTGCATTCGAGAAAAAGCCTATGATGCAAGCATATCTGGAAAACAAGCGAGAAGCCGCCACCGTCGGTTTACTCGTTACTTTTCTGAATTTCGGCTTCGCTATATTGGGCGCTTTGGTCGCCTTTCTGGTCTTCTTTGGCTGGATGCCCTTTGGCGAACGGGCGAACATCTTGCGCAGCGACCTCAACAACATCGAAATAATTGTCACAATCGCCAGTTTGATTTATGCCGCGTGTTGCGCGCGCACGGGCTTTGGGCTGCTGCGGCGCGAAAAGTCTAGCCTGCGCTGGTCGCAATGGATGCTGTTTATCACCGTCATGATTGGCGGCGCTATTCTGCTCAGCGTCATTATTCCGGTTGGCTTGAAGTTTTCGCTCTTGCTGAGCCAAGATATCGACCTGCGCGCGGTCATCAACGATACCGCCGCGGTGAGCGAGCTGGCACCGATGGCTTTGATGGTTGGCGAAACGCTCATCGGCGTCAACCTGTTTCTCATCGCGCTTTTGGCGCTGCTGGCTTTGCTGGTCTTCATCATCCCCCCGCTGGATGCCCTGCGCCGCATCGATGGCATCCGTCTGATCGTGGCGCCGCCGCGCCGCTTAATCGTCGCGTTTATGGTCTTGTTGACGATTGGCGTGGCCTGCGTTTTGATCGCCGGCGCATTTACTGTGCCGCTTTATCCCGGCATGACCACCATCCGTGATGCCGAGAATCATCGACTGCTAGCGGGTTTGCTGTTCTTTTTGCCGGGCTTTGTTGGCTATCGGCTAGTGCGCCAGGTCGAAGAAGAATCGGATGAGCTGCGCCGCGCCATCGCCTTGACCCCCGGCAAGTTCATCCGCTCGGAATTGGCAAAGTCACCCAGCGCTGGCGCCATCATCGGTTTCATCGCCATTTTTATGGCCTTTACCATGGCCACCGATCTTTTCTTGGAACCGAGCTCGGTGGCGTCTTTTCTCAGCAATGTGGCGACCAAGGGCATCATCGCTATCGGCGTCACCTATTTGATGATCTCCGGCGAGTTTGATTTGTCGGTCGGCTCGATCTTGGGCGTCACGGCGCTTTCTTTTATGAATTTTATGACGAATGGCGCGCCGGTGTTTGGCGTGATGGAGCCGATCCCAGCGGCTATGCTGGCAATCTTTGTCGCTTTTGTGCTGGGATCGATCAATGGCGTGCTGTTGATCACCACGCGCATACCATCCTTCATTGTCACGCTGGGCACATTGCTAGCCTTCCGCGCCATCACCTTGGTGGCTATCGCGGGTGGGCGCATCTTGCGCTACAGCGATCATCATGATGCGCTGCCTGTCATCGCCATCAGCAATCTGGTATTCATGGCGCTGGTTGTGATTGGCTTGCTGGTCGTTGCCTTCACCGCCTATCGGGTTCTGCCTGTTTGGTATCGCCAAGCGGCGCATGCTTGGTCGATCCGCGAAGCCAATGGCGACTTTGGGACGACGGGCGCGCTCATACGCACGGGCGTATTTTTGCTCGCGCTCTTTGTGATCGTCATCGCTGTCATTTGGCTGGTGGCGGTATTCAGCTATCACAGCAGCGCGGGCGGCGGGCAGATGGTCGAGGTGGGTTACTTCGATCTGTTCAATGGCCGCGTACTCTCCATCGGCTCGGAAGGCGATTTCTTCCACATGCCGATACCGCGCAACGCCAATGTCCGCCTCGCCATCGTCTGGTGGTTCATATTCGTGGCCATCTTCCATGTCATCCTGACCAACACTTCCTTCGGAAACAGCATATTCGCCACGGGCGGCAATGAAGGCGCAGCACGTGCCCAAGGCGTCAATGTCGACCGCATCAAGCTACAGAATTTCGTGATTGTCGCTTTGCTCACCGGCATCGCAGCCATCTATGAGACGGCGCGAAACCCCGGCGTCGACCCCTTGAAAGGCACCGGCTGGGAGCTGGAAGTCATCGCCATGACGGTGATTGGCGGCGCGCTGCTGACTGGTGGCTATGGCAGCGTGGTCGGCTCGTTGCTGGGCGCGCTGATCTTTGGCATGCTGCAGACTGGTTTGGTGCTGGTTGGCATCGAATCGCGCCTTTTTGCCGGCACAATCGGCGTGATCATCATCGCGGCGGTCGTTTTGAACACGCTTGTCCGCGGCGGGCAGCGAAATTAGGGAGCCAACCTGATGCAATACAAGCAGCAAAATGCCGACGCCTTGGTGGACATGGTTGATATTCACAAGTATTTTGGCAGCGTACAGGTCTTGCGCGGCGTCGATTTTCATGTTGACCGGCAAGAGATTGTCGGCTTGCTCGGCGACAACGGCGCGGGCAAATCCACACTCATCAAAGTGCTCACTGGCTTTCATAGCTTGACGCGCGGACAGATCTACTTCGATGGCGATGCCGTTGCTATCGAATCGCCGCATGACGCGCGTGAACTGGGCATCGAGACCGTGCATCAAGATTTGGCGCTCGTCCCGCTGATGAGCATCGCCCGCAATTTTTGGCTCGGGCAAGAACCGACCTATTCAATCGGACCGTTCAGGCTGCTCGACAAGAAAAAAATGGCGAGCGAGTCGGTTGGCGCTTTGGCAGATGTCGGCATCCACATCCGCGACTCAGAAGAAACTGTTGGCACGATGTCGGGTGGCGAGCGGCAATCTATCGCCATCGGCCGCGCCGTGTATTTCGGCAAGAAGCTGCTGATCCTCGACGAGCCTACATCGGCGCTTTCGGTCGGCGAAACGCAGAAGGTCCTCGACTATACAATCGCGGCAAAAGAAAAAGGCATGGGCGTCATCTTCATCACGCACAATATCCGCCATGTGTATGAAGTGGCAGACCGCTTCACCATCATTGAGCGCGGGCACAAGCTAGGCGACTTTTACAAGAGCGAAGTGACTGAAAACGAAGTCGCCGATATGATCGTCACCGGGCAGATACCCGAGCGTCTGCGCCTGTACGGTGAAGGGGCTGGAGAATAGCCATGAGAGCAACCCCGCGCAGCCACCGCTTTCTGCTGGCATTGGTCGCCATGCTGATTTTGGCTGCCTGCCGCCCTGATAACACCTTGGATATCACGCCATCGCCCACGCCCACAGCCGAACCCACAGCCACGCCGACGCCGACCCCCACGCCAGCTGACTTTGTCGATCCCTACGAGGTCAATCTCGATATCATGGAGCGGCTGATCGCGCTATTGCCCGATCCACTGCCGGCCGTTGAAGAATGGAAACGTCCATACGAAGGCGGCGAAGCGGAAGTGCGCAACATTCGTGGCATCCGCCGTCCCGCTGTCGGGCGCGCGATCCCGTATAGCACGCAGCAAGGCAGCAAGATGCTGCTCAACTTCGTTATCTTTCCAGACGAAGCGGGCGCAGCTGCCGAGTTCGAGCGAAAGCAGGGGCTGCGCTCCGCTGATGTCAACCTGGTACAGGAAGATGCCTTCCCCAGTCCAAACGCCTTTGGCTCGGGTTTGTATGGCTCTTTTGCGCTCTTCCAGGTCGACAATTATTTCTTCGAAGTCTATGTCGAGATCTTCACGACCTCCACCAGCCCGCTGCAGCCGCTAGCCAGCGAGGCGCTCAAATTCTTCGAGCGCAATCGCAGCGCCTTTGAAGCGAATGTCGCGAGCGCAGAGGAAGAAGACGGCTGAAGAGATGTTTTGCAGGGTCTGCGCGACAACCTGCCCAGCGAGATCATCACCAATACGCAGTGGCGGCGCGACCTCGCGCGTTTTGACAATGGCGTGGGAACCCCGCGAAACATTCAGAATGGCCGCGGCTTCCGTGTCGCGTATATTGATCAGATGGCGAATAATTTCCAGATGACCTTCGCGCAATTTGCCTCGACAGAAGCGGCACTGGCGCATTATCTGCGCCTGAAAGATATACGCGAAGGCATCGAAGAAGAAAACAGCATTGAAGATTTCCCGCAGCCCCATGCGCTGGGTCGCGGTCTGTATGGTTCGGTCGCGCTCTTCGCTGTGGACGAATTCTTCCTCGAGGTTTTGGTCGAACGAGCGCCGGGCACCAGCGCTAACCCGACCGAAGCCATCGCTCGCAAGGCGCTGGCTCTGCTGAAAACCGCGAGAAGCTAGGGGGCCAAGCCATAGTCGCGCGCGGCTGCCTCGCTGGAGACATATCCCGCGCGCACATCGTCCCAAACGCGCTGTGGGTCGCGCTGGGCTGGGTCGCCAAAGCCGCCGCCGCCCGGCAGCTCCAGAATGACACGCTGCCCCGGCTGCAAGCTATAATGGCTCTTTGGATGCGGCTGTGTGCCGTCCGACAAGCTGACCTTGCCAGGCGAGCCGGCCCGCCCGCCCTGCAAGCCCAGCGCCGGTCGTTTGGTGCGGTCGTACATGCAGCTGTGCGTGGCCGGGGCGCCGGTGATGATCTCCAGCTCCATCACCTGCCCCAAGCCGCCGCGGAATTGCCCGGCACCGCCAGAATCAATGCGCAGTTCGCGCCGGTGCATCAGCAAGGGCGCTGCCGTTTCGATCGCTTCGACTGGCACGCCCATGATGCCGCTGGGGAAGGCGGTGGCGGACAGTCCGTCGCGGTCGTGCGCCGCCCCCATCCCGCCAGCTGAGAAGAATATGTAGGCGAATTCCTCGCCATCGGCATTCACGCCATCGATCATCGTGTTCCACAAGCCAGCCGAGCCATTGGCGATGACGCGCTGGGGGATGATCTGCGCCAGCGCTGTCAGCAGAGGCTGGCTGACAAAATGCCCGATCAGATGACGGGCGCTGACCGGGGCCGGGCGGCGGCAATTCAATATGCTGCCGGCGGGCGCGGCAACCTGGATGGGACGAAAAGCGCCTTCGTTGTTGGGGATGTCCGACGCGAGCGCAGCCATCAACGTATAGGTGGTATAAGCATGCGTATAATTGAGAACGACATTGATGCCGCGGTCGACCTGAGGCGAACTGCCGGCATAATCGACGCGCAATTCGTCGCCAGCCACGGTGATTTCGCAGGCGATCGTCAGTGGAGTATCGAAGCCATCGATCTGAATGGCGTCGCGGCAGCTGCCATCGGGCAGGTCGCGGATGGCAGCGCGCACAGCCGCTTCTGTTCGGCGCAAAATGGACGCGGAAACCTCTTCAATATCGGGCAAATTATATTCGTCCAGCATCTCAATTAATTTGCGCGCGCCGACCTGGTTGCCAACTTGCTGCGCATAGATATCGCCGATGACCTGATCGGGCACACGCACATTGGCGCGGATGATATCGAAGAGTTCCTGGTTGGCTTGGCCCGCTTTGAAGAGCTTCATCAAGGGAATGGCCAGCCCTTCTTCATGGACCGAGCGGGCATCGCCACCCATGGTCGCGCCACCAATATCGACCGCGTGGCAGGTGCTGGCGAAGAAGGCGACGCCCCGTCCCTGATAAAAAACTGGCGAGACGATGGTCAGGTCGAAGAGATGGCCGCTGGCTTCCCATGGGTCGTTGGTGATCAACGTGTCGCCAGGCTGCAATGTGTCGATTGGATGCTGCGGCACGATGAACTTGCGCACGCAATTCGCCATGGTGTTGATGTGCCCGGGCGTGCCAGTGACCGACTGCGCCACCATGTTGCCAGACCGGTCGAATACGCCCGCCGACAAATCGCCCGCCTCACGCACGACAGTCGTGAAGGAGCTGTGGATAAGCGCGGCAGCTTGCTCATCCACGACCGAGATGAGCCGCCGCCAGATGACTTCCAGCGTGATGGGGTCAAGCATATGTCTTCGCAACTCGTCTCATGGGCGAAATCATCCTTTCAGCCCCGTCAGCGCGATGCCGCGGACGAAGGTCTTCTGCGTGAAGAAGAAGAGCGCGATCGTGGGCAGCATCGCCAAGGTTGAGGCGGCCATCATCAGCTGCCACTGCGCGCCATACATATTTTGGAATAGCTTTAAGCCCAGCGAGATCGTCCAGTCCTGCTGGTTTTGCAGATAAATCAAGGGACCGAGGAAATCGCGATAAGTCTGCACAAAAGTAAAGAGCGCCACCACTGCCAGCGCTGGGCGCATCAGCGGGATCATGACATGCCACAAGATGCCCAGTTCGCTGGCACCATCTATGCGCGCCGCGTCGCTAAGCTCTTGCGGGATCGTCAGCAAAAATTGGCGCAGCAAAAACACATAGAGGGCGCTGCCAAAAAAATGTGGCACGACCAGCGGCAAAAATGTGCCCACCCAGCCCAGATCTCGGAATATCAGGTAAAGCGGTATCAGCGTCACCTGCGAGGGCAGCATGATGGTGCTGAGGTAAATCAAAAAGAGGATATTGCGGCCGGGCCATTGAATGCGCGCGAAGCCATAGGCGATGAAGGTGCAGGAGAGCACGGTGCCCAGCACAGTCAAGCCGCTGATGGCGATGGTATTCCACATGTAGCGCCAGAAAGGAATATAGGTGGTTGAAGCGCCGAAGTTCTGCCATTGCGGATCGGGCGGGAAGATCGGCGGCGGCTGCTGGAAGATCTCGACATCGGTCTTCAGGGCGGTGACAACCAGCCAATAGAGCGGGAAGATATAGGCGAAGGCCATGATCATCACGATCGTGTAGGCGATTGCCCGCTTGATCCGGTCTTGAACGAGGCGATTTTCCCGCCAGCTGATGGCTACAGCCACCTATTCCTCCGCGTGATAATAAACCCAGCGCGATGTCTTGAACAAAATGAGCGTCGCGACCAGCACGATCATGAACAAAATCCAGGCTTGGGCGCTGGCATAGCCCATCTTGAATTGCTGGAATGCCGTCTGATACAGGTACATCGAATAGAACATCGCCGAATTGGCGACGCCGCCCGCCGAGCCATCGCGGGTCGACGTCATCACCCAGGCTTCTGTGAAGTATTGAAAATAGCCGATCACATTGACGATGATGGTGTAAAAAATGACCGGGCTGATCATAGGCAGGGTGATGCGAAAAGTTTTCTGCAGCGCGTTCGCCCCGTCGAGTTCGGCAGATTCCAACAGGTCATGGGGCACATCCTGCAAGCCGGCCAAGTAGATCAGAATGGTGTTGCCACCAAACCATGCGCCCATGAAGATCAACGACGGCTTGACCCAGTTGGGGTCGGTCAGCCAGCCGATTGGGCGCAAGCCGATGAAGCGAAGGAACTCATTCAAGATGCCGAACTGCCCATTAAAAATCCACAGCCAGACGATGGTAGAAGCGACCACCGGCGTGATTGACGGCACATAGAAGATGCTGCGGTAAATGGACAAGCCTTTGATCTTGGTATTGAGCAACAGCGCCATCAGCATGTTGAAGACGAGATGGATCGGCAAGCCAATCAGCACCATGTAAAGCGTGTTTTGAATGCCAATTTTGAAGACGCGGTCCTCGAGCAAAAACAGGTAATTGTTCAAACCGACATAGCGCGGCGGCTGCAGGATGTTGTAGCGCGTGAAGCTGTATTGCAGCGACTGTATGATGGGACCGATGTTGAACAAGGTGAAACCGACGATGGCGGGCGATATGAACAGCAAACCGATGAGCAGTGAACGGCGCTGCTGCTTGCTGAGCCTTGGTCGGCGGATTGCGATGGTCATGAGGAAAGCGCCCCAGCCCAAGCCCCTCCCCCGCTAAAGAAGGAGGGGCATATATCAATCGCTCCACCCCGCGGTGTGGCAGCCCTTCCCGCGCCTTGGGGAAGGGGTCGGGGATGGGGGCAGGCCATTACATCATCGCCATGTCGAGTTCGCGCTGGACTTCTTCGGTTACGCGGTCAAGCGCTTCCTGCGCGCTGAGCATGCCGGCTTTGACCGATGTCTCGGCTTCGCCCAAGCGCGAGTTATAAAAATCGTTCACGGGGATCTTCGGCGGGCCAAACGCATTGGGACCGTTCAGCAGGTCCAGCGCCAGTTGGAAGCGGTGGTCGCGGACGAAGCGCTCGGCTGTGGCTGCGCCCACCTTGGGCGGGATATTCTGGATATTGAAGCAGAACTCGCCCATGTGGTCGTCTTCGCTCAGCCAGCGGATGAACTCCCAAGCCGCGTCCGGGTTCATGACGCCGGTGGGTATGGTGAAGACGCTGCCGCCGAAGGTGGTGCAATTCGGGCGTCCGCCATCGGGATAGGGCGCCGCGATCATGTCCATCTCGAGGTCGGGCGCGAACTGCTTCTGGAACTGGATGAACCACTCGCCAACTTGCTTGAAGCCTTCCTTGCCGACAAAGAAGGGGTTCTGCGTGCTAAGGTAATCACCAAAACCGCTGGTGAAAGCCGCCACTCGCTCTGGACCCAGCCGCGACCAATAACCCGCCATCCATTCCAGCGCGGCGACATTGACGGGGTCGTTGGCGGTTATCGTCCCGCTATCTTCGTCATACAAGCTGCCGCCAAAGACATGCGCCCACCAGGTGAGGTTGTCTGGCAAGAGGCCAACGCGCTCAATATTGCCATTGCTGTCGATGATTTCAAAAGCCTGGCAGGCTTCGTCCAATTCCTCGATGCTGCTCGGCGGCTCGCTCATGCCCAGCTCGGCCAAGGCCGGCGGCGAGAAGGCCAAGACGCGCGCGTTGGATGTGCACATCAAACCCCAAAGCTCGCCGTTGTGCCACCAGTTGTTCCACAGCTGCGGGAAGTATTTCGATCCATCGATGCCAGCTGCTTCGGCATAGGCGGTCAGTGGCGTCAAGGCACCCTGCGAGGCAATCTGCACCAACTGATGCAGCCAGACAGCTGACACAACATCGGGCGGGTTGCCGCCAGCGATCGCCGTCAGCACCTTTTCGTATTGGCCGAACACCGTCGTCATATTGACATAGACATTCGCATGCTCTTCGTTGAATTGATCGACCAAGCCTTGCAGCACATCAAACTCAAAGCCGCTCCAGCCCGTCCAATAATTGAGGAAGGCTTGCTCTTGCGCATAGGTCAAGCCGGCTGGCATGGTCGACAAGGTCGCCGCGGTGCCCGCAGCCAAACTGGCGCGCAAGAAATCTCTGCGAGAAATTCGTTTTTCGCTCATGATTCTTCACTCCATCTCTATTGATCAATTTGCGAGGCGATCCAGCTTTGTCGGCGCAACGATAAAGCAGTCGAGACTACAAGAATAATAGAAAGCGAGTATAATCTGATTGTCGCATTTTGTCAAAAAAACCTTGGGCTTGCAGGGTTTTTTGTCAGCCACGCCGCAACAAGAGGCAATTCCCTGCCGCCAGCTGCGCCGACCAGCCCGGCAAGGCGACAGTCGTCGATGCCGCTTCTTCGATAATCAGCGGGCCCTGCGCCATCCAGCCGCCGGCCAGCTGTTCGCGGCGATATACCGGCGTCGGCACAGGCGGGGCATCAGCAAAGAAACGCACGGGGCGCACAGCCACTGGCTCGTGCTGGCCGCTGCCGGGCGGGGCTGGGCTTTTGATCCGCGGCTGAGGACCTCTGATGAGCACGCGCCAATTGACGGCTTCGATCGGCACGCCGTCCGCCAGCTGCCCATAAAAAGCGCGATATTCGCTTTCAAAGACCGCCTGCAGCGAACTGATATGCGCGCGTGTCAAAGTCTCCATGGGGAAAGGCACCCGCACTTCATAGCCCTGCCCGACATAACGCATATCAATAGCCAGTTGCACGCGAATGTCGGCAGAGGCGACGCCGGCCGCCTGCACAATCTGTGTGCCATGCCGCTGCAACTCCTGCAAAATGGCATTGAGCGCGTCCAGGTCGATGTCGCTGAGCCGTTTGACATAGCTGCGCGTAAAGTCGAAGGCGATCGGCGCGGTAAGAAAGCCAAATGCGCTGCCCACGCCAGCCAGCGGCGGGATGATAATGCGCTCTATGCCCAAGCCGTTGGCTACGCCACAAGCATGCACTGGGCCTGCGCCGCCGGTCGCCACCATGCAATAACGGCGGATCTCCAGCCCGCGCTCGGCGGCATGCACGCGCGCCGCGGCCGCCATATTCTCGTTGACCAGTTTGTGCACGCCCCAAGCCATGCGCTCCAGTGGCAGATCCAGCGCCGAGGCCAGATCGGCGTAGGCTGTTCGCGCGGCATCCGCGTCCAGTTGGATCGCGCCGCCGGCAAAATAATCGGGATTCAAATAGCCCAACAGCAGATCAGCATCAGTGACAGTCGGCTGCTTCCCGCCCAGTTGATAGGCAGCTGGACCAGGCGAGCTGCCCGCGCTCTGCGGGCCCACAGTCGGCAAACCCAGCGCGTTGAGCTTGGCGATGCTGCCGCCGCCCGCGCCGATTTCGATCAACTCGATCATCGGCACCATCAACGGCAGGCCGCTGCCTCGTTTGAAGCGATGCACATGCGCCACTTCAGACTGGTTGCTGATGGCCAACTCGCCTTTTCGGGTGAGCGCGGCTTTGGCTGTGGTGCCGCCCATGTCGAATGCCAGCACATCGCGCTGCCCCAGCAGGCCTCCCCAAAAGACGCCAGCCAGCGCGCCGCCAGCTGGACCGCTTTCCACCAGGCGGATGGGGAAGCTGCGCGCCGCTGCCACAGTCGTCGTGCCGCCGCTGCTCAGCATGATATTCAAGGGCGCGGCGATGCCAGCAGCCTGCAGGTCGCGCTCGAGCCGCGCCAGATATTGTTCGGCAATGGGCTGAACATAGGCATTGGCGATGGTGGTGGAAGCGCGGGGATATTCGCGCATGCCGGGCGCAACCTGGTGCGAGGCCGACAAAGCCGCCGCAGGCAATTCTTCACGCGCGATCTGCAGCGCCAACAGCTCATGAGTCGGGTTGGTATAGGCGTGCAAGAAGCAGATGCCAACCGCTTCAATCTCCAACCCGCGCAGCCTGCGGCAGATGTCACGCAGCGCCTCTTCGTCCAGCGGCTTGTAGACGCGCTCATCAGCCAGCATCCGTTCTGGCACATCAAAGCGCAGGTGCCGAGGCGCAAGTGGCTGCGGCTTTTGCAGGGCAAGGTCATACATGTCGTAACGCCCCTCGTTGCCAATCTCGATGGCATCGCGAAAGCCGGCTGTGGCCAACAGAGCGGTCTTCGCGCCAGTTCGTTCGATCAGCGTATTGGTGATCAGGGTGGTGCCATGCACGACATAGCGAACCGACTCGGGCGGGATCTCCTCGCGCAGCAGCAGCCTGCGCAGGCCTTGAATCACTGCGGCTGAGGGATCGGGGTAGCTGGTCAGCAGCTTTTCGACCGCGATGCGCGCGCCCTGCTTGTCGAGCGCGACAATGTCGGTGAAGGTGCCGCCAATATCGACTGCCAAGATGATGGTGGCGGGCATGCAAGCTCCTTTGGATATAACTGTCTCAGTCCATCCGAACAAACCGGGCGGCACAGGCAAGCCATTGAGTCGTCCGCCTAGCGCCTACGGATTTTACCAAGAATTCGCGCTGAGTTTGTTGGCAGAAACTTGACTGGGCGCGGCTTTCCGCGAAATTCGCTGGGCGGGCAAAATCAAATTCGGAATTGACGGCAGCGTGGTCATCCTGCGTGTCAGGCCAGGCGCGACCATTAGCTGAATTGCGGTTATCGCATCTGTTTTTCTTATTTTTCTGGCATTGCCACTGTGGTCAATCGTTTATCTTCAGCTTGCTGAAAGCGCAATTCCATGTAGTCCAAATCGTAACAACGTCCGTCCACTTTGAGTTCGCAAATGGCTGTGCCAATCGTTACAAATCCTAGCTTTGTATAGAGTGCAAGCGCCGCTCGGCTCGCGCTGTTGACTTGCAGGCTGACTTTCTCGACCTGCTCGATGCGCGCCAATTCATCCAACAGCCTTTGCATCAAGGCGCTCCCGATGCCTTTGCCGCGTTGGGCTGGCAGCACATAAACGCCATATACCTGCGCGACATGGCGGGTTTTTTCGCGTTGCGACCAGCTGGCGCCAGCCATGCCGGCGAGCTCGCCATCGACCTGCGCAAACCAGGTCATGTTGCCGGCGCGCCGTGCTGCCGAATCTGCCCGCGCCAGCCAGATTTCATCGGCGAATGCCAACTCATCAACATAGCTGGCTGCAAAGGCGCTGGGGGCTGTCCGCAAGGCATGCAGCCGCAATGCGCGCGCCTCTTGCCAGCGATTGGTGGGCAGTTCAATGAGCGAGCACATGGCCATGGAGTTTCTTACAGCAACTTCTTTGTGAATTTGTTTGCGATTCGCGCGGCTTTGGGCTATGCTTGCCGCTTGTATTCTACCTATTCGCGAACAGTTCAGTAAGAAGGAGATAACTATGCAAGAAAAGAAGCTTTCCCGCCGCGACTTTTTGAAGGCCGCCTCGACAGCGCTGGCAGCCAGCGGCTTCGCGGCTTTGCCGGTTGGCATGGTGCGCGCGCAGGATGACGAGGTTACCATTTCTTTGTGGGGCTTCGCCAACAATCGTGACGAGTGGATGCAGAATCTGGTCGAAGAAATCTGGACGGATGTGCACCCCAATGTCAATGTCGACCTGTCGCTGACGCCTTACGCAGACCTGTGGCCCAAGCTGCAAGCGGCATTCGTCGCCGGCGCTGGCATCCCCGACATGGTCGATATCGAAATCTCGGCGATGGGCCAATTCGTGCGCGAAGCCGGCAGCGAGCCCTACGCGGCGCTCAACGACCACATCGGCGAGCAGATCGAAGACCTGTCCATCCCCTCAGCCACCAAGCCCTGGACTGTGCGCGGCAACATCTACGGCGTCGGCAACGAAGTCAACCCCGTGCTGCTCTATTATCGCCACGACATCTTTGACGAGATGGGCATGGATGCCGAAGCGCCAGCGACCTGGGAAGAATTCGTCAACATGCTGGGCAGTGGCGCGATGGATGCCGGGCAGGCGCTCTTCCCAATCGCCACGCAAAGCTGGGCGGATTTCTATGTTCAATTCCACCAGGCGGGCGGCGAGTTCTTTGATGCCGAAGACAATGTGCAGGTGCAGACGCCACTGGCGGTCGATATCCTCAACTGGCAGAAGGCGCAGTTGGACAGCGGCGTTTACATGCAGCAAGGCAGTGGCGATGCGCAGTGGGCGCTGATGAACGAAGGCGCTTACATCAGCGTCTGGGGCGCGCCTTGGTATCAGGGCTTCATGAAGCAAAATGCCCCCGATCTGGAAGGCAAATGGACGATGCGCCACTTGCCCATGTGGGGCGATGGCGGCTATGCGACCGTCCCGCGCGGCGGCACCGGCATGGGCATCACCGCCGCCTCTGAGCACAAGGAAGCGGCTTGGGAATTCATCCGCGTCTGCAACCTCACCGCCGAAGGCTCGCTGTTGGCTTTCCGGCGCATGAATCTCTTCCCGTCTTACAAACCAGTTTGGGACGCCGAAGAATTGCTGCGCACGGATGACTACTTCAGCGGGCAGAAGCCGGGCGAATTCATCGCCGAAGCCGCGTCCGCCATGGCCGAAGTCAACGTCAGCCCCTACTGGACGCTCTTCGTTGACGCCGTCAACCGCTTGATTGTGCAGCCTGTCATGCTCGATGGCGCAGACCCCGAAGCAGCCATCCAAGAAGCGATCGACGAGTTCGAATTCAACAAGTAGGCGTAGCAAGCGCGCCAGTCGCAAGCAACCCTCTTTCGCTTGTGGGGGAGGGATTTGGGCTGGCGCGCAACGCATGGGAGCGAATGGCGTGTCGGCTAGCGCGATGACAGCCAAAAGAAGTCTGGAGCCAGGCGCGGTGTCCAGTTGGTGGTCGCGCAATCAGCGCAAGGTCATCCCCTACATCTACCTGTCGCCGTTTTTGATCGCCTTTTTGATCTTCACTGTCTATCCAGCCGGCGCGTCGTTTTTCCTCAGTTTTCAGCGCGTACGCGGCTTTATCAGCCCCGAAGAAGGCGGTGGCGTCGTCTTGGAGTACCAGGGGCTGAAAAACTACGAGCGCCTGCTGACTAAAGACAAGCGCTTCCGCACCGCGCTCATCAACGGCGCAGAGTTTGCCGCGGGCACGGTGTTGATTCAAATGCCGCTGGCGCTGGGGGTGGCGCTGCTGATGAACGCGCCGCATGTTCGGTTCAAAACCTTAGCGCGATTAGCCTTCTTCGCCCCCTATATCACCTCGGCGATTGTCGTCGCCTGGATATTCACGCTGATATTCGACCAACGGTATGGCTTGCTGAATGCTGTCCTCGACCGATTAGGGATGGGGGCGGTTGGCTGGCTGACAGATAAGACCTTCGTCATGCCGGCGCTGATCATCCTGGGCTTGTGGACCTGGGTGGGTTACAACTCGCTTTTCTTTTTGGCGGGCTTGCAGAACGTGCCGGAAGACCTGAAAGAAGCGGCGCGCATCGATGGCGCGGGCACCTTGCGCGTCTTTTGGCATATCACCATTCCTTTCCTGCGGCCCGTCTTTGTCTTCGTCATCATCACCGGTCTCATCGGCTCATTCAGCTTGTTCACCCAGCCCTACCTGCTCTTTGACAGCGGCTCGGGACCACAAGACAGCGCGCTCTTCCCGTTGATGTATCTCTTCTTCATGGGTTTTGAAAACTTCCGTATGGGCTATGCCTCGGCGATGGGCTTTATCTTGACTGTGATCATCCTCATGATCACAGGCTTGCAGCTGCTGCTGTTCCGGCTCTGGAAAGTCTAAGAGGCGACGATGCTGAAGCGCAAACGCGGCGGGACCATGGACAGCGGGCGCATCAACCTGATGTTCATGAACACGGTCGTGCTGGTCGGCGTGCTGGTGAGCGCCATCCCTTTCATCTATATGATCACCGCCAGTTTCCGTCATCAGGGCGAGCTGTATTCGCTGCCAGTGACCATCATGCCGCGCGAATGGACGGGGCACAATTACGAGAAGCTCTTTGGCGATACGAAATTTGTGATTTGGTATGGCAACACGATATTCACGGCGGGCATTCGCACCGTTTTGGGGGTTTACTTTGCGGCGCTGGCGGGAGCGGCATTCGCCAAGTACGATTTTCGCTTCAAGCGCCTGTGTTTCTTCATCGTTCTGGCGACGCTGACGCTGCCTTTTCATGTGATTCTCATCCCGCTTTTCCTGCTCATGCGCGACTTCGGCTGGATCGACACCTATTGGGCGGTTATCGTTCCTGGCATCGTCGGCGCGTTCAATATCTTTCTGATGCGCCAGTATATTGAAGCGGTGCCCGACGAGCTGATGGACGCGGCGCGCATCGACGGCGCTTCAGAGTTCGGCATTTTCCATCGCATCATCATCCCACTGGTGCGACCCGCCCTGGGCGTGGTGGCGATTTTGACATTTGTGAACACCTGGAACGACTTCCTGTGGCCCCTGGTCGTGCTGCACGACGACGCCAAGTACCTGCTCAGCATCGGCATCGGCACGATGGATGGTCCCTATGATGTCGAGATCGGCGCGATCATGGCAGCGTCTTTCCTGAGCACCCTGCCGATTTTGATCATCTTTGTGCTGATGCAGCGACAGATCATCGCTGGTCTGACACAAGGAGCGATCCGCGGTTGAGCGGCGCAGAGCGGCTGGTCTTCCAACCCGACTCGGCATTGGCGCTGCAGCGCGGCATCAACCTGATCGCCGATGCCATCCGCCCCACGCTCGGCCCGGTTCCGCGGGCGGTTGCTTTTGACCTGGCGGACGCCGAAAAACCGCCCGAGCTGCTGGACAAAGGCGGATTGATCGCGCGGCGCATCACCAACCTGCCCGACCGCGATGAAGACATGGGGGCGATGCTGCTGCGCGGCATGCTCTGGCAGCTCTACGACGAACTCGGCGATGGCACGGCGACAGCGGCGCTACTCTTCCAGTCTATCGTCAATGCTGGCCTGCGCGCGATTGTCGCTGGCGCGGATGCCAGCCGGTTGCGCAGCGAGTTGAATCGACAATTAGAAATCGCTCTGGTGGCTTTGCGGGAGCAGCAGGCCAGAATCGAAGGCGCGGAGGACCTGGCGCAACTGGCGCATTGCATCTGCCATGACCGCGAACTGGCCGAGCGGCTGGGCGAGATCTTCGCGTTCATCGGCGAATATGGGCAGCTGGATGTGCGGCGCGGGCATCGGCGCGAGATCGCCCACGATTATATGCGCGGCATGTATTGGCAGCGCGGTGCGATATCCCGAGCCATGCTGCGTGGCGGCAAAGAGCCCGACAGGATGGTCATGAACAACTGCGCCATCTTGCTCAGCGACCTGGATATTGAAGCGCTGGACGAGGTCGCGCCGCTCTTCGCCGCGTTGATGCAAGCCGGCGCAAAGAATCTGCTGCTGGTCGGCAACAAGTTCAGCGAGCCGGTTATCAACTTCATCCTCGCTAATAAAAAGCCCGAGCAATTCCGCGTGGTGGCTGTCAAGACGCCCGGCGAAACCGCCCAGCATCAACAGGCGCACCTGGCGGACATGGCGGTCATCACCGGCGCGACGCCTCTGTACAAAGCGGCTGGCGACGCCTTGCGCGGCATGAAGACAGCGCGGCTCGGCAGCGCGAAGCAGGTCTGGGTCGAACGCAATCTCTTCGGGCTCGTATCCGACCGCGACAACCAGACTGAACTGACCGAGCATCTGGCTGGGTTGCTGGAGCAGCTGGACTATGCGCGCGACAAGGACAGCGAGACCTTCTTGCGGGCACGCGTCGGCATGATCTTGGGCGGCGTGGCGATTTTGCGCATAGGCGATGGCGTGCCGGCGCGGATGGATGCGCGCATCGCCCTGGCAAAAGAGACCGCCAAATCGCTGCGACAGGCGCTGCGCGATGGCGTCGTGCCCGGCGGTGGCGCGGCGCTGTGGACGATTCGCGCTGCGCTGCGCGACCAGCCGCCCGGCGACAGCGAATCTCGCGCGGCGAGGCAGATCTTGCTGGCGGCGCTGGAGTCGCCACTGCGAACGATTTGCCACAACGCCGGTTATGATGGCGCGACTGTCGCCCAACTGGAAGGACAAGCGCCGGGCACAGGCATTGACGCGCGCAGTGGCGAGGCGATCGATATGCTGTCGGCGGGCATTATGGATGTGGCTTCGGTGGTCGAGGCGGCACTGCGCAAAGCCGTCAGCAGCGCAGCCTTGGCGTTGACCATTGATGTGCTTCTGCATCACCCCAGTCCGCCCGCCAGCTACAACCCGTAGATCGCCATGTTTTCCTGGCGCGTGTGGCAGGCGCTGGCGCAGCCCGACCGCGACGACCCGCTCGTCCGGCGCTTGAGCCAGCTAGATCGCCCCACATCGCGTCAAGGATCGGCTTGGCTTGCCCCGAGCAAATTGCTAGGGCTGCTGGTTTTCTTCGGGCTTGGCTCGCTCTTCTTAGCGCCGCAGCTATTGATGGTCTTTTTCACGCTGCCGGTCGTCCTGCTGGCGCTGCTGGTGCTGTCGCCGCTGCTGCTGCCGGCGGTTGCGCCATTGCTGGGCTTGCTGCTGACCGGCGAGATTTTGGCGGGGCTCGCGCGAGAACGGCTTTGGCACACCTGGCCGCTGCTTTGCGCGCTGCCGGGCGGCGCATTGCGGGCGAACTGGTCTTGCGCGATCGGCCTCGCGCAGCGCGGAAACTGGCTGCTGCCGCTGCGTTTCCTGGCGAGGCTGACGCTGTGGCTGGGCATGGCTTTGTGGCTGCTGCTGGCGCTGCTGAGCCTTTGGCTGGCTTTCTCTAACCAGCAAGCGCCGGGCGGCGAACAAGCGCGTTTGCTGCTGGTGCTGGGGCTGGGGCTGGTGGTTTATTATGCGCAGCTGGCGCAGACTCTGGCGGTGGCGGTGGTCTGCGGATTGTGGCCCAGCGCCTTCAACTGGCAGCGCCGCGATGTGGCTTTTGCGGGGCTGGGCTTGTATCTGGCGCTGGCTGTGCTGCCCCTGCTGCTGGGCTTGTGGATGACGAGCCAGGGCTGGTGGCTGGCGGGGCTTGGACTGGCGTTGATGCTGCGCGAGTGCGCTGCCTGGCTGCTGTGGCGGCATCTGCGCTGGCGGCTGGGCGAGTAGGATAGCCCCAAAGAAGCGGCGACAGGGACCAAGCGCCGTCTCGTCCGCCGAACTAGCTAGCGAACAGATCGCCGCTCAGGTATTTCAACCCGCTGTCGCTCAACAATATGGCGATGCGCGCGCCCCGTTCTGCGCCCTCCAGCAGTTGCAGCGCCGCCGCCAGATTCGCGCCCGACGAGTAACCAGCAAAAAGTCCTGCTTGGCGCGCCAGTCGCCGCGTCATCTCTGCAGCTGCTACATCGCTGACTTGCAGGCAGCCATCCACCAGCGCGCGGTCGATCTGCGCCAGTTGCGGCATGGCATAACCGCCACCCTGAATTTTGTGATTGGGCCGGCTGACCGCTCCACCCGCAAAAGCCGCAGCGCCCGCTGGCTCGACCACATAGCAGCGCACTAGCGGACTGCGCTCCTTGAAATAACGCGCGCAGCCAGCGAAAGAGCCGCCGCTGCCAATGAAGTCGCAAAAGACATCGATGCCGCCGCTTTGCTCCCATATCTCCGGCGCTGTGTGCCGGTAGTGGGCGCGGGCGTTGCCAGGCAGCTGGAACTGGTCGGCTCGAAACGCTTTGCGCTCGCGGACTATTTTCTGGGCGCGCGCTTCGACCAGCGCCAGGTCTTCTCCCGATACTGCACCGGGCATCGAGCCAGCGCATTGATCGACCAGCACGACTTCTGCGCCCAGCGCCATCATCATGCGGGCGCGCTCTGGTGAATTGCCACGCGACATAACCGCCACAAAATGATAGCCTTTGGCTGCGCAGACGATGGCCAAGCCCGTGCCGGTGTTGCCGCTGGTCAACTCGACCACCGTAGAACCCGTTTGCAGCGCGCCGCTGGCTTCCGCGTCCTCGATGAGCTGCAGCGCAATGCGGTCTTTCTTGGAATAACCGGGATTCAGGAATTCGACTTTGGCGAAAATCTGTCCGTCCAGCCCGCGGGTGAGGCGCGCCAGCTCGACCAGTGGTGTCTGGCCGATTAGATCCAGCACAGAGGTGGCGGGTCGCGGTCGCATGCGCCCAGTATAGCGTTTCTGCCAGCTTGCGCAGCGGGTACAATGGGCACAGTGATGAATAAGCCAGCCGCCCCCATGACCAACTCCCCCGATTTCACACAGATTGTCTACACCTCCTCATTCACAAGCCGCTCGTCCACAGCGAGCGATGATAGCTGGCGCGCGCGAGAAGGCATCGATGTCAAAGCGCTGCACACCGCCGAAGACCTGGCTGATGTGGCGCATTTGGGCTTTGTAGCTGGCATTCCACCATATCTGCGCGGACCGTATCCCGGCATGTACGCCGTGCGCCCTTGGACCATCCGCCAATATGCCGGCTATTCCACCGCCGAAGACAGCAACGCCTTTTACCGGCGCAATCTGGCGGCCGGGCAGCGCGGCTTGTCGGTGGCTTTCGACCTGGCGACTCACCGCGGCTACGACTCTGACCATGCGCGCGTGGCGGGCGATGTCGGCATGGCGGGCGTGGCCATCGACAGCCTGCGCGATATGCAGATTCTTTTTGATGGCATCCCGCTGGACAACATGTCGGTCTCTATGACCATGAATGGCGCGGTGCTGCCGGTGCTGGCATTTTATATTGCCGCCGCCGAAGAGCAGGGCGTCGCGCCGGCGCAGCTGCGTGGCACCATCCAGAACGACATCCTCAAAGAATACATGGTGCGCAATACCTATATTTATCCACCCGCGCAATCGCTGCGCATCATCGCCGATATCTTCGCCTACACGGCTGCTGAGATGCCGCGCTTCAACAGCATCAGCGTCAGTGGCTATCATATGCAAGAAGCCGGGGCGAGCGCCGATATTGAGCTGGCGTATACATTGGCGGATGGCTTGGAATATGCGCGCGCCGGGCTGGCGGCTGGCTTGGACATCGATGACTTTGCGCCGCGCTTGTCCTTCTTTTGGGGCATCGGCATCGATCTGTTCATGGAAATCGCCAAACAGCGAGCGGCTCGTATGCTTTGGGCGAAGCTCATCAAGCCATTTGCGCCGCGAAATCCCAAGTCGCTCGCATTGCGCGCCCATTGCCAGACATCGGGCTGGAGCCTGCAAGCCAAAGACCCCTACAACAATATCGCGCGCACCTGCATCGAGGCGCTGGCGGCGGTCTTTGGCGGCACGCAGTCGCTGCATACCAACGCGCTCGACGAAGCTATGTCCTTGCCCAGCGATTTCAGCGCGCGCATCGCCCGCGATACCCAGCTGCTGCTGCAAAAGGAAACGGGCATCTGTAATGTGGTTGACCCCTGGGGTGGCTCGTACCGGGTCGAGCGCTTGACACATGATCTGGCTTTGCGCGCCTGGTCGCATATTCAAGAGATCGAGTCGCTGGGCGGGATGGCGAAGGCGCTGGAAGCAGACCGGCCCAGACAGCGCATCGAAGCGGCAGCCGCAGGCCGTCAAGCGCGCATCGACAGCGGTGACGAGATCATTATCGGCGTCAACAAATATCGCCCAAACCACCCCACGCAAATCGACATGCTGGAGGTGGACAACAGCGCCGTGCGGGCTGCTCAGATCGCGCGGTTGCGGGCGCTGCGCGAGGAACGCGACGAAGACACTGCGCAAGCCAGCCTGAACGCGCTCACAGTTTGCGCCGAAACCGGAGCGGGCAACTTGCTGGCGCTGTCGGTCGCGGCAGCGCGCGCCTTGGCCACCACCGGCGAAATCTCTTTGGCGCTGGAACGGGCTTGGGGGCGGCACAAAGCTGAATCACGCGCTGTCACCGGCATCTACAGCAGTGCAGCGCAGGAGATGCCGCAGCTCGCCGCTGTGCGCCGCATCACCGACGACTTCGCCCGGGTCGAAGGGCGGCAGCCACGCCTGCTGGTGGCGAAGATGGGGCAAGACGGGCACGATCGAGGCGCCAAGGTTGTCGCCAGCGCCTTCGCCGACATGGGCTTCGATGTAATCGTCGCGCCGCTCTTCCAGACGCCGGGCGAGGTGGCGCAGCAAGCCCGTGACTGCGCAGCGGATATCGTCGGCATCAGTTCGCTGGCAGCCGCGCACAAGACCTTGCTGCCCCAGCTGATGGACGAGCTGGCGAGTGTGGGGCGCGGCGAGATCTTGGTGGTGGCTGGTGGCGTGATCCCGGCGCGAGATCATGATTTTCTGCGCGAGCATGGCGTGGCGGCAGTTTTTGGTCCCGGCACAGTCATCCCCGCCGCGGCGCTGACTGTGCTGGAAGAATTGCTGCGCCGCCTGGATGCGCCTGAGACAGAGAGTTAAGCCAACAAGCTAGCGATGCGCTGGACGATGCTGGCGCCGATACTGGCTTTGCTGGACAGCTCTATGGGTTGCAAACGACCGCTTGAATCGAGCAGGACAACGCGATTGTTGTCGACCGCGAAGCCGGCGTCGGGCGCGCTGATGTCGTTTGCCACCAACAAATCCAAACCCTTGCCTTGCAGCTTGGCGCTGGCATTTTCCAGCAAGTTTTCGCTTTCGGCAGCGAATCCAACCACAACGAGTGGATAGCCACTGGTTTGGCGCTGGGCTTTGACAGCCAGCAAGATGTCGTCGGTGCGCGTCAAGTCTAGCCGCAGCGCCGCGTCCGTCTTTTTTATCTTTTGCTGAGCGACCTGGCTTGGGCGATAATCCGCCACGGCCGCCGCCATGACCAGCGCCGCCGCCCCGTCCACATGCTCCAGCGTCGCCCGCCGCATGGAGTCTGCTGATTCGACCCGCACCAGCTGCGCGCCGACCGGGGCTGGCAGATGCTGCGCGGACGAAATCAATACGACGCGCGCGCCAGCATCGAGAGCCGCCTGGGCAACCGCATAACCCTGCTTGCCGCTGGAGCGATTGCCCAGATAGCGAACGGGGTCGAGCGCCTCGCGGGTGCCGCCCGCTGTCACCACCAGCTTTTTACCAGCCAATTCGCCAGCCAAGCCCAGCTCGCGCCGAATATGCCCCAGCAGAGTCGCCGTCGCGGGCAGGCGTCCGCGGCCGCTGAGGCCACTGGCGAGCCGTCCGCTTTCTGGCTGGATGATGTGCGCGCCGCGCGACCGCAGAGTCTGGATATTGGCTTGGGTGGCGGGATGGTCAATCATATTGCCATCCATGGCCGGCGCCAGCAGCAGCGGACAAGCGGCTGCCAGCGCGCTGACTGTCAACAGATCGTCCGCCATGCCCTGCGCCAGCTTTGCGAGCGTATTGGCTGTGACAGGCGCGACAATGAACAGGTCGGCGGCTTCTGCCAAACCGATATGCGCAATGTGGCTAGACAACCCGCCCGCGCCGCCGCTTTGCCACAATTCGCTGTAGACGGGACGACCGGTGACTGCCTGGAAGGTCAGCGCGCTCACAAATCGCTGGGCAGACGCAGTCATGATGACATCGACCTCGGCCTGGGACTGGGTCAGCCGGCTGGCCAGGTCGACCGCTTTGTAGACGGCGATGCTGCCGCAGACGCCCAATACAAGCCGCTTGCCGAGCAGATTTGACATGCATGCTCCTGCCTGCCCTGCCACCTTGCTATGGTAGCCAAAGCCGGTGTATTCTGCTAGACTTGCTGTCTGTGCCAAGCCGAAGAAACACAGGAGCATGCCCATGTCATCCGGCAGCATAACGAGCTTGATGCGGGCATGTCTGTTTGCAGCGCTTGGATTGGCAGGGGCGGGCTGCAATCTCATGTTTACGCCGCCCGGCTCTGCTGCGCGCTTTGACGGACCGCCGCAAATCATCATCGCCGCTCCGATGTCCAACCAAATTTTTCTAGCTGGGACGACTGTAATCGTGCAGGCGCGCGTGGAAAATGCTGGCGCAGACCTGGCGCGAGTCAGCGTGCTGCTGGATGAGGCGCTGCTTGGCGAAAAAATCAACCCCAACGAAACTGGCGCCGCGATACTGCCACTGAGCATCGACTGGCCCACCAGCAATCCGGGCAATTATCAGTTGTCGGTGCTGGCGGAACGCGAAGATGGCGCTTCTGCGCGAGCCGATGTGATGATCCGCGTGATCGCGCAAGGAGATAACCAGCCGCCCGAGCCCGACAGCGCCGAGACTGCGCCGGCAACTGATGGCGAGGAAGCCAGCGATGCTTCGGGGCGCCCCCAGGTGGCCGCGAGCCTCGTCCAGCCCAGCGAATTGCGCCGCGGGCCCAGCGCCGACCACGCCATCATCGGACAGATGGCGCAGGCTGCGCCCGTCGTCATTGTGGCAGTCAGCCCCTACCGCGACTGGTATCGCATTCAGCGCGAAGACGACGAGCATGCCTGGCTGCTTGCCGAGGCTGTCGTCGAAGTAGATGTGTCTGGCTTGCCAGCCGAGACCGGCCCGCCGCCGCCTTTGCCCAATTTGGTGGTCGAAGAGCTGCGCCTGCAGCCCGCAGCGCCCGTTTGCGGAGAAGAGATCACAGTCAGCGCGACCATCCGCAACATCGGCACGCATCGCGCATCGACGCTGGGTTTGCCAATTATCGAAGCGCTGTGGTCTGCTAGTGGCGAAGTCGTCATTGCCGAGCCGATTACGTTGATGCAAGGACTGGGCGCAGGCGAAAGCTATCAACTGGATGCGGCGCTCACCCTGCGCGAGCCGCTTGCAGCCGAACTGGTTATCCGCGTGACTGTCGGTGGCATCCAGGTTGCGGAGACCGACGACAGCGACAACAGCGCGACCAGCCAGCCTTTCATCCTGGCCGCAGGCGATTGCGGCTAGCGGTGACTTCGATCTTGGTGACCAACGATGACGGCTATGCCGCGCCGGGCATCCTGGCTTTGGCAGAAGCGATGCGTTCACTGGGCGATGTGCAGGTCTGCGCGCCCTACACCAACCAAAGCGCCAGCGGCCACAAAATCACGCTCGCGCAGGATATTCGCTATCATCACTGCAAAATCGGCAATGACATCGCAGCGCTGGCTGTGGAAGGCTCGCCGGCCGACTGCATTGCGCTGGCGCTGCTGGGACTGGTGGAAAAAAAGCCCGATATTGTCGTTTCGGGCATCAACCGCGGCGAAAATATGAGCCAGGATTTGACCTATAGCGGCACGGTCACCGCGGCGCTGGAAGGCGCGATCCATGGCTTGCCCGCTGTGGCATTTTCTCTGGCGCGCGCCGATGCCCATTGCCTAGACGATTATGCGCTGGCGAAACAGGCGGCCAGGCAGATTGTCCGACAGACGCTGGCGCATGGATTGCCCCCGCTGACCATCCTGAATGTGAATGTGCCGGCGGTCGACTGCGCCGACGAGCTGCGCGGCATTCGGGTTACGCGGCAGGGCCTGCGCCATTATCGCGACAAGCTGCTGCATGTCGGCGAAAACCTGGTGAGGATCGGCGGCGAAGCGCCGACTGGCGACACCGACGAATTGGGCACAGACCTGTGGGCGGTGCATCGCGGCTACATCAGCGTTAGTCCTGTGCACCTGGACATGACCGCGCACGCTATTATGGCCGATCTGGCGGCTTGGGACCTGCAAGTGGGCTGAGGGAAACAGCGATGAACCTGTTGAAGAGCTTGTTCGGCGGCGGCGGACGCGATGAAGACCGCGGCATCTATTTTTATGTGCGCCCCAAACTATGCAAACAGGTGCTGCGCATCCGCGTCGACCCGCTGAACGATTTGTCGCGCGCCGATGATGGCCAGAATTATTGGTGCCGCAAGGTGGCCAGCGCGGCTCGCTGCCCGTTTCAAGCGGAGGTCGAGCTGCACTTCGACAAGAACAAACGGTATCAGCGCGGCGAAGTGACGAATGGCGAGCTGGTCAGCAAAGCGGAGTGGCTGGCGGGGCAGGCGGGTTAACACGCTAGGGCACAAGACCTAGCATGATCAATGGCACGGCTGGAACACCCCTGCCCTGCCGCAACACATTGACCAGGTCGCGTTCATAATACGGTACGCCCGACGACATCTCGCGCTCCAGCTTCTTCATCGGCAAGATCTCAATCCCGACATCGATAATCCCCGCCACGAAGAAGCTCAAGTGCTTTACGAAGAGATCGTGGGCGACGAAGGCATATTTTCCAAATTGCACCTCCACTGCGATGCGGTCTTTCACAAAGTCAGTCTGGTTGTAAGACATAATTGGCTCGCGACCAGCAGCTTGGATCGCTTGCTTCTGCTCGACCTCGGGACGGTTGTATACGCCCCGCATCAACTCTTCATCATCGGTTACCCAGAAGGTATTGCGGCGCTCTGTCCAACCCAGTTCGCGGAAGCTTGATCGAAACTGCTGATTTAGATCGATGGGCGAATAGAGACGCCGGCCGCGCATTGTCTTCTCTCTGGATATTTTCGTCTTGCAGGCTTCAGCATCTACCCAGGCAATTGCGTCCTGTATCTCGTCCCACAGGTCTTTGTGATGCACGAGCATGTATTCGAGGCCGTTGAGGTGCGAGTATTGCGCGGCGATCCGCATCAATGTCCGCCGTTTGGCAAGCTCGGGTCGTAGACAGGTTTTCCCATGGGGCGCGTCTTCAAGCGACCGGCAAGGAAATCGCTGATCCTATCCCGCGCGATGTCGATATATTCCTCGATGATGTCGCAGCCATAGCCGTTGCGTTTGTGCATCAACGCAGCAACCACGGTTGAGCCGACACCGACATAAGGATCCAGCACATCGTCTTGCTCATCGGTCAGCGCCAGAACCAGCCGCTCGACCAACTCAATCGGGAATTGGCAGGGATGGATGGTCTTTTCCGGATGATTGTTTTTTACATTCGGGAAAGCCCAAACATCGCTAGGATTCTTGCCTTTGGGATTGCCGGACAATTCGCCCTTGCGCGGTCCTTTGAAATGGCGCTTGCCAGGATATTTCGATGGCACGCGGATGGGATCGAGATGCCAGGTGTAGTCATCGCTTTTCGTCCACCAGTTGATCGTTTCATAGCGACCCGAGAGCCGATTTCGGCAATGCAAGCCGTGGCCAAAATGCCAGACGATACGATTACGCAGTTGCAAACCAAGCTCGCGAAATATCGGAAAGAGCAGGCAATCCAGCGGGACGATAGCGCCGTTTTCCGTGTAATTGCCGACCTGCCAGCAAATTGATCCCTGCGGGTGCAGCACACGGACGCATTCGCGGATCACTTGTGCCTGGCTTTCCAAGTAGCTATCCAGCGGCGAGCGCGACTCGTAGGCTTTGCCAATGTTATAGGGTGGCGAAGTAACGACTAGTTTGAATTTCTCGCCCGGCTGCCCGCGCAGGAAGTCGAGGTTGTCCCGACACTCCAAGACAGCGACGTTTGCGCACCGCTCCGCGTCGGCGAAGAGGTCAAGCGGTTTCGGGAAATCCACTTGGCTTTCGGCGACGATTTCCAGTTGGCTTGTCTTCATCTGTCGCACCATGCTATCTGTGACAGTCGGACGCGGATGTCACCCTGCCTTACTCGGAACACGATGGAATTGCCAAAACCACTACCCCTCCATAAGCTCCGCGCTGGCTGGCAGACCAAAGGTGCGGCGGATCTTGTCTTCGATCAGCCCGCTCATCGCGTCGTTGCTTTCCAGATAGCGCTTGGCATTCTCTCGGCCCTGCCCCAGCAGATCGTCTCCATAGCGATAAAATGCGCCGCGTTTGTCGATGATGCCCAACTCGGTGCCGATATCGATGATCTCGCCCGATTTGCTGATGCCGCGGTTGAACATGATGTCGAATTCGCATTGCTTGAAGGGCGCGGCGACCTTGTTCTTTTTGACCTTGACGCGCGTGCGGTTGCCCACGATATCGCCGCTGTGCTTGATTTGCTGGATGCGGCGGATGTCGATGCGCACGCTGGCATAGAACTTCAGCGCCCGTCCGCCCGGCGTTGTCTCGGGGCTGCCAAACATCACGCCGACTTTCTCGCGCAGCTGGTTGGTGAAGATGACGCAGACATTGCTCTGCTTGATCGCGCCAGCCAATTTGCGCAGCGCCTGGCTCATCAAACGCGCTTGCAGCCCAACATGGCTGTCGCCCATTTCGCCTTCGATCTCTGCGCGGGGCACCAGCGCCGCCACACTATCAATCACGATGACATCCAGCGCGCCCGAACGCACCAAGTGCTCGGTGATCTCTAGCGCCTGCTCGCCGGTATCGGGCTGACTGACATACAGCTGCTGGGTGTCCACGCCGATTTTTTCGGCATAGGCGGGGTCGAGCGCGTGCTCCATATCAATGAAAGCGCAGATGCCGCCGGTCCGCTGCGCTTCCGCCACCACATGCAGGCAGAGCGTGGTTTTGCCGCTGCTCTCGGGGCCATAAATCTCCACGATGCGCCCACGCGGCACGCCACCTACGCCCAGCGAGATGTCAATGCCCAGCGAGCCTGTCGGGATGGCTTCAACCTCCAAGTTGCTGAATGCGCCAAGGTTGATGATGGCACCATCGCCATACCGTTTGGTGATGTCGGTGAGGGTGGCGTCGAGCGCCTTTTTGCGGGCTTCATGATTGTTGTGGTCGAGGATATTGGTCATCTTTGCCACTTGGGTTCGCTTTGCCATCGTTGCCATCTCGCTTTATTTGGGCTTGCCGCTAGTGTAGTGCCTTCTAAACGCTTTCGCTAATGCAGCCAGCATAGCACTTGCGTTCTATATTGTCAAGGGCAGAATGATTTTTTTCATGTTGTTTCCATAGCAGACAGTAGTCTGTAGACAGGCGATGCAAAGCCCGCTGCCGGCGCGTACAAATTGACACTTTATGCTCTGAAGGTAGCCGTGTTACGAAGAATAGCCAAACTATGCTCGGTCGCCACAATCATCTTCAGCGCCTATAGTCTTACCTCGCCCCTCCACGCGCAACCCATTTTTTCGCATTGCTCGCCCAAAGCTGATATAGTCGCCGCGAGTCGCAGTGCGCTGCGACTTACTATCCATGCCAGAAAAAGGAGATCACCCATGCGATTGTTCACTTTTTTGTTGGTTGCGCTGCTCGTTCTTGCCGCGCCGCTTGCGCTCGGGCAAGACTCCGAGACGATCGTCATCCGCGGCTTCGGCAATGTCAGCACGTTCAACCCCGTCCTCAGCAGCGATGGCGCTTCTTTCCAAGCCTACAGCCTGCTCTGGCCCAAGCCCTATGAGATCGACCCGCAGACTTATGAGCCGATTCCAGGCTTGACAACCTGGGAAGCCAGCGACGATGGGCTGTCCTACACTTTCCACATCCGCGAAGACGCGAATTGGAGTGATGACGTGCCGATCACTGCGTATGACATGAAATTTGTCATTGACGCCATCAAGTCTCCCGAAGTGGGGTCGTGGCGGGCGGCTGATTTCGTCAATGTCGAAGGCGTCGATGTCGTTGATGACAAGACCTTCCGCGTCGTCTTAAGCGAGCCAGACTGCACAGTCTTCGCCGAATTGGGCGGGACACGCTTCTTGCCGTCGCACCGCTTCTACGCCGACTTCAGCGATTTCAAGGATAGTTCGATCACCACCAACCCGCTTGAAATCAGCGGCGGACCCTATGTCATGGACGCCTACGAGCCAGCCGAGTTCCAGAGCTATTATGCCAACCCCGACTGGTGGGGCGGCGATGTCGGCATCCCCTATCTGATCAATCGCAATGTTGGATCGCACGAATTGGCGGCGCAGTCGCTGCAAGCCGGCGAGATCGATTACACCTATCTACACGGCGATATCTTCGCCCAGATCGCCGATACCAGCAACTTGCAGTGGCAGATCTTCCCGCAGATGTCGGTCAAGTACATGAGCTTGAATTGGGCAGACCCGACTCAGCCGACGGCGGCATTTGACGCGGATGGAAATCGCCAAGACCAGCCGCTGCATCCTATTCTCACCGATGTCAATGTGCGCAAAGCCATCGCCATGGGCTACAACAAGTTCGACATTCTGGCAACAATGGGCGGCGACCAAGGCGGCACGCGTCTGGTGGGCGCGGTCAATCCCTACCACGCCGCTGCCTACAATGCCGACCTTGAGCCCTATCCCTATGATCCAGACACCGCCAGAGAACTCCTCACAGAAGCGGGCTGGGTCGATGAAGATGGCGACGGCATCCGCGAGAAAGATGGCCAACGGCTGACTCTCAATATCCCCTACAGCGACATCCTCACCATGTTCCCCACCACCACGCTTATCGCGCAGGACCAGCTCAAGGACATCGGCGTTGAAGTGACTGTCGAGCTGGTCGAATGGGCGAATTATCTGAGCACGGTCTTGTTTGGCCAGCAGCACGATGGCACTTCGATGAGCAGCAGTGGCGGCACAGGCGGCGCGCCCGACCCCAACGACTTCATGGGCATCATCTACAGCGCCCAAGACAACGGTGCCAACGCTGGCGGCAGCAACACCAGCTCCTACATCAAACCAGAAGTCGACGAACTCATCGACAAGGCGCGCACGCTGCCAGGCTGCGATTCAGTTGAGCGCGGGGAGATCTACAAAGAGATCCAGCGCATCACCCACGAAGATGTCGCTTACGACTGGACCTTCGTGCCCAATATCTGGCAGACGGCGACCAAGCGCGTCAAAGGCTTCGAGCCGACCGCTTTCTGGGTCTTCTATGGCTACACAGCGGACATTCACAAGTGGACGCTTGAGGGCTAGGTTCTCTAATCCTCATCGTCGCGAATGCTTGGGGGCGGCTCTATGGGTCGCCCCTTTTCTATTGCCCTCAATATTTTTGGGGGCGATGGTTCTCCAACTGCCACAGGCATACGATAGGCTCAACGTTGCCTGCCAACTGAAAACTATTGCTGATAGCGCTGTGGATCCAGGGCATCGCGCAAGCCGTCGCCGACCAGATAAAAACAGAGCACGGTGATCATAATCAAGATGCCAGGCAGAATGATGAGGTGCACCCCCGTAACCAAGAAGCTGCGCGAATCGGTCAGCATATTGCCCCAGGTCGGCGTCGGCGGCTGAATGCCCATCCCCAGATAGCTCAGTCCCGATTCGATCAGGATCAAATTGCCGGCGATGATGGTCATCGTGACCATGACAATAGGAAATACATTGGGCAAAATGTGCGAGACAAGGATGCGCAAGTCGCTCGCGCCCAATGCCCGCGCCGCCAACACATAATCCCGCTCTTTCAAGGACAACACTTCTCCGCGCACCAGGCGACTCGTGCCCACCCAGCCCAGCGCCGCCAGCATAAGCACCAGGGCCTCGGTCGAAGGCTCCCACACAGCCGCCGCGATCAGCAGCAAAAACAGCGGCGGGATGGCGCTGAGCGTGTTGACGCCCCACGAGATCAGATCGTCGACAGCCCTGCCATAATAGCCAGCCAGCAAACCCAGGGCGACGCCGATGGTGACTGTCATAACGCTGGCGAGATAGGCGATGGTCAGCGAGACGCGCCCCCCGTAAATCAGGCGCAGCAACTGGTCGCGCCCCAACTGGTCGGTGCCCAGCGCATAGCCGTCTTCGCCCGGCA
>JAPOSR010000005.1 GCA_026709625.1 Chloroflexota bacterium
ACCGCACCCGACTGCCGAAAACCGGGGCAATCTTAATGGGTGCGTACACACCAACGAATAGCAAGCGTTAGCCAGCCCAACTTAAACAAAAAACCCCCCCCCCCCCCCCCCCCGCTGCCATGCGCAGGTATAGCCACAAAGCGAGCGCCACGAGGAGCATCAAGAGCGAATACATGCGGACATAGGAGATGTAATGCGCGAAAAAAGCATTGGACGCGAGCAAAACAATGGCGACGAATCCCGCTACTGGCGCTATGTGGTCGCGCGCAAGACGATAAGTTGCACAGAATGTCAGAAGCGATAAGAATATCGACAGGATACGTCCACTGGCCAGACTCTGGCCGGCCAGCCGCCCCCAAACATTTAATAGAAGATAATACGCAGGCCCCTGCTGCGGGCTATTTCGTTGCAGCGAATTTACGACATCAGTGAAAGAGTAATCGCGATCAAATAGCCAGCCGGCGTTGAACATGGACAGGAAAGCGTCCAGGCTGTGTCCAAATCGATCAATCTCGCCAAAAGCAAGACCGGCGACAAATAGCAGGATCATCGCCGCGGCCAGCAGCCAATGCCCCAGCAAGAGGTCTACGCAGCTCGCTACTGACTGACAAATCTCCAAGCCTGAAGATGCGTTGCGCATCTACCCCAACCGCCGTGTAGTGGTAGGTGAAAGTACAATTTCATACTATAGTCTGAATATGTGGGCAGAACAAGGGATATTGCGGACTTCTAAATTGGAAGACGCGACAGCCAGGCGGATTGCTGTCAAGATGCGCTACTGATTTGTTCCTGATAGTGTAAATTCAGCCAGCTGCCGCATTTCGGGGATCCAGCCTTCATTGCCATGCCAGGCTTGGCGCTCGCCCGTCTGCGCGTTGTAGACAACCGCCATGAGCCGATAGCCGCCAGCCGGCAGGCTCGCGAGGTCGAAGATGAGCTGGTGCGTGTCGGTCAGGCTCTGGGTCGGCAGGTCAATCTGGGCATGGCTCCGCCAGTCGTCATCCAGCAACTGGAAAGAGATGTTGTGGGTGTCTGGGTCGGCTTCTGCAGCGGGCTGCCATGCGCCGCTGAAGAGCAGCCTGGTCTCGTCATGGCGAGCGCCATAGTGAAGATAGGCGCCTTCATCGGCGCTGTATGTCGCTTTTGGCTGCGTGTCGCATTGCAGGCTTGCCCAGCGATAGGTGGCAAGCAGGGTCGCGTTGGGGAATTGTGTTGTGCCGCAGACCATATAGCCATGTCTTTGCATGGCTGCTTCAAACGTGGCGATGGCGGCAGGCTCAGGATTGTCAGTTTGATGCAGCGCCCAATAGCCTGATTGGCGCAGCTTGTTTTGGGCAACGAAGGTGGCTGTGGTTTCTGGCCTGAACCTTTTGACAGCAAAGCCATGCTGCCCGAAATAGTGGCTCATCATATGGTGAGGCTGAAAACGAGTCAATATCTTATGAGAAACCTTAATGGTCAGCAGCGGCAGTTTTTCCCCTGATTCCAGCATCCAGCGGGACAGCAGATGCCAGGGCGGCTGTGTGTATGCCCAGTTTCGCCCCTGGATGAGATGCTCCCAATCGGCTGTGTTCATAAACGTCAGCCCTGTCGCTAGCCACAACAGCGCCAGCAGCCCCAGCCAGCGGCGCAGCCGGTACAAGGCAAAGAGGCCCGCCGCGATGAAGCCCGCGACAATGGGCATGCCAACCAGCAGGTAGCGCATCTGCCTCTCGCTGACGACGCCGGCCACTTCGCTCGCCACGCCGATGCTCAGGACCAGCAGTGGAAAGAGCAGCAGAAATGGATTGCCGCGCGGCAACCTGCGCCGCCAGCCGACCGCGATGCCCGCCAGCGATATCACGAGCAACATCGGACTGCCGTTGCTGATGACGACTAGCCAGGTGGACAGGATATCGCCAAGGCTTGCGGAGCGAGGTCCGTGCCCGCCTTGGGCTAGCGCTATCCCAACAGTGAGCTGCGCATACAATCCCGGCAGAGCCAACACGATGCTCGCGACGGCGGCCGCGACGACATGCAGCCAGCGCCGGTCTTTGCGCGCCGCCAACAAATGATACAGAGACAGCGTCAAAGCCAGCATAAAACCAAATGCGTGCGTGCTGACCAGCGCGCAGCCAGCCAGAATCAGCGCCAGATAGTCGCGCCGCTTCGGCTGTTGCCGGCGGGTCGCTATGCGCAGATACAGCCAAACAATCAGCGCCGCCAGCCATACAACCAGCGTGTAATAGCGGACATGCGCATAATGGAAGGCATAAAAGGCATTGCACAACAAGACGAACGCAGCCATGCCGCCGGCAACTGGCGAGACAACATCGCGCGTCAAACGATAGACCATCGCCAGCGAAAGCAAGCCGCAAAATAGTGAAATCAGCCGCGCCGCAGCCAGAGAGGTGCCCGCCAAATAGCCCCAAACGTGCAGCGACAGATAATACAATGGGGCTTGATCGGGCCAGCTTCTATACAAGTTGTCGAGCGCATTGATAGGCGTATACGGGCCCTCAGCTAATCCACGTAATCCATGCGCGATTGAATAGGAATGTATGGCATCGTGACTCAGCGGATACTTGTCAAGCTGGGGCATCGTCAGCGCCGCCGCGACCAAGATCATCGCCGCGGCCAGCAGCCAATGCCCCAGCAAGCGGTCGCCAAGCTGCGCCGCGCGAGTCAAGCCAAGCCGCGCCATCAGCCAGCTCGGATCGTATAGTCGCCTTTGACGACCCACTTATAAGTCGTGAGTTCTTCGAGCGCCATTGGGCCGCGGGCATGCAGCTTTTGCGTGCTGATGGCGACCTCCGCGCCCAAGCCCATGGCGCTGCCATCTGTAAAGCGCGTGCTGGCGTTCCAGTAGACGGCGGCCGAATCGACTTCGTTGAGAAATTTTTCGGCGTGAGCGGGCGTTTCGGTCAAGATACTGTCGGAATGCTGCGTGCCATGCCGAGCGATATGGGCGATGGCGGCGTCGACATCCGCGACCACTTTCAAGTTAAGCGTTAGGTTGTACCACTCGGTATCAAAGTCGCCGTCCAGGGCTGGCAGCACGCGCGGCTCGCAGCCGACAATGTCTAAGGCGCGCGGCCCAGCGTGAAACTCGACGCCGGCCGCCCCCAGATCGTCCACCACCCGCGGCAACAGCTTGTCCGCCACCGCTTCGTGCGCCAGCAAGGTCTCCATAGAATTGCATACCGCCGGCCGTTGCGTCTTGGCATTGTTCAGCAGGGGCAATGCCTTGTCCAAATCGGCGCTGGCGTCCACAAAGATGTGGCAAATGCCGATGCCGCCGGTGATGACCGGGATGCTGCTGTTTTCGCGGCAGAAGGTGTGCAAGCCATTGCCGCCGCGCGGGATGATCATGTCGATGTATTCGTGCAGGCGCAGCATGTCGCTAACATATCGCCGGTCGGCGCTGCCGATTGTCTGGATGGCGTCAGTTGGAAAATTGTGTTGCGCCAGCCTATCTTGCAGCACTTCGGTTAGTTTTAGATTGCTGTGCAAAACATCCGAGCCGCCGCGCAGAATAACCGCATTGCCGGTCTTGAGCGCCAGGGTCGAAATGTCGACGGTCACATTGGGGCGCGATTCATAAATAGCGCCCAGCACACCAAGCGGAGTTCGCCGCTTTATCAAGCGCAGCCCATTTTCCAGGGTTGAATCCAGCATGATTTCGCCGACCGGGTCGGGCAGATCCGCCACCTTGCGCACATCGGCGATGATGCCGGGCATTCGCTTGCGCAGGGCGATGCGATCGCGGATCCAAATAGGATCAATGCCATTTTTCGCCGCCATATCAAGGTCGCGCTGGTTGGCAGCGAGAATATCGTCCGTCCGCGCCTCGATCGCATCGGCAATCGCCATCAGGACAGCATTTTTTTCCGCTGTTGTCTTCTTTGCCAGCGTTGCCGCAGCAGCCCGCGCGGCTTGCCCCATCGCTTGCAAATCCAAGCTTGTCGCAGCTGTTTCCAGCATCGATACGCCTCAGTACAATGCTACTTTCTCAAACGGAACTTTCGCATATAATTGATGATAATGCAAGCATGGATGGGATGGGCAGCAAGGTCATGGCACTGACACTCGGATTGCGCGACAAGCAAGTCGTCGATGGCAGCATTATCTTCAGCGTCCTGCTGTGCGTGGCTATTGTGGCGATGGGCGGCGTACTGAGTCAATTCGAAATCATCCCGCATCCCGAAGATCCCTTTGTCTATGAATGGCAGTTGGCTGAGCAGACCGCTTGGGGGCAGCTGACGGCTTGGCTGGGTTTTGCCGCGCACCAACTGCTGATTTGGGCGACCATTGCCTATGCCCAAAGGCGCTATAGCAAACGCGACTATACCGACAAGCTGCGTCCGGTCAACATGTCGGCTTTGGCGATTAACTTCGTTTTCATCATTTTGCATTATCTGCAAACGCTTTTTTTCTATGATGCCATCGCCCAAGACCTGCCCAGTTGGACGGCGCAATTTGCGGTGGCTTTGATGCTGATCGTCATCCTGGGCATGGAAAATCAGCGGCGGGGCCTATTCTTTGGCAGGAAGGTTCCTTTTCGCAAAGCCTTCACAGACGGCTTGCGCAAGTATCACGGCTATTTTTTCAGTTTCGCGGTCATCTATACCTTTTGGTTTCATCCCATGGTGCCAACGCTGGGCCATCTGGTCGGCTTTGTGCATGTCGTGCTGGTGATGGCGCAAGGCTCGCTGATGTTCATGCGCGCCCACCTGAACAAACGCTGGATGCTCTTGCTGGAGATTCTGGTGCTGCCCCATGCCTTCCAGGTGGCGATCAACCAAGGCAATGACCTGTGGCCCATGTTTTTCTTCGGCTTCGCGGCGATCTTTCTGGTGACGCAGATGCACGGCCTGCGCTTGAAACCGTGGGCGCGGCGCGCTTTTTATGGTTCGTTCACGCTGCTTGCGCTCTATGTCTATGTCTTTTTGCGCCAGCCTTGGGAAGCCAACGAAATCATCCGCATCCCTATCATTGAATATGTCGTGCTTTTTGCCATGTATCTGATCTATTGGGTCGGCGCGAAGATCAGCAGTGGCTTTGGGCGCTTGACAAGCGCGTAGAAAGAGCTTCGCGGCGAGGCGCTGTTGCGCGTGTTCAGCCCGCGCCGTCCACCGCATTCACCAGGATTCGCGCGCGGCTGCGCAAACGCGACCTGCCCCAGCTGCCATCGCCGACCAGCCAGCTGCCCATCCCCACCGCCACCGCGCCCGCCTGGATCAATTCGCGCGCGTTTTGGTCGTTCATCGCGCCGTTGCACATGAAGCGCATGTGGCTCAGCGGTCCATAAATCGCCGCGAAATAATCGACCCCCAGCGCGCCGATCGGGAATAGCTTCAACAGCGGCATGCCCATCTGCCAGGCTGCCACCGCCTCGGTCGCTGTCGCCACGCCAGGCGCAACCAGCGCATCGCCATCCAGAGCCGCCTGCACGACTTCAGGCTGGAAAGCGGGCGAAACGATGAAATCCGCGCCGGCTTCCAGCGCCTGTCGCGCCGCTTCTGCGCTGAGCACTGTGCCCATGCCCACGCAGGCTTCATCGCCATATTCAGCTTTCAGCGCTTGCATGGCGGCGATTGGCTGCTGTGAATTCATCAGCATCTCGAAGCAGCGAATGCCTTCGCCCATCAGCGTCTGGCTGGCGCGCAGGGCGACATCGGGCGGAAAATCCCCGCGCATGCCAGCGACGATGCGCGTCGCGGTGATCATCCTCAGGGCAGATTCGGCATTCATCGGGCGCTCGCTTTCCGAGTGATTCCAGTCATTGGTAGGCTGTTGTATACTTGCCATGGTCTTGTCGCATCCACTTTATGATAGTGGGCGGCGGGCATTTTTGCCAAATGCAAGACAGGGGCGCGCGCGTGAAAATCTTAATCGCGGCTGGCGCATTCAAGCAGAGCCTGACGGCGGCGCAGGCTTGTACGGTGATTGCCCGCGGGCTGCGCGAATCGGGCTTGGACGCTGAGCTGCTGCGCTTGCCAATCGCCGATGGCGGCAATGGCACCTTGGATGCCTTCCTGGCGACTGGTGGCGAGCGAGTGACCACGCCGGCGCTGGATCCGCTGCTGCGTCCCATTCAAGCCGATTATGGGTTGATTGATGGCGGGCGCACAGCCGTGATTGAAATGGCGTTGGCGAGCGGACTAGAGCTGCTGGCGCGGGACGAACTGGATGCGCTGAGCGCCAGTAGTTTTGGCGCTGGACAGTTGATGATGGCGGCGTTGGAACGCGGGGCGCGCCGTTTTATCATTGGTTTGGGCGGCAGCGCGACGACCGATGGCGGCATGGGCTGCTTGCAGGCGCTGGGCGCGCGGCTGCTGGATGCAAATGGGCAGGAGCTCCCGCCGGGCATCGGCGGCGGCGAGCTGGGGGAGATCGCGCAGATCGACGCCAGCGGGTTGGACGAACGGTGGCGGGCTGCGCAAATTATCATCGCGTCTGATGTCGACAACCCGACTCTGGGCGAATATGGCGCGGCGCATATCTTTTCCCCCCAGAAAGGCGCGGATGCCGGGCAGGTCGCGCTGTTGGAGCGGGCTCTGCGCCATTGTTTTACATTGATTCACGAGCAGCGCGGGGTCGATCTGCGCCAGGCTCCCGGTGGTGGCGCGGCGGGGGCTTTCGCGGCGGGGCTGCTGGCTTTTTTCAACTGCGAGCTGACCAGTGGCATCGAGCTGATGCTGCGGCACAATGGCTTCCGCGACAAGCTGTCGGGCTGCGCGCTGGTGGTCACTGGCGAAGGCAAGCTGGACGCGCAGACGCTTTCGGGCAAGGCTCCGCTGGGCGTGGCGCGGCTGGCGGCTGACTATGGCGTGCCGACAATCGCCATGTGCGGCGGGCTGGCGATTGATGAAGCCGAATTGCGCGCGGCGGGCGTGGCGGCGGCGCTGCCCATCGTCGATGCGCCGATGAACCTGGAAGCGGCTCTGGACGATGCCGCCGGGCTGCTGCAGAGGGCGGCGCGGCGTCTGGGCTATCTGTTGGCTTTGCGCAGCGAGGAGGCGGGATGAAACGCATCGTCATCAAGCTGGGCAGCAGTGTCTTGACCAAAGGCACATTGCGGCTCAATCGGCAGCGCATTCTGGAGCTGACGCAGCAGGTCGCGCATTTGCACAGCCGTGGCTATGAACCGATTCTCGTTACTTCGGGCGCCCAGGCGGCTGGACGCGAGCGGCTGGACTTTCCCAGTCTGGGCAAGTCTGTGCCAGCCAAGCAGATGCTCAGCGCGGTCGGGCAGGGGCAGCTCATGCGCGTTTATGCCGACCTGTTTGATATCTTCACTGTGCCGACAGCGCAGATCTTGCTGACCTGGGACGACCTCAGCAACCGCGAGCGCTATCTCAATGCCCGTGACACGCTGAGCACCTTGATCGAACACAAGATCATCCCAATCGTCAACGAAAATGACACCATCGCCACGCAGGAAATCCGCGTCGGCGACAATGACAATCTGTCGGCCCTGGTCGCCAGCGTTGTCGATGCCGACTTGCTGATTATCCTCACCGACCAGCCCGGCATCTACACAGCCGACCCGCGCAAAGACCCGCAAGCGGCGCTCATCCCTGACATCGCGCAGATCTCTGACGATCTGTTTGCCTTGGCGGGCGGCGCTGGCAGCAGCAGCGGCACTGGCGGCATGGTCACAAAACTGCAAGCGGCGCAGGTCGCCAGTCGCAGCGGCATCAAAACAATCATCGCCAGTGGCAGCGAGCAGGATGTCATCCAGCGGCTGGTGGCGGGCGAAAAAATCGGCACGCATATCGAAGCGGCCAAGGACCGCAGCGAAAGCCGCAAACGATGGCTGCTGACCGACCGTCCGCAAGGCAGCCTGCTGGTAGATGATGGCGCGGCGCAGGTGCTGCGGCGAGGTGGTGCCAGCCTCCTGCCAGTGGGCATCCGCGCGGTGCAAGGCGACTTCGAACGGGGCGCGCCTGTCTGTGTGCGCGCGCCCGATGGCCGCGAGATCGCGCGTGGCTTGACCAATTATCACAGCGGCGACCTGCGCAAACTCTGCGGACAAAAGTCAAGCGCGATCGTCGACATCCTGGGCTATAGCTATGGCGATGCCGTGCTGCATCGCAACAACCTGGCGCTGCTGTAGCGCCCTCCATCTCTTGGGCAGAACTCTTTTTCTACACTCGACTTGTAGAGTATACTGGGGGTGATTGTGGATGTGTCGCGGCTGCGCGTGAAACTGAACCTTGACGCGGGCTGCGCGCTGTGTCCGGGTAGAGCGCTCATAATCAGGAGGTCTCTACAATGGACGACAAGCTGAACGACAAGATGGATCTGACGCTGTTTCTGGTGGCGCACAAGTGCGTAGAAATGTCTGAGGCGGCTGGCAATATTGTCAGGACTAGAACAGCCGCAACCGTTGGCGTTTTAGTGGCATTAGATGTACCACTGTTTGGCAACCCTAAGCGCTATATCAAGATGATTGCGGACAATGCCTGGGATGCTGCGCTCCGTGTTAATCTGCAATTATCACGTGAGCAATGTCGCGAAATCGTCGAGAATGTCATTGAGGAAATCGAAAGTGAACTTGAGGAGGAGCGCCAATGTGAAGATGGCCAGTAACACAGATGATTTCCAGCATGAAGCTTGGAAATGAACTCAGCAAACAGATACAGGAATGCCAAATTGCTGGCGTGGTATAATTGGATAAAGTCACAGGGATAGGGCGGATGCGACAGTCCACCAACTGCTACAGCGAAAATGTGGTCATCTACAACGATGACTTGCTGACGACGGACGCAGTCGTCCCAGGTAGCATTGACCTGATTGTTACCTCGCCCCCTTACAACGTCGATATTCAGTACAAGAGCAACAAGGACGACTTGACCTACGAGCAATATCTGGCATTTACGCGCGAATGGCTGTCGCGCTGTTTTGATTGGCTCAAGGACGATGGCAGGTTCTGCCTCAATATCCCGCTGGACAAGAACAAGGGCGGGCAGCAGAGCGTCGGCGCGGACATCACGACCATCGCCAAGGAAATCGGCTTTCAATATCACTCGACCATCGTCTGGAACGAAGGCAACATTTCGCGCAGGACCGCTTGGGGCTCATGGATGAGCGCGTCCGCCCCCTATGTCATCGCGCCAGTTGAGCTTATCGTCGTGCTGTACAAGCGCGAATGGAAGAAACGGTCAGGATCTCGCCAAAACGACATAACGCGCGACGAGTTTATGGCGTGGACAAATGGCGTCTGGACTTTCAACGGCGAAAGTAAAAAGCGCATCGGACATCCTGCCCCATTCCCTATCGAACTTCCAACGCGCTGCATCAAGTTGTTCAGTTTCGTCGGCGACACTGTTCTTGACCCATTTATGGGCAGCGGCACGACATTAATTGCGGCGCGAAATAACGACCGATTCGGGATTGGCATTGATATTGACGCCGACTACTGCGCTTTGGCGAGCAAGAGGATCCAACTAGCGCAGGCCGAGCCGCTGCAACTGGCAATGGCTTAGGGAATGTGATGGCAAAGAAACAATCGTTGTCAAGTTTGGTCCTTGCGTATTTCGAGAGCAGGCCATTTGTCCAACTTGATCACAACGACTGGGTAGACGAAATCATGGCTCAGTACGAGGAGATTCATGGGCGTGTGCCGCGCGATCCCTGGCGCGCTGCCAGAAAGCTGCACCAAGACGGGTATCTGCGCAAAGTTCGCAATGGCGTCTATATGTACGACCCCAATCTTGTGTTTGAAGCGAAATTGGAGACATTCACTCCACAGCAGCGACAGGCGATACTTGAGCGAGACAAGTACACGTGCGTCAGATGTGGCAAAGGCGCGGCAGAAGGATATGAACTGCATGTTGATCATATCAAGGCGCGTGATCGAGGCGGTCGCGCCATCATCGATAATGGTCAGACATTGTGTTCTCAACACAACTTTCTCAAGAAGAATCTTAACGCTACTGAGTCAGGCAAACGGATGTTTATGCGCCTCTATGTCTTGGCAAAACGAGAGGGCGAAAAACATTTGCAGGAATTTGCAGCGGAAGTGCTCGAGGTTTTTGAGAAGTATGATATCAATGGGCAAATCGAGTGGAAACGCTAGCCCCAGCCATCCTGTCCATGCTGCGAACTCTAGACCCTCGCTAGCTCGATGACTGCCCCCCTCACCCCCCTCACCCCCCGCTATCCGCGCGTCACATGCTGGCTCATCGCGTTGGCTGCGCTGTTTATCGCTGGCGGGCTCATTGCGCTGGCGCTTTTCTTGCCGCCCATCAGCCTGCCCGAGCGCTTGCGGGCGCTGTCCTACACGCCTCTAACGACAGACGCGCCCGCAATCGCGCTGGACGAGCGCCTCACAGTTGCCTTGCCCGCCGACCAAGCCGCAAGCGATTTCGCCATCAAGCTCGCCGACGCGCAGCCTGATTGGCTTGCCGACGCGCTGGGACAGCTGCCGCCTGCCTTGTCCGCCTACGCGTCACCGCATCGGCTGGATTCGCGCGGCACAGCCCCCGCCGCCTTGCAGATTGACCTGTCGCTGCCTGCCGATGCCCCGCCGCATCTGGCGCTGTATGGCTGGGATGGCGAGACTTGGCGCTTGATTCCAGCGCGGCGCTCCGAGCGCGGTTTGCAGGGCAGAGCCGACTTCGTGCCCCTGGCGCTGGGGAGCTTTGCGCAGGCGGCCGCTCCGCCTGTCGTGCTGATCGCGCAGGAAGTTCATCAGGACCTCAGTCCCGCAGTCGCCGCTATCGCCGATGTGCTCAGCCCGGCTGGGTTGCGCCCGACCGCGAGCGGCGCTTTGATCGGCAGCCTGGCACCAGGCAGCAGCGCCGATGCCAGCTATCTTCTCATGCCGATCATCCGCAATTTTGTCGACCCCGCAGCCATCGACAGCGCGACAGTCGCCACCCTGCTGACCGAGCCGACTTTGCGCGCGGCGCATATCCGCCACTTGAGCGATGTCGCCAGTTTCAACGAATTTGCGGGCTTGTTCATCGACTATCGCGGCTTGCCAGTTGAGCTGCGCGCGGCTTTTGGGGAGTTTGTTCGGGCATTGGCGGATGAATTTTCGGCGCGCGCTTTGCAGCTGGGCATCGTGATTCCCGCGAATGGCGATGCAAACGCGGCTTATGACTGGCTGGCGATTGGCGCGGCGGCTGATTATGTTCAGCTGCGGACGCTGGACGATGCGCCCGTCAGCGCCGATGCCGCGGCTCAGTTGAGCCAATTGACCGTATTCATCCCGCGCCACAAGCTCTTGCTGGGCATCGATGTGAGGCCTGCCCGCGAGGTGGCTGGCAAACTGCGGCCGATTGGCTGGCATGCCGCATTTGCCGGTTTGGGCGATCTTATTCTGGAGTCGGATTTCACGCGCCGCGATGGCTCGCTCGCGCCAGGCGCTGTCTTCCGCGCTGCGCTGGATGGCTATCGGGCGCGCTTTGGCTATGACGAGCAGAGCGCCGCCACTAGCCTGGACTATTTGGATGAGGCTGGCTTGCTGCTTGCGCGCATCTGGCTGACCGACGCCGCGGCTTTGCGGCATCATCTCGCCCGCATCGAGCCACAGGCCATCGGCGGCTTGGCTTTTGCTGGCTTGCCCGCCGCCCCCAATCTCGCCAGTTTGCTGGATGCCATTCGCGATTATCTCGACGGTCGGCAGGCAGTCGCAACGCCCAGCCAATTTTCGGCGCGTTGGACGATCGTGGGAGCGGGCGGCATGGTAAGCGAAGTCGCTTCCCGCCCCGATGCCGCTTTGGTCGCCACGCTGGATGCGCCCGATGGTCATTATGCCGTCAACTGGTCGCTGGTGGATGAGCTTGGCAATGCCAGCGCGCGGGGTGGCGCGGCGCTGCCGCTCTTCCGCGCGACAGCCACGCCGATTCCGACGCCAACGCCGCTCCCCACGCCCGTGCCGGTCGTCTCTGCGCCCATTGTGACGACCAATCCCGCGCCTATCGTGTCTGCGCCAGCGCCAGTCGGCAGCATCAATATCGAGCTGGGCGGGCAGGTCACATCGGTGACCAGCCAACGCGCCATCGCCGCCATGCGCCAAGCGGGCATGACATGGATGAAGATCCAGGTAAAATACAGCCGCGGCAGCCCGCCCGACCTGCACGGAAAAATCCAGGCAGCGCATGGCCTCGGCTTCAAGATTCTCATCAGCGCGGTGGGCTATCCCGATGAACTGGGCCAGGGGGGCGCTGGCTTTGTCAGCGACTTCGCCAGCTGGCTGGGGCGTGTGGCGGCTTGGGGCGCGGATGCTATCGAAGTGTGGAATGAACCCAACATCGACCGCGAATGGCCCCAAGGGCAGATCAGCGGCACAGCCTATGCGAACATGCTGCGAGCGGCTTATCAGCGGATCAAAGCCGCCAACCCCAACGTGCTGGTGATCAGCGCGGCGCCGGCTCCTACTGGCGCGGCTATCGAGGGACGGGTAGTGCCCGACAACACCTGGCTGCGCGAGGTCGTGGCGGCTGGCGGCGTCGATTCTATGGATTGCGTCGGCGTCCATTACAACGAGGGCATCGTTCCACCCAGCCAATCGGCGGGCGACCCGCGCGGCGACGAATACTACACGCGCTATTTTTACAGCGGCATGTTGGTCGGCTACCTCAGCATTATTCCCGCCCGCCCGCTGTGTTTTACCGAGATGGGTTATGTTGCATCGCAGGGTTATGGCTCTTTGCCTTCGGGATTCGCCTGGGGCGCCAACACGACCGTCCAGCAGCAAGCCGACTGGCTGGCGCAAGCGGCCATCCTCGCCTCTAACAGCGGCGCGGTGCGTTTGCTTATCGTCTGGAATATCGACTTTACGCGCTATGACAGCGATCCTCAAGGCGGTTATGCCATCATCCGGCCAGACGGATCGTGCCCAGCCTGCCAAACGTTGGCGGCGGCGCGCTGACCTGGCACAGGAGCGGCAATGGTAAGCAATCCTGTTTATAAGCAGATTCGCAACTTCACCTTGATATGGCTGACTATTTCCATCACCATGGTGCTGATGACCTTTCTCGCCATCTATTTCACATACAATCCGTCTGAGCTGCGCTTGCAAGCTGCCAATCCGCTGCCATTGCGCTCGCCCGAGCCGCCGAACGAGTCGATTCAAGCGCTGCTGGTGCTGCCAAGCCCTTCGCCCCAGCCCACATTTACGGCAATGGCTATTACGCCCAGCCCAACCTTGCCCTACCTTGAAGCGGAAGTGATACCCATCGCCTCCCCGACCGTCTTGCCCACGCTCACGCCTCAGCCGACTTCGCTGCCCGTCGATAACCAAGCATTCCAGGTGGGCATTCATGTGCAGCAAGCGCCTGATCTCGCAGAGGACAGCCAAGAAAATTTCTACTCCCCTGTCGCCACCGATCTGCGTTTGCCCTGGGTCAAGCATCGGGTGGAATGGCGGCTGGTAGAGGCTGCGCCCGCGGACTATGACTGGTCAGAGCTGGACAGCGTCGTCAGCAGCGCCGCCCGCTATGACTTGAAGCTGCTGCTGACTATCGCCGCCGCGCCAGATTGGGCTCGTGAAGCCGGCGCAGACCTCAGCCAGCCTGGTCCACCTGCCGACCCGCAGACTTTTGCCCAGTTCGCCGCCGAGATGGTCACGCGCTACCTGGGCAAGATACACGCAATCGAAGTGTGGAATCAGCAGAACCTCAATCGCGGCTGGACATCTCCCGCGGGTCTGAACGCAGCCAATTACCTGGAGTTGCTGCGGGCGACTTACCAGACAATCAAACCCATCGATCCTGGCATCATTATCATCAGCGGCGCGTTGACCCCCACGGGCGTCAACGACGGCATCGGCGCGTTTGACAACAGCTCATATATGCGCCAGCTGATCGAAGGCGGTTTGCTGGAATCGGTGGATTGCGTCGGCGCGCATCACAATGGCTATAACGTCAGCCCCGACCACCGCTACAATGAAATCCCCGCCGACGCCAATGCGAATTTTCGCGGACCCTTCGATCGTGAAACAGAGCATCCCAGCTTCAGCTTTCGCAGCACGCTGGAGGGGTATGCCAATCGCATCCGCGCGAGCGGCGCAGAAACGAAAATATGCGTGACAGCTTTTGGCTGGGCCTCTGCTGAAGATCTGGGTGGCGCGCCACAAGGCTTCGAGTTTGCGTTGGACAACACCTTGGCCGAGCAGGCTGACTGGACCGCCAAAGCCTTGAACGCCATGCGTGACTGGGGCTGGGTGTGGCTGGCATTCGTATGGAACTTCGACCATGGCCCCCTTGCCGATTATGCCACCACCAACGACACTGTGCTTTATTCGCTGATCGGTCCCGGCGAAACCTTGCGCCCCGCGTATCATAGCATTCGCGAATGGCAGCGTGATTATCTGGCGCGCGCGAATAGCTAGCCAGCGTTGGTGGCTCGCACGGCTGTGCCTGCTGCTGGCGGTTGCCGGGTTGGCTGGAGCGGTTGCCTGGCGCAGCCAATCAACCCAGCGCGATCCTTTTCTTGCCAGCGCAATCACTGACGCGCCTTTCGCATCGCTGACCTATGGTGTGCAGGCTTTCTTGTGGTGGGATGAAAACGCAGCCGGCAAGAGCCTCGATCTGGTGCGGCTGATGTCTTTCAGCCATGTCAAGCAGGTCTTCGCCTGGCGCGATATCGAGCCGCTGCCTGGCGAATGGCGCTGGTCAAAAGCCGACCGCATCTTGGATGCCGCCGAGCGCCGCGAATTGCGACTGGTCGCCCGGTTGGGGCAGGTTCCAGACTGGGCAAAGGCGCAATCGCATGAAGCGGAGACAGACGGTCCGCCGCTGGACATGGCGCTGTGGGCGCGCTACTGCGAACGGGTCGCGCAGCGCTACAAAGGCAGGATCGCCGCTTATCAGATTTGGAACGAGCCCAACCTCAGCCGCGAGTGGGGCGGCAATATGCCCGATCCCGCCGCATTTGTCGAGCTGCTAGCCGCATGCAGCAGCGTGATCCGCCGCATTGACCCACAGGCTGTTCTGATTTCAGCCGGCTTGGCGCCCACCGGCACGAACGATGCCTCAGCCATGCCTGATGACATCTACTTCGACCACATGTACCGCAACAACTTCCAAATGCACATCGATGTCGTCGGCGTGCACGCGCCCGGATTCGCCCCGCCAGAGATCGGTCCGGACGATCCACAAGCGCTGCGCCGCTGGTTCACTTTTCGCCGCGTGGAAGACCTGCGCAAAATTATGCTGCGCCATGACGATGCCGCCCGGCAAATGGCGATTCTGGAATTTGGCTATACCACCGATACTGCCAACCCCGATTATGCCTGGTTCGGCGTGACAGAAGCCGCGCAAGCCGAGCTGATCCTGCGCGCCTACGACTATGTCATAGCCCACTGGCGGCGCTGGGTAGGCTTGATGATTTTGATCTACTTGCCCGACCCCGCCTGGCAGCCCAGCGATGAAGAATACTGGTGGTCGGTCATTGAGCCGTCCACGGGCGATGCGCGCCGCGCCTATATTGAGGTGGCGAATATGCGCAAAGTCTGTGGCGAGTTTGTCATTCCTGCGCGGGCACCAGACAGCCCCGCCGCCCTGGGCTTGGCAAAAGCGCCGATCTGCCCCTGAGCGCCAGTGATTTTTTTGCCGCATTCTGTTGTATACTGTCGCTGTTATGATTGACGATGCGCGCGCCTTCGCCAAACCCAGCCCCAGCCTGCCGCTGACCAGCCGACAAGGCTATTTGTTCGCGCTGGCGTTGCTGTTGTTGGCGGCGTTTTTGCGCTTTACCTACCTAGTCAGCCTCCCGCATGGTTTCAGCGAAAACGAGATCATTAATGTGCGATTGGTTGACAATGTGCGCCAGGGCGATGTTCTTGTGTTTTTTCCGGGCGAAGATGGCGGACGCGAGGGCGGATACCATGTCTTGGCCGCCCTGGTAACTTCGCTGATCGGCGATGGCCCAATCGGCTTTCGCATCTTCGCTTCGTGGGTGAGCTTGCTGTCGATCGCCATCATTTTCACGCTGGGCAACCACTTGTTTAATCCGATGGTGGGCGTCATGGCCGCAGCGCTGGTGACTGTCAATATGAGCAGCATATTGCTGGCGCGCACGGCATCCAGCGATGTCACGGTGGCATTTTTAGTATGCGCAGTTATGCTGGCGCTGGCGCGTTCGCTGCCCGTATATCGGCGCACCCGCGTCGGCACTTCCAATGTGCAATCATTCACCGCGCTGGGCATCTTGCTGGGCGTGGGCTTGTGCCTGCACCCTTCGAGCCTGTTTATCGTGGCTGGCGCGCTGGCGTATATCGCCCACCTGGTCTTCATCCGCAACCAAATGTTTCGCCGCCGCCGCAGTTATACCGGCTTCGCGCTGCTGCTGCTGTTGATCATCAGCATCCCGTACATGATCGCGACCGTCAACCTGCCGCAATACTCTGGAATTAATCGTATCCTGGCTTCTTATGACGCCGCCTGGCTGCGATCTCTCATGGATGGGTTGCAGGGCATCATGCTGGTCGGCGACCTCGACCCGCTGCACAACTTGCCCGGCCGCCCGCTAGTCGATGTCATCAGCGCCGCCGCCATTGTTTGTGGCATCGTGGTTTGCGCCCAGCGCCGCCACCGCCCTCGTTTCATGCTGGTGCTGATCATGTTTGTCTTGACGCTGCCGGCTGCGCTGGTCGTGCCCAAAAGCCCAAATTTCGCTCGCATGGCGGTCATCCTGCCGCAGCTGGCGCTGTTTTTTGGCATGGGCATTTATGCGTTTTTGCGCCTGCCGATCTTTTCCGACCGCCTTTTTCGCTTGCTTGGCTTGGTTGGCGCGGTGGCTCTGCTGGCATTGAATCTGGTCTGGACCTGGCAAGACTTGGTCGCGGGCTGGCGCGAAAACGAGCAGGTCATGCAACTGGTGAATGGCGAGCTGGGGCAGATCTCGCATTATCTCGACTTTGTTGGCAACGAGTTGCCAGTGGTATTTTGCAACCCGAAATGGCAAAACACACAGCCTTCGCCCGAGCTGAATGACGCTGAAAAAGTGCTGCTTATGATGAATCGCGACTCGCTGCGCTATCACGAAGCCAATTGCGCCAATACGCTGCTTGTGACAAATGGCGGCGAAAGGCAGCGGCTTATTTTCTTTGACAGCGAAGCGCGCGAAGCTGCCAGCCCGCATTTGCAGGCATGGCTCGCGCTGGGCGAAAGCATCGTCCCTGGTCTGCCACGAAATGCTGTCATCGAGCTGGACACTGTCGAGACGTTGGCTGGCAAGGTTGGCGCGCTGACCACCACGGCACCGGTGTCTTATGCCCGCGAAGTGGCTGAACCCGAGCCAATTTCGCCAGCCATCCGTTTTGGTGGCAACCTGACCCTGCTGGGCTATGAGCCGGGGGCGCCGCGCAGCTTTTTGCCTGGCGAGACTGTCGACATTATCACCTATTGGCGCGCTGATGGCGAGCTGCCGCCCGATGTCACCATCTTCATGCAGATCCTCGCCGACCCAGTGACGCCGATCGCCACACGCCACTATATCGGCGTAAACCCGTCTCGTCTGCGCGAGCGCGATATATTCATCCAGGTCACCCAACTGCAGCTGCCGGCTGTCGCGCTGCCAGGCGAATATGCCATTTCTGTCGGCTTGTATCGAGAGCGCCTTGACCAGCGGCTGCCTGTCTTGAAAGACGGTCAAGCGCATGGCGACCGACTGTTTCTGTATACCATTGATGTCGCCCCCGAAGAAGCTGTCGAAGCGAGCAGCGCCTAGTGTTTGAGCTGGTCTTTCTCGGCACCTCCGCTTCTGCCCCGTCAATCTATCGGGGCTTGCCAGCTGTGGCGGTTTTGGCTGGCGAACAGCGCTTTCTGGTTGATTGCGGCGAAGGCACGCAGCGCCAGATTCTGCGCAGTGGCATCGGCTTCAAGCGCCTAAACCGCATCTTTCTGACTCATGCGCATCTTGACCATATTCTTGGTTTGGGCGGCTTGCTTTCGACCTTTTGCCGCTGGGAAGCCATGGACGAGATTCACATCTGGGGCGGCCTGCCAGCTATCCAGCGGGTTCAGTCGCTGGTCTACCAGGTCATTTTTCGCCGCGAAGCTCCACCTGTGCCCATCTATTTCAATCGTGTGCTGCCTGGCAAGGTCTTGTTTCGGGGTCGCAGGTTCAGTGCGCGCGCCTTCCCGGTCAGTCACCGGGGGCGTGAATGTTATGGATATATCTTCGAGGAAGACTCCCGCCGCCCCTTTTTGGCCGACAAAGCCGCAGCGCTGGGCGTGCCGCATGGCCCCGAGCGCGCGCAGCTGGTGGCGGGAAAGCCGATCACCCTGGAAAGCGGCCGCGTTGTCGAACCCGATGAGGTGCTGGGCGATATCATTCGCGGGGCGAAAGTGGTCATCACCGGCGACCTGGGACGTACCGACAATCTTCGCGATGCTGTCCGCAATGCCGATGTGTTGGTGATTGAAGCGACGTATCTCGATGCCGACCGTGAAATCGCCAGTCAGGTTGGCCATATCACCGCGCGGCAGGCTGCTGAACTGGCGCGGGACTGCCATGTCAAGCAGTTGTTCCTGACGCATATCTCACGGCGCTATCGTGAATTTGAAGTAATCCGCGAGGCGCGGCGTTACTTCCCACAATCGTATGTCGCGCGTGACCTAGACCACTTCGCTATATTCCGCGACCGCCGCCCACAAAAGCTTGCGGCGCATCATAAACTGGTCGAAGAGCTGCTACCCGGCGTGGACTGAGCGCAGGCGGCTAGACCAAGATCCCTTCACCATAGATTTTGCCGGCTTCGATCACAACTGGCGCGCCAATATCCACAGATCCGATCAGGTCATACGTGGTTGCGCCAGATATGCGCGCGGGAACGATCTCGCCTATGGGCAGCTCGCCTTCCACCAGCACATAGCCATCGATCTCGGGCGCATCGCGGTAGCTGCGGCCCAGGCTGATGATGCCGCTCGCCGCCTCGCCCTGCTCGTCTTCGCCAACCCCATGTCCCTCGACCAAGATGTCCAGGGTCTGCCCCACCAGCGCTTGATTTTTTTGCAGGCTGATTGCGCTTTGCAGCGACATCAGCCGTTCATACCGCGCTTGCTTGACCTCGTCATCGACCTGATTGGGCAGGCTTGCGCTGGGTGTGCCCGGCTCGTAGCTGTAGGTGAAGGCACCGACGCGGTCGAATCGCAAATCGCGCATCATCGTCAGCAGCGCCTCGAATTCCGATTCTGTTTCGCCGGGATAGCCGACGATGAAGGTCGTGCGCAATGCCAGGTTGGGCATCAACTCGCGCAGCTTGGCGACTGTCGCATAGACCCACTCGATCTTGGCGGGGCGGCGCATGCGTTTCAGTACTTCGCGGTGGCCATGCTGCAGCGGAATATCCAGGTAGGGCAACACTTGTTTGTGCCTCGCCATCGTCTGCATCAGCCGCGGCGTCACATAGCCCGGATAGGCGTACATGATGCGCAGCCAGGGGATGCCCGGCGCAGCCTCCACAATGGCATCCAACAGATGCGCCAAGCCATCTTTCATGCCCAAATCATATCCATAATCGGTGCTGTCCTGGGCGATCAGCATCACTTCGCGGATGCCCAGCTCTTGCAGATCTACAGCTTCAGCCACGATTGCCTCCAGCGGGCGGCTCACGGCAGCGCCTTTGATGGCGGGGATGGCGCAGAATGCGCAAGGCCGGCGACAGCCATCCGCGATTTTAAGGTAGGCGCTGGCGCCTTGCACGCTGGCGCGCAGCACGCCCCGCTCATCCAGCCCCACGACCTTCGCCTCATCCGGCAGGTGATAGAGTGGCTGGGGGTGTCGCCGCGCGCGCAGTCGTTTAATCAAAGCAACGATGTCCATCCATCTGCGCGTGCCGATGACGCCATCCAGCCCGGGCACCTCTTGCGCCAGCGCTTGGCCATACCGCTGCGACAGGCAGCCCGCCGCGATTAGTAACTGACCGGGACCTTTGGCTTGCGCCAGTTCACGCAGGGCGGCGATCGATTCTTGTTTGGCGCTGTTGATGAATCCGCAAGTGTTGACGATCAGCACTTCGGCATCGTCGGGCTTCGCGCAGCCTTTCATCCCGTGGCGATGCAGAAGCTGCGCCATGCTCTCGCTGTCGACGCTGTTTTTGGAACAGCCCAGGCTGAGCAGGAAATACCTGTTTGTATTCGGTCCTTTTGTCATCGGCAATCCTTTTTGGTCGATCATTTGGCGGGCGATTGGCTTGCTGGCGTTTTATGCAGCTGGCTTGGCAGGTGGCAGGCCAACCTGCGTCACGCGCGGTGGCAGGATGGCGGTCGGCAGCGGCGTTTGGGTAATGTTTGGAGTCGCGCTGGGCAAGGGCGTCGCGCTTGGCAGCGGCGTGCTGCTGGGTGAGACGATGGTCGCAGTCGGCGGATTGACCGGGCGCGGCGTGGCTGTACGGCTCGGCTGTGGGCTGGCTTTGGGGCGAATGGCTGCGGCAGAGGGTGATTCTGCTGCGCCCGCCGGCTCCGGCACGGTCGGACTTGCGGGCAGCTCTGTCGGCTCATTCACGCTCAGCCTGGCGGTCGATGTCGGCAGGGCCGCGGACTCGCCGCCTAGACCCAGTGTTACGGTCGCTGTCTCGCTTGTATAACGAATATCGGCTCGCTGTCCGCGCAGGCCGATTGGTGGCTGCTGCTCGCCATTCCAGATCACGTCCAGCGCCAGGGCATTGCCGGCTGTCAAGCTGATTTCGGCGAGCGCGCTGTATTCCAGCAAGGCGCCCGCAGCCGCCAGCCCATTGTATTGTTCTGCGCCATCGACGCTGATTTGCAGCCAGCTGCGTTGGGTAAGGAACAGACTGACCAAGACGCCGCTGCCTGTATACTGCGCGCGATTCGATGGCGTCGGGCTGGGCAGCGTGGTGGTCGGCGTGGACAGGGGTGTGGCAGTGGCTGGCGGCGGGGTAGGGGATGTCTCGGCCACGGCTGGCGCGCCGCTCTCAAGATTGAGTAGATCCAGCCCGACAAAGACGATCACCGCCAGCGCCGCCAGGGATAGCAGGATGATCAAAAGTGCCTGTCCGACGCGCCGCAAGCTCGCCGAGCGCTGGTCGGCCAGCTGAATCTCTTGCAGGGGCTGTGTGCCAGGGCGCGTTCTTTCTGCTGGCGCGCCCCCCCGCCGCAAAAGCCGCTGCTCTCCCTGCTGCTGGGCGATGCGCATCTCGTCATACAGGCTCAGTATGTCTTTTTCGTCAAGCGACAGGTAGCGCGCATAGATGCGCAGCATGCCGCGGATCTGCACCTCGGGCACGCCTGCCAGCTCAAATTCGCCATGTTCAAAATCTTCCAGGATTGCTCGCCGTATGCGCAGCCGTGTAACCGCGTGGTCGATTTCCAGCTCTTTGGCTTCGCGGGCTTCCCGCAGCATCGAACCGAGTGAAAAGCCATCCATCAGCGACGCGCTCCCAGCGGATATGCCCGCCGGCTTGGCGCATGCGGCGACAAATTGCGCTGGCTGTGCAGAAAGCCCGCGGCGGAATGCGCGGTCATCGTAGGGGGATGTCGGTTATCCAGCTGCCGCTTCGGCGACCTGTTCTGCTGCGTTTGGCATCGACGCTTCGTCGGCGGCATCGCTCGGCTCTTCTGGCGGGTCGGGATAACGGAAGCCATCGATCATGATCTCTTCCGCAGTGACCATAAAGCCTCGTTCGCGGGCTGCCAAAAATTCTGGCAGTTCGTCTTCGGGCACGATGGTGACAACCAATGTGGGCGAGAGTTCGTTGCCCAGTCGCACCGGCACTTCGTGCGTGCCGACTTCGCGCAGGGCTTTCTGGCTAATGCGCCGCCGATTGATGTCCACGCTGGTTACGCGGTCCAACTCCTCGGCGATCTCTTGCGTGGTGACCGAGCCGAAGAGCTTGCCGGTGGAGGCCGCGCGCCGCCCAAAAATCAACTCGACGCCGTCGATCTGCCGCGCCAGGTCGTTGAGCATGTCGTTATATTGCGCGCGCCGCGCCTCGACATTTTTGCGCACGGCTTCTGTCTGGCGCATGGCGGAGGGCGTTGCCTGGATGGCCATCTTGCGCGGGATCAGATAATTGCGCGCGAAGCCATCAGCGACCTTCACCACCTCGCCAGCGACCCCATGCTTGTACAGGTCTTGCAGCAAAATCACTTGCATATCTCGATCCTCGTCCCTTGCAACTGCCACAGCCGCGCGTTTCGTTTTGACTAAAGGCGTATATTATATGGACTGCGGCTATGATGCCAAGTGGCAATCCTGCGCGGGGCGCTCGCATATCTTTATCGATCTTGTTTTTTGCGAAAGGCGCGCATGAGCAAAGCGCTGGACAACCGCCAAATCGGCCGCAAGGCGCTGATTGTGCTGGTGGGCTTCTTCACCAGCGGCGCGCTTGGTTTGCTGCGCATCGGCGTGGTCGGCGCGCAATTCGGCACCGGCGCCGCGCTGGATGTCTTCTCTGCCGCCCAGCAGCTGCCCGAGACGGTCTTTGTGCTGGTGGCGGGCGGGGCGCTGGGCTCGTCGTTCATCCCTGTTTATGCGCGCCTCCGCGAAGCCGACGAGGCAGCTGCCTGGCGCTTGGCCAGCGCGGTTTTGACCCTGTCTGCCTGCGCCGCTGCCCTATTCAGCCTACTCGTGGCTGTGTTCGCGCCGCAGTTGGTCGGCTTCGTGCTGTGGCGAGGGCGGTCGGCGCAGCAGCAGCAGTTGATGGTCGATATGATCCGCTTGATGATGCTGACGCCGGCAATATTCAGCGTCAGCGGCTTGGTCATGGCCATTTTGCAGGCGCATCATGCATTTTGGCTGCCGGCCCTGGCTGTCAGTATGAACAATATCGGCATCATCTTCGGCGCGCTAGTGATTGCGCCCAACCTGCCAGCCCACGCCGATGTCGGTCAGGTCGGCGAGCTGAATGTGATGGGCTTGGCAGTTGGCGCTGTGCTCAGCGCTGCGCTGCATCTGCTGGTTCAGCTGCCGGGCTTGCTGGCGATTCGCTCGCGGCTGCGTTTGTCTTTTGCCGCGCGCCTGCCGGGCGTGGTCGATGTCTTGCGCCTGATGGGTCCGCGCGTGCTGGGGCTGGCGGTGGTGCAGATCAACTTTTATGTCAATATCGTGCTGGCGAATAGCATGGTCGAGGGCAGCTTTGCGGCGCTGCGCTTTGCCTTTATGCTGTGTTTTTTCGCGCTGGGCATGATCGGGCAGAGCCAGGCTGCGGCCGTCTTCCCATCGCTGGCGGCGCTGCGGGCGGCTGGCGATTACATTGGCTTCAAAGACCGTCTTTCACAAGCTATGCGCAATGTGCTCTTCCTGTCTTTTCCGGCGGCGGCGCTGCTGATTGTGCTGGGCGAGCCCTTGGTGAGCGTATTGCAGCGAGGCGAATGGACGCTGGAAAGCACGCGGGCGGTCGCCTGGGCATTAAGCTTTTATGCCTTGGGCTTGGCTGGCTTCGCGCTGCTGGAAGTGCTTTCGCGGGCATTCTACGCGCTGGAAGACACCTGGACGCCAGTGCTGGCTGGGCTCGCTGCTATGCTCGGCAATATCGCGCTTAGCCTGGCGCTCGTCCAGTTGATTGGCGACCCAACGCAGTTGGCGGGCGGAGCCTTTGCGGGTTTGGCGCTGGCAAATGCGCTGACCACCTTGGTCGAGGCGCTGGCGCTGTGGTGGTTGATGCGGCGGCGCCTGGCAGAAGCAGGCAGCAGCCCCGACATGCACGACCGCGTCATCATTCGCAGCGCGGCCGGCAGTCTGCTGCTTTCGCTGACGATGGCGCTGGCTGTGCTCGCGCTGACGCGGGCTCTCGCGCTGGACGGCTTGCCTATGGCGCTGCTTGGCTGTGGGCTGGCGGCGCTGGTCTTTTTGGGCATCGGCGCTTGGCTGGATGTCAGCGAGACGCGCGCTTTGTTGAGTCCTGTCAGCGGCTATATGAGGCGAATCCGCAGATGAGCCGGCTGCGCGCGATTCGCAACAGACATACACCTAGCTGCCAAGCCGACAAAACAGCGCTTTCAGATAGGCCGCCTCGGGGAAGCCGATGGGATGATCCAGCCCGTGCGTTGAGCTGGCGAAGATTTCCAGTTCGTGCCCAGCCACCGCTGCCGAGCGTGTAATCAATTCCTTGAACGGGTCGAGACCGATGCGGCTGGAGCATGATGACATCACCAAAATGCCATCTTCGGCGAGCAGCGGCAGAGCCAGCTCGACCAGCCGCCGATACGCCAGCACGGCATCGCCCATATTGGCGCGCCGATTGGCGAAGGCTGGGGGGTCGACCACGACCAAGCCAAACTTGCGCCGCGCTTCGCCCAAAGCCCGCAGCCCCGCAAAGGCATCTGCCCGCAACGTTTCGACTCGCGTTTGTTCATAGCCGTTGCTGGCCACATTTCGCCGCAGGGCATCCAGCGCCGGCTGGCTGACATCCAGCGCCAGAACCGAGCGCGCGCCGCCAGCCAAGGCATAAACCGCAAAGCCGCCAGTATAGGAAAAGACATCCAGAACGCGCCGCCCCGCGGCCAGCTCCCGCACGCGCTGCCGATTTTCGCGCTGGTCGAAGAAAAAACCGGTCTTGTGCCCGCGCCGCACATCTGTCGCAAAGAGCAAGCCACTCTCGACAAACTGCGCCGACTCGCCTGCGTTGCCGATTAACTGTTGGCCATCGCGCAGGCCATAAAGCGAGGCTACATTCAGCCGATCGGATTGCAGGGCGCGGCTGAGGCGCAGCACGAGCGCATCAAATTCCAGCGCTTCTTGCATCGCCGCGACCAGCTCGCGCAAATGGGCGATCCAGGCGGTCGTGTAGAGCTTGAGAACCAAGGTCTCGCCGTACCGATCGAGAACCAGCGCGGGGAAACCGTCGCTCTCGCCATAGGCAAGGCGATAGCCAGTCGTGCCCTGGCTGATGAGCGGATTGCGCTTTTCTTGCGCTGCCTCCAGCCTGTCGATGAAGAACTGGCGATTGATTTTGCGCGGCTGCCGAGCTTGCAGCACCTTGACGCGAATGGGCGAAAGCGGGTCGTACAAGCCCACCGCGAGGAAGTTGTTCTTGTCGCGGTCATAGATCACCGCCAAATCGCCAGTGCCGCCCAAATGACTTTGTTTGAGAATCGACTCCTCAAACACCCAGGGATGCCCCTGCCGCAGGGCGCGCTCAGCCGCTGGCTTGATACGAAGCGACATATTCTTTTCCGCTGGTTTTGGCAGCTTGCTGAAATCAAACATCAGATTTGTCAGCTAGTCGCTCAGGGCTGTGTCGTCGACTTGTCGGATACGCAGCTGGGCGGCTTCCAGCAGGCTCTGGCAGTGCGCGGAAAGCTGTCGACCGCGCTCGTACAGCGCCACCGACTCCGCCAGCGACCGTTCGCCGCCTTCCAACTGCGCCACCAGGTCTTCCAGTTGCTGAAACGCGGCTTCATAGTCGAGCTGCTTGATCTCGTCCGTCATTCGTCCACCTTGACTCTGATTTTGTCTTCCGCTAGTCGGATATCCAGCTGCTGCCCGGCGCTGACCTGCGCTGCCCGGCGGATGATTTCGCCGCGCTCGTCGCTGACCAACGCATACCCACGACCCAGAATGTGCGCGGGGTTGGCTGTGTTCAAGGCGCGGTCGCGGCTGGCCAGGCGCTCATGCAGGCGCGTCAGAAATGCCGTGGCCGCTCGCGTTTGCCGCTGCCGAAGCGCCAAAAGGCTGCGACTGTCGGCTTGAATGCGCTTGGATGGCTTCTGCCAGCGCAGCCGCTCTTGCCGGCTCCCCAGCTCCCGATGACGCAGGGCGAGGCTGCCGTCAAGCTGCTGCGTCAGGCGCATGCGCAGCCGGTCGATATCTTGCAGCAGGTCGTCGCGGTTGGGCGTGGCCAGCTCGGCAGCGGCCGATGGCGTCGGCGCGCGCAGGTCGGCCACAAAGTCTACAATGGTGAAGTCGATTTCGTGCCCCACGCCGCTGATGATCGGGATTGGGCTGGCGGCCACCGCTCTCGCCACACGTTCGTCGTTGAAACACCACAGGTCTTCGAGCGAGCCACCGCCCCGCGCCAGCAGGATGACATCTACATCGCTGCGATACAGCCGCTTCAGCGCCATGACGATCTGTGGCGGTGCCTCTGCGCCCTGCACCAGGGTCGGGCTGAGGACGGCTTCCACCAATGGCATGCGCCGGCTGAGCACAGTCTGGATGTCGTGCCAGGCTGCGGCAGTGGACGATGTCACGACGCCGATGCGCGCTGGACATGGCGGGATGGCTCGTTTGCGCGCCGGGTCGAACAAGCCCTCTTCCGCCAGTTTGCGCTTGAGTTCTTCATACTGCCGATGCAGGTCGCCGATGCCGCCGACCGCCTCGATCATATCGGTGACCAACTGGTATTCGCCGCGCGCCACATACACGCCGACCTTGCCATGCACCAAAATCTCTGCGCCGGGCGCAACATCGATCGACACGCGGCTGGCAGCGCTGCGGAACATCACACAGCTCAGCTGCGCATGCGCATCTTTGATTGTGAAATACCAATGGCCAGAGCGCGCTCGGGTCAAACGCGATACCTCGCCCTGCACCCAGACGCTGCCCAGATTTCGGTCAGCATCAAACAGGTCTTTGATATAGTCGGTGATGTCGCGTACAGAGTATGTTTGCATGACGCCTCAAAACAACGCCGCTTGAAGCCAGCCGCCCGCGCAGCTACAATTATCGCAGATTTACGCCCAATACGCGAACGGGGAAGGCAGCATGGCCACATTCAGTCAAGCCCAGCGAGAAGCGCTCTTGGACGAGCTGAGCGGCATGACATTCGGTCGCGCCAAAGGCAAGCTGGCGCGCATGGATCCCAAGGGGCGTCTGGTGTATTACCGCAATGTGCAGCAAGCTGGCGAGTGGCACACAAAGTTCCTGCTGGAAGGCAAGGGCATTGCGGTTACGCTGGTCGAGGTCAACCACGCCGCCAATGATCAGGCGCGCAACAAGCAGAACTTTGAATTTGTCAATGTCATCATGGAAGCCATGGACGAAGCCCTGGACGCCTAGCGCTTGCCATGTTCATGGCTGTGCCGATGCTGATGATCGATGCCGTGCTGGCGCAGACCGTCATCCAGCGCGGCGCGGTCGCAGTTCTACACATCGTCAAGCGGCAAGAGATCGAAGAGGTGGGACGGTGGGGCAAGCATGAGCGGCGCTCCGGCTAGCGCGTTTCGTTGAGTCTAGGCCGCTCGGTCATCACAAGTTCAAACTCTGCGCCGCCCAGACAGACCCCGTTGACCTGGATCTCCAGCCGCTGCCGCCCAGGATAATATCGGCGCGTGGAGATGGGACGGATCGCCATTGTCTTCTTAATATGGATTGTCTCGCCAGCTGGCAGGCGCAACTTTTTCAGCTTGAAGACCTTGG
>JAPOSR010000079.1 GCA_026709625.1 Chloroflexota bacterium
CTGAGGATCAACGCGGCGGTATTTTACAGGGACTGGAGCGACATGCACGTCAGCTTCCTGGTGCCCGACCTGCTCGGAGCAACCGGCGGCACGTTCATCAGTAATGCCGAATCAGCGTTTTCCAAAGGCGTGGAAGTGTCCGTTACCGCCTTGCCCATCGATAACCTGATCGTGAATTTCAATGTCGGTTATCTTGATGCCGAACTTGATAAGGCAACCGTATTCATCCGCGATAACGTCTGCAACCACGTGGCGCCGTCCACCGAGTGCAACCACGTGCTGGACGGCAGTCGCACGCCCATGGCGCCCGAGTGGACGCTGGCTGCGGATGCCGAATATACCTTTAACATCGCACCGGCTTACGACGGTTTTCCCCGCGTTGAGTGGACTTACCGGGACAAGGTGCACAGGACGCAGGTGGAAGACCTGCTGCGACCCGATGAGTTTCCCTGGCAGGTGCCCAGCTACGATTTCTTCAACGTGCGCGCCGGCGTTCGGCACCAGAACTTCACCATCACCGGCTATGCCGAGAACGTGTTCAACAGCAAGTATTTCCAGAATGCCTATCGCAAGGCCTGGGCCGGCGGGGTATCCTTAGAACCGTCCCTGCGCAGTTACGGCCTGCGCGTGAAATATACCTACGGCGAGTGACTGTTAAAGAGGTGCCCGAGATGAGCATTGCCCGAATACAATTCCGTGTTTTATGCCTGATTTTTCTTGCACTATCCGTACCAGCCGCTGAGACGACTGCTGCCATCGCCATTGTCGGCGGCACGGTGGTGGATCTGGAGGGCAAAGCGCCGCTTGAGAATGCCGTCATCCTGGTGGAAGGGGAACGGATCGCGGCAATCGGCGCAGCAGGCAAGGTAAAAATTCCCAAGGATGCCGAACAGCTGGACGCCAGCGGCGTCTGGCTGATCCCCGGCCTGATGAACATGCACGTGCACTTGGGGCTGATCCTCCCCGGCAAAATGGCGGCAGAACTGGCCAACGAAAGCGAAGCCGCGCTGGCGTTGCGGATGGCCGCGAATGCTCGTGAGTCGCTGCTGGCCGGCGTCACCACCATACGTCTGACGGGGGAGACGGCACACGCCGATCTGGCGCTGATGCGGGCGATAAACAAGGGGCAGGCCGACGGCCCGCGCATTTACAGCGCCGGAGAAGCGCTTACGATAACCGCCGGACACGGGTCAAAAGGTAGCGAGAGAAATTATGACGGCGCGGACGAGCTGGTAAAAGCGGCGCGTACGCAGATCAGCGCCGGCGCAAAATGGATCAAGATCCTTATATCCGGCGGGATAGCCACTGCCGGCGGCGATCTTGACGCAGTGCTGATGATGCCCGAGGAAATTCGTGCGGTGATCGACGCGGCCCATCGGTTCGGCATACCGGTGACGGCCCATTCCGGTTCCCCGACCGCGACCAGCATTGCCATAGACTACGGACTTGATTGCGTAGAACACGGTTATTTCCTTGATCGCCCAACCCTGCAGAAGATGAAAGAACACGGCACCTGGCTGGTGCCGACCATCGTCGTCAGCCAACCGGCCACAGAGCCATTTTTCAAGGCCATCGGCTCGCCACCGTGGTATCTGGCACGGCGTAATTCCGCCGGCGTTGCGCACTGGAAGGCGCTGCAGATGGCGATAGAAGAGGGTGTGAAGATCGCCTTGGGAACCGACCAGTACCCACACGAACCCAATGACGGCACCACCGCCACTGCGCGCGAAGCGCAATACTATGTGGACGCCGGCATGACGCCACTGCAGGCGTTGCGCTCGGCAACCATAGAACCCGCCAGACTGCTGGAGGCGGAGGCTGAGATCGGCTCACTGGAACCGGGTAAATATGCCGACATCGTAGCCGTAAACATGGATCCGACAGAAGATATCAAGGCCTTACGTAATATCCTGCTGGTAATGAAAGGCGGCAGGGTTTACCGGAACTTACTGGAGCAATGAACCATAGGGGAACCATCTAATTTTTGCTATGTAAATTTCACCTGGCCTGGCCTGACCTGTTTACGTCCCTGTCACTGGATACCGGCCAATCCCTGGCCGGTATGACGAGCAACGGGCTTACATACGGGCAAGGGTGTGCAGTCGCCTGATCATGAAGGTTTAGAGATGCCTATCAACCCGTCATTGCGTGATTTATCGGCTCATTGCCAACGCATAGTCGGTCCCGCTGCGGTGATGGCCGCAGCGTCCATCGGCGCCGGCGCCGCCTCGTCACTGATACTCAGTGGCGCCTGGTTCGGTTACCAGTTGCTGTGGGTGGTGCTGCTGACGGCGCCGCTGCTGGTGATTACGGTCGATAGCGCCGCCCGCATCGGCCTGCTCAATAAGGACCAGGGCATGTTCGCCCTGATCTGCACCCACCTGCACCCTGGCGTAGCCTGGTTACTGCTGGCGATCACTATCCCCGTGCACCTGCTTATCGGCATGGGGCAAATGTCGGTGATGAGCTCGGCCGCGCTGTCCCTGTTCGGGTACTATCCGCCTGCTACGGCCGCGGGCGATGCCGCCGACAACTACCGCAACCTGGAGTTGCTCGTGTCCCTGGCCTTCGCCGCCGGTATTGTCTGGTTGCTGACCTCGGCCGGCTACCAACGCATGCAACGTTACATGACTGCATTCCTGTTGCTGATGCTGGCCTGTTTCCTGATCGTGGCGCTACGCGGTTTCACGGAACTGTCCGCGATTCTGTCCGGCATGACGCCGGGAGTGCCTGCAGACCTGCCGGCGCCGGGCACTGGCATGGTACGCAACAGCGGCTTGGTCATCATGGGCATTCTCGGTAGTGTGCTGGCGCCGGCGGCGATGCTGGGCATGCCGTACCTGAGCGCAGACAACCAGCCGCAAGGCGCGCCGGACCTCAAGCAGCAATTCCGTAACTCTGTTATCAACCTGGGTTTCATCTATTGCGCCTGCTCCTTGTGCATCGTCATTGCCGGTGGCTTTGCCCTGTACCCGTTGGCCGACCATACCGGGATTGATTCGGTCCACGAAGCGAGCAGAATACTGCTGCGGGCGTTTCCCCCGGGGCTGGAATTTCTCGGCCCACTGGTGTTTTCCACCGGGATGATCATTGCCGCGCTGACCACATTTGTAGTCACGGTGGAGCTTATCAGCTACTTCATGCTCGATATGTTCGGTTATCCCTGGCGCCACACTCGCGACAACAAGTGTTTCAAGCGCACAGTAGCCGTATGCATTATCCTCCCGGCGCTACTGGCGCCGCTGTGGACTTTCCCGGCCCTGTTCAAACTATTGCTGCTGATGAGCCTCAACGCACTGGTCGTGCCGTTGGTTTACCTGGTCGTACTCATCCTGATCAACAGGAAAGCCATTATGGGAGAACATACCGCCAGCATCGCCCGTAACCTGATACTGCTGATCGCGCTGGTT
>JAPOSR010000023.1 GCA_026709625.1 Chloroflexota bacterium
TTCACGTTGAAAACAGGTAGCCATCTCTGAGGGTACAAACCAAATAACAGTATTCCAGAATAATTTATTTCCCCTTTTTTCGCCAGTTTCATATTTTCCAGAATTTGCGGGAATGAAATATCCTGACCACTTAATTTATCGCCAAATTCTTTGACAAAAAAAGATTCAAAAATTTCCGTATTTATATCAGCCATTGTTGAACCTTTTACCGGAATGCCATCTGCATGTATCAAACCAGCACTTTGAAAAATTCGCTGTATTTCTTCACGAGTTTGAAGTTTTTGAGTACTCGCACCATTTCTAATATATATTGAAGAATTATTGTCCATATATGGTTTATTTGACCCCTCAGGTACCGAAACAACCATTACCAAACCATTTTCAAAATTTAAGTTTTGGGTATCAACAATTATAGGAGGGCGAATATGGTCAGTAACTGAATTGGGTATAAGTTGATTCAAACGCCTTACATCATCTTGTGTAAGTCCTTCAATTTCGCCTTCATCGGTTATTCCAATATATATATTTCCACCTTTTTTATTACTAAAGGCGATCATTTCTTTTGCGAGGCTTATACCTTTGGTTATATTTGACTTAAACTCATTCTTTGAGTCTTCACCATTATTGATTATTTGCCTTAACTCTTCGGGTTCCAATCTTCATACACCTCTTTACGAATTTGGAATGCTTCTGCACCACCTTCCATAACATTTACAATAGATTTTTGTACCTCAGAACAATCAATACTGCCATTTTGGGTATGAATTTGATTATTTGAATAGTCGCACGAGATAACCATTTCTGCATCACCCAAAACAGGAAAATTTGCATTATGGGTAGCAAATATAAACTGTGTTTTGGGTTTTAATTTACGGATTAGCTTGATTACGTCACTATAGATTGTTTGATTGTCCAAATCATCTTCTGGTTGATCAATAATTACCAAATCATTGTCCTTTTGATTAAGTATAAATAACAACATTGCAGAAGCTTTTTGACCTGAGGAGTGTTTAGCCAATTCTCTTTCATGATATTTTATTGTAAATTCATTAGGTACTTGCCAAGTAATGAAATCCTTCAGATTCTCTTCAAACCTCACCCAAAATTTCTCGAATGAATTTCCTAATATCGAACGTACGGTTTCTTTGTTGAGCCAAACAGAACCAAAATCATTGTAATTATTTACAACTTTTCTTAGTGTAGGCTTTTGCATTCGGCTTCCTTGAAATATTTGTTGTAAATATCCAAACATAGCCTTCTTATCACTTTGGAATCCAACCTCAAGTTTTAGTTTTGAATCATCATTATTGAAATTGCCAATTACTTTTTGAATGATTTCGAACTCCTCCTTCCAAAGAGAATTTAACACCACTAACTCCTCTGTAAGTTTCTGTTTTACTTCGTTTGTTTTTTGCTCCGTGATGTTGGAATGTTTTAGTATCCGTTCAAAATTTTCAAGTGAGGCTTTTAAACCTCTGAATTCTTCAGAACTAATGCCCGAAATATTTTCCTGTTTTAATTCGTAGGCAAAATTTCTTTCGATTTCGGCAAACTCAAATTTCAGGTTCTGCTTCTGGAATAAAAATTCTGAATAGTTTTGTTGCATCTCCTCGACAGATATTTGACCTTCATTTACTATTTCTTTGATTTTATTAAATCCATTGAGTAATTTTTTATAGTTTTTGAATAAATCCTCGAGAGAGGATTTATTAAGTTCTGATTTGTACGGGAATTGGTTTATAAGTTCATCATGATGCTGATCCAGGGTATTATTTAATCCAGACAAATATTCCTTCGAAACTTGCAAGACCTGTTCAAATTTCCTTTCATCCCTATCAAAATCAATTTGCTTTTGTAATACTGTATCAAAGTCATATTTTTGGTAAATTTCCAATCTTGCCTTTACATCGTTCTTCTTCTGTTCAATTTCTTGGTTTTGAACAGAAAATTGCTCTGATAGTTGTAAATTTTCAATAATAGAAATTATTCGTTGTTTAGCTTCATCAATTTCCAATCTTGCTGGTACCAAGGCCTCACCAGTGAGTTTTTCGATCAGGTCCTTTTCAAACCCCTTTTTTGTATTAGATAAATCGTTTTGCCCAAAATAAATCGGATTGTAGACAACGGTTTCACGAATAGAAATTCCGCTAGGTTGTTTTATTCCGTTTCTAAATACTTCAGGTTTTTCTCCCAAAATACGCCGAATTTGAAAAGGTTGGCCTTGTTTGTCAATAGCATCCAGAGTAATAATCCCACCACTTTGTAACATGTAATGTATTAATTCATTTTTATAACTTGTATCTGTTGCATGCTCACTGTATGGAATATCCAATACATAACGTATTCCCTCTAATATAGAGGATTTACCACTTCCCCGAATGCCAATTAGAGTGTTAAGTTCTGGAGAAAGATTTATCTCGGAATTACCAAGTGAACCAGCACCCTGAAAGGTAATTTTTTTGATATAAGAATGATCATACTTCCTGCAATCATTACTCACTCTAGTTTTATGATTTCTCAGTGCAAATTTGACTGATTTAAAATCAAAGTTACCTAATTTTAAATAGCTACTAACACTCTTTAGGTTGGATAAATCATCTAGATTTTTGGCGTCACAGCCTTCAACCTCCGCAGGATAATAATTACCAAGTTCCTGTTGTATTTTAGTTCTCAAGTCTGATGTTCTTACTTTTTGAAAACCTAATATCCGAGGACTAACAATATCATTTTGGAAAAGTTCTTTTATTAGCCCTGGTCCTAATTCCTTAAACAATCCTTTATTTTGCTCTACATGGGCAAAAATAAGAAAATAGTCACAACCATAATGATCTAATTTCTTTACAATTTGATTAAGGTCATCATTGGAATTCGAGTTTTTATGTTTATAATTTGTAATACCTGCAAAAGCCGAATTAAGAAAAGATTCTATATGATTTGTTTGTGAACTATTATCAAACCAATCATTTGAAAAAACTATTATTACGTGGATACCTGAATGGCCTTCCTTTAATGACAATTCTACACCTGGTAACAAGCCAATCCCATGTTTATTGGCCTTTCTGCGTAATTTTTTGAATTCTTCTTTGTCAAACTTGTTGTGATTAGCAATCACACCCAGTTTGATTCCTGCCTCATTTAACGCCTGAATATAATTATTTATATAATCGTTTTCTGCGAGATTATATTTAAATTCCTTATCGGCATTGGTATGAAGGTGAAAATCAGCTTTCAACCAACAACTACCAGATTCAAAAATACTATTATTCATCTATTCAACAACCATTTGAAGATTGAATTAATTTTGACCTCTGAAATATACTTTGCTTGGAGACAAAAATTATTTTGTTTAAACACTTTTCAGAATAGTTAGTATTTACACTCTACTAAAAAGTGAAACAATTTAAGG